>CATJTQ010000124.1 GCA_949743325.1 uncultured Lachnospiraceae bacterium
GTCGTAATAACCGGGTTAGCGCCTATTTTTTCTGCAATATATGATGTCCATTCATTGGCACCGCCAAGATGCCCTGACAGCAGAGAAATAACATTTTTTCCTGTGTCATCAATAACAATGACCGCAGGATCTGTTTTCTTATCTGCAATATACGGAGCAATCTTTCTAACTGCAATACCGCACGCTCCGATAAAAATTATTAAATCACAGCATGCAAACTTCATGCCAACCCATTCAGATAGAGGAACTTTTAATCTTGGCAGAATATCTTCCGCCCTCTCATTGGTCGTAACCGCCTCTATTTCCAGACTGCCATTAAATTTTTCATCTGAATCATTTAATAAAAAGCTTAAAATTTTTTTTCCTAAAGACGCCCCCGCCACGGAAAATGATACTATGGCTGTCTTCATATAATTTTCTCCATAAAACCTGTTTATCTAACCGCTTCTCTATACTCCGTTGTAAATGATGGATCATACAGCTTAGACCTCTCATAAACTGACGCTCCAACAACATTTCCTACTATTATCAATGCAGTTTTTGTAATATTATGTTCTTTGGCTGTCTGTGCCAAAGTTGCTACTGTACAAACATACTTTTCCTCATCAGGCCATGTAGCCTTATAAACAATTGCTGCAGGCGTATCTTCATAATAGCCTCCATCAATCAATCGTTTACTTAATTGTTCCAACATACCAGTACTCAAAAAAATTACCATTGTCGCCTGATGTGATGCAAAGCTCTCTATGCTCTCTTTCTCAGGCACAGATGTTCTCCCTGCCATTCTCGTAATAATTACACTCTGAGAAATATCCGGCAGCGTATATTCCATCTGCAGAGCTGCCGCTGCTCCGCAAAATGCACTTACTCCAGGACAGTTTTCGTACTGTATTCCCTCTCTATCAAGTATATCCATCTGTTCTTTTATTGCACCATATATACTTGGATCTCCTGTATGCAGACGCACAATATTTTTATTGTTACCATCGGCAGATTTAATAACACTGATAACCTCCTCCAATGTCATTTTTGCACTGTCATAAATCTCACACTTATCGCGGCACACATTTAAAAGCTCAGGGTTTACAAGCGAACCGGCATAGATAACCACATCAGCATCTCTTAATAAATTCTGTCCGCGAACTGTGATTAAATCTACGGCCCCGCTTCCAGCTCCAACAAATGAAACCATTATCTGTTCATCCTTTCCAGCATATTTCCATTAAAATGGCATCTGTAACCCTCGCCATTTTTGCATTTATAGTCATAGTAAGCTTTTTTCTCACTGTCATACTCACTAAAAACAGCCATAATCGTACCGCCGTGTACAATATATGCAGTATGATTATATTTTTGCTCATAACATATTTTTACAGTTTCATCAAAAGCCGCTATTACTCTGCTCTTAAAATTATCCAACCCCTCGCCAGCAGGCATATCATAACTGCCGTTACTGTCGAGCCAATCCCGATACATTTTATTCTTCATTAAATCATCATGATTTTTCCCTTCAAAATCACCAAAGTCATATTCACGGAAACCGTCAACTACTATAAAACCTCTCTTATCAATGTCTAACCCCAACTGCTCAAATATTAACTCAGCTGTTTGAATACAGCGCCTCATCGGACTTACAAAAATCACATCTGTATCGTTTAAATATGAATAAGTTTCAATTCTATTTTTTATATCTCTTATTCCTTCATCTGATAACGGCTCATCAGATCTTCCAACATATCTGTGCTCTATATTTCCAAGAGTCTTGCCATGTCTAATAAAAGTCATCCGCATATTTTTATCACCTTATAAATTCTTTTAACAGTTCCATTGCTGAGTTCGTTGTTCCTAATACCCCATATATATTAGAAAACATTATTACTTCAACAGTCATCCCTTCATAAGCTCTTCTATTTAAATTAACATATATTTTCTGCATTATATATGACATAACGCTTTCTATAAGATCATTTCTCTTTAATATTTCTACTGCCTCGTCAGCAGTAACACACTGTAATATTTTTCTGCAAATATATATATCCGCTCCCGCCATAACAGCCGCCGAACATAAGACTTCCATCCTTGCATCAGCCCATTTAGAATGAGTATTCATAATACCGGCTGCAATTTTTACAAGTTTACCGATATGTCCAATAAGCAGTATCCTTTCTATCTGAAATTCATATGCCATATCAATAGTCTCACCTATGAAATTGCTGCACTTTATACCCGAATCTAAATCTAAACCCAAATAATCTCTGGCAAAATCTCTTCCATAATTGCCTGGTGTCACCAACAGATTTTTTGTACCGCCAAAAGCTCTAAGCTTCATTTCTGCATATATTGTCGCTACTAATGCCTGCTCACTCATAGGTTCCACAATACCGCTTGTACCAAGTATTGATATACCACCCTCTATTCCAAGTCTTGGATTAAAAGTATTTTCTGCAATACTAACTCCCATTGGAACGTATATCTCAATTGACATACCACCGCTGTAGCTGCATGTCTCAAAAACATCCAACACAGCTTCCTCAATCATCCTTCTCGGCACACTGTTTATAGCCGCGGCTCCGACAGGCTGATCCAATCCGGGCTTAGTAATACGCCCAACTCCAAATCCACCGTCAATATTGATTCCACTGTCGCAATAACCAACCTTAGCAAACACTAATACACCGTCTGTACAGTCTGCATCATCCCCGGCATCTTTTCTGACGGCACAGCAAACCTCAGTTTCTGAAATATTTATCTCTTCTATCTTCAAATTTAGAATTAAACCTTTTGGAGTTTTTAATGAAATTACGTCTACTCTTCTTTTAGTCAGAAGCATTATTGCGGCAGCTTTAGACGCTGCAGCCGCACAGCTTCCGGTAGTATAACCGCACCTTAATTTTCTGTTTTCTTTATAAACATAATTTTCCATATGTGAAAATTCTAACCTTCACATTTAGCAAGCGCCTGATCAATATCTGCAATCAGATCCTCTTTATCCTCAATACCGCAGCTCATACGAATTAACTCTGCCGGAACTCCAGCCTCTTCAAGCTGTTTATCGGTCATCTGTCTGTGTGTACTTGTAGCAGGGTTAAGACAACATGTTCTTGCATCTGCAACATGAGTCTCAATCGCTGCAATTTTTAAATTCTTCATAAATATTTCTGCTGCATCCCTGCCGCCTTTTAGTCCAAACGACACGACACCGCATCCCCCATCAGGGAAATATTTCTGCGCTAAATTATAATACTTATTCCCTGGAAGACTCGCATAATTTACATAAGAAACCTTAGGGTGCTTAGAAAGATAATCAGCTACAGCTAACCCATTTTCACAATGTCTCTTCATCCTTACATGCAGACTTTCCAGTCCTAGATTTAACAAAAACGCATTTTGAGGGCTTTGAACAGAACCCAAATCGCGCATAAGCTGGGCTGTACATTTTGTAATAAATGCCTTTTCATTGCCAAAATCCTTTACATAAGTAACACCATGATAACTCTCATCTGGAGAACACAGTCCTGGATATTTATCTGCATACGCCATCCAGTCAAAATTACCGCTGTCAACAATCGCTCCGCCGACTCCGGCGCCGTGTCCATCCATATATTTTGTAGTTGAATGAGTTACAATATCAGCCCCCCACTCAATCGGACGGCAGTTTACCGGAGTTGCAAAAGTATTATCTATAATAAACACAACGCCATGATCATGTGCCAGTTTAGCAAACTTCTCAATATCAAGCACCGTAAGGGCCGGATTCGCAATCGTCTCTCCAAATACCGCCTTTGTATTAGGTTTAAACGCTTTATTTAATTCCTCAACAGAAGCATCTGCATCAACAAATGTCACATCAATACCCATTCTCTTCATAGTCACTGATAACAAATTAAAAGTTCCGCCATAAATACTGCTTGAAGCAACAATATGGTCTCCTGCTCCGCAAATATTAAAAAGAGCGAAGAAATTTGCAGCCTGTCCGCTGCTTGTAAGCATTGCGGCAGTGCCGCCTTCCAATTGAGCTATTTTAGCCGCAACAAAGTCATTTGTCGGATTTTGAAGTCTTGTATAGAAATATCCTTCTGCCTCTAAATCAAACAGCTTTCCCATATCCTCGCTTGTATCATATTTAAATGTAGTACTCTGAATAATAGGAATCTGCCTTGGTTCACCATTTCCCGGCGTATAACCGCCCTGTACACAAATTGTATTCGTTTTCATCTTTTCTAACCTCCAAATAACTTATTTAATTATTTTAATTATATTCGCAAAAAAAGCGTTAGTCAAGAGCATGAAATATATTAGTCAATACATTAGAATCCGCCTTCTTTATTCAAATAAACTTCAGCAAGCATAACCTTAAACTCTGATAAAAATTTAGGCTTTGACATAAAAATCCCCCTTAAATAGAATTTGGTTATTTACCTTATCTATTCAAGGGGTATCATATCATTGTTTACTATACGCTCTTACGCTGTACAGCTATATCTTATTTACTGTGATATGTATATCTAATAGCATAGCATATCCTAATCGCACTGTTATTTTTATATGTTTTTGCAAATAAAATTACTCCAGATAATATAAGAAAACCCTGCAGACGCCATCAGCGGCCGGATAGCATACTACAAGTCTTTCCGGAATTCCTTTATTCCTATATTTTGCCGGAAAATACTTAATCGTTCTTTGCAGGCCTGAAAAACTTATATATATTTTCTGTTTTTCATCATATGCAATCCCCGTTACTTTTTCAATATAAACTGCATCTTCTTCCTTAACTACCTCATACTCTTCTGCGTCGCCTTCCGCATACATCTCCCATTGTTTTTCTATTGGACGATATCCATCAGCTTCCAAACCCGTTACAAGTTCACTTATTTTCTCCTCGTTAATATCTATTAACGCAGTATAAACGCCTGAATATTCTAAATGTTCTAATGTGTTTTTAGCACTCACTCATATTCATAGCTGTCCTTACTGATTCTAAATATCTTCTATATCAGTTCTTCATCCCTTATTTTCTGAAAATTAAAGATAGCCATACACAAATCAAAAGAAACAATTATTACTATTATATATAAGATAATTTTTTCTTCTAAAAACTCCACTCAAAAATAAGAGCCTATATTGCAGGAGACAAATAAACAGTAAAAATTGCTGCAGAATGTAACATTGCTACAAGCACCTTGTCTGAATTGAAAAAAAATTTGGTGAGTAATGCCAGTACAATTTTTATATCTTCTAACTTTTGTCATCTTGTTGTTACCAGACAAGAGTTTATTTAACATTCGTTAGATGAACTCTTGCTCTTTTTCCTCTCCTCGAAAATTGCAATTTCGTATAAGAAAAAAGCATTGATTTATATCAATGCTTCTCTCTCATTAAAAATGCCGCAGACCGGAATCGAACCGGTACGGGAGTATAAGTCCCGCAGGATTTTAAGTCCTGTGCGTCTGCCAGTTCCGCCACTGCGGCATAAGTCTTTCGACCTAATGGGACCTACAGGGCTCGAACCTGTGACCCTCTGCTTGTAAGGCAGATGCTCTCCCAGCTGAGCTAAGATCCCACGACAACTATTCAGTTGTAACGACCCGGATGGGGTTCGAACCCACGACCTCCGCCGTGACAGGGCGGCGCTCTAACCAGCTGAGCCACCAGGCCAAAATATAGATATTAGATAATTTGATTTTTAAAACAATGGACCTTCGGGGACTCGAACCCAGGACCGACCGGTTATGAGCCGGTTGCTCTAACCAACTGAGCTAAAGGTCCAAATCTCTAAAAATTATTAGACAGAAGCCGATGATCGGACTCGAACCGATAACCTGCTGATTACAAATCAGCTGCTCTGCCAATTGAGCCACATCGGCAAACAATATGACTCCAAGGGGATTTGAACCCCTGTTACCGCCGTGAAAGGGCGGTGTCTTAACCGCTTGACCATGGAGCCTTGCTTTTACAGGAATTAAATTCCTTGCTAATAATTAGTCGTTTCAACGACGATATTTATACTATCATATAAATTGAGTTAATGCAAGTACTTTTTTCAAAAAATGTAAAAAAATTTCAAATATTTTAATTCATCTGTACTGTCCTCATCCAATCATCTTGCTCAACTGTTCCATAATACCTATATTTCCATTAACAGAAATCTCTCCAACACGCTCACATATTCTCTCTAAATACTCAAGCTCTTTTAATTTATATAAAGTTTTGTTCTCATCCATAAGCTTTGCGGTATTTAACAGTGAACGGGTAGACGCCACCTCTTCTCTTCTTGAAATAACGTTTGCCTGTGCAGTCTTCTCCGCAACCAACACAGAATTCATAATATTTTTTATCTCGCCAGGTAAAATAATATCTTTAATACCTGCCGTCAAAAAATTCACGCAAAACATTTCCTCCTTCTCCTTAATTAACTTATATATTTCTTTTGAAATCTGCTCCTTTAACTCCAATATTTCATCCAATTTATAATTGCTTGTAATTTCTCTTATTGACAACTGTACTGCTGAGTATAGCTGTCCCTTTAAATCATTTAATTTCTCGCCGAAATCTTTGGCGTCTCTAATCTTAAATATACAAACAACATTCATCCTAATACCGATCTTATCTTTTGTTAAAATTTCCTGTCCTACAATATCAAGCTCTCTCTGTTTCATATCGACAACCTTATATGTAATGCTGTGATAGTAATTCCAAAATCTGTACAAACCTTTCGGCAGTTGTTCCTGCAATATATTATCATAATATAAAAGCCCCGTCTCTCCATCTCCGACAGATACTTCGGTATAATATTTACCAGGTACTAACGAGAGCATTTGTTTTGATACATCCGAACCAATAATTGTGTCAGCCATAGACACCACTTTTATTTCATAATTTTCAAAAACATTCCAAAAAATATATTCCTTTCTGTTAGCAAATGAAGTTAACTTTCCATTTACATAAATGAAACCAACTGAACCATCTGGTATTTCCATATGTACTGTAGAGTCAAAAAACACAGAATCTTTACAAAGAATCTGATAAGGTACATCTATGTAATCTACCTCTCCAGACATTTCCTCAATCTCAACCTTATATCCTGTCACTTTAGAAAAATGATAAGTTCCAGCAGTAATCATTTTCTTAAAAATACCATTTTTTAATACAAAACCTGCCTGATTATCTTTAATAATATATTTCATATACATACCTCCTACATAAAATCTCTTCTATATATTAATTATTTACTTAATAATAAAAAATACTTTTATCCCGCATTCATCAGTTAAATGCGGAAAGTTAGTTAAGCATATGGTCCAACAGAAGAACAATTATAATTTCCTCATTATGAACAATTATTTTGATTAGAAAATAATGTCTGATAATATAGTTTTTATAAATGTTGTTCAGTCTTTCTATATACGGTATCCTTAAATTTCAAGCATATAACTGATTGACAATAGACTTGGATAAAATTTACGATATTACAAATTATATCAATGACCTTTTTTAAGCTTGACTTGCAGTAAACCGAAAATAAAATGCACACTATGTCTGAACTTGGGATAAAAGCATTACATAGAGCGGATTCGAACCGCAGACTTGACATGTCTTACCAAAATTTTGTGTACTCTACCACTGAGCTACCGTTTTCACGGAAGGGAGTTGAACCCTTGACAACACAATCTTATAAAACTTAACCACTAATTAAGTTATGTGAAATATTATGATATACCTTACAGCACACTGCAGGCACCGCCGGGCAGAAAGTGACTTTCAATACCCGCGCATAATAAATTATTTCCATATTAATTTAACCCTTAACAACTCCGACCGTTTTCAATTTTCTTAACGGTGTGACTATATCTGACTGCTGAGCCATCACCAAATCAATATCTTTATATGCAAACCTGCACTCTTCAGCAACGTCATTTTTTTTGCGTTTACCAAGCACAACCCCTTGTTCCTTTAAATCTACCATAACCTCTTCAACAGAAAATGTCTTAACTGCTCCTGAGCGTGAATAATTTCTGCCTGCTCCATGTGAAGAAGAACAAAAAGATTCTCCATTGCCCTTTCCTTGTACAACATAACTGTATGAGCCCATTGCACCTGGTATTACAGCAAGTTCGCCCTCTCGTACACGAGTAGCGCCTTTTCGATGTACCCAAACATTCTCATTATAATGACTTTCTAACGACGCATAGTTATGATGACAATTGATCTCTTCACCAAATTCCACAATATAATCTGTATGCTTCTCTATTATCTCTTTAACAATACTGCAAGTTTTTTCCAACATGCGGGCACGATTCTCAAAAGCATATTCTAATGCTAAATTCATCCAATTGATATATTGCTGACCTTCTGTTGAATTAACAGAAAGAAATGCCAAGCGATACTCATCCTTTACCTCGCTGTACCATCTTTGATTTAAGACTCTTGCCTTCTCATGAAAATAATCGCATATCGCCTTTCCAAGATGACGGCTTCCTGAATGAAGCATTATACACAAAAATCCATCCTGATCCTCCTGCAGCTCAATAAAGTGATTACCGCCTCCTAAACTTCCAACCTGATAATATCCATCATCAATTAATGGAAGTAATTCACTATCTATTTCATACTTATCAAGTTCATATTTTGCTAAATCAAGCACTTTTGATTCCTGCGGCACTTTATATCTATCTGTATTTAACGGTATTGTTCTCATAATATTACCAACTATCGCCTGAATCACAGAACCATTTCCCGTCTGAATCTCACGTATATCTTCCATGTGAACATTAGTTGGGATAAAATCCATACCACATCCAATATCAACTCCCACTGCATTGGGAATAATAACATCTTTTGCCGCGATAACACCGCCTATAGGCATACCCTTTCCCGCATGTGTATCAGGCATTAAACACACCCATTTATGGATAAACGGAAGCTGTGATAAGTGATAAGCCTGTTCAAGACAATTTTCCTCCAACTGACTTTCACTCTCCAACCATACTTTAACCGGAAATCTTGTTTTCTCATTATTTAATACAAACATAGCGTTATCACCCTTTCTTATTTTTAAATTCTCTGTAGCTGATAAAAAGATTATATACAATAATTTCCAATATATCATTTAAAAAAAGTTGCGAACTGTCTATCAATATAAATATTAATTTAAGCTTTAAATTAAAAGTTGTTATATATTCAGTTAGTGCATTGTCAAAACCGCTCCCAAAGCGCCTTCAGCCGCTAAAACGGCTCTTTTACTCTGTTCCTTTGATAAGTCCACAATTTTATAAACAATTAATAAAAAATAACTTTTAGCATATTTTTCTTGCATCTGGTAACCAATTATTTTATGATACTGATAGTATTTACATAATTATAAGATTTAAAAAACTAATAATTAATAAACAACTTAGGAGAAACCATCATACACATGTCTAATTTTCAAGAACTGATTAAAAATTTTTCTAAAACTAGAGATTATGTCAGAGATTTCTTTGTCTATGGATTCAAAACAAGAAATGATTTTAATAACAAAAGCGCAAGAACTTACGACAATGAGCGCAGACGCCTTGAAAGCTGGTTAAGCCCATATATTCGAAGAGACTATACTTCTAATGGTGCAAACATCTCTCTTGCCATAGACAGTAATCTTCTTGATACAAACCCGCTTTTTCAAGTTTGGAAAACAAAATGCTTTACAGATAATGACATTGTACTGCATTTTCTAATAATAGATTTATTAAATAATAATAAGACACTAACTGCAGATGAAATAACAGACAATCTTTTAACAAAATATAATGCATTTTTTGATATACAAACCGTTCGCCGAAAGTGCAATAAATATACGAATGATGGACTTCTTACTAAAGAGAAACTTGGAAAAAAAGTTTTATATTCTATAGATAACTCTCTTGCTTTATGGATTAAAACCAATGAAAATATACATAATGCACTTGCATTTTATCAGATGGCTGGAGATTTTGGAATTATTGCCAACGTATTATCAGAACAATTAGATATTGAAAACAATACCTTCCGTGTTAAGCACAATTTTTTTGTACATACGTTAGAAGATGAAATACTTATAGAACTCCTTAACTGTATTAATAAAAAGTTAAATGTACAGCTGCAAATTAAAAGCTCTAAAGCAGGTACACTAAACACATCAAATTGTACACCTCTGCAAATATTTACAAGCACACGGAGCGGTCGCCGTTTCCTTTGCGGCTATGTACACAAAAGCAGACGATTTACATGTTTCCGTCTTGATACAATTAAACAGGTCTTTCCTATGGAAAAATATAATGAATACGATGAACTTTTAACTTTATTAAATAAAAACCGCAGCCATATCTGGGGAGTTTCTTTTCAAAGTGAAACAGGTAATCATCTTGAGAAATTAACAATGATTTTACATGTAAATGAACCATTCGAACACTTTATAATCGAGCGATTAAAACGAGAGGGCAGGGGAGGTATCATTTCTAAAACGGCACCAGACACATATAAATATGAAATTGAAGTGTTTGACTGCAATGAAATGCTTCCTTGGATTCGAACCTTTATAGGCAGGATTATATCGTTAGAATGTACATCAGAAATAGTCAAAAAAAGATTTTATAACGATTTGAACACTATGTATAAAATGTATGGCATAAACACCAGGAGACAATAATTATGGAAATATTTTCAGAAATATACAGCTGTTACTATAGAGTACTACGTCATTTATTATGCAGTCAAAATTCCATCAGCATTCAGCAAATATACGATCAAATCTATGATGAAGGATTTGAAGAAAGTCTATTGTCAATCATTCCAAAACTAGAAAGCGGAACATGGAATTTATTTAATAAAAGTGGTGACCTATATATATCAAAAATTAACTCCGCATTTATAACTCCTCTGTCAAACCTTCAAAAATCCTATTTAAAGGCATTACTATCTGATGCACGGATTAGATTATTTCTAGGACAAGAACAATTGGAAACAATAAATAATATGCTCTCGTCAGTATCTCCTCTTTGGAAACAGGAACAATTTTACTACTTCGATAAATTTACTGACGGAGACCCATTTGAAAATGAACACTACCAGCATTGCTTTCGAACTTTGCTTAATGCACAAAAAAATAATATATATGTAGATATTGAGTATAAATCACCAAAGGGAAGCCGCATTCATCACTACTATTACCCTGCGCGTCTCGAATATTCTGTAAAAAATGATAAATTTCGCATAATTGCAATGGAACAAATAAAGCATAACAAAACAAAATTGGAAATTTTAAATATTGATCGAATTCAAACAATAAAACTTACAGATAAAATTTATACATTAACAAATGATTTAAATTCTGCAATCAAAAATTCTTATTATCAGGAACCAATTACGCTACAAATTATAAATAAACGCAATGCTTTGGAACGGGCAATGCTGCATTTTGCAAACTATGAAAAAAATACAACAAAAATAAATGAAAACACCTATGAGTGCCGCATATATTATAATAAAAATATGGAAACTGAACTTCTAATTGAAGTAATGTCTTTTGGACCAATGCTTACAGTATTAGGAAACGACAGCTTCTTAAAAAGTTTAAAACAACGGCTAGAAAATCAATTGTCAATTTCAACCATACAAAATATTAATCCTAACATCTGAAAAATTATGAATACTTTTGCTATTCACTTTAAAAATGCCAAAACAAAATGTACCCTTTCCCTAGTTTTTGTCATTTTCCTGACCTTATCCAAGAACTTATCGGAACTGCTTTTTGCTTCCCTTGTTGCGTGTGCGTATCCATTTATTTTGATACTCACATCATAATTACCTAACAACTTTTACAACAAAAAAGTCCATAAACATAAACGTCTACGGACTAATCAAGCTCCCCGAGTAGGGCTCGAACCTACAACCCCACGGTTAACAGCCGTGTGCTCTACCA
>CATJTQ010000125.1 GCA_949743325.1 uncultured Lachnospiraceae bacterium
CCTACAGCAGCAGCGAGACCCATAAAAAGAAAAAATAAAATTTTCTTCCATAAAATCTCACTTTCCATACCTTTTAGACAGAAAAAAACTATTAAAGGCATGGCAAATACTGACATAACATCACTGTAAAATACTGCTGCATATATGTAAAATGGAAGTATAAACAACATTAAAAACATTGCCCTAAGAGCTGTCTTATCGTCAAACAACTTACGGCATACCGCAATAACCGCCCACATCATCGCAATCATACTTGCCGCTCCCATACAAGAAGCAACCATATAATAATCATGTATGCCAAATATAGAAACTATTCCAAAAATGAATCTAAATACACACATCAATCCAATGTTATTAGGAAAATAATAAAAATACTCCTGACATTCTGCCAGACTGCCTTTCTGAAGCCAATTAATAGCACCATTAAATGTATTCCCCAAATCAAACATTGGCTGAAACCTTAAACGTTCTGCAAATATTATCTGAACAACTGCAAATATTGATAAATACACAGCAATAATAATTATCATATTTCTGCGGTTAAGTTTACTCTCTATTTTAGCAAGAAGCCATTCAAACAGAACGAATAACACTGCAATATCAATCATTGTGACTAATACAATAAATTTGTCATGTGCGTATATTGTATTATGAAAGAAAACACTTCCAAAAACAAAACATATACTGATTAGAAATAATAATCCTATTATTCTAAACAGAATCTGACTGACTGCCGATGAAGCATTTGACTTTTCCATCAATATACCTCCTTTGGCTTGCCAGCAATCAAGTCAATTCTTTTCTTACCGCCCATATACTTAAATGTAACAACACAATTTTTATCTGCTGTAACTATAAGTCTTCTTAACTCTCCGTCTTCCCATGAAATATCAGCGGTCAGAGGGCTGCTGGCAACTATATTTCCATCCTCTTTTTTTTGTACAATACTTCTGAGTCTTACCCCCTCCAAATTACCGCTTCTCCACTCATTTGGAAGAGCCGGCAAAAGTTCAATATACGAACCATGTGACTGAACTATCGATTCTAAAATTGCTTCTGCAATACCGAAATTCCCGTCAATCTGAAATGGGGGATGAGTATCATATAAGTTATTTTTTATAGACTTCTGCAACAAACCATTAATATTTTCAAATACTTTCTCACCTTTTTTAAGGCGAGCAAAAAAACATGCAATCCATGCGCGACTCCATCCGGTATGTCCTCCTCCGGCAGACAATCTAGTGTCAATTGTTTTCTCTGCCGCTGCAAATAAATCAGGTTTCTCTTCAGTTATTTCATTTCCAGGATGAAGTGCATACATATGAGAAATATGGCGATGTCCTCTCTCTGTCTCCTCATATTCTTCCTGCCATTCCATAACACGGCCGTCCGATGATAATTTAGTTTCCGGAAGTTTTAAAAGCATATTATTAATAACTTCCTCATCCTCTTTATCTCTGTTACTATCTTCCAACGCCTGACAGCCGTTCAAATACGATTTACATAACTGACGCAAAATCTGAATATCCATTGCTGGACCCATACATAGCGCACCCTTCTGTCCAATTGGTGATACATATGTATTTTCTGGAGATACACTTGGTCCTGTCAACAATATTCCATCCTCAGTCTCATACAGGTAATCTTCAAAAAACAACAGCGCCTCACGCATAACCGGAAGTGCTCTATCTTTCAAAAATCCCTTATCTCCTGTATATAAATAATGTTCATACATATGAAGCGACAACCAAGCACCTCCCATAGGCCAGAATGGAGAGGCGTCCATAATACCTTCCGGGTCTGTGTTCGCCCATAAATTTGTATTATGATGCGCACAGAAACCACGACAGCCATACAATTCCTTTGCAGTACAGCGTCCATTTTCAACAAGTCTGTCAATTAAATTAAACAGTGGCGTATGACATTCAGGCAAATTACATTTCTCTACGAACCAATAATTCATCTCTGTATTAATATTAATTGTAAACTCACTTTGCCATGGCGGTACATACTCTCCATTCCAAATTCCCTGAAGATTTGCCGGAAGCTTACAGTCATAAGAACTTGAAATCATAAGATATTTTGCAAAATTAAACAGCATTACAGTTAAATAGTCATTCTGTGAAACTTCACCATTTTTAAGCTCATCAAGCTGTATCTCAATAAGCCTGTCATCAGTTTTTACATCATTTAATTCTAATTTTACACGGTTATACAATGATTTGTACCAGAACAAATGTTCTTGTTTTATCTTATCATAACCTATTTTCTCTGCTTCGTCAAGACGTTTCACACAATCATCTCGAAAATTTTTATTTCCTCCAAAATCAGTGGAACTCGCCACATATAAAATCACTTCATCGGCTCCCTCAGCGTACACAAAGTCCCCCAATGTCTTAACTTCCGCACCCTTGGCCGCCATCCTTACAGCAGTGAAATATTTAACTCCGCCCTCACCGCAGCGTCCATAATTACATACTGTTTTATTATCTATTTTCTCACTATTTTCCTCAAAAGGCTTCCTGTTCATATTAGCGCTGATTGTCAATTGTCCTGCCTTGTCAGCTGTCAGTCTAATAACAACAACATTATACTTCTGACTCACAAAATGCTCTCTCTCATAATGAACCCCATACATATCATACTTAACCCATGCAATAGCCTCATCTAAATCAAGATAACAACGCCTGTCAGATGTCCTCTTTGCCAAATGATTTAAAAAATGTATTTTCAAATCTCCCGCAGGCTGATAAGGATTCATATATTTAGGGGTTGATGTCATAGCCATCTTAGCTAAAAACTGTGCCTTGGCAACCTCTCCTTCTAAAAGCAGCCGCCTAATTTGAGGTATCGTCGCCAGACAGTCAGGATTTTTCCTGTTTCTAAAGGGTCCATACCATATAGTCTCCTCATTTATTGTAATCATTTCCTCGGAAATTTTTCCTAGAATTGAAGCTCCCAATCTTCCGTTACCAATAGGAAGACCTTCCTCCCAGTTTTTTGCCGCTTTTTTTATTGATATTATACTTTTCATAAACTATCTCCCTTAACAGATATGCAGTGGATTATTTCTATACTCTATAAATTTTTTCCAATCGTAGCGGCTTAAAAAATGGTGTCCGTCTCTCATATGATATCCAAGTTCACCTTCATGAAAACTCACAGGCTGAGAGGGAATTAAATTATCAGCCACAAGACCTTTTTTTTCAAACAGTCCATATACATCAGATGCCGCAACACATGATAAAAATTCTGACTTTGGATCTGAATGCAAATCTTCCTTAGCGCTGCACACATATAAATATCTCGGCGCAATCATTGAGAGGAGGAAGTGCATATCAAAAGGCATCTCATCTTCTTTTTTAGCATAATTGCTAAAATTTCCTGCAAACCAATGACCGCTTGTACCTCCTTTGAAATTTTTAACCATCTCCCCCTGTTTACCGCGAAAAATGGCCGCTCCAGCACCTCCGGAATTATTTGATATAACAATTGAAAATCTCTCGTCAAACGCTCCGCATACTAATGCGGCTTTACCAAGCCTGGAATGCCCTACAACCGCCACCCTGTCTTGATCAATATCATCTCTGGTACTTAGATAATCCATAACTCTGGAGGCTCCCCATGCCCACATGCGAACTTTTCCCCAGGCGTCAAACGGATTCCTTCCGTAAGAAAGCGCAATTCCGTTCATAAAATTGTCATCTGTATCCGGTGCAATATTCTGATAATAAAACGCCGCAACAGCAAAACCTTCATCAATTATTTCTTCCAGCGGAAGAAGCTCGTCAACAAAACTGTCAGAAAATGAAATGTAAACAAACACCGGCGGATTTACTATGTTTTTAGGTTTTGCAAAATGACATGGAAAAGTAAAATTACCTGTTGTCAATTTACATGAAATATCAAGCTTCTGATAAACCGCTTTGCCCGCACAAAACGTTTTCGAATCCTCTTTTGTCACAATTCCAGTAACCTTCGGCTTAATAGGCGGCTCATATCCGCAGTAATTATGCTGCAGTATCTCTGCAATTTCTGCACGACGCTCTGTCCACATTTCTTTATCTTCTACTTTGCGTCCATCAGAAAACAATAAAATATCGGGAAGTTTCCTTCTTTTCAACTCATCACTGGCACAAACTTCGTTAATTTGTTCGGTCATTATACTCCTCCTAAATAGTCCCTTCAATGCAGTCTGTCAAAAACTCATCCAAATTAGGATTAAAACCTGTCTTACCACCAATTACAATACTTAGTACATACATATTACCATTAGACACACTATATTTTTTAACTAACGGTAAATGTATCTTCGGCGCCTTAATCCCATCAATACCGGCTTTTCCATATGTATACAGAAGTTCCTCTCCGTCATCCCCCAAAATATATTTTCTTGCAATAAATTCTCTGTAATCACTCTTTACGCTGTAAAGACGGTTAATATGATAATCCTTTAAACCGTCTGCCAATGCTGCAAAATAAACTTTTGGACCTTTCTTTGTCTCTATATGCAAGTCTCCAATATCAAATTTCACCTGTTCTATATCAGGCGTTATTATAATTACATTTTTTCCGCTATTCAACGCATCTGACACTTTGCCTTCGTTACCTTCAATATCAGAAACTATAATTGTCTCAGCGCTGTTTATATCAGTCTCATCATAGAAATATTGAAGCGACAGCTGCTTAGCCCGCTGGCCTATTACAGCAACCTTTTTATTCTTAGGTGAAATTGCCGGATAAGCGATAAAATCTATTTTTTCCGCATGTACAGCCTCGCCAGCTTCATTGTAAAGAACCGCATTTAATGATAGCTTTGTCTCTTTCTGCACATTAGGCACAATCATTGATATTTTTCCGGTACATATAGAATAAGCTGCATCAACACTTACTTCAGACTCATATGAATTATATATTTCACCATCAATTGATACGCTCGCTACTACTTTTCCACTCCTGTTTTCTTGAGAATCGTTTAACAGCCACACTTCAACTGGCACAGTCTCTCCAGAATATACATAAGTGCGATCACTGTACATATTTACTCTGTATGGAACAAGTGCATCTTCATATGCATAGTAAGCAAGTTTAGGTTTACGGTCACAACTTACAAGAGTCTTCATCCAGCCGGCCGGCCATGCATCTATAAGAAGGTGAATAGCTGTATGTCCAATATAATCGCTTCTCCTTCTAAATGCTTCTGTCATAACTTTTGTAGCTTCTGCCTGATGTATCTGACTCTCTCTAACCCAATCCTCCATTGAAGTCTGCTCTTTATACCAATCACCATGCATTGCATTTGTCTGAGCACGAACAATAGCAGTAGGATACCACTCACCCTTATCATTCAGCTCCAGCCATTCTTTAGGATATCTCTCCATCATCAGTTCAGCACTGTCCAAACCTTCAGCGCCATACTCACCGCAGCCCGTCATCCAGCCCGGCTTAACAGGAGGAATATATCCTTTTGCAAGCCTTGCATATGGAATAGGATGGTGAGAATACCACATTGTATAAGAATGAAAATCCGGCATACCTGAAGCTGTAGGAGGATCATAATCTCCCTCTACATTTTTAATTACTCTGTCAGGATTTTCAATATAAATCATCTTTCTTGCAGCTTCAAAAAACGCTTCCAGCTCATCTCTGTATAAATGGCGGTGTCCCTTTAACGCATATCTTTTGGAAAATTTACTGTTAGGATCCTCTGTTGGTCTAATACAGACTGGCTCATTTATAAAAGTCACCATAACAGCGCAAGGATGCGATCTTAACAGATGCTCCATCTCACCTGCCTGCTTTACAGCTTCCATTGCCTGATTGCGCCTTAAAGTACTGAAAAGCGGCAAATCACTCTGACTCATAATTCCCAACATGTCCATATAATCATATATTTCTTCCTGAACAGGTCGCTGTGTAAGTCGATAGTAGTTCATATGACAAATTTTTGCGATTAAAATATCATCAATTAACTGTTCAAAATCACCATTCATTACACACTGCTGCAAATGCCCCATCTCATTTGCCCCGCGCAAAATAATCGGTTTATTATTAAAGAAAAATCTACCCTTAGGATTGGTCGTCTCGTCACTGACAAATTTTCTCATTCCAAAATGCTTTGCCCTCTGAGATAAAATCTTCCCATCTTTTTTTATAGTGCATACCGCACCATAAAGATATGGTTCATCTAAATCCCAAAGTCTGAATTCTCCAATCGGAACATGATAACGATACTCATTTTTTCCTGCTCCGATAACTTTCATCTCCGATTTAAATTCTACCTTCTTATTATCCTTAAAATTCTTAGGATAAATCTGCAGTTCAAAATCAAAACCTTCAGGAAATCCATCTGTATAGTTCATCACGCCAAGACGAAGTTCAACAGACGCATCATCTATATCAGGGCGAACAAAAATATCATCTATATATATTTCATTTCTCCGTTCTACGAAAACTTTTCCAATTATTCCCGCACCGGCAGGACAATGATGCCATCCTGTATATGCATCATCCCAGCCAGGACCAGTAGCCGCATAAATTTTATCTCCATCGCGAATTGGTCCGTCATCACCTTTAGTAGTAAGATCATTATGTACTTCAATTACAAGCTCATTTGCGTCTGACACATAATCTGTAATATCAAACTCAAACGGTGCAAAAAACCCTTCATGTTCTCCTACATAATTTCCATTTACATAAACAACTGCTCTATAATCAACGGATTGACAATGTACAATAATTCTCTCATTATCTTTTATAAAATCATCGAGGTTAAACCTTGTTTTGTAATACCCTTTCCACTTTCCTTCAGGACCTCTGTAATCTGGTATCGTAACCTTTTCCCACTCAGTATGTTTATTTTCCATCTGCAAAAACAATTCTCCTTGCTTCGCATAGCGGAACTCAAATTCTTTCAGCTCTTTAGATTTTATTTTCTTAATTTCAGGAAGGTAATTTTCCATAAAAGGTTTATATTTTTCCCGCTGCTCTTTTAACTGCTCGACAAATCTCTCATATCTTTGTTCGCCGCTGTAATCCTGAGGAACAAATACTTTGCCAAACGGAAATACCTCATTACTCTCTTTATACCATTTTTCCTCAAATATCCTCGGCGGGTTCTCTTTATCCTCATTTCCTATAGGATGCTGCGTCATCGCTATGTCAGCAAAAAAATCATTATTTTCCACTAATATATACCCCTTTCATTTAAATTTACTGCCCAATTTTCAACTAATTTACATTATACATTAATTATAAAATAATTTCATTAAAAAAATCTCTAAATATATATTTTTTTGTAACGCCTAAAATATTTAAAAAAACTATAGAATTTTTTAGAAACAGTGAAATGTTTTTTTGTACAATTTTCAATACACTTGAAAATAATTATAAAATACAAATATTTTATATTAATTTACAAAAGAATAGAAATACTTTCAACTAAATGGCAATTATAATGTATTTAATTAGTCAAATATCTGTACAAATATTGCTTCTTACTTGCATAAGTGAAAGACCACAGAAATCTGCATATTATTTGTACAGTAGCACTGCCTATATTTTCAACAGCTGCTTAATATCAGCTAAGAAATAACTGTCTAGAAATGCTGTGAAAATAACGATTATACACAATCAGGAGGTAAAATTATGGATTTACAGGAATTATCATTAGCAGTACAGAAGGGTAAAAGAAAAATTGTAAAACAATTAGTACAGCAAGGTATCGACGAGGGAATGGATGCAAAAGATATTCTTGATAACGGTCTTATCGCCGCTATGGGAATTATTGGTGAAGATTTTAAAGAAAATAAGATTTTTGTTCCTGAAATGCTTGTAGCTGCAAGAGCTATGACAGCAGGACTTCAATTGTTAGAGCCGCTTATGACTGAGACAGGCGTTGAGCCAATTGGTAAAGTTGTTATAGGTACAGTTAAAGGCGATTTACATGATATTGGTAAAAATCTTGTTGCAATGATGATGCGCGGTATGGGAGCAACTGTATATGACTTGGGTGTTGACGTACCTGAAGCAGCTTTTATTGAGAAAGCTGAAGAAGTAGGTGCAGACATAATCTGTCTCTCTGCACTCTTAACTACAACAATGCCAGCAATCGGAGAAGTTATAAAAGAATTTGAAAATGCTGGAATACGTGATAAATATTATATTATGATCGGTGGGGCTCCAGTTAGTCAGGCATTTGCAGATGAAGTTAAAGCTGATGCATACACATCTAACGCAAGTGATGCCGCTTCTGTTGCTAAAGAATATCTTCTCAAGAAAAAAGGACAGTAATATTAAAATATCCCACTGGCACAACTATAATGTTTGTTGCTGGTGGGAATTACAAATAATTAAAAATAAATTATTAAGTTAATTTCTAATAGACTTTATGTCGATCTGATAATTTTCTATCAAAACTGCTTCAGATAATTTCCCTTGTTATAACGAAATAATAAATAGAATTTGCATTTTTTTGATTACATCAATTATAACAATATTCAGAGCAGTATTAAGATATATGTTATTTTTTTCTTGTAATATAAAAAATATATGTTATTCTCATCAAAAACACAGGAAAAATCAAATGTAATAAGGATTGGCAGGTATAATATAATATGATTATCAGAAAATATCTCCCCTCAGATTGCAAATACTTAACGGAACTTTTTTATAATACTGTCCATTCTATAAATGCAAAAGATTATACAGATGAACAGTTAAACGTCTGGGCAACAGGCATTGTAGATATAGAGGAATGGAATCGTTCTTTATCCGAACATTATACTCTTGTTGCCATAAGCGAGGATATTATAGTAGGATTTGGAGATATTGATAAAACAGGCTATCTTGACAGACTGTATGTCCACAAAAACTATCAAAATCAAGGAATTGCCAGCGCTATATGTGATAAACTTGAACATACATTTCAAGTGGGTAAAATCACCACTCATGCTTCAATAACTGCAAAACCATTTTTTCTTCAACGAGGATATAAAATAGTTAAGGAGCAGCAAGTAATCCGTGAAAATATTCCTTTGACGAATTACATTATGGAAAAACAAGTTTAACAACCACGATTAAATAGCTGTTATCAACTAGAATAAAAATTTCTATATATTCATCTATTCTAAGCATTCCGGATCACTTACCTCCTCTTTTCCAAGATATTTCATGTATTCTTTTCCCTCATAAAAATTCATTATCAGGCAGCGAAGTTTTGACGGTAACAATGGTAATTTATTCAATATAGACAAATTCAACCAATCAAAGCCAACTTGATTAGTATAACCTTGAAGTTATCTTTCTGCTTCCTATGCCCGTTTCCGCTGCTTTGCCTATCGCAAGATACTGACTACGTTCTGCATGATTGTGTCGTACTGTTTCACTTTTTTTCAGCTTCTCATACTCTTGATACAGTTTATCTTTTTTCTCTGTAAGCTCTTTTTAATCCATATGCATAGTTTTGAAATCAATCACTTTTGCTTTCGTTTCAGTATCTAGTTCATCACTTAATCTGCTCCATAAAGAATTAAGTTCATCATCCCATAGCTGATACCACTGTCACGACAAAACGCCCTTAGCCATGAGTTATCACCCATAACTAAGGGCGTTTCTAAAATTGATTCGTTCAGTGTCAAGCGGAGTTTTGAAAATATATACGATGAATGTTTACATTCAAGAGCATATATAGGAAACAGTCCATTTGGAAAATACACCACAACTCGGAAATATGTAATATTTCTTAGTATGGCTACAAACATTAGCCAGCACCATGCAAATCATTTTTGTTTATTCGAACTCAATTTTGATAACTATATATTGTGTCTATTTATTTTTCCATCTACCTTATATCGTATGATCATTCCAAATATTCTACACATTATTTCTCGTTTCAGGAGTTTTTACAAACATTTTGCAAGCACACTTATTGAGGATCACTCCTAAGATACTTTTCTATGTATTCTTTACATCCAGCCTCTAAAATATGAAATGCACAACTGTTATCTGTTAAAATCTGCTTACGATTTGTTGTAACCATCTCGTATATCTTATACGCTTTTTTCTGAATTCTTTCTGCATTCTCCATACAAAACTGGTATTCCTTATTCAGTAATTGGCGATACTTCTCATCTTCAATATCTTTAATTACCAATTTTTCAATACATTCATCTGGAACAGGTACCATATAATTAAAACGCAGAGAACCTTTCACTTCCTTTTTATCACCCAGCACTCGAATCAAAATATTCGCCTCTTGCTTCTTATCAAAGTGCGAAACAGAAACATAATAATTCTTTTCATTTACCTGCATAACTGCACCAAATGCAAATTTATTGCGAACTGTATATTGAATATTGGGAACTTTTGTTATGCCTCTTTTTTCTTTCTCGTATTTCTGGAGAAATTTAATATATTCTTCATTTATACGGTAAAAATCCATTTTTATACTCCATACTATAGCAAAATAGGGAGATAAACTGACTTATCTCCCTAAAATTAACGATTCGCATTTTAAGCTGCGAAGCACTTAAATTAAAGACTCACATTCAAAGTAGTGAAGCACTTAAATTAAAGGTTTGCACTCAAAGTAGCAACGCACTTAAATCGAGCAACTTTCTTGCTCATTTATATTTTACGCAAAAAACCCAGAAAAATCAACATAAATTCTAAAAATATTTAGCTAAAATATGTAATCACCAATTAAATCTGGATACCTTCCCTTACAATTTTGCGGCAAATGCATGAAACTATCTCCGAGAATCAACCAAGTTGGTTAATCGACTTATTTCTGCAAATTTCCCTTTCTCAATATTTCTTGAAGCTTGAATTCTCCCTTTTAAACTGTTTAATCTCTTAATTTGAGTTTCTGACAAATTCCCCCCACTAAGATATTTAAAGTCTTGAAAATCATCATACACCCTCTTTTGCAAACTATTTGGAACTTTCAATTTATGATTTCTTGTAACAATCGTACTGGTTAACGGAACACTCTTTCCCTTTGAATAATACTTTATTTTTTTATTTAGGTTTATGTCCATACTTTCTTAAAATACAATCCACTTCGCTTTTCATCCGATTTAAACCAAATGACTCTTTTGATGAAAAGGTCATATCATCAACATATACTGTATATTCACATCCATATTTACATACCACTCTATGTATCTGACTAAACATACTTTCATATGCATAATATGCAATAATCTGACTAGTTGGACACCCCGTAGGAATCCCTCCAGCATAGGGGTAACTATATCAGTACAAAATCCTGCCAAATCGCCCGCCATCATCAATCGTTTTTTTAAAAAAAGAAAAACGTATTCTCTAGAACAATTATCGTAAAACTTCTTAATATCCATCGTCAAAAAATAATTTGAATCTCAATGACTTTTTCCGTTATCTATATAACACTTCCCTTTTTCTCCTGAGATTAACCATTTGGGTCTCTCCACATTATGTAATAATCTTAATATTCTGGTTTGTATTTCCTTAATTCTTTTATCTGGTGCTGTAATAGTTCTCTTCTCTGTACTATCCTTTTGTCAATTTGAAAACTATAATAATGAACGATAGATAATATATCTTCATGCTCTCTTTTAGTTATACAAAGAACTTTTTGCAATTGTTTAGAACTTTTTATCTTATATAACGCACACTGAGTAATATCATACATATGACTTTCTTTTCGCATTATTCCTACATATCAGGTGTCATTTTCTCAATAAGCTTAATCAACCCTTAACTGCCAGCAGGAGCAGGTATATGAGCAGATACGGCAGACAAAGGAACAGTTTGGAAGGACAGAGCAGAGGCAGGGCTACCACCTGATCATATACTTCGTGGAGGGTGAAGTGGATGCGGATACTGCCTTTGAGGTGATTGGGAAGTTTGCAAAAGAGTATCGCGGCAAGGACTATGAGGCTCTGTATGCGGTGCATGACAACACAGACCATATCCACGCTCATATCATCTTCAACAGTGTCAGTTTCCGGGACGGCAGAAAGTACCGTTATAAGAAAGGGGACTAGACAAGGGAGATACAGCCCATCACGAACCGCC
>CATJTQ010000126.1 GCA_949743325.1 uncultured Lachnospiraceae bacterium
AATGGAAACTAATATATTTGTATTTATAATTTGGTGCATATTGGGAAGTTTTTTTATATTGTTGGCTGTGTATGCATTGTTCTCTAAGAAACCAATCAGATTTTGGGCAAATGTTGATATGTTTCAAGTTTCAAATGTAAAAAAATATAATTGTGCTGTATCAAAGCTGTTTGCAATTTTTGGTTTAGTGTTAATAATTTTAGGAAGTCCATTGCTTGCAGGGCAGAATTCTGCTTGGGTGCTGTTTTCTGTTATTGGGTTAATGATAGAGGTTATTATTGCTATGGCAGTATATTCACTTGTTATTGAAAAAAAATATAAAAAGATGTAGGGTAACTTTAGTTAAAAAAGTATGTAGAATAATTGCTGTCAATCAGACATTATCTAAATAGAAAGCTTTATTTCTATTGTATTGAGAATTCACAAAGAATTTTATAAAAAAATACTATACTAAGGCTGTTTCCATAATGGGAAGCAGCTTTTTTTGTTTAAAATAATAGTTTAACTTAAAGTATTAGTTTATATTGTCTAGTAAAAAAATATTAAGATTATTTCATATTATCTTAAGAAGAATAGTCACAAGATTGAAAGATTTAGCTGATATAATCAAATAATAAAGAAATTGAAAGGAGAACTATAATGAGTATATTAACAGCTAAACAGCTAGTAAAGACATATGGTTGTGGTGAAAGTCTTGTAAGAGCGTTGGATAATGTGTCCATTGATATTGAAGAGAATGAATTTGTATCAATAATTGGTACTTCCGGCAGCGGCAAGTCAACATTATTAAATATGTTGGGAGGACTTGACCGTCCAACGTCAGGCAGTGTAGCTATTTCAGGAAAAAAGATATTTAAGATGAATGATGAGGAACTGACTATATTTAGAAGACGTAATATAGGTTTTGTTTTTCAAAATTATAACCTTGTACCAGTTCTTAATGTGTATGAAAATATAGTGCTGCCTATAGAACTTGACGGATCAGCAGTAGATAAAACATATGTAAAAGATGTTATAAATACATTGGGGTTGGAAAAAAAACTTAAAGCGATGCCAAATCAGCTTTCCGGCGGGCAGCAGCAGAGGGTTGCAATTGCAAGGGCGCTTTCTTCAAAACCGGCGATAATTCTTGCGGATGAACCGACAGGAAATCTTGACAGTAAAACAGGAATGGACGTAATTTCGCTGTTAAAAGTTACAAGCAAGGAGTTCAATCAAACAATTGTTATAATTACACACAATGAAGAGATTGCTCTTATGGCGGACCGCATGATACACATTGAAGACGGTAAGGTGGTGGAGTAAATGTTGGATAATCGCAATCAGAGATCAGTACGTTTAATATCTAACAGAACAATGAGTTTCAATAAAAACCGCAATGTTTTTGTCGTTTTGGCAATTGTTCTTACTACATTCATGTTTACAACCGTTTTTAGTATTGGGTTTAGCTTGGCAAAGAATATCCAGATTATGTTTCTTAGGGAGCAGGGAACAAAATCATCAATATATTTAAATAATCCTACTAAAGAACAGATAGATATTGTCAGTAAAGAGAAATATGTTAATGCTGCGGGTGTTCGTATTAATGCAGATACAATTGAGACGGAAAATGATAAGGTAATAACAATTGATTATTATGATATTATTGAGTTTAGAGAAAATTATCTTCCTGCAATAAGCGATGTAAAAGGAGAGTATCCAGAAAAAGAAGATGAGATAATGCTGTCACAGTCAGCGTTGGACGAACTTGGTATTAAAGATATTAAAATCGGAATGAATATTTGCATGGAATTAAGTGAAGGGCAGAAAAATTTTGAATTATCTGGATGGTTTCAAGACTATGAAAATTTCTCAAATGGCGCTCATGCTTTTATTTCAAAAGAATATATTGATAAACATAATCTTACAGCGCAGAGTGATGGTTTACTTTCTATCTCATCAACATCAGGAAAGCAGCTTCAATTATATAAAGAACTTGAAAATAAAGTAAGTTTAGATGAAGGGCAGGAATTAAACATAAGTTTTGATATAGAGAGGGAGAACTCTTACAGCAAATTGATGATTTTTATATTCATATTAATTATATGTGGAATAATTATTGTAAGCGGTTATCTTCTGATATATAATGTAATGTATATTTCTGTTACTAAAGATATTCGTTTCTATGGTTTGTTAAAAACTATAGGCACTTCTCCAAGCCAACTAAAGCAAATTGTAAAAAAACAGGCTTTCAGGCTTTTGTTTATTGGTATGCCCATAGGTATGCTGCTTGGAACAGCCATATCGTTTGCGGCAGTTCCCCTTGCTCTTGAAATATTTACAGCAGGTAAAGAGAAGTCTGTGCTGCCGACAAATGTAGTTTTTAGTCCGCTAATTTATCTGGGAACGATTATTTTTGCGGTTGTGACAGTTATGATAAGCTGTCGTAAACCAGCTGCAGTTGCCAGCAAAGTTGTTCCTGTAGAGGCGTTAAAATATAATGGAATACCGGAATTAAAAAAGAAGAAAAAGAAAAAAAAGTCCGCTAAAGAGCATGACTTTAAACATGGCGGCAGACCATATAAGATGGCTTGGCGAAATGTTTTCAGGGAGAAAAAAAGGGCAATTAATGTCTTTGCATCATTGTTTATGGGAACTATGGCATTTTTGGCAGTTTATACATTTATGGGAAGTATAAAGCTTGAAAACTTTGTAAATAATTATCTGAATTATGATTATGAAATATTTACTCAGGTTAATAATGACAACGAGAAAGAAGTTGTTAGCAGTGAAGATGAGGAAAAACTTGTTAAAAAGATTTCTGATATAGATGGTATAAGCAAAATATATGTAAATAGGAAAGCAGATGTCACACTGAAATTTGATCGACAGGTGTATAAGCCTTTTATTGAAAATGCCGAAAAATCTT
Organism: uncultured Lachnospiraceae bacterium; assembly: GCA_949743325.1. GTDB lineage: Bacteria > Bacillota > Clostridia > Lachnospirales > Lachnospiraceae > CAJJNI01. The sequence goes on from CATJTQ010000126.1 coordinate 2,909, forward strand.
TGGATAAAAAAAATGTTGAGGATGCTGTAAAGTATTATGAAAATGGAGAGATGGATTTCAGCGCTGTAATAATTGGTATGGATGCACATATGCTTGAAATGTACAATAAGCGGGCATATCAAAAGATAGATATTGAGAGATTTAAAAAAGGTGAGATATGTCTTATAGGTTATCTGTCAGAAGAAGCAGACGCAGACTATTTGCTTGGCAAAGAAATTACTGTAATAAATAAGAATGGCAAAGAAACGAATATCGAGATTGGATCTGCCGCTACAGATTCTTATGGATTGACACTGGGTTCATATTGGCAGTCATTATGCAGTCCAAATTTTATATATGTATCACAGGAATTGCTTGACCGTTTGACAGATAACGCAGTATTGGACAGTATTACAATGAATTGTCTGCCGGAGGCGGAACGGTATGTGACTTCGCAGGTAAAAAGTATAACTGCCAATAATCAAATTGTTGGCAATATTGTAATTAAATCAGATATGATATCAGATTTTAAGACATCAATGACATCAATGAATATAATTGCAAGCGGCATTTCTATTGTACTCATTTTAATTGGAATTCTTAATTTTATAAATGTAATGCTGACAGGAGTGTTTACACGTCGAAAAGAATTTGCTGTGTTAGAGAGCGTTGGTATGACGCGCAGGCAGACTGACAGGATGCTTATGTTTGAGGGTGTGTACTATGGAGCAATAACATTTGGTCTTGTTATGACGGTAGGAAATTGTATTATGTATTTTGTAGCATGTGTATCTAAAAATATCGTTGATTATGCAATTTTCTATTATCCATGGAAAATAATTATTTTGCTTGCAGTTATTATTTTTGTAGTATGTCTTTTAGTTCCGGTTTTGGTATATAATTTTGTGTCAAAAGAGAGTGTAACTGACAGACTTCATATGTATGATTAATATTTAATTTAAAGGGCGGTCATAATGAATTCAATATTGGTAGTGGAAGATGATATAATTATAAATGGCGGTATATGTCTTTTTTTGGAAAAACAGGGATATCAAGTTGCCTCCGCACTTTCCATGGCAGAGGCAGAAGATCTGCTGGAGAAAGGTTATACTAATGATTTGTCAAATGGTTTAAATAATAAACATATAGTTAATAAATTTGATTTAGTGCTGTTGGATATTAATCTGCCTGATGGCAGCGGTCTTGATTTGTGTACAAAAATACGGGAGACAAGCGGTATTTTTATTATCTTTCTAACTTCTAATGATACAGAAGAAAATATGATTGAGGGTTTTAATTATGGCTGTGATGATTATATTTCAAAACCGTTTTCTTTAGAAATACTTGGTCAGCGAATTAAGGCTGTATTAAGACGCGGCTCAGTACAGCAGGAAAACAATCAGTGTTTTTCATATAAGGGACTAAGTGTCGACTTTAAGAAAATGTCGGTGACAGAAAATGGGATTCCTGTAAAGCTTTCTTCTACAGAATTCAAACTGTTAAGTTGTTTAATTGAGAATAAGGGTCAGGTATTAACACGCACAACTCTGTTGGAGAAAATATGGGACTGCGACGCGAATTTTGTTGATGAAAATACATTGAGTGTATATATAAGACGTCTTAGGCAGAAACTGGAGCCGGATCATGGAAATCCTATATATATAATAACAGTGTTTGGTATTGGCTATACTTTTGGTGAATAGTATGGATTTAAAAAAATATAAGAATTATAAATATGCAATCAATTTTCTAATATTCATAATAATCATAGTAGGATCAGTGGTAATTTTTTTGTCTACTGAAGATGTCAAAATATCTGCTGTGACGGCTATTCTGCTTGCAGCTGCAAGTGTACCTGCATATTTGCAGTACCGATTAGATGACCGTTATTTAGGCGATGTCGTGGAGGATTTAACAAGACTTTGTGATAATTTAGAAAACCTTGAAGATAAAGAAATATTTTCAGAAAATGAAGATACGCTTTTGTCAAAGCTTCAAAATAGAATTTTTAAATTAATAAGGATATATAAGAGAAAAAATGAACTGTCAATGCAGGAGCAGGAAAACATAAAGGCTCTTGTATCTGACATTTCCCATCAATTGAAAACTCCGCTTGCCAATTTAAAAATGTATACAGAATTTTTAGCTGATAAGGAAATTACTGAAAGCCAAAGAAACAAGTATATTGAAATAATTAAATTCTCTGTTGAACGTTTAAATTTTCTGTCAGAGAGTATGATAAAAATTTCCAGACTTGAGAGTGGTCTTATCTCTTTAAATATGCAGACGCAGAGCATTAATGAAACAGTGCTTACTGCTGTCAAAGCTGTTTTTGTCAGTGCTAAGAAAAAAGATATAGAAATTACTTACAACGGAAAAGAAGAAATTAACGTGTTTCATGACAGGAGATGGACTTCAGAGGCTGTCTTTAACCTTCTTGACAATGCAGTAAAATATTCTCCTGAAAAAAGTGTAATATCAGTAAACGTAAGACGCTTAGGTATGTTTATGTCAATAGATATTGAAGATGAGGCAGAAGTGATATCATTAGAGGAACGCAATAAGATTTTTCAGCGATTTTATCGCGGCGTTAATAGCCGTAAGAAGGAAGGTATAGGCATAGGTCTTTACCTTTCCAGAGAGATAGCTGTAAAACAAGGTGGATATATAAATCTAACACATAAGTACAGTGGAAATGTATTTTCGATGTATCTTCCGCTGGACATGAAAATATCAAAAAAATAATGACACTTTTTCTATGGAAAATGGCATAATAAAATATAGAAACAGCGTTGACATAACCCTCCGCTTTTTTTAAGATACAGATAAGAAAAGCGGAGGGTAAATTTATGAGAAAATTAAGAAAAATAAGTAAATGTAAAACTATAATATTTACGGTGATATGTTGTATAGTGATGGTTTTTTTATGTAGAGAACAAGTTATTGCGGCAGATGCCAAACTGCAGAACAGTGACACTCTTTATCATGATATGTCATATGAGGATGAACTTTCGGAGGCAGAGAGAGTATTGTCATTAGGAGATATTTCTAATGTCACAACAAAACTTGTTCTTCCAAAATCTTATGGGATTCATATTAATATTGACTGGAAGAGCAGCGATATGTCGGTTGTAGATTTAAATGGAAATGTCATAGCTAATATGGATAGTGAAAAAGAGGTAACATTGACTGCAACTATAAGCAGTACTAAAATTGAAGATAAAAAGACAAAAGAGTTTGTTGTACATGTTCCTCAAATGTCTGTTGAAGAAATTTTAAACCGAGATGCAAAAGAGGCGCAGGAATACATAGATTATATTATTAACACTGGATATGTTTTGCCGGATTCTAAAGAGTTAGGAATTCGCTCTGATATTAAATGGGAGCTGTTATCAGGTGAGGCAGAAATTAAAGATGATAAACTGTTAAAGACGAAATCTTCATTGGAGAGACAGCCGCTTGTTTTGAAAGCAACGCTGAAATACGAAGGAAAGACAAAAGAGGTGGAGATAAAAAATATAGTTTTGCTAGATAAATATGTCGGCTACATTTTATCATATTTTGCAGGAAAAAATGAGAGCAAAGAAATGTATATTGCTTATAGTTACGACGGGGTGCACTGGATGAGATTAAACAGTGCGGATGCAGTTTTGACGCCTAAGAAGGGCAACCGTCAGATTAGGGATCCATATATAATGAGAAAAAAAGACGGAAGTTTTGCAGTTTTTGCTACAAATGGATGGACAAGTCCAATGATTACTATTTGGGATAGTGAGAATTTAGAGACATTTGAGAATGAAAGATTATGTAAACTTGCAGAGAAGGGCGGAGTATCTTCAGGTTTCCATACATGGGCGCCAGAATGCAATTATGATCCAATAGAAGATATTTATTATGTATATTGGTCAGACCCTAAAGCGAACGGCGGTGTAGGTCAGATTTATTACAATACGACTAAAGATTTTGAAAATTACTCTCAGGCAGCAGTGCTTTTTGAGAGGGAGTTTTTTGTTATAGATGCCAGTATTAAGAAATATAAGGGCGATTATTATATGGTGTATGATGATGCTACAGGAGATAATGATACTGGTAATGGAGGCCGCCGGATTTATGCGGCAAAAGCTGATTCTTTAAAGGCAGGAAACTTTTATCCATACAGTGGTGTTTTGTCAGAAGGAGTTGCGGAAGGACCATTTTTACTGCATAATTTTAGAGATGACAGTTGGTTTGTGTATTATGACTATTATAGCCAGCATAAATTTGGATTGACAACAATTGACGATTTAACAACAGATAATTGGGAGTATAAGGGAGTATCTGATACAATGCCATGGGAAGAAGTTCGGCACGGAGGTGCAATTCCTGTGACAGAGAAAGAAATGGAAAAAATTTTGAAAAAGTGGGGAAAAGATGTCCCACAAGTCAGTGATATTAAGCAACCAAAAGAAGTAAAGGCGTTTACAGGAAAAAATAATCTTTCTGAAATAAAACTACCAAAGAGTGTGGAAGTTATGTTGAGCGATGGAAGAATAGCTAATATAGAAGTTAAATGGGATACAAGCGAAATTTCATTAGAGAACGAAAGAAAAATAACAATAAATGGTGATTTGGGAAAAGGGGATTGTTTGTATGAAAATCCTGATAATAAATCATCGCAGCTTATTATTAATATAGAAAGAAAACATTCATCAGCAGCTTTGTTGGTCATAATAAGTGTTGGTATGTTAATCTTGGTCGGAGCAATTATTGTTATAATACATAAGAAAAAAAATAAAAATATTTAAATTATTAATATAACAAAATATATGTCCCTACAGGTCGTAGAAACAGCTTTTATGTTTCATAAACTATACCCAAGGGCATACCGTAATACATGCCCCTGCGGGGCGGGTAAACAACTGCGTTGTTTCACAAGGTATCTTTGCGGTACTGCGCCGGCGTTTTACCGCACATTTTTTGAAAGTTACGAAAAAAACTTCGTTTGCTCTGAAATCCTGAAAGGGTACATATTTTATTTATAGAATAGCTTGATGAGCGCAGAAGCCGCTTGGCATGTGCAATGCGCAGAGAGTTTACATGCGTCATAAAGCTGCATTTGATAACTGATGAGAATATTTGTGATAAATTAGCAGTGCTGATTCCAAGATCATGTGCTGCTAAAGAAAGTGAAATTTTTTCTGTGAAATGTTGATTTACATAATTTAATACCGCCTGTGTATCATTCTCAAACATATTTTGATTAGAAAAATTAAGCTGTAGTTGCGGCATTAAATGTGCTGTTAATACTGATGTATATGCTTTAAAAAGCTCGCTTTCGCCTCTGTGTTGGGCACAACTATGTGTATCAGTGGTTATTACAGAGCCTTTAATACCCTCGCTCCTTGCAGCGGGGGTATTAACATTACTGTCTGTAAACGTAGAATAGTCTGCCATGTTGTATGCTTTATAAAACAGTTCCCATAATTCAGAAAAAAAGTATGGTAGCTGCTCCTTTGTGACTATGGGGTTTTCTGGATATTTATTGATCCAATCCTCATAAAAATTTTCAGTGTGAGATGGATAAAATAATAAAAGATAGTATAAATTACCATCATTTGACTCTGAAGGTTTGTAGAAATGTCGTTGGTTTGGCCAGATAACAGCGGCATCACCAGAATTTAAGGTATAGGATATTCCGTTTATCAAGATATTTAGAATTCCTTTTGAACAGTAAGCGATCTCAGCCTGCTGATGAAAATGTGCGTAAAAATTTATATGTGTTGATTTTAGAAGTCTGTATTCATCCGGTTCATTTAAATAAGTACTGTGCATAGAAAATCCTCTCTTAAAAGCAACAATTATGTTATATATAATTATAACATATAAAGTTAGAAGTGAATAGAATAATACTTGTGAAAAATAAAAGAGTTGATATTATTGGTTTAAATGTCTAAACTAGGAATTATATATGAATTATATGGATTACATATTATAAAAGAAAGAAAAAAAACGACATTTATCGGAAAGTACAGTAGATGTCTGAACTAAAAAGGGAAGGTCTGTTAAAGATGAGGCAGAAAATATTGATTATCAACTTGTTGTTTTAGATATTATGCTTTCATTGAAAAATGGGTATGAAGTGTTGGAAAAAATAAGAGAACATTGTTTTATTCTCGTTTTAATGCTGACGGCGAAGGATAGTGAGGGCGATAAAGTATCAGGATTGAGAATGGGGCTGATGACTATCTGACAAAACCATTCTCCAATAGTGAATTTATGACCCGTGTATTATCTCTTTTGCGGAGGTATACTATTTTTCGATAAAAAATTATTATATTGTTTATTCTGGTATTATTATTCATGATTCTCTCTTCACTAAATACTGTTGTTATTTCTATGTTATGCAATTTGTTTATGGATGTATCGCAAATAATGATATTATCAGTAATCAATATTTTAACAAATATGATAAAGGGAGGACTATTGATTTTTGCAACAATTACTACATTTGTGTATATTGCGGTTTTAAAGAGAAGATATTGGATAAATCTTTTGAAAAGTTGTTTTACTAAGAAGGCAGAAAAGTTATTTGTAAAAATATACAAAAAACTTGTGTTATTCTTGGAAATTTAGTATAATATGATTATTAGTTGTTGTTGAATATCATATGCCGTTAGGCATACTAAATTAAAGGAGGAGATGCCGTGAAATCTTATAAAACATCAGAAATTAGAAATATTGTTTTACTTGGCCATGGAGGTTGTGGCAAGACAAGTCTTACAGAGGCTATAGCATTGCAGGCAGGTATTATTACTAGAGCAGGTAAGGTAACGACCGGAAATACAATAAGTGATTTTGACAAAGAGGAAATCAAGAGAGGTTTTTCAATAAGCACATCAGTTGTTCCTGTAGAATGGGAAGGATATAAAATCAATGTTATTGATACTCCAGGTTATTTTGATTTTATCGGTGAAGTGGAAGAGGCAGTAAGTGTTGCTGACGCTGCAGTTATCGTGGTTTCAGGTAAATCGGGGGTTGAGGTAGGCACAGAGAAGGCTTGGGAGCTTTGTGAGAAATATAATCTGCCAAGAATGGTATTTGTCACAGAGATGGATGTAGATAATGCTAGTTTCAGGGAAGTTGTTGAGAATCTTACTTCTCTGTATGGAAAACGTATTGCACCATTTCATCAGCCTATTCGTGAACATGAGAGATTGGTTGGATATGTAAATGTAGTAAAAATGGCAGGACGTCGATGGCTTGGGGGAACAGCAGAAGCAGAGGACTGTGAGATTCCTGAATATTCTATGCCTAACTTGAAAATATGCCGTGAGGCATTGCTTGAAGCGGTTGCTGAGACGAATGAAGAATATATGGATCGTTATTTTGCAGGTGAAGAGTTTACAGAAGATGAAATAAAGTCTGCTCTTCGTGAAAATGTATGCGAAGGTACAATGGTTCCGGTTACAATGGGTTCAGCAGTTGAACTTAGAGGGGTATTTAATTTGTTGAATGATATAGTAAAATATTTGCCGGCACCAGGAAAGAGACAGTTTGTTGGAACAAGGGTTGCGAACGGTGATATATTTGAAGGAAACTATGACGAGAACGCTCAGTTCAGCGGATATATATTCAAGACAATAGTAGATGCCTTTATAGGAAAATACTCATTTGTAAAAGTGTGTACAGGAGTATTAAAAAATGATGCGTCAATATATAATCATGATAAGGGCAGCAATGAGAAGATAAGTAAACTATATGTGCTTAGAGGAAACAAACCTATAGAGGTGAAAGAGGCATATCCTGGTGATATATGTGCAATTGCAAAACTTGGCAAGGCAAGGACCGGAGATACAATATCTTCAAAAGAGAATCCTATAGTTTTTGAAAAATTTGAATTGTCTAAACCATATACATATATGAGATATAGAGCTAAGAAAAAGGGTGATGAGGATAAAATTTCTCAGGCATTCTCAAAGATGATGCATGAAGATTTAACTATAAAAACAGTTAATGATGAAGAGAATCGCCAACTGCTTATTTATGGTATGGGAGATATGCATCTGGAGGTTATTTCAAGTAAACTTGAAGGCAGATACAAAGTAGAAGTTGAACTTAGCAGACCTAAAGTTGCTTTTCGTGAAACAATTAAAAAGAGTGCACAGGTTCAGGGTAAATATAAGAAACAATCAGGTGGACATGGACAGTATGGAGACGTCAAGATGATTTTTGAACCGCTGGGAAATACAGAGCAAAGCTATGTGTTTGAGGAACGCGTAGTTGGCGGTGCAGTTCCAAAGAACTTTTTTCCTGCTGTTGAGAAGGGAATTCAGGAAGGCGTACAAAAGGGACCTCTTGCAGCGTATCCTGTTGTAGGTATTAAAGCAATTTTATTTGATGGTTCATATCATACGGTAGATTCGTCAGAGATGGCGTTTAAGACTGCGGCTAAGATGGCATTTAAGAAAGGAATTATGGAAGCTTCACCAGTACTTTTAGAGCCGATTGCTAATTTAAAGGTAGTAGTGCCTGACGGTTATACAGGCGACATAATGGGTGATTTAAATAAGCGTCGCGGAAGAGTATTAGGAATGAATCCTCTTGAAAATGGCAAACAGTGTATTGAAGCAGATATTCCTATGAAAGAATTATATGGTTATTGTACAGTTTTGCGTTCAATGACTGGTGGCTGGGGAAGCTATTCATATGAATTCAAGAATTATGAGCAGGCTCCTTCTGATGTTCAGCAAAAAGAAGTTGAGGCACGCGCGTCAAAATTAGATAACAGCGAAGATTAAA
>CATJTQ010000127.1 GCA_949743325.1 uncultured Lachnospiraceae bacterium
AATCGTAGAATTGTTAAATGGCTGTGATTCATTTTTTAAGGAATACTGCGAGTTAGTATATAAGGAAAACTATGATGAGGCGCAGTGGAATTATGGCAGGTATTTTTTAGAAATAGTGGATGAGCAAATAGAATTAATAACAAATCCTTTGGGATTACCTTGGTATACTTAATGCGGAAAGGAACAATATGACTAAAATCAACAGGTGGCTGTATAATGCTTTTAATTCCTTTGAGCTGGACGCTCTGGCGTATCTTAATGTGTGAGACAGGTATATTGGGAAGCCAGAGGTATGGGAAAGCACATTGAATGTCAGGGTATTGCATAAGCTGGAGGGCGTAGACGAAGCCGCGCGAAACTGTCAGAGCGGTTATAGTAAGTTGCGAAATACAAATAGGTAGTTTGGAGTAATTGAGAGCGGCAAACAGATTAATAATTTGTGGGCTGGCTCTCAATTTTTACGTGAGGGTTTTAAAGTGAATGAAATTATAAAATAGGCAGCCACGCTAAAGTATATGTAACAAGAAAATGATAATAATATACGAAAAACAAAAAAGGAACAAAATGTATAGAAACATAAATTAGATATTGAAAATTGGGATAATAAATGATAGAATGGTTACAAGGAGGAAGATGTTATGAATGCAGATTCAATTAGAATAGAAACCATTACAATTGAAAATTTAAAGAATGTGCAGCAGGGCACATTGGATTTTATTAATAAAAGAAAAGATTACAAAGCAAGTATATTGGGGATATATGGCCAGAATGGTTCTGGAAAGACAGCGTTGATTGATGCCCTTCAGCTTCTTAAATTTGCATTATGCGGCCAGCCTGTTCCGAATAAATATGCTGATATGATATATATAGATGCAGAATGTGCTACGTTGAAATATCAATTTAAAATGCAGTCCCAAGAAGGGAGTTTTAGCCTTTGGTATCAGTTTTCTATAAAGAAAACGGCAGATGATTCCATGGTAAATCTTGAGGAGGATAATTCTTCCGATATGCAGTATAAAGTAGAAATATTTGCAGAAGTTTTGGAGTATAGTTTTTCTTCAGAAACAGAGAAGATACGGAAAGGTATTCTGATTGACACAAGAACAAAGGATGTTTTTGTTCCTAAATCAAAATATCAGGAGTTACTTGGAAAGAGTAAAAGTACAGTTACAGATTTTTTGGTTATAAAGAGGCTAGTGCAGGCGCAATCCAGGTCGTTTATATTTTCCAGGGAAATGCGTAATGCTTTTCGGGAAAGTTGTGAAAAATCCAGATATTTATCTATTATGGAGAAACTGATTATTTTTGGAAACAGGGAACTTTTTATCATTAATACGAAGAATCCAGGTTTGATTAGTATGAATGCTCTGCCATTAGCCTTTAAGTACAAAGATAAAAAATCAGAAACGATTGGAAAGCTTATGTTTTCCTTAAATGGACCTGAACCGGTTCCAGATGAAGCAGCAGGTCTTTTAAAAAAGATTATTGATAATATGAATATTGTGTTGGAACAGCTTGTGCCAGGGTTGACAATTGGAATCAAGGATATGGGGCCGACGGTATTTAAAGATGGAAAATCGGGCAGGCAGATTCAATTAATCTCCTTAAAAAATGCAAAGGAGATTCCGTTTCAATATGAATCGGAGGGTATTAAAAAAATTGTTTCCATTTTGCAGCTGTTGATTGTTATATATAATAATGCTTCTGTTACAGTGGCGATTGATGAAATGGATGCAGGTATCTTTGAATATTTATTGGGAGAGCTTTTAAATATTCTTTCAGAAAAAGGGAAAGGGCAGCTTATTTTTACCTCCCACAATCTAAGACCGCTGGAAACAATTGATAAAGGGTTTATTGCTTTTACAACGACCAATCCTAAGAAACGATATATCAGAATGGCGAATGTAAAAGAAAATAATAATTTAAGAGATTTTTATTATAGGGATATTGTGTTAGGCGAACAAAGCGAGCAGGTGTATTACCCTACGAATAACTTTGAGATTGCTTTGGCTTTTAAAGAGGCGGGTGAGGCATTTGACTCGTAAGAAGGTTGTATTGGTAATAGTAGAAGGGGTGTCGGATGATACGGCCTTAGGCATAGCTTTGAGCCAGATCTATGATAAAGATTCTGTATATATCCATATTATGCATGGGGATATTACAGCCAGAAAAGGGGTCGACCCGCAGAATATTGTTGGAAAAATAGGAAATGATGTCCGGCATTATGCAAAATCACAGCATTATACAGCAAAGCATTTTAAACAGATTATCCATATTGTGGATACGGATGGTGCATATATACCAGATGGCAAAGTGATAGACAATCAGGACTGCCAAAATCCACTATATGAAAGCGATGGTCTCTATACGAAAGATGTCAAAGGCATTATTAGCCGAAATAAGCAGAAGAGAGATAATTTATACCGTCTGAGAAGCTGTGGAAGCATTTGGAATATACCATATAGGGTTTATTATATGTCCTGCAATCTGGACCATGTACTATATGATAAGCGCAATAGTACAGATGAAGAGAAAGAAATGGATGCCTATGCATTTGCGAAAAGATATAAAAATGATTGTGCTGGATTTGTAAAATTTATCTGTGAATCCGCTTTTTCTGTTAATGGCAGCTATAGTAACTCATGGAAACATATTGAAAAAGGCAGTAATTCAATTGAAAGATATACGAATTTGTCAATTTGCATAGAGGAAGAAATAAAACAACGTGAAACATGTAATGGCTTGTATATAGAAGATTCCCAAACAGATATAGCGGTCAGCGAGGTTGCGGCAACACAATTGAAATAGCCTGTCTGAAAATAAATCATATTTAATAATGCAATTTAAGATGACATTGAGAAACAAATAAACAACAAAAAGCATATTTGTTAAGAAATAGCAAGTAATCCATATGCCCAGCTTACGCCCAACGCAAAGAAAAAGGCGTAAAATTATGTAGAGTTTTATCATATAGCAATTAAAAAAACATTGAAGAATAGGGTTATTAACAAAGATGAAGAAAAATAATCTCATCTGTTAATTTTTCGTCGATGAAGTCGTTGGATAAATAAAGTGGCTTAAAATGTGCGTTTTTAGGGATTCAAGCCTTACACCTTACACTCAATTTACACCAAAATAATAAGATCTTGCAGAAAGTTGACAAAAATCGGTAGGAAGTGTCCTGTCGGTTTTTGTCTGTTGTTGCATTTATAGCAATATTTTTCTTTTCACATATTAAAAAATGGTGATTTTCAGATTCACAAATGTTATATTATAGAAAATGAGGAACCGCATACAAAGTGGTTTACCACCAATAATAGACTATAATAAGCCTACCTGTCCTCGGCAAAGTACAAGGTAGGCTTATTTATTTTCGCTTGTTGTTACTATCTATGTAGGCAAGCAGCGCAATAATAAATGTTCCAAATGTAAGCATCAAATAAACGCTTTCAAATGTACTCATATGCACCACCATTTTGTAAAGTTTGGGAGGCTTACCACCTTGTAACATGGTTACTCCATTTGCAGATTATATTCCATGCCGCCGGGCAATCTGATTTTCTGTTTCCAGAAACAATTTTCCACCTACAATATGTTACAGACAGTGTCGCCTGCTTTGTAAGTTGGTGTGCCAATGAGTGAGGATATATTGACGCAGGCGTTATCCTCTCTTGCAACGGCTAAAAAGTATTGCAACACTCGAAACTCCATAAAGATACCTTCTTGTATGATTATAGCATAGCACAAAATTAATATGCGCGTCGAGCATAGGAACGTATTTGATATAAGCATTGGCTATTTTAACTGACCGCAGATATAATAAAATTATCAGAATAACACTTAGTGTAAGGAGCGTTCACGATGAAAAAGAAATTAACTATTTTACTGGCGGCGTTATTTTTTATAACAGCTTCTGCCGGTTGTAGCAGTAAAAATGAAGAAACACCGTCTACCCACAATGGCAATCATGGGACATTCAACACACAGGGAGAGGAACAAGCAAATGAGATTGTTTTATCGGAGGAAATTACCGAATTAGCAAATGGATTATCTGCTGTCAGACATACAGGGGATTATGGGTTTGATGAGTTTTTGGCTGAAGGTGGTGCTTCATCAGATGCCGAGGTCGTTTCATTTTTAATGGAAAGCGATATTGCAGATTTTGGGAATCTTATGTTCGGCGGTAACCCCTTTGGATGTAGCGCATTGTCCGTTAAAAATGCAGACGGCGATTCACTATTTGGCAGAAACTTTGATTGGAACACCTGCAATGCAATGGTGATTCAAAGTCGGCCGGAGAACGGTTACAGCTCCATATCTACGGTTAATACGGATTTTATTGGTATGAGTGGAATCAGCATTTCAGCATTACCAGATGGGCTTCAGGCACTTGCCGGGCTATATGCTCCCCTTGACGGACTGAATGAAATGGTTGTTACCAAAACCCCAGCAGTTACAAATTTCTATTTAGCAGAGGGTGAAAAGAACGGAATCGGAACACGTGAGTCTCACGAGCGTTACAAGCTTCTGATGAACCGCCTTAAAGACACAGAAACAATGGAAATGAACGATGTTCGAGACACTCTCGACAGTGTAAGCAAGGAAAATTTCGGAGAATTTGAATCTACCGAATGGAGCATTGTCATGAATCAGTCTACGGGCGAAGTTTGGTACTATCACCGTGAAAACTACACAGAGCCGTATGTTTTCACCGTTACAGGAGAACAGGAATTATGAACTATATAAAAACCTTATTGTATTTATGGCAGCTCAAAAGAAATGAGAAAAAAACTGTCGAGGAAATCTCATCTTTACAGACAAAAAAACTGAAACGGTTGCTGCATTATGCGTATAAGCATTCGGCCTATTATCGAAACAGCTTTGAGCGTGCTGGCATTACGGCTGAAATGATAGACAGTACCCCTATTTCCGCTTTTCCTGTAATGGATAAGTCTGTGCTTATGTCACAGTTTGAAGAAATTATTACTGTGCCGAATATAACACAAGAAGAAATCCGCAATTTTGATGAAAGGGTAACAACTAACAAAAAACTGTTTAAGGACAGATATCATATTGTTCATTCTTCTGGTAGCACAGGAATACCGAAATACTTTGTTTATGATAAAAATGCTTGGAACAGTATGTTGCTTGGTATTATCCGTGGAGCACTTTGGAATATGTCTATGTCGCAGATTATAAAATTCTTAGCACAAGGACCCCGTATCATATATATCGCTGCTACTGATGGACGCTATGGCGGGGCAATGGCTGTAGGCGACGGAATCGATGGTGTGGGGGCAAAGCAAATCTATTTGGATATTAACACTCCGCTTGATGAATGGATAAGCACAGTAAAGGAGTTTAAGCCGAATATGATTATCGGTTATCCGTCAGCCGTTAAAATTCTTGCGGAGCTTGTGGAAAAAGGCGATTTGGATTTGAAAGTGCTGCGTATTGTTACCTGTGGCGAACCGCTTGGGGCAAGCTTACGCAAATATATAAAAGGTGTTTTTGATGCAAATGTTATCAATTTTTATGGTGCAAGCGAATCGCTGTCGCTTGGTGTTGAGAGCAGTCCAAAGGAAGGTATGCTGTTGTTTGATGATATGAATATTATTGAAATTCAAAACGGCGAGATGTATCTGACTTGTCTTTACAACTTTGTTCAACCTCTTATTCGTTACCGTTTGTCCGATCAGCTAACACTTAAAGCGCCAAACGCCGAAAGCCGTTATCCGTTTACTCGTGCTGTCGGACTGCTGGGCAGAAATGAGGATATTCTATGGTTTCAGGATGGGAATGGAAAGCAGGAGTTTCTTCATCCGTTGGCTGTTGAGGGATTCTGCATAGAGGGATTTCGTGATTATCAGTTCCGGCAAATATCCCCTGATACCTTTGAAATGCTGGTTGAGGTATCGGATCATACCTTACAGGAAAACGTACAGAGCGAAGTACTGTGGCAGATGAGAGATATTTTAAGAGGAAAAGGCTTGGATTATGTGCAGTTCTATGTGAAATTTGTCTCTGAAATCCTGCCAGAGCCCAAAACAGGCAAAAAGCGGTTGATACTTACAGATACGGAGGTAACAAGATGAAGAACACTATACTCTGTGGAAAAGATATTAGGAAAACCTTTACGCAAAGCGGAAAAGAAACGCAAATACTTTTAGGTATTGATGTGAATATTTACGAGGGTGACTTTACACTTTTCCCTGCGTTTCGCTATGATTGCTGTTCTCGGAGGACTGGTTGGTACGCTCTTGGCAGCAGTAATGACAGATCCGATTGTATCTTCTGTGATGAAGTTGGCAGGTATCAGTAATTTTGAATCACATTCGAATTTTATCAGCGTGATTTTGCCTATGGCTGTTGTAACGTTTTTTTTGCTGCTTTTGCCGGGTTTCTTGCAGGGAAGATTAGGAAAGTACCGCTTACAGTGTTAGTAGCTGATTAACTATGTCTAGTTAGTATATATAAGTATTTAACATAAGTATTGGCTATATAGAGAAGCCCGATTTATAATAATATCAGAGGAAAAAACTTAAAAATTTTATTTGTGCCACCACAGGCACATGAAAGGAATTCTTATGAAAAAGTTTACATTAAAAGGTCTTTCGCTTGCCCTTGTGCTTATACTCATTATCAGCGTATTTGGTGGTTGCAGCAGTCAACCTGAAAACAATAATGAAAGCCGCCTGTTGAACAATTCTGGCGTGGCAAACAATAATTCCCCAAGTTCTGATTTTGACAATGATGACGAATCTGAAAGCAGAACACCTGCAACTGAACTGGTTGTACGCTTTGGCGACAGAGGTGAGCCGTTTATCATGCACCTGTATGATAATGACACTGCTAAAGCGATTGCGCGTCATGTGGGAACGGCTGATTGGAGATTGCCGATTTACAATTACGAAGGCTATGAAAACTGGGAGGTTATGCAGTATTACGATATTCCAAGCCGTTATGAAATTCCATCAAATTCCGAAACTGTTACCAAAGAAGCTGCCGGAACCGTCTATTATTCAGAGCCGAACAGAATTGTTCTTTTCTATGGTGACGCAGAGGTGACAGGCGAATATACACTGGTAGGATATTTTGACGATACAGAAGAATTCCGCAGTGCGGTTGAGGATAACCCCGTATTGGAGGGCTGGGGTAATAAAATTGTTCAAATCAGTGATGGAGAATGACCCTATACAGAAAAGAGGAAAATAAGGTAAAAAAATAATATAACCCCTGGAAGGAGTACATTACTATGACAATGATTACAAACAAAACCTTTGATGAAGAAAGAGCCCTTTATGCAGCACAGGATATTTTAGTAAAGGACTGTAGTTTTGACGGTCCTGCCGACGGTGAAAGTGCTTTTAAGGAGGGCAGAGATGTTACAGTAGATAATTGCTTTTTCAACCTCCGCTATCCGTTCTGGCACGACACAGGTCTGAAAATTGAAAACTCGGAAATGACCGAACTATGCAGAGCTGCACTTTGGTATTCTGAAAATGTGGAGATTAACAATACCAAACTTCACGGCATTAAGGCTCTGCGTGAATGTGTCAATATCAAAATGCGTGGCTGTGACATCATTTCACCTGAATTTGGTTGGTCTGTCAGAGGTATCACTATGGAGGATTGCTCAGTAGAGAGCGAATATTTTATGATGCGTTCCGACCACCTGAAATTCCATGATGTCCGTATGAAAGGTAAATACTCTTTCCAATACATTACCGATTCCATTTTTGATAATTGTGTGTTCGACACAAAAGACGCTTTCTGGCATGGAAAGAATATCACAGTCAGGAACAGCGTTGTAAAGGGTGAATATCTTGCGTGGTACAGCGAAAATATCACCTTTGAAAACTGTAAAATTATCGGCACACAGCCCCTTTGCTACTGCAAAAATCTGAAGCTTATAAACTGTGAAATGATTGATACCGATTTGAGCTTTGAGCGTTCCGAGGTAGAAGCTACTCTTACCGCTCCGATCGTCAGCATTAAAAATCCGATGTCTGGGCATATCTATGTTCCCAAAATCGGTGAAATCATTATGGATATTGACGAGGCAAAAGGTGAAATTATTATCGAAAAATCGGACTCCGATTGCTGCGCATAGAGAACAGACAGAAATAGAAATGAGGTGAGGAGCAATGGACTATGTGCTACGTGGAATTTTAATAGGTTTGCTGTTTGGCTTGCCGGTTGGTGCAGTAGGAACAATGACCGCCCAGCGAACTTGGAACGGAGGAATAAAAGCGGGGCTGTTTACAGGCTTAGGTTCTTCTGTTGCCGATTGCTTCTACGCGGTTGTAGGTGTGTTTGGCCTTACCCTCGTTTCCGACTTCCTGCTAAAATACCAAGTAGTTATCAATATTTTCGGTGGCGGTTTTGTGTTGTTTTTGGGAATTCGTCTGCTGATGAAAAAGGAAGATGCAGCCGGTACAAAGGTTGAACCTGTGAACCCGATTAAAATGTTCATATCCTCTTTTGCGGTCGGTATTACAAATCCTGCGGCAATACTCACATTTCTGTTTGCGTTTTCCTATTTCGGTATTTCAGCGGATGCAGGACTGTTGCGAGGAATTTCGCTTGTAATCGGCGTATTTACAGGTACTTATATTTGGTGGGGAACACTTACCGCAGTTACCCATATCATCAAGAAAAAAACAGAGAAATTCAGTTTCCGTTATATGAATCGAATCTTTGGCAGTATACTTTCCCTCTTTGGCGTGATCGTACTGCTGCGGCTTTTCTTTGAATAAACCAAATAGATACAAATTGAGAATATCATTATGAATATGAAAATTGAAGCCATAATGTTTCTCCATATCAACTCCACATGTATGGTGTATGATTATTCACATAGGAGGTGCGTTGTATGTATAACATATTAGTCGTTGAAGATGACTGCAATACCAATCAGGTCATCTGTGAATTTTTGAAAGATTCCGGATATACTGTTACAGCTTCTTTTGACGGAAAAGCTGCAATAAAACATTTATTAGCTGTTTTTTTGAAGCGGGAAAACTCTATTGCATTAAAGGCTCATCAGGAGCAGGCAAAAGCACTTTGCTTTCCCTTATTGCGGGACTTGATGTTCCATCCTCCGGTGAAATCTTTTATGACGGAATAGACATTACAAAAATGAATCGGGACGATTACCGTGCCAAGAAGATGGGGGTAATCTTTCAGAGTTACAATCTCCTTCAAAACGCTACCGCAGCGGAGAATATCATGCTTGCAGTAAATATCTCAGGCAAAAATATGAGAATTGAAGAAATTTATAGTCTGCTTTTCGAGGTAGGAATAGATAAGGAAAAGGCAAAGAGAAAAGTGTTGAAGCTTTCTGGTGGTGAGCAGCAAAGGGTAGCAATTGCACGGGCAATTGCAGGTGGTTCTCCGATCCTTGCGGCAGACGAGCCGACAGGAAATCTTGATACAGATAATGAAGCGGCAATTATGGAGATTTTTAGACGTCTCGCTCATGAGATGGGCAAATGCGTCATTGCCGTTACTCACTCGCAAAAGGCTGCGACATATGCTGATGAGGTGATGTTTCTAAATAAAGGCAGTCTGGCTGCTGAAAAACGATGAAACTAACAGAATGAATATGTAATAATTGTTCCTGTGAGAGAAAGAACAGTAGTTAGCGGTTAATCAAGGATTAGATGTGTTTTGTAAACTTGAATTAAAATTCATATTTTTACAAGTATCATCGCAGTAGTAAGCAAAATGATAACAATATATTTTGCAAATAAATAGATAAACCTTTTAAATATGCAAATTTTTATGCTCCGTCAAAAGTTAAAGACTTGTTAAGAATTTCTATGATATGATTCAGAACATGAAGAAAATAAAACACAAGAAAAGAGGTATACACTATGTTCTGGAGGATATTGAAAAAAGACCTGAAACGCAAAAAGACAATGAACATCATTCTGTTGCTGTTTGTCTTTTTGTGCTCCATGTTTGCATCGGCGGCAGTGAACAATATTATAGCTGTGACTGGCGGTATTGAGCATTATTTCGATGCGGCGGATGTCCCTGATGTCACCGTGATGACCCTGGGGGAAAATGATGCTGGGGAAAGGATTGGAGAGCTTGCCTGCGTCAAGGAGATAAAGACCGAGCATTGGCTGAGCTGCATCTCAGAGAGTTTCAAGCATAACGGAAAGAAACTCGATAATTTCACGAATGCCGCCTGCTTGATTTCCGATTGTGAAATGGCTGTCAACTATTTCGATGAGAACAATCATATTATCGAAAGCGTGGACAAGGGCTGCTTTTATGCCAGCGCTCCTTTTTTACAGGACATTACTATTAAAGAGGGCGACGAGGTTGAGCTTACTGTGGGTGACCGTCATCTTACGCTTAAGTTTATGGGGCGGTTTAAGGGTGCGCTGTTCCGTTCGGGAAAAGCTGATACACCGTATCTTATCATAAACTCTGCTGACTATGACTATCTTGACAAGGACGAAGCCGCTCATATTATGGATTACAAGCAGCTTTATATCAATACATCCAATGTTGATGAAATCAAGGAACTTGCAAAGAACTATGACCGTGTATTTGTCATCACACGGGAAGAAAGCAAGAGTATTTATCTCTATGATATGCTTTTGGCTTATGCCTTAATGATAATCAGCGTTGTGCTGATGTTCACAGCTTTTGTGATGCTGCGTTTCACGATATACTTTACGATCAGTGAGGAATTTCGTGAGATCGGTGTGATGAAGGCAGTAGGTATCGATAACGGCAGTATAAGAAGCCTGTATATCGTCAAGTATCTTGTAATTACTGTGGTCGGTACGCTGATAGGATATTTCTGCTCCGTTCCTCTCGGGGATATGATGATGAAAACGGTATCGGAAAATATGGTTCTTGGCAGCGAGAGCGGCACTCTTATGGGACTTTTAAGCTCTGCGGCCGTAGTTATCATTATCCTGTTGTTCTGCTACGGCTGCACACGCAGAGTAAATAAACTCTCTCCGATTGACGCAGTAAGAAACGGGCAGACGGGAGAGCGATTCCGAAAAAGAAGCCTTATGCGCTTAGGACGTTCAAAGCTGCCGCAGGTTGCATTTTTCCCGGTCAATGATGTGTTCAGCTCACCGAAGCAGTTTTCTATTATCACGGTTGTGTTTACGTTCTGTATTCTGTTGATGACGATCATGTCAAATTTTGAGTTGACATTAAAAAGTGAAAAACTGCTGCGCTTTTTCGATGTACCCTCAAGCGAAGCGCAT
>CATJTQ010000128.1 GCA_949743325.1 uncultured Lachnospiraceae bacterium
AAAACTATCCGTAATAAAATCACCAATTGTACTATTGTCATTATCATCAATAGGTGTATCAAGTGATACTGACATTCTGTCTGCCATACGTTTTATTCGGTTGCGGCGTGTTATTTCTGTTTTTATTCTATTAGACAGACAAGAATACAAAAAAATTTCAAATGATTGTTTATTGTCATATCGTTTAATTACATCTGCAAATACTTCATTTGCCAATGAATAAAAATCGTCCATATCTTTGTTTGTAATGCCACCAAATTTAATAAGTATTTTATCTACTATATAATGTAGCTTTTTCGCATTGTTTTCATAATAAGTGTTTAAAATTTGTTCCATTGCTTTTATCTCCCCTTTTCTATATCTCTTTATAATTTTGATCTCTTCTTATCCTCATACCATTTTATACCTTTATTGTTAAAGTTAATTTTAGGTACATATATTTGTAATATAGCTGGTTTCTTTACTACATTGTGTGTAATTTCTGCTGCTTTTACTTGAATTGCTGTTGTATTCATTTATCATACCTCCTAATTATAGTTAGGGTTTAGGAGAATTATTTTCCCCCAATACCCCTAAATTATTAACTAATTCTTAATACTGAATATATACTTACTTTACTTACTTTTTGATAATCTTCATCATTTAATAGTTTTCTAACTTCTGTTTTATTAACTGTCTCTCTTGATTGTGAAGAATAAGTTGCTTTATAATCTGCACCAATGTAACGGAACATGTCTTTACCATCTTTATTAGTAACTGCACATTCTTTTGTTTCCATAAGAAAATCAATAACTTTATTTTCAAGCGTCTTTATAGCATCCTCTGTTTCTTGTTTTAAAGCTTTCAAACTTCTTATTTCTGATACTGTTTCGTTTAATTCTTTTACTGTTATACACATAATAAATCCGTCCTTTCTTTTTTCGGCGGTTTGTGCTATAATCTAGCTGTAACCGCTCTATTTGGTTATTTTGATATTTTATATTGCAAGGGTTTTAGTTTGCTAGGCTGTTGCCCTTGCTTTATCTTATGTACTAATCTTACTATATATAGTACGTCTTTGCAATAGTAAATATTACTAAAGATAGTATGTTTTATTTGTGCAATATTACTAAAGATAGTACGAAAATTACCATTGACTTTCTTTTAATTTCTTACTATAATTAGTAAGAAGGACATCACTATATATAGAAAGAAGGAAAACTATGTCAAACAAAACCGCTGAACCTGTATATATTAGTTTTAAAAAACTTGAAAAGCTACTAAATGATAAAGGTAAAAGATGGCAATATTTGCGTGATTCTGGTATTAGTCCGGGCATTGTTGCTAAAATGAAAGATAAATCAGGACACACCGACACAAGAACCATACAAAAAGTATGCAAATTATTGAATTGTCAACCTGGTGATATTATGGAATACATACCAGATGATATTTCCCATTAAGATTGAATATAAAAATTTAAGTAACTCTTCCTATTTTTATTTTCTTGTGATATAATACAATTGTAGCTGCCGATTAAATTTTGATTGGTTGCTAATATAATAATACAGGGTGATTAGTGAACCCCCTACAACCCTGTATTATTCAATTTCTTATATTTCTACTACTTTGATCTGAAAGATAGTAGACATAAAAAAGGTGCAAAGACTTATTTTTTTTCATAAGACTTCACACCTTGAATTATGGTTGATATTTAATTGTTACTGTTATTCTTTAATCTTATCCAGCTCTGTTAGATTAACACCCAAACTTGTTAATGTAACCTTTAACTCTATATATCTGTCATGCATTGAATTATAAGTATCCATATCATTTTTGGATTTTACTGATAACATCCAGTTTTGCAATCTGGAAAATTCCGCAACATAATCCTTAATTATATCTGCTGCACTTGGCATACAATCACCCACTTTCCTTATATTGTCGGTCTACTTGGTAAAACTATTATAGCAGTTGTCCAACAAAGTGTAAAGCCTTTATTAAATTATCAATGTTCGTTTAATTATTCCTATTTTCATTTTGGGATTTATTATTGACTTTTCTAAAGAAATGGATATAATAGAATGTATCAATGGTAAGTGAAAACTTGCTTTGGTTCTGGACTGAATCGGTGATTGGTAGTCGGTGATTCAGTCCTTTTGTTTACTCTTACTTCCCTTAACTTGATTATAGTATATCATGTATGAGGGAAATTTATCAACACTTTTTATCACGTTTTTGTATCTTTTTTTATCAATTTTGTTTCTGTTTGCATTCCTAATATTTCAAGTATTTTGTTTGCATCGTCAAGAGAAAATTGTTTCTTATTTAGCATTCTTGCAAACACTTCACGTTTAATACCTAACTTTTCTGCAATAAACACTTTCTTTATTCCAGATTCCTTTATAGCTTCATTTACCGCCTGTGCAAGCTCCTGATTCGTATTTATTGTCATATATGTTCACCTTTTCTACTTTCATGCAGCATTGTTATAATCAATAATCATAACTTCACTGATAATCTTTTCTGCCTGTTTACTCAACTTTTCAATTTCTTTCATAATTGTCATTGAAAAAAATTCCTCACCACATTGAGAACATTTTTTGCATGGAACATTTTTTACAATCAAAATACCATTCCTTAATTTTTCAACATAGATAGTTGTTGCATCTAACATATGGCTACTACCGCAAGTAAAACAATTCATATTCAACGCCCCTTCCTGGTTTTAAAGTCTGATTCCCATTCATCAATACTTGGATAATATGCGGTTATTATATGCAAGTTAATATTATCACTTGCAACGACTACATGTAAGTATCTTCCATTTACTGACATTCCCAATAAAAAACAACTAGGGAACGGCTTATCATCCTCATACTGCTTTATAACTTCACCATGCATAATAACATTGATTATACTGTCAGAATCAATATTTCTTTCTTTGCAACGCTTTATTACATGTGCAGTCATAATAATAGTATCATCTGTACATAGCTTTCTTAAATCTTCTATCTGTAAAGACACTTAATCACCTACTTTCTATGATAACATTATAACATAAAAGAAAGTAAAAGGGAATGAAGCTT
>CATJTQ010000129.1 GCA_949743325.1 uncultured Lachnospiraceae bacterium
AATATGATTCTTCCACCAGATACAGGATACAGTCAGGAAAGGCTTGTTTATATGGAAAATGGAAATTGTCCTGTTCTATGCGTTTATGGCAGCTTTCCGGCTCCGTGGCAGGGTTACGGACTTATGTACACTGGAAACCTGAACGATACTATTAAGTCATGGCGTTATACAAAAAATATTCTCTTTCTTTCTGGCACTGTTGTAATACTTATAATGTCGTTTTTGCTGTTTCACTTCCTGAATATTATTTTTCGCCCATTAAGGAATATTTCCAGTACATCTGCAGAGATTGCCAATGGGAATTATGGCAGTAGGATTCCTGTTTATGGAAAAGATGAAATTTCTGGTGTGGCACACAATTTTAATCTTATGGCAGAACAGATAGAAAATCAGATTAAGCAGCTTGAGGATTCCGCAGAGCAGAAACAGCGGTTTATTGATAATTTTTCCCATGAACTACGGATTCCCTTGACAGCGATTTATGGATATGCAGAATATATCCAAAAAGTGTTTATGACAGAAGAGGAACGTTATGAATGTACGCAGTTTATCATGTCGGAGTGCAGCAGGCTCCAGAATATGGCGTATCAGCTTCTTGATATGGCATTGCTTCGCATGGATGAAAAGAAAGATAGTAACTGTTCTTTGAAAGAGCTTTTTGTGGAGTCAGAAAAGGCTATGCATATGAGAGCATCAGAAAAGAAAATAAGGCTGAATTATGTTTTATCTCAAAATTACATTGTCAAGGGAAATATAGAACAGCTTCTAATACTGATAAATAACCTGATTGATAATGCAATAAAGGCGAGCCAACGAGAAGATGAAATTCTTATCTTTGCATATTCAGAGGAAGCTGCTGTTGTAGTTGAAGTTAAGGATCATGGAATTGGCATGGAGATGGAGCAAATATCACGTATCAAAGAGGCTTTTTATCGTGTTGATAAAGCGCGAAGCCGAGCTGCTGGCGGGGCAGGACTTGGTCTTGCTATCTGCGAAAGAATTATACAGATTCATAATGCACAGATGTCATTTATTTCTAAACCAGGAGTAGGGACAATCGTTAGACTTACATTTCCTGCACAGTGAAAAACTTTTTATAGAAGAGTAAATAATTTTACAAGTCTGAAATAACATAGATATTTTTTTGATACAGAAAGGTTTTATAGTGTAATTATCAAAATAAAGCAGAAAGGAGTTTCACTATGAAACAAAACAACATTTTTAAATTGGCATCGGCGACATTCGCCATTATTTGTGCTGGTACTATACTTTTTAATTCGGCGGCAGAAATGACTTTGGCGGCGAATAATGGAAAGGTGGAGAAAGTTCAGACCAGTTATAAGGTTTCAGACAGTTTGGAAACAGAATTGCCAAAGTCTGAAATAATAGAGGAAGGCGGCGGAAAAGTAAATTATACCTTAAATATGGATAGTTTGAATATCGGAACACCTACAGATACGGATTTGACAATGGAAGAAGCGGCTGAAGCAGGAAATCAGTATTTGAAGAATATTTTTGGTCTGGATTTAGAGGGAGCCTATGTGTACATGAGCTATTGTCCAGGAACTGAAACCTTTAACCGGGCTTTTTGGTCGGGAGATGTATTGTTTCAGAAAGAACAGAAGCCAGAGAGTACAAGGTGGACATATATGATAGATGCTGTGACAGGAGAGCTTTTTAATATTTGCTTCGGCAGACAGTTAGATGTAAGTGTCCCACTTGGCTATGATGCCGCGCTGGAAAAAGATTATTGTCTTTATGCACAACTAGCTCAGAAGAAAACAGAGGAATGTAAACTGATGGATAGCCCAGTAGACAGGGTAGAGTACAATTGTCAGGGATATTCCGGAAATGATCCGACAATTACATTTGATGTTATTGGTGAAAACGGAGAAATTGTCAATATGTCTTTTTCGCGATATGATCAGAAGTTTTTAGGCTTAATTACAGACACTTCGCGAAAAGTAGCGGAATCTGTACTGGATAGTGCAATTGGAGAAATGGAGTCTGTTGAGGTGAAAAGTTTGAGTATGATAGAATAACGCGGATAATAAGCGTTGTAAAATTGTAGATTGATTTTAGAATTAGATAATAATATTAGTTAGGCTGTTGGGAAATGGAAGCAATTGTTCAATATATGGTTTAAACATTTGAGAATGTAACAATATATTGTTTGCAAATTTCGTTTCCTGACAGCATTTTTTTGTATCTGTCTCCATGTGGAAAGTGGGATTTAAGAGTAGTTAAAGCTGAACAAAAAAATCTTTGATAAATGTAGTTGAATTAATAGTTAATTAAGCAGATGTTAAAAATTTTCCTGGATCTTCCGATAAGTTAGTTGAATACTGGAGGCGGCAGATACGATAAAACAAGAAAGGGTGAAATAATGCAGGTTAATTTATTCAATTGTTCATTACAGAACAGAAACTTTTCAGGAACAGGGAGCATAGGCAATATCCATCTGCCTGACTTTAATGATAAATATGTTTTCTCCAAAAAGAAAAGCGGTACCAGTGATGAAGAATACTATAAGTTGATAAGGGAACAGGCGTATCAAGATTATGCAAAAGGACAGTTCCAGAATAAATCTGAAGGGTTTAATCAGCTGATGAAAAGATATACATCAGAAGTGTCCCCAGACAGAAAAGGGATAATTACTTCCGGGCTGAAGGCTGTTTCAAGAAACAGGCAGAATGTTCTAAAGCCAATAGATTTATTGGCAACATTGCTTGAAGGCAAAGTGAAATATAAGAAGCTGCCGTCAGGCAGTAACGAGTACATAGAGTTTTATGATAAAAACGGAGAGATGGTGGCGACTTATTCCAATAATGGGTGGACGATGTATACCACAAATGCGGAGGCATCCAGACAGACGCAAATGTGCATGATTTATAACGAGGCATGGGGAAACGCAAAGAGAGGAATTCCACTGACGGGTGAAGGTACAGTAAATATGGATAATTTACAAAATAATTTTGATGCAAAAGCATAGCATATAATACCCCAAGGGCATAATATATGCCCTTTTGTGATAGAGAAACAAAAATCAGAAATTGTTTTAGTTTGCAAAGTTTTTAATTTAATTTTCCATTGGTATTGAGCATTCTACCCAACTGGATATACGTTCTGTATTTTTTAACCACTCAAGTTGAAAGCCTGTGGAAGAATATCCACGACCATTAAAGAAATATTCTTGGGGGAACACGTTCTCACCAATCCAGCTCATTTTCTCCCCTGGTATTGTATATTCGAAACTCCAGTTTTGCCAGAAGCCCAGAATAGAATCACCGAATGGATTGTCATAGTCAGGCCGAGCCAGAAGCGGTCCTTCAACATTTCGCTCTATAGGTGGGATGGCGGCAAAAATGGGATTTTCTCCGCCAAGATCAGAACGATACCCCATCATCCACATTGTCAGGTTCATTAGATCATAAAATCTTCCTGGACGGGGCCAGCGCAGAAGAGTCCAATTTTTATCCTCAGGCAAGGAAGTTATTTGGAAGGAAAATGTAACTCTGCTCTCTGCAACGCAGATATCGGGATATTCTTTCAAAAGCTGAATTGTCTGTTCTACAGGGCAGTTAATAATGGAAAAGCAGGTATAACCTGTCATGTCAAAAGGAAAATTTGGCTTTTGATTCATAGCATAACACTCCTTAAATAAAAATTGATTTTTTGATGGCTTCATTATAGCGCAATAACTTTAAATAGGGAATAGGATTTGCAAAAAACTCTTAAAAAAATGACAGCTGGATTTTAAGTTGAAAATGTGGTAAAATATGGAGAAGGTTAAGAAAGAGATATTTGAATTATTATATTTTTTCTAACAGTAAGAAGATAAGGTCTTTAATGTTTTTTTCAAAACTGTGAAAACAGTCTGATTCGTTTTTTCTTTTTTAAATAAAAAGAAGTAAGATAATTTTCTTGAGGCTATAATAGAATAGAAAAAGGAGTAGTACAATTTATATAACAAAATATTTATTTTACAGGTGTTTCTGATAATATAGATAAAAGTTTTGCAAAGATTAGAAGATGAAAGGTGGGATATTGATTAATTTTCATGATTATAAAAAAAATAAGAATTATGTTTTTAAATTTTCTGCAAAGAGTAGAAAAACTAAAGTTTGAATGAAAACAAAATGAAGAGAGAATTATATAAATAAAAGTATAGTATGAGGTTAGGGAATGAAGGGAATACGGATAGAGAATTTATATGGGCGGTTTAATTATAAAATATTATTTTCTGAAAAAGGAATAACAATTTTAACTGGACCAAATGGTTTTGGCAAATCTACTATTTTAGATATTATTGATGCAATGTCGAATAGTAATATTGAATATTTTTTTGACTTATATTTTTCTGAAATAGAGATTTTGCAAGAAAAAGAAGAAGAGAATTTTCTAATTCAGAAAGAGGAAGAAAGTCTATTGATTTTAGGTCAAAAATTTAATAAACAGGATTTTATGGATTGGAAAAAATATTATTATAGACACGGACAGGGTGAAATATTAGGAAATTTGCAGTATGTAAAGTTAATGGATAAAATATCTGATATGATTGTTCAGATACAAA
This sequence comes from uncultured Lachnospiraceae bacterium, assembly GCA_949743325.1. GTDB lineage: Bacteria > Bacillota > Clostridia > Lachnospirales > Lachnospiraceae > CAJJNI01. The sequence continues at coordinate 4,574 of CATJTQ010000129.1, forward strand.
AGATTATAGGTTATGTGTTTTTGATTGATGAACAAAGATTAATTGAAATTAAACGACAAAGATTTAATAGGTGGGATAAAGTTTCTGAACCTAAAATTATACAGACTGTGGAGGAATTGCCTGAAAATTTAAGATATTATATGAATAAAGTAGCGAGTTCTTATTCAGGTATAGCAAATGAGTTGGACAGTACATTTCCGCAGCGTTTATTTGCTCAGAAAGAGGGATTAACAAAGCAGGAATTTGATGAAAAGTTGAGTTCTATGAAGGAAAAGGTACAAAAATTACAAAAATATGATATAACTAATTTAAGACAGTTGGATGATATTCAGTTTAATGAGGAAGATGCCAGAGCGCTGAATGTTTATTTTAGAGATTTTGAAAAAAAATATCAGCAGTATGATAAATTAATAAATCAATTAGAGATGTTTACAAGTGTAGTTAATAAGAGATTTAAATTTAAAGAGGTTAAAATTTCTAGAAAATCAGGGATTGATATTATTGATGAGAAAAAATATCCTATTTCTCTTAATAAATTATCATCAGGAGAAAAAGAAACATTAGTTTTATTTTATCAGATAATTTTTGATGTGCCAGAAAAAAGTATATTATTAGTAGACGAGCCGGAAATTTCTTTACATATTGCATGGCAGAGAATGTTTGCGGACGATATGAAAACAATTGCAAAAAAGACGGGAATACAAGTTATAATTGCCACACATTCAGTACAGATTATAAATGGGAATAATGAAATACAGAGGGATTTGGGGAGACAATATGCAGAGAGACTCAGTAAGAGATAGTTTGACGAAAGAAGATATAATAGCATATATAAGAGCTGAATTAGATGCAGATTTGGATAATGAACTCTGTTTAGTTCTTGTTGAAGGGGAAGCAGATATAAAATTTTGCAAAAGAGTTTTAAATGAAAATGTAGTCTTATATGAATCTTTTTCAGGAAAAGAAGGTCTGAATACATTAATTGAGGAACAATCTATAAATGATTATAGAGTTATTGCTATAAGGGACAAAGATTATGTTAAAATAGAAACTCTAAAAGATAGAGTTTTTGTATATGATGAATCATGTTTGGAGATGATGTTATTAAAGAATGAAGATGTTTTGCAAGGCTTCTTTAATGTATATTGTGAAAACGAAAGATCAAGTTTTGAAATATTAAATGATGTAATAAGGCAGCTTTCACCATATAGTGTTGCAAGAAAGAAGAATGAAGAGCAAAGATTAGGAATAAATTTTAAGAGTGGATTTGGTGATTTGATAATTAATGGACAGTTACGGATAGATGAGTTATTTGACAGAGTGGGATTGTCAGAGACCTTAAAGGAAGAGTGTAAAAGAGAGGCTGCCTCTTTGAGCCTTGAGGATATATATAATATTACTAATGGTCATGATATATGTAAATATTTGGGACATATAGCTTATAAGAAGAAACGCGGCGATCTTGCCGAGGAAATAGTGAGGAATAGTTTATTATGTTCCTATAGAAAAAATGATTTTAAGCAAACACATTTATATACTTTAATAAAAGACTATCAATTGCAATATATGCTTCATTTTGTAAGTTAAAGTATATTAAATATAAGTAGAGGTGATGCTATGCTCTTTAACAAAAATATTATTTTGGAAATTTTAAGAAGACGTTTTTCGTTTGAAATCGAGAACTTTGTTGATGCTTGTGTAAGCGGCTTTGATAATTATGAATTGGAATGTATGTTTGATAAAGAAATTGATTTTGCGATATTGAATAATATAGATGAAATGAAAGTGGAAGAGTTTTCTGTTGAAAATGAAGATAATATTCAATATGTTGACGGTATATTTGAGGTTACAATTTTTATGGATGGATATCAGGATGAGGAGCTGGAAAATATTTATGTATCTTCAATAGTTGCAGATTTGGGAATAGGTTTCTCATTTAATGTTGAAGAGGATGTGTATTCAGATATTGATCTTGAATATTTGTATTAGAAAGAACTTTTATATAGTTAGCTTTCAGGATAAAAATTAGCAGCTTATGAGCAGTGGATATTTAATTATATATAATATGAGGATTGTTTTTTATATGTTTAAGGGGTAAATAATATGAAATTAAAATATAATTTAACAATAGATGAACTGATGGATTTTTTTTGTGATAAAATGAGTGGAGGATTTTCAGAGCAGGAGCTTAGCGAGGCAGAGCAGGAGCTTGGAATTAAGATACCATTAGCTTTTCGGCGGTTTTTGTTAAAGTATGGCAAATATGAAATAAAGGCTGCATTTGATAACATTTTCTCTACGCCAAAGGAATTTATTACTACATATAAAATGATTGATGAAATATTAGAAGATTTGGAAAATGACTTTAGAGAAGCAGTGCAGAATGGAACACAGGATGAATATGCTGAAAATGAATATTTTAGTCTTTGGAAGCTGCCTAAGGAGGAGTGGCATACAGTTACACAGAACTATTTGTTAGTTGGGTGTGACAGTGAAGGTATAGCATATACCGGTTATCTGATTGAAGATATTATTGACGGAAATGAAGACGCTCCTGTATATATGAGCTGTGATGATGAAATAATTGAATTTAGAAAGTGGACAGACAATACTGAGCATTTTATTATAGAAATGATCTGTGAGACAGCTTGGGAGAATAATAATTGTGATTATTATGATCCGAGTGAAAGGGTATCAATAGAGGATATATTTGAACATTTCAGTGTGAATATAGATGCTGGTCAATTAAAGATGTTAGGGCATGTGGGAACTTGTATTGACACTGACGCGGAAAGATTGTATGTATATTTTGATTATGGGAATTTTCAAAGGTTGTTTTATGTTGATAGATAGTTAAAAGGAGGTATGGTTATGGGTATATTTTCAAAGAAAAAGAATGAGCCTGATTATGATAGTAAAGATTGTTCAGCAAAGAAAAAGAGAATAAGAGAAATATTTAATGAGAGAGTAGAAGATGGCGATACATATGAGGTTATTTATGCATATATGACAACCTCAAAATTTGAGCACGGATTTGTATTTGATACAAATACAACAACATTTTATTATTATATTGTGGGATATCGAAAAAGTGATTTCAGTATGATTTTTATTCAGATAGACAATGAATTAAGCGAGCATTCAACTGCGTTTATTGTTGAAAAGGATAAAATAGTAAATGTATCTTATAATCCTAAGTATTGTCAGCTTTGTTTTGAGTATGAGAAAAAGTATGGAAGTTTTGGTGAATTATTAAATATTGGTGATACAGACAGAAAGACGGTATATGGACCTAAAAATATTTATCAGGCAGAAGAGCGAGAGAATTTTTTGGATTTTGCGGAGGAATTTCGTGCTAAACTTCAGCAAGAAGGTTATAAGCTTGATAAATGGAAGAGATAAGATGAAGAAAACAATATTAAATATTGTTTCAGTAATGCTTTTTTATTTATTTGGAATAATAGGCTTTTTTTTGTTTTTTGTGTTTTTTGGTGTATTCGGAGTTATAGACTATTATTCAGCCATTTTATTTGATATTTGTTTTATTTGGATGCCAATAATAATTTTGGGTCTGCCTATTATATTAATCGTTTTTTTTAGAAAAGGCTTATATAGATCCATATTAAATACCATTATTTTGTCAGCAGCTTATTTTCTGTTTGTTTTTACAGTAAATTTTGGTATATGTAAATATATGAGCAGTTATACTTTTGAGAAATGGTGCAATGACAGTTACCATGGGTTAAGGTACTTAATGATTGAAGATTTAGAAAAGAAATATGATTTTATCGGAATGAGAAAAGAAGATGTAATAGAAATTCTTGGAAAAGAGTATGAGAACGAAGATTATATTTACTATTTTATCAGAAGTGAGTGGTTAAAGACATATTACTATTGTTTGCAATATGATAGTAATAATATTATAGTAAAAGTTTATATTAATTTGGATTGATAAAGATAATAAACCAAATATATATGCTATAAATATCTGGTTTATTATCCAAGAGATTATTGGGCTGTCGTAAAATTGCAGCCAGACGCAATAAGATGTTTGAAACCAACAGATAGCAACTTATTGTGCCTGATGTTTTTTTGCAGCAGCCTCTTTTGTTATAATAATTCGGTTATTGGAATCTCTATCTGCACAATATATTCTTCGATATTATCAATTACAATTTCATTTATACCTTTTTCATAAGAGAAACCGCACAGTTTAAGATTATTTTTGTGTGCATAGTCTAAAATATATTTGTAACGCAGATGTATTGTATCCCATTTTCCTTTGTGGAAAGCTCTTAAATATTTACCTTTGGGCTGTATATGCAGTCCGTTTTTTTGTGAAAGAAAAGGTATTTCAATAAAAAGTTTGCAATAGTCGTCAAAATTTTCGTTTTCAAGGCTTGCGACAGATATCATTGAACCATAAGAGGCGTCATGTAATCGACCAAGTTGGTATTTAACTGTCTCAGCTGTAATCAATTCTACTTCTTTCTCAAAAGAGGTATTTCTATCTATGTCTACTGTTACAAGATAACATTCTTCTTTTTCAACAATGAGGATTTCGGATAAATCTAGTGTAAGTAAATTTTCCATGTTCCGGCTGTGGTTGGATATTGTCTTTCTTACTGCCTGTAAGTGTCTTATACTGTTGTCTAACTCGGCTATTTTTATATCTAAAAGACATTTCAGATTTTCTGCCGATCTGTTTTTCATAAATTTTTGTATTTCCTCTAAAGAAACATCTAATTCGCGAAGCAGCAATATTGTTTCCAATATAGGGCTTTGATGGTAATTATAACAGCGATAACCGTTAACAGGGTTAATTGCTGCCGGTTTAAAAAGCCCTATCTCATCGTACCACATTAAAGTCTTCTTGTTTATACCGTGAAGAGCTGCAAATTGACCGATTGTAAGCATTTTTTCGTTTTCTTTCATTTTGTTTCCTTTCAATTTACAAATGTATAATTAAAAATGAAATAATTAAAATTTTTATTGACCGTACTGTTACTGTATGGTTTATTATACAGCATATAAAGTGTAAATTCAATATGAGAAAGGATAAATGCATGAATGTACTATTTACAATTTGCACAAAAATACATGTTCTGGAGCCGGAGCAGTTGGCAGATGGATTTTTGTGCACAAACACAATGATGCGTTTGTCGTGAATACGAGAGGAGAAAGAATATGGAAAAACAAAATGTATATCTAAAACCTGTTACATTAAGAAATATTTTAAAATTTGCTGTTCCAACTATTGCTATGACAGTATTTATGTCTTTCTATACAATGGTTGACGGCTTGTTTGTGTCAAATCTTATAGGTACCGACGCATTGTCGGCAATTAATTTAACTGCACCGGTTATTCAGCTTGTTACGGCAATATCAACTATGCTTGCCACTGGAGGGAGCGCAGTTATAATGAGAAAAATGGGAGAGCAAAGAAATGAGGAGGCGAAAGAAGATTTTACATTTTTAATTATCGTCAATGTAATAGTTGGTATTTTTATGTGTTTAATTGGATATTTGTCAATGAATCATATTTTTGCGGCAATGAATCTTACTGCTGATGTTGAACAATATTGTGTGCAGTATTTAAGCAGTTATTTAATGTTTACTGTTCCTATACTTCTGATGAATAATTTTACTCTTTATATGATTGCAAGCGGGAAGGCAACACTTTCTCTAATATGTTCAGTAGCCGGCGGTTTATTAAATATGATATTGGATTATTTATTTATTGATATATTTAATATGGGAATCAACGGAGCTGCTGTTGCCACAGGGTTAGGATATTCTGTAACTGCTGTTGTGGGATTGTTTGTATTTAGCTGTAAAAAGAGTCTGCTGCATTTTAAAAGACCAGTATTTCGCTTTAAAATCCTTGCCTGTGCAGCGTCGAATGGATGTTCAGAAATGGCTACAGCATTGGTAACCGGAATTATTACAATGATGTTTAACTGGACAATGCTTCATTATGTTGGTGAGGACGGTGTTGCTGCTGTAACAATAATAATGTACGTGCTGATGTTTGCAAGTTCCCTATATACTGGTTATTCATATGGTGTGGCCCCTATGCTCAGTTTTTATTACGGCGCACAGAATAATAAGAAATTAAAAAAGCTTGTTGTAGTAAGTTTAAAGATAATTGCCGCAATTTCTGTTGTTACAGTGGCGGCGTCATTAATTTTTACAAGACCATTGGTAACAATATTTGCCCGTCCTGATAATCCTGTATATAATTTGGCAGTTACCGGAAACAGGATTTGTACGATAGCTTTATTTTTTATAGGTTTTAATATTTTTGCAAGCGGGATGTTTACAGCGCTGTCAAACGGTGTTGTATCAGCAATACTTGCATTTTCCAGATCATTTTTGTTCATGTTAATAACGATGATTGTTCTGCCGCTTGTTTTTGGCGTAAACGGAATATGGATGGCGACGCCCGCGGCAGAGTTAATGGCGCTTATGTTGTCTGTAAGTATGTTTATAAAATATAGAAAGA
>CATJTQ010000130.1 GCA_949743325.1 uncultured Lachnospiraceae bacterium
AAAACTGTCTTTTTTTGCAGATAAGTGCACACAGTAATTCATAATTGAAGCTAACTCATATGCTGTAGTATGATGAAAATTTGTTGAGTTATCTTCTAACGTAACTTTTGCATCAAGACCATTTGGGGTTATAAAATATGTATTGTAACAGCCTAAATCTCTGGCTTTCTGATTCATAAGTTTAGCAAAATTCTCAACACTTCCGCTTACATGCTCTGCAATTGCGACAGCAGAGTCATTGTGTGATTCAAGCATAAGTGAGTATAATAAGTCCCGCAGCTGATACTGCTCACCCTCACCAACGCCAAGATGAACTTTAGGCTGCCTAACCGCATTTTGAGATATAACTACATAATCATCTAAATTAGCGTTTTCCAGAGCACATATACAAGTCATTATTTTAGTAGTGCTTGCCATTGCCATCTCTTTATCAGCATTTTTACTGTAAAGTATACGATTAGTATCAGCATCAATTAAAACTGCACTTGTTGAATGTAATTCTAAATTATCCTCTGAAGTATTTGCTTTTATCTCAAAAGTTTCTTTATGTAAATTTGTACTATATAATATATTTTCCTGAGGAATTGTAACTTTTATTTTAAAATAATAATTCATGTAGAAACTAAGAACAACAATAGATATAACTGATATGTAATATATAATTTTTTTCAATAAAAACACCTGCATTTATCATCTGTTTATTTTATGATAAATACAGGCTGAATATTCTCGAAACGTTTTATATACGAGTATATATATTTTAGCTTTTTCACAATACAGTAGGTAAGAAATCTGATATACCTTTATAAAGTTTTTAATAAATATAATGATAATGGTATAGTTATAAGAGAAAGAAGTGTTGTAACAGCAAAAAGCTCTGATGCATACAAACTGTTTTTATCATATTTTACAGCAAAGATCATACACATTGTAGCCGTAGGTGAAGCCGTAGCAATAGTAAGCACACCCATCATAATACCATCGCCAAAAAAAGGTTTAAATATAAGAATAAAAACAAAAGGCAGTAAAATAAGCTTCAGCATACTTACAATATATACACGAGGTTTTACAAAAGTCTTTAATATATTAGTTTGCGCTATGCACACACCTGCTATAAGCATCGCTACAGGTGTATTCATATTAGCAAGATACTCTAACGGAGATATAATAAACTCCGGCAGAACTATTCCGGCAATGTAAAATACTATACCTGCTATAATGGCAAAACCGGCAGGGGATGTTACTGCTTTTAATATATCTTTTCTATCACCAGTGCCCCTCACGTACAAAATCCCATGAGTCCATATTAGAAAATTAAATACAGTTATGTAGGCAGTTAAATAAAATACACCGTCATAACCATATATTTTATTTACTAAAGGTATTGCTAAAAAACCGCAGTTAGTATATATTACAGCCATTCTTTCATTTATTAAGTCTTCTGCTTGATTGCGTAAAAATAATACTGCTATCGCCATACCAATCAAATGTGATAAAAGAGCTAGAACAAGACAAACTAAAAGCCCTTTTAACATCTTCATATCAAATTCTTTTTGATATGAGCAGAAAAGAATACATGGATTAATCAGGTACAACAATAGATTTGACAATACCTGATTTCCTTTGTCATCAACCAATTTCTTCTTATAGCATATTACTGCAATAATAATAATAACCAGCATTGTAAAAATCTGCCCTGCCGCAAGCAAAACAATATCCACTTAATTTCATCTCCGATTATCTTTTATAAAATTGTTCTAATAATTCTTGGGCGGAAACCATTTTTTTCAAGTATATCAAAAATACGCTCTTTATGCTCTGTGCCAAAAGCTTCCAACGTTATTTTAAGTTCCACAGCCTCATTTCTGTTAGTTGCGATAAACTGATTATGGTCAAGTTTTATAATATTTCCCTGCTCTTTAGCAATTAATTCTGAAACTTTTACAAGTGAACCCGGCTTGTCAGGCAGCAGAACAGATATTGTGAAAATTCGGTCTCTCTGTATTAGTCCATATTGTACTACCGAAGACATAGTAATTAAATCCATATTACCACCGCTTAAAATTGACACGATTTTCTTTCCTTTAATATTGAGATGTTTTAATGCAGCTACAGTAAGCAGTCCTGAATTTTCAACAATCATTTTGTGGTTTTCAACAATATCAAGAAAAGATACTACAAGTTCCTCATCTTCCACAGTCATAATATCATCAATATTTTTCTGGATATAAGGAAATATATTTTCACCAGGCGTCTTTACTGCGGTTCCGTCTGCAATGGTATTTACTTTCGGCAGACTTACCACTTTTCCTTGTTCTATAGATACTTTCATACAGCTTGCTCCCGCCGGTTCTACACCTACTACCTTTATTTTAGGATTTAACAACTTTGCAAGTGTGGAAACTCCCGTAGCCAGACCGCCGCCGCCTATTGGAACAAGAATATAGTCAACTGTAGGAAGTTCCTTTACAATCTCCATGGCAATTGTACCTTGTCCTGTAGCAACTGCAGGATCATCAAACGGATGTATAAAAGTATATCCGTTTTTTTCAGCAAGCTCATATGCGTGAGCACATGCCTCATCATATACATCACCATAGAGCACTACTTCAGCGCCTAAATTCCTTGTTCTGTTCACCTTAATAAATGGAGTGCTTGTAGGCATAACGATAGTTGCCTTAACACCATATTTACCAGCCGCATATGCAACTCCCTGCGCATGATTTCCGGCAGAAGCGGTTATAAGTCCTTTCTCTCTCTCTTCTTCACTGAGTGTGCTGATTTTATAATAAGCTCCGCGAATTTTATAAGCGCCTGTCATTTGAAGATTTTCAGGTTTTAAATATACTTTATTTCCAGTTGAAGCTGACAGGTATTCGCTGTAAACAAGTTTTGTTGGTTGTGTAACTCTGGAGACTACCTCTGTAGCTTCTTCAAATTTTTCTAATGTAAGCATTTTACCATCCTCTTTTTTTAGTTTATATTAAACAATGCATGAACAAAATCTGTCGCATTAAATTTCTGCAAATCATCTATTGTCTCGCCAACTCCAATATATTTTACGGGGAATCCCAACTCCGATTGAATTGCAACAGCAATACCGCCCTTGGCAGTACCGTCAAGTTTTGTAAGAATAATACCTGTTACATCTGCCACCTCTGCAAACTGTTTTGCTTGTGCAAGAGCATTTTGACCTGTAGTTCCATCCAGAACAACCAAAGTCTCTCTGTGGGCATCGGGATATTCTTTGTTTAAAATTCTATTGATTTTGCGAAGCTCTTCCATAAGATTTTTTTTGTTATGAAGCCTTCCTGCTGTATCACAGAGCAAAACATCTGCATTTCTTGATTTCGCAGCGGCGACAGCATCATATATTACTGAAGCAGGATCTGCGCCTTCCTGTCCTCCAATTACTTCTACATCTGCTCTCTTTGCCCATTCTGACAGCTGCTCTCCAGCCGCAGCTCGAAAAGTATCAGCTGCAGCAAGTACTACTTTTTTACCTTGCTCTTTTAATTTTCCTGCCAATTTTCCAACAGATGTAGTTTTACCTACACCATTTACACCAATTACTAAAACAACTGACTGTCTGTCCTCAAACTCGTAAGCCGTCTCACCGACATCCATCTGTTTTATTATACTGTCCATAAGAATCTGCTTGCACTCCTCAGGTTCCTTAATATGTTCTTCTTTAACACGAGCTTTTAAATTATCAATAATAGCATTTGTGGCATTTATACCTATATCCCCCATCACAAGAATTTCTTCAATTTCATCATAAAAATCATCATTGATACTTGAAAAACCTTTAAAAATAGAGTCAATACCAGATACTATATTTTCTCTTGTTTTAGTAAGACCGGCAACCAACTTTTTAAAAAAACCTTTTTTTTCTTCTGCCATTTCTATTCTCCTTTTCTGTTATTTTATTTCTAATTTAATTATCTAAGTCATTTTCTATAAGATTTACTGACACAAGTGTAGAAACACCCTTTTCCTGCATTGTTATTCCATACAACCTATCTGCGGCATTCATTGTGCCCCTTCTGTGCGTAATTATAATAAACTGGGTATTTTTTGTCAGTTTACTCAAATATTTGGCATATCTGTCTACATTTGAATCATCAAGGGCCGCTTCTATCTCATCAAGCAGACAAAATGGCGACGGTTTCAAATTCTGTATTGCAAATAATAATGCAATGGCAGTAAGCGCTTTTTCCCCACCTGACAACTGCATCATATTCGTCAGTTTTTTGCCCGGAGGCTGTGAGTTAATTGTAATACCAGCTTCTAAAACATCAGTATCATCGTCCAGCTCAATAGTACCTCTTCCACCACCAAACAATTCTTTGTAAACTTTATCAAACTCCATGCGGATTTCTAAAAATTTTTCATTAAATCTCCTGCACATTCCATCATCTAACTCAGCAATTATATTAATTAATGTTTTTTCTGAAACAAGAAGATCTTCATACTGCTCTCTCATAAAATCAAATCTTTCACTTATTTCTCTGTACTCGTCAATAGCATTGACATTGACGTTGCCTAATGATCTAATTTCATTTTTTATTTTATTAATTTCATTTTTTAATGAAGAAATATCAAAATTCGTCTCATCGCCATTTGATTCTAATGCAGCGTTATATGTAAGTTCATACTCTTCCCACATATAATTTATTATTGTTTCAAAACTCTCATCTAACTTTTCTTTTCGGGATTTCAAACGAAATTCTTCTTTATCCAACTCTGTTTCCCTGGCGTTTAATTCTTCCCTTTTTTCAAAAAAACTTTTGTTATCTATCAATAATTGCTGCTTTTTTTCAATCAAATTTTTTAGTTGTTCATTTAAAGTATTATTAGAAATTTTATTTTCTTGCAGAGATTTTAGGCGATTGTTTATACCTTCCTCTTTATCTGCATTCTCTTTATCTACATTGCTCAACTGTTCTTCCTGCTGCCGCTCTTCCTGCCGCAATGATAAAATTTCATTTTTTATCATTTTTATAATTTCATTTGCACTTGTTAATTTCTGTTCTTCTGAAGCAAAAAATACGCTGTCATTTGATATTTTAGAATTTAACTGTTCTTCATTTATAATAAGTCCATTAAGTTTTTCATCATACTGCTCAACAGTTTTCTCCTTTTCATCAATTTTTAATTGTATTGTAAGCACTTCGTCTGTAATCTGTTTTTTCTGTGCGGATATTTGTTCAAGTTGAATATCCATCTCCTTATTTTCACCGCGAAGACTCTCAGCATCCTCATTTAAAGTACTTTTCTGGGAAACGGCCTGATTTATATTTAATTGGATAGTATTCTGATTTAACATTTTTTCTTGCAGGCTCTGCTTTAATATAGATATTTTTTCCTCATATTCAGTTCTGTTTTTATTTTCAACCTCCAGCTTTTCTTTGGCTGCAGATATATTTTCAATTGTACTCTGAACCTTAATTGTAAGCTCCTCTATCTCACGTCTTCTTCCCAATAGATTACTTGTATTTTTAAATGCTCCTCCAGTCATTGAACCTCCCGGACTTAAAAGTTCGCCGTCTAAAGTCACTATTCTAAGTGTATACTTATTCTTTCTTGCAAGGGCAACCGCATTGTCCATCGTGTCTACAACAACTGTTCTTCCAAGAAGATATTCTGATAACTGCAAAAAAGCGCTTTTAACATTGACAATCTCATTTGCAATGCCAATAACTCCTGGCTGTAATGTAATTTCCTTTTTTATATTTCCAGCTTTGCTTTGTATACTTGTAAGCGGCAGAAATGTTGCTCTTCCAAGACGGTTATCCTTCAAATAAGAAATCATTTTTTTAGCCGTGTTTTCTGTATCAGTTACTATATTTTGAATACTTCCGCCAAGAGCTGTCTCCACAGCTGTCTCATACTTTTTATCCGTTTTTATGATATCAGCAACTACCCCTACAATTCCTGGATTTTGAGCTTTTTGCTCCATCACTTTCCTTATCGCATTACCATATCCATCATAACGCTCAGTCATATTTTTCAGATTGTCCAGCCTTGACTTATCTTTGTGGTAACTTTCGCTTAAACTGTTAATTTCTCTGTTTAAATTTCTTCTTAATTCAAGTATAGATTTTAAACCTGCTTCATATTTTTGTAAATCACTATTTATTTGAGCAATTTTATTTTCTATAGTGTACAATTCATTTGTATAATGTTCAATTTTTATTGCCTGCTGTTCCTCATGGCTTTTAACCTGCAAAAGTTTCTGATTTAATTCTGCCTTTCTAATTCGAATCTGTTCTGACATTGCATCATAGCGTTCTTGTTTTGATTCAATAGAAGTTTTTTCATTCATTAAATTGATTATTGCCGTTTTTTCATCATTAATTACTACTCTTAACTGCTCAATATCATCGCGAATTTTAACTAGCTCTTCATCGTTAGCTGTCATCTCATCAGATTTTGATTTTAGCATAACAGACAGATTATCCTGTTCTTTTATTTTTTCTTGCAACGTATTGTTTTTATCAGCTATCTGCTCTTCAATTATCTTTTTTCTCTCTTCAAACTGTAAAACAAGAGTGCTGGCAGTATTTATCTGTTCTTTTAATACATTTATTTCACCTTCAAGTCTCTCACGATAGAGCATATTTTGATTTAATTCATCACGAATTTTTTCTATTTCTTCATCAGCTTTAGCTGATTCTTTGTCAACTCTTTCATATTCAACTTTTGTTTTCTGCGCCTCTTCCTTAGTATTTTCAAGCTGGCTTGAAACGATTGTTATATTTTTATCAAGCTCGGCTGTCTGTTCGTTAATTTTTTTAATCTCTGTTAAAAACAACTTTATATCGCATTTTTTTAACTCTTCTTTTTTCTGCAAATATGTTTTTGCTGTCTTTGACTGTTTTTCAAGCGGTTCTACCTGTTTTTCAAGCTCAGACAAAATATCTTTAATACGCACTAAATTGGCTCTCTCATTTTCAAGATTTTTTTGTGCAGCTTTTTTCCTTCTCTTAAATTTTACAATTCCGGCAGCTTCATCAAATAACTCTCTTCTCTCATCAGGTTTTCCGCTTAATATTTTATCTATCTGACCTTGGCCAATTAATGAATATCCTTCTTTTCCAATTCCAGTATCATAAAATAATTCCTGAACGTCTTTAAGCCGACAGCTTGTACCGTTAAGTAAGTATTCGCTCTCGCCTGAACGATATACTCTTCTGGCAACTTTAACTTCTTCATATTCTATAGGAAGTTTATGATCTGAATTATCAAGAGTTATTGCAACATAAGCAAATCCCAGCGCCTTGCGGTTTTCGGTTCCAGAAAATATAACATCCTGCATATTAGCTCCTCGCAGCTGCTTTGCACTCTGCTCCCCAAGCACCCATCTCACTGCATCGCCAACATTACTTTTACCGCTTCCGTTAGGTCCTACAATACCTGTAATTCCATTATGAAATTCAAATATTAATTTATTTGCAAAGGATTTAAATCCATGTATTTCCAAACTCTTTAAATACATTTTTTATTCCTCATTCTTTTCTAGTATTTAAACTTTACTACTCTGGGGTATCTGATTCTCTTCGCGAAGTTTTAGCATACCCTTATATGCCGCATCCTGTTCAGCAGCTTTTTTAGTTTTACCAATTCCTGTACTTAAAACTTTCTCACCTAAATGAGCTTCAACTACAAAACTTTTATTATGATCCGGACCTTCTTCACGAACAAGAACATATTCCAGCAGATCATCTATATGCCAGCTCTGAATAAGTTCCTGAAGGATAGTTTTGCTATCAAAAAAGAGTTGTTTACTCTCTATATCTGATAAAATAAATTTTTCAATAAACTCTTTTGCACTAGCAAAACCACCATCTAAATATATTGAACCTATAACAGCCTCCATTGCATCTGATATAATAGAATTCCTCTCTCTTCCCCCTGTAAGTTCTTCCCCTTTTCCTAGGTTTAAATATGAACCGAGCCCTATTTCATTAGCACAGAGAGCAAGCGTCTGTTCACATACAATACTGGCTCTTTTTTTAGTAAGCTCACCCTCTGGCAGAGATGGATAGTTATGATACAGAAAATCACTTGTAATAATTTCGAGCACAGCGTCCCCTAAAAATTCTAATCTTTCATTGCTCGCCTCTCTTCTCATATGATTCTCGTTGGCATAAGAACTATGTGTTAGCGCTGTTTTTAATAAATTTTTATTATTAAAAGTATATTTTATTGTTTCTTCAAAAAATGTAAAAGATTTTGCTTTCATTGTTCTCTCCCTGCATTATTAAATTATTATAAGAAGAGGGCTGCTGCTGCCCGCAACTACCCTCTTTTGTATACTAACCACAATAAGAAAAAGCTAATTAACACTAACTTTGATAAATTCTACTGTTACTTATTTGCAAGTGCCATTTTAATTTTATTGATTGCTTCTCCAACGGATGTAATTTTTTCAGCATCGTCATGTTTTATCTCAATATCAAATTCTTCTTCAATATCTAAAATAATCTGAAAAATATCCAATGAATCAGCTCCTAAATCATCTACAAAAGTTGTATCTAATGTAATTTCTTTTTCATCGACGCTTAATACTTGTACAATAATTTTCTTTAATTTTTCTAACTCCATAATATTTATCCTCTCTTCATTCATGCGGTTTTAAAACATAGTTATAAGAACAGCATTATGATTGTACATTGATTATTTTTTCTTTTATTTTTTCATTTATCTGCTGTTCTTTAAAAGAAATACATTGTACTATCGAATTCCTTATTTCATTGGCCTTGGAACTTCCGTGAGTTTTAACTACAAGACCGTTAAGTCCTAAAAGCGGCGCTCCACCATACTGGGCTGTATCAAATGCTTTTAATGTCTTTTTCAACTGCGGCTTAACTAATAATGCTCCTAATTTGCTTATAAATGTGGACATCATGCCCTCTTTTATTTTCTTTATAAATGTATTGCCAACACCTTCATAAAGTTTTAAAATTACATTTCCAACAAAGGCTTCACAAACGATTACGTCTGCGTAACCGTCTGGAATATCTCTCGCTTCTATACTTCCAATGAAATTTATATCTGAACAATTTTTAAGAAGAGGATAAGTCTCTTTTACAAGCATATTTCCTTTTTCTTCTTCAGCGCCAATATTAACAATTGCAACTTTTGGATTTGATATGCCCATAATATTCTCCATATAAATTGCCCCCATCTTGGCAAACTGAACAAGATGTGAAGCCCTGGCATCAACATTAGCCCCACAGTCAATTAACAGCGCAACTCCCTTTGCGGTAGGAATTAACGGAGCCATAGGCGCTCTCTCAATACCTTTTATCCTTCCTACTATAAGCTGACCGCCAACAAGCACTGCTCCTGAACTTCCTGCTGATACAAATGCATCAGCCTCATTGTTTTTGACAAGATTCATTGCAACTACCATTGAAGAATCTTTTTTCTTGCGTATAGCCATAACCGGCGGCTCAGACATTTCAATCGTATCTTGCGCATTAACAACTTCAATTTGATTGGAACTATAAGTGTATTTATTTAATTCTTCCATGATAACACTCTGTTTTCCGACTAATATCACCTTTATATTATCATGTTCATTAATCGCTTCCACAGCACCTTTAACAACTTCTAAAGGAGCGTTGTCGCCTCCCATTGCATCAACAGCAACTCTTACAACTTCACTCATTGTATTCCTCCAATCTGTTCAGCTCTTAATTTTCATTAGAAACCAAGCCACACTAATCAATACTATACTAGAAAATCTTTCTAAAGTCAATAATTGCTAATTACATTAAAATGTTCTATATAATTTGCAATCACACCTTAAACTCTACTGTTATTATAAGTTATTTTATAAAAAGATACAACTGTATACATTATTATACATAAATAAAATCATAAAAAAGGGCAGTTGAGATTTTTTCTCTCCTACCCTTTTTACTATTTTTTTGACGCACGGATTATTAATCAGGTTATAATCTTGTTAAAACAAAGAAATCAAGGGTAATAGAACCTTATAAACCCTTGATTTCTCTACTTTTCATAATTAATCCATTGAAATTATCTCTTTTTTGTTGTACGAACCACAAGCTTTACATACTCTATGTGAGATCATAAGCTCTCCGCACTTACTGCATTTTACTAAATTAGGAACAGACATTTTCCAGTTTGCTCTTCTTTTATCTCTTCTTGCTTTTGAAGATTTATTTTTTGGACAAATTGACACTGTTACACCTCCTCAGTTCAAAGCGAAATATTCGTCTGAATAATAATCCGGCTTTAATTCCCGGAATTCTTAAAAATATCTTGAATTGCCGCCATTCTAGGATCTAATACAACCCTGTCACAACCGCAATCACTAACATTTAAATTGTGACCACATACATTACAGAGACCTCTACAATCTTCTTTACATAAAACTTTAGATGGCCATAAAAGAAGAAGTTCATCCTTTATTAACTCTGCTAAATCCAGCTCCTGCTGTTCTGTCACAAATCGTGTTTCATCTGAATCCTCTTTAGCTGATGTTTCTTTTTCTAAATCTAACTGCTTTGAGATTACTATTTTAAATTCAACTGCCACATCACTCAAACATCTGTCGCATGGTATCTCAATCACTACTTTAGCATTGGCATCAACACTAACCTGTCCGTCGCGGATGTGAAAGAGTGTCAGATCTAACGGAGACTTCTGCTTTATTTTATACGAACCAAATTTAGTGTCAAAATTCTCAAAAGGGATCTCCATACTAAAATGTAGTTCATTATTTTCTTTTTTCAAAAGTTCTTTTAAATCAACTAACATAATATTCTCCTAAACACACTTCTATTATTATACATATATGGAAGCAACTTGTCAATTATTTTTTTACTCTTATTATATATAATTCCCAAATTATTTAGACTGCAAACAAAAAGCAGTATTAGTCATTATTATAGATATTATTAGATTAATTTTATTGATATAAATAATCTGACGAGCAAAATAAGACCCGTCAGATTATTTTATGTAATCTTTTGCAAACTGTATTATTTTATCAATGCCAATGTCTCTCTAGCAATAGCTAACTCTTCATTTGTAGGAATTACAAGAACATTTACTTTAGAATCCTTGGTCGAAATAAGTTTTTCTTCTCCACGAATATTATTTGCTTCTTTATCTATTTCAATTCCCATATATCCAAAATATGAGCAAATCTGCTCACGCACTGCTGAATCATTTTCACCAAGTCCGGCTGTAAAGCATATTGCGTCAACACCATTCATTGCAGCAATATAACTTCCAATATAATGTACTACATGATAGCAGAATACATCAATTGCACGTTTAGCGCCTTCATCACCTTTTTCAGCAGCTGAGCCTAAATCTCTAAAATCACTTGAAATTCCTGACAATCCATATACGCCAGATTCTTTATTCAGAATAGTCATAACATCTGCAATTTCAATGTTTTCTTTAGTTGCAATAAACTCAATAACAGCTGGATCGATATCACCGGAACGTGTTCCCATTACAAGCCCTTCAAGAGGAGTAAGACCCATTGATGTATCCACTGATTTGCCCTTATTGACAGCACATATACTTGCACCGTTTCCAAGATGGCACACAATAATTTTCATATCATCATAATTCCTGCCCAAAACTTCAGCTGCTCTTTTAGATACGAAGCTGTGGCTTGTTCCATGAAATCCATATTTACGAATTTTATATTTTTCATACAATTTATAAGGTATTCCATATAAATATGCCGTTGATGGCATAGTCTGATGGAATGCTGTATCAAATACTCCTACCATAGGTGTGTTTGGCATAAGTTCCTTACATGCATTTATACCAATTAAGTTAGCAGGATTATGTAATGGAGCCAAGTCATTGCACTCTTCAACTGCCTTCAGCATCTCATCAGTAATAATTGATGACGATGCAAATTTCTCTCCGCCATGTACAACACGATGTCCTACTGCACCGACTTCATCGAGGCTCTTAATAACACCATTTTCAGCATTTACCAGTGAATCAAGTACCATTTGTATCGCCTGTTTATGAGTAGGCATCGGAGATTCTGTAGTAATCTTTTCACTGCCTGCAGGCTGATATACAATTCGGCTTCCATCAATACCTATTCTCTCACATAATCCTTTTGCCAATACAGACTCGTCATCTGTGTTTATCAGCTGGAACTTGAGTGAAGAACTTCCACAATTTATAACTAATATATTCATTCTCTTATCCTCCGGTAAATTTATTTTGAAGCTGCCTGAGCCTGAACAGCAGTAATCGCAACAACACCTACTATATCATCTGCTACACATCCTCTTGACAAATCATTGACAGGTGCGGCAATTCCTTGTGTTACAGGTCCGTATGCCTCTGCCTTTGCCAGTCTTTGAACAAGTTTATAGCCAATGTTTCCGGCATCTAAGTCAGGGAATACAAGAACATTTGCCTGTCCTGCAACTTTGCTGTCAGGAGCCTTTGATGCACCTACGCTAGGAACAATCGCTGCATCAGCCTGTAATTCTCCGTCAAGCATCAAATCAGGCCGAAGCTCTTTAGCTATATTCGTAGCCTCTACCACTTTATCTACATCTGCATGTTTAGCACTTCCCTTGGTGGAATGTGACATTAATGCAACTTTTGCAGGCTTTTGAACTAACAGTTCAAAACTCTCAGCTGAAGAAATAGCAATGGCAGCCAATTTTTCAGGATCAGGATTCTGCTCTAAACCAGAATCTGCAAACAGGAATGTACCATTTTCACCATATTCACAATTAGGAACAACCATAAGGAAAAATGCTGACACTAACTTTGTGCCTGGCTTTGTCTTTATAATCTGCAGTGAAGGACGAAGTGTATTGGCAGTTGAGTGACATGCTCCAGAAACAACTCCGTCTGCATCCTTCATCTTCACCATCATACATGCATAATACATATAATCTGTTGTGAGCAGCTTCTTTGCATCTTCAGGCGTCATACCTTTTGCTTTGCGAAGCTCTACAAGAGCATCTATATAGTCATTAAGTTTGTCTGATGTATTTGGATCAATTACAGTAGCTTTGCTTACTTCCAGACCTTTGCTGTTTTCCTCAACTTCTGCTGGTGTACCTAAAACAATAATATTTGCGATATCTTCTGCAATTATCTTCTCAACAGCTTCCCAAGTCCTCCTGTCCATTGACTCAGGCAGCACAATAGTTTTTTTGTCTGCCTTTGCTCTTTTCTTTACTTCATCGATAAAACCCATTTTGAAACTCCTTTCTTTTTCATCAAGTAATTAGAGAATATTTAATAATGCGGATAATTAAATACTCCTTAGCATTCGCCAATTGGCTATCTACACTAAGAAAATTCTATAGCTAAACAACAAGTTTATAGCCAAAATTATACCCACATAATTAACTTTTTGAATTGTAAGTTAATATAAATTTCTGAAAATCTTTTACTACTGACGGATCATAAAGTTTTCCTGAATTTTTTGCAATCATTTTAAGCGCTGCCTTTTTGTCTTTTCCCAACCCAATCGGACTTTCATACATAAAATATATGTAATCGCATAACACTCTGGCACAGCGACTTAACTCAGGTATTTCATCACCTGCAATACCATTAGGGATACCTGTTCCATTATAATTTTCATAAAAGTTCTCAGCCATATTAGAAACTATAGTAAAAGCCGGATAAAGATTTGCAATTTTGGAATTAATCACAGGAACTTTTGATAATTCCCTCGTAGTCTCAATTGACAATTTAGCTTCAAATCTATTTGCAAATACTTCATCGCTTAATACTACTGTACCAAGATTATGTATTTGTGCTAAATGAACAAACTTATCAGTTTTATAAGCGTCATATTCCATAAATTCTGAAAAAGCTTCTGTTATCTTCTGTGTCTGTATAAGCACCTCTTCTGTTAATCTTCCTTTGCCTATCAGCACATTTTTTATATTATCAATAAAATTTTCTTTCTGTTTCATCTGTACCTTCCTGCGGTACATCTTCTGATCTGCAATCTCTATCAAATCTTTAATATTTTCTTCAACATGATCTTTCTTCCCAACACCAAAAGCAACTGAAGGCATTACACAGCAATTATAATTTTTCTCAAGTTCTATCTGTACTCTGTGGCAGAACCACTCCGCAGATTGTCTTTTCCCTCCCGGAATCAAAACATTAAACTCATCTCCGCCGCATCGTCCCAATATAAATCCTTCGAAGCTTTCCTGAATCATAATTCTGGAAATCTCAGAGAGCAACTGATCGCCAAATTTATGTCCAAATATATCATTAGTAAGTTTAAGATTATTTACATCTGCAACAATTACAGCCACAGGAACCGTCTGTAATAATTCAAGCCGCTTAACCTCTTGTTCAAAGCTGTTCCTGCTGTATAATTGTGTAAGAAAATCAAAGGCATTTTCATTCTGCAATCGTTCTTTCTTTGATTGCAGCGTATTTTCAAGCTGAATTTTATATCTTTTATCTGCCAATTTTACACATTTTAAATAAGCTTCATCTGAAAACTTCTTGGCCAAAATAGATGCCAGCCTTGCAATATGTAAAAACCTGCCTTCCTCTATAACAGGGATATTGTCATACTCTCTCTCAAAATTTTCAGGGTCGATATTTAGAGAGAGTGACCTTTTTATAATAAATTCATCGCTTACAGCATCATCAGTAAAGCGTACTTGTCCGAACAACCAATTAGCAATATGTCTACAACCAATGTAAAAACTCACGCCGCCATCCATAAGCCCTGCTGAAAAACACCTGCTTATTGTATAACTTTCTGGTTCAACAGCACCTATAATTGAATCTGAGTATTTACACTGTTTCAGACCCTCTTCAGTCTTACGGATATAATTTGCACACAGACATGTAAAATTGCTTTGAAGAGTAACTGAATTGCCTTCAACATCCGTGATTATTGATGAGATTCCAAGAGAATTTGCAAATTCATCCTGCATTTTCTGCAGTTTATCTATCTCAAATATTTCTTCAATTGTCGCATTATCAATTACTTCCTGTAAAATTTCTTCGTATGTTTTCATCTACATATTCCCCTGAAATAAGCAATTAAAAAGTATATATAACATTTTTTGAACTTAATATACAAAATAATTATAACATAATACACAAAAAATTCAATTGTTTTTTCATATTATAACAATTAATATACAATTTTTGTTAATATTATATTAAATATATATTATGATTATTCTGCCTTTGACAGAACATAACTCATATAGTATCATTAATAAAATATTTAATAAGGAGAAATAATATGAAAACCGCAGCTATTATTGCAGAATATAATCCTTTTCACAATGGTCACGAATATCAATTAAAAAAAGTAAAAGAACAGTTTAAATGTGATTTTATTATTGTTATTATGAGCGGTGAATTCACACAGAGAGGTATTCCAGCTATCTGCAATAAAAATATAAGAACAAACATTGCTTTAGAATGCGGAGCTGATATTGTAATTGAGCTTCCGACAATCTTTGCTACAGGAAGTGCAGAAATATTCGCAAACGGAGCCATAAGAATTTTAAATAATCTTAATTCTGTTGATTACCTTGTTTACGGTACGGAACAGCTTTATAATCTCGATATTTTTCGCAAAATAATTTCTATATTAAACGATGAACCAGAAAAGTTCAAAATTAAACTAAAGGAAAATTTATCAAAAGGATATTCATATCCATCTTCAGTTGAAATAGCTTTAATGTCATACACAAATTTAACAAAAGATGGCTTTAATAATATATTTCTGCCAAATAATCTTCTAGCACTTGAATATGAAAAACAGTTGTATAAAATAAATTCAAATATTAAAAGCTATCAGTTAAACCGCATAGGACATGGCTATTCTGAACTTTCACTAGAAGGAAATTATGTATCTTCATCTGCACTGCGCAAATTAATTAATAACGATTCAAAAACATATGATAAAACTCAGCTTTATAAATATATGCCCCAAATTGCCGCAGATATTTTAAATGATTATTTCAGCTTATACTGTCCAATTTTTGAAGATGATTTTTCTTATATTTTATATACTAATTTATATTTAAAAATAATATCTGATAATTTACAATCACAATTTATTGAAAATTATCTAGACTGCAGTAAAGATCTTATAAACAAAATAAGTAAAAATTTCTGCGAATATTATTCTTTTACTCAATTTGTCTCTCTGCTCAAATCAAAAGATTTAACATACAATAGAATAAACCGAGCTCTGTGCCATCTTATGCTTGATATAAAAAAAGATTTATGGGAAGCCATCAAAGATGATAATAATTGTCTATATGCAAGGGTATTGGGATTTAATGATAAAGCTGTTCAATTGTTAAAGAAATTAAAAAAATTTTCATCTATACCCATAATTACAAAAACATCTGACGCTCACAAAATATTAGACGGCAATGCATTAAATTTATTTGAACAGAGCATTACCGCCTCTAATATTTATCATGATGTATGCCGTATAAAATCCGGCAAAAAAACTTATAATGAATATCAATATTCTATTGTAAAACGTTAATTTTTAAAGCTGTGAATTGGCGCCGGAATCCTGCCTCCACGACTAACAAATTTTTCACATGAAAATGAATTTACTGACATAATTGGTGCATAACCCAGAAGTCCGCCAAATTCTACCGTCTCTCCAACGTCTTTACCGATAACCGGAATCAAACGCACTGCTGTTGTCTTTTGATTAATCATACCGATTGCCATCTCATCTGCAATGATTCCTGATATCGTTGAAGGAGCAGTATTGCCTGGAATAGCAATCATATCTAAACCTACTGAACACACGCATGTCATTGCCTCTAATTTCTCAAGTGTTAAAGCACCCTCTTTTACCGCATCAATCATTCCCTGATCTTCACTAACTGGAATAAATGCACCGCTCAGTCCTCCTACATATGACGACGCCATCACACCGCCTTTTTTCACTTGATCGTTAAGTAATGCAAGCGCAGCCGTTGTCCCCGGCGCTCCCGCCCTCTCAAGTCCTATTTCTTCTAATATTTCTGCTACGCTGTCACCGACAGCCGGAGTAGGCGCCAATGATAAATCTATTATTCCAAACGGAATATTTAACATTTTAGAAGCTTCTTTTGCGACAAGCTGTCCTACTCTTGTCACTTTGAACGCTGTTCTTTTTATTGTCTCACATAATTCCTCAAAGTTTTTGCCGCGTACCTCCTCAAGAGCACGTTTCACAACTCCAGGACCGCTCACTCCGACATTTATTATCGCATCTGCTTCCGTCACGCCATGAAAAGCTCCTGCCATAAATGGATTATCATCAGGAGCATTACAAAATACAACTAATTTTGCACATCCAAGTGAATCTTCTTCTTTAGTTTCTTCAGCAGTCTGCTTTATCATCTCGCCCATCAGCTTAACTGCATCCATATTAATACCGCATTTTGTTGAACCTACATTTATGGAACTGCACACCCTGTCAGTGCAGGCAAGAGCTTTAGGTATTGATCTGATAAGAAGTTCATCTGCCCTTGACATACCTTTAGAAACCAGTGCAGAGTAACCTCCTATAAAATTAACACCTACCTGTTTTGCCGCTCTGTCAAGTGTTTTCGCTATTGTTACAAAATCTTCACTTGTCTGGCAAGCGCTTGCTCCGACTAAGGCTATAGGAGTGATAGAAATTCTTTTATTAACAATAGGAATACTGTATTCCCGCTCTATCTCCTCACCAGTCTTAACAAGATCCTTTGCCACCACAGTAATTTTATTATAAATTCTATTATTTAACTCCTCTAAATCATCACAGACACAATCGAGCAGATTAATTCCAAGTGTAATTGTTCTCACATCAAGATTTTCCTGCTCAATCATTTTATTAGTCTCATTTACTTCAAATATATTTATCATATTGCCTTCTCCTATATTCTATGCATTTTATTAAAAATATCTTCATGCTGGCATTTAATCTTAACACCGATACCCTCGCCAAGTTTTTCTAACTCACTGCATATTTCACCAAAAGGCTTGTCAGAATTATTCATATCAACAATCATCATCATATTAAAGTATTCCTGAACTATCGTCTGCGATATATCCAGTATATTCATTTTATTGTCTGCAAGATAATTGCAGACTTTTGCTATAATTCCTATAGTATCTTTTCCTACAACAGTAATAATTGTCTTTTTCATGAGCTTTCTCCTTAATATTTTATATTTCTATAATTTCAGATATATCACAGCCATTGGCAACTGACAGTTTAAAATCAGCAGAACTGTACTTGCTTTCTGATAAATCAACTTCTGTCCTTACTGTTTCATATGCCAGCTGCTCAAAATTATTATCTTTGCTTAAATGTCCAAGCATTACATATTTTAAATTTTCATCCAACAATTTGCTTAAGAACCTTCCGCTCGTCTCGTTAGAAAAGTGACCTCGGCCGCTTAAAATTCTCTGTTTAACTTTATATGGATATCTTCCTGCCTGAAGCATATGTACATCATGATTTGCCTCCAGCATAAGAATATTCACACCTCTTAAATGCTCTAAAATATTTTCATCAAATTTACCGCAGTCCGTAAGAACTCCTACGGATTTGTCACTAGAATTAAAACGGTATGCAACAGGATCTACAGCATCATGATAAACTGAAAAAGCAGTAATTTCTATACTTTTTATAGCAAAACTGCTCTCTGGTTCTATCTCCACAAACAGCGTCTCATCTATTTCCTTTACTGAGGGAGTATTAAGTATTTCTATTATTGTATTCTTTGTGGCATATACTGGCAAATGATATTTTCTTGACATAACCCCTAACCCGCTTATATGGTCAGTATGTTCATGGGTTATAAGTATTGCATCCAATTTAGAAGGCTTAATCCCAACTGCCTCCAAGCCCTCTTCTATACGTTTACCGCTAATACCTGCATCTACTAAAAGATTTGTTCTTTCGTCTCCCACATAAACTGCATTACCACTGCTGCCGCTGGCAATACTGCATAATTTCATTTTCTATTCCTCCCAGTAAACCTCTATTTTATCATAAGAATTAAGCGGTTGTATAAAACCTGATGTCGGCATACTGTTCAATTTTGTTACAAGTCCTTTTCCATGCACTTTCGACAAATCTATATCTATATAATCAAATATATCTACAAAAACATAACTTTTCTTTCCCTTTAGTACTATAGGATTCTCATTTACTATAACAATTAATTCTACAGTCTCATCTTGTTGATTATTAACATTATCATCAGGCTTATTATCAGCTTTTATTTCACTGTCTGTATGAACTTCAATACTATTTTCTGTAATTGCTTCTATTGTATTGCTTTGAGATTGCTGCTCATAAGAAGTTTCATTTTCATTGTACTGTGACCATTCAAATTTATCTTTAATCTCACCGTTAAACAACCAGTCTACATTAAAATTATCATATATCTTATCTTCAGTATCAGCCTCTTTATTATTTACATGAACAAGCGCTCCGTGAGGTAATATTACATCCATAAATTCAAGCAGCTGACTTAATGTATAATAATTTAATATTGTTATCTCATCACCTTCATTAATATCATAAAACCCTGAGACGAGCTCACCGTTTGCT
The DNA here is from genome assembly GCA_949743325.1 of uncultured Lachnospiraceae bacterium. GTDB lineage: Bacteria > Bacillota > Clostridia > Lachnospirales > Lachnospiraceae > CAJJNI01. The sequence continues at coordinate 19,601 of CATJTQ010000130.1, forward strand.
TGAACAAAAACCGGACACTTAATAGATTTCTTATTTACTATTACGGTTATCTTATTGTGAAATTCAGGTAATTTCTCAACGGACATACTTGCAGCTTCTCCAGCTGTTGATGGCTTAATAACTATTTTATCATTTGAGGATATAGGAGTGTTCATATCTACAACCTCATCATTAACAGTGATTACCGCCGCTTCACCTATCTGTCCTCTTACCATTCTAGCCTGATTATTTACTGTAAACCTTAACTCGCGGCCTCTTTTCGGAAACAAACCATCATTAGGGAAGCCTGCCTGCATTGCAGCCTCAACAACCGTAAGATGATTACTATTGTACAATTTCATTCTCTCTCCATTAAAATGTACGAAAATAAAATTGTTTTTTCTGTCATAATAATTTAAGCAAATACCAATCGGAGTTACTAATAGAGAGTCTTTCTTAATATCTTCCTGATAAAACCTTATATTACCCATTACTTCCTCACCCCTAAGGGCAACTCTCTCTGGCAACAGCCCTAATTTTTCGGCAATTTTAGCTGTAAATCCTGGTATTTTGCCTCCTCCTCCAACTACAAAGATCGCACTTACAGACTTATCTCCGTTTAATTCATACATCTTCGCGGCAACTTTTTCAGCAATATCTTCCAGTATAGGCTCAACAAGCTCACATACTTCTTCTGAGGTGACTTCATGTGTTATGCCGATAATATCCTCATATCTTATTTTAATCTCAGGGTCATTTGGATGTTCTTTTTTAGAATTTATGCAGTCAAGAACAGAAGTTTTAATATGCTCGGCCATATCAAAGTCCACAAGATAATGTTTGGCAATTACTTCTGTCAGCTCATCTCCCGCCATCGGAATCATTCCATAGGCAACAATACTTCCGTCTTTAGTTATACATATATCAGAAGTTCCGGCACCAACATCTATAAGTCCTATATTAAGCATTCGAAATTTCTCTGGAATTGCCACATTTATCGCAGCTATCGGTTCCAACGTAAGATTTGCAACTTCAAGCCCTGCAAGTCCAACAGCTGCATAGAGTCCATCAACAACCTCATCGGGAAGAAATGTAGCAATAATATCCTCTGATACTTTAGAAGCCTTATGACCTTCCAGATTACCTATTACATAACCATTAAGATAATACCTTATTACAGAATAACCAACACAGTAAAAGTGTAAATCAGTATCATTATTTTTTTGAAGTTCATCCTGAGCTTTCTCAATTCCAATTAAATCTAAAGCATATATTTTCTCTTTATCAACTACAATCTCATCCTCATAATCGATCTCTACAGTTGTAGTAACAGTTCGCAGAACACGGCCAGCAGCGGCTATACACACTTCAGTCAATTGTCTGTCAACTAGCTTCTCAAGTTCTTCCTTAACATTTTTAATCGTCTGACTGACTTTCATAATATCGTGAATCTGCCCATCTATCATAGCTCTTGTCTCATGAGCCCTGACACATTGCGCCACAGCATTAAATGTATCTCCGTCAAGGAAACCTACAGTACCTACTATATTTCTGGTCCCTATATCAAGACCAAACACTAACTGTTCAGGCAATACATATTGTCCAGCCACGATAATTCCTCCCTAATTTGTTTAAATGTGTTTTCTAAACTCATATTATTATCTATCACAACACTGCACGATTTAAAAAATATTTCTTCTGAAAGCTGAGTTTGCATAATAGCAGTAATCTTCTCATCTGAATATCCTCTGCTTTCAATAAGTCTATTCCTTCGCTTCTCTTCATTGGTATAAATATACCAAACCTCATCACACAGCTTATCAATTCCCGATTCAAGCAGCAGAGCCGCCTCTATAATAAAAATATCTGCTGATTTGCTGTATCTATCAATAAGGCCTATAATCTCCTCTGTCACAGCCGGATGAACTATACTATTTAAAATGTTTCTTTTATTTTCATCATTAAATACTATAGAACCCAGCTTTTTTCTATCTATTATACCATCTTTGTCAAGTATTTCTTCATTAAAAGCAGCAACTATCATGTTGTAGCAGGCACTGCCTTTCTGTTGAAGACTATGTGCAAGTCTGTCTGTTTCCACTATATAGGAACTATAATTCACCTTAATAAAATCAAGCACTGAGGATTTTCCGCATCCAATACCACCTGTAATGCCAATTATTTTCATATTATTTTGCCTCATACCAATTAGATCCAACATGCATATCAACTTCAAGTTCTACATTAAGCTCAGCTGCATTTATCATTTCTTCTTTCAAGATAATCATTGCCTTCTCAACTTCATTCTCATATGCTTCTATAAGAAGTTCATCATGAACCTGAAGCAGCAGCCTTGACTTTAATCCTTCTTTTCTAAGACGCTTATCTACTTTTGTCATTGCTATTTTTATTATATCAGCAGCGGTACCCTGAATAGGTGAGTTCATTGCAACCCTTTCACCAAAAGATCTTGTTGTATAATTTCCTGATTTAAGTTCAGGTATCGGTCTTCTCCTGCCATACATTGTTGTAACATATCCATGCTCTTTTCCCTCTGTTACAAGACTGTCAATATAAGACTTAATCTTAGGATATGTCTCAAAATATTTCTCAATATATTCTGTAGCTTCTTTTCTTGATATTCCAAGGTCTTTGCTGAGACCAAATGCACTTATTCCATATATTATTCCAAAATTGACAGCTTTAGCATTTCTTCTCTGTAAAGACGTAACTTCATCAAAAGGAATATGAAAAACTTGAGACGCAGTAATCTTATGAATATCATCACCGCGGTTAAATGCCTCAATAAGTTTTTCGTCCTCAGAAAGATGTGCAAGCACCCTAAGTTCAATCTGGGAGTAATCTGCATCTATAAATTTGCAGCCTTCTCTCGGAACAAAAACTTTGCGTATCAGCCTTCCAAGCTCCATTCTCACAGGAATATTCTGAAGATTTGGATCTGTGCTGCTTATTCGTCCGGTAGCAGTAACTTTCTGCTGAAATGTAGATCTTATTCTTCCATCTTCTTTATCAATAAATGTCACCAAGCCGTCCGCATATGTTGACTTTAATTTACTTAGTGTTCTATATTCTAAAATCAATGGTATAATATCATGTTTATCTTTAAGCTGTTCAAGCACTTCAGCTGACGTAGAATAACCTGTTTTAGTCTTCTTTCCATTAGGAAGCTTTAATTTTTCAAATAAAATCTCTCCCAACTGCTTTGGAGAATTAATATTAAACTCTTCATCAGCTTTTAAATAAATTTCTTTTTGTAAAACATCTATTCTTTCACCTAACTGTACACTGTATTCCTCTAATGACGCTCTGTCAGCTATAATCCCTTCTTTTTCCATATAATAAAGAGTTATGGCAAGCGGTCTTTCAATCTCATAGTATAGCTTATCTGACTGCATTTCAACAAGTTTTTCTAACAGTACATTCTTACTGAACTTTGCAGTATACGCTGCACTGCACGCAATCTCAACAATCTTTTGTACATCTTCTTCAAAAACTTCACTAAGTGAAGCCTTTAATAAAATATCTGTTCTGCTCTTTAATTGCAGTCCCAAAAAATTATCCGCAATTTTTTCATATGTGTAACTGTTATCAAGAGGATTGACTATATATCCCATTAACCCAATATCAAATATTTTATTTTCATTTTCCTCCTTGGCTAAACAGTCGAATATATTTAGACAATATTTTAAATCCATTACAGATACGCTTTTACAATTATCTATAAGCTCTATACATTTTCCTGTCAAATAATCCGGGGTTATAAATCCGCCTGTCTTTATAAAATATACTTTTTCATCATCTATACATATTGATATACCAAGCAGTTTTTTGTCATATATCGGATCAAAACCAATATTATCTGTATTTAATGCCTCAGTAAATATTTTTTCAGCATCCGCCAAGTCTTCAATAATATTAAATGAATTTTTTATTTCTCTCTTTTTATTATTATCACTGTTATCTGAAAATTTTTTAAGCATATTCCTAAATTCCAGTTTTACAAAATATTCGTATGCTTCTTCAGTATAAAAGTTATTTATAAGCGCTGCGTCAATTGAAAAATCAACGGGAGCATCTACACAAATTCTTGCCAAATCAAGACTCATATAAGCTGTCTCTTTATTTTCAACTAGAGAATTTTTAATTTTTCCCGCTTTCATTTCATCAATATTTTCATATATTCCATCAAGGCTGTGATATTGTACTATAAGTTTAGTTGCTGTTTTCTCACCTATACCTGCAACACCGGGAATATTATCAGATGAATCACCCATAAGAGCTTTTACATCGATAAACTCCTGTGGAGTCACCTGATATTTTTCTTTAACGTCACTCTCTAAATAGTCTTCAATTTCTGTTCCGCCTCGTTTTGTCTTCGGAATACGAATTTTTGTGTTAGCTGTAGCTAACTGCAGTAAATCCCTGTCACCGGAAACAATACATACGCTGATTCCTTCATTTTCACATTTTGCCGCAATCGTGCCTAATACATCATCTGCCTCGTATCCTTCCAATGTTACTACCTGTATATTCATTGCGCCAAGCAGTTCTTTGATTACAGGAACCTGCTCTCTAAGTTCCTCCGGCATTGGTTTTCTCGTACCCTTATAATCATCAAACATTTTATGTCTGAATGTAGGCGCATGAAGGTCAAAAGCCACCGTTAGATAATCAGGATTTTCCTCATCAAGTATTCTAAATAAAATATTTAGAAAACCATAAACAGCATTTGTATGAAGCCCCTCTTTATTTGTCAGCAGAGGCAGTCCATAAAAAGCTCTGTTTAAAATACTGTGTCCGTCAATTAATACAATTTTTTTACTCATACATTTACCTCTAAATAAATTCGGATAATAAGATTAAAATAGCTGCAATTAAAATAACCGCAATAATAAAAACAATTAACAGTTTTATATTTCTATTAGTTCTTCGTTTCTCAATTTCACGCAGCACCTGTCCTAACATATCTCTTAAATCTTCAATTGTACCATCAAATTCAAAATCAACATCTTCAATCATACGATCGTCAGATCTTCCAATACCACGATAAATAGAAAAATATATCTCCAGTTCATCATAACATCTGTCACACTTTTGTACATGTAATATAAATTTTTCAGCCTGCTCATCATTTAATTTTCCATCCAAAAAATTCTGAACCTGCGCTTCATATTTACGACACTCCATATAATCACCGTTTTCTAGTATACACCAAATTTTCTTTCCTGAAAAGGGAAAATAATGAATTGAAAAACAAAAAAACCACTGATCATCCAGTGGTTAAATTAAATCTTCAATGCCGGTGGTGGGACTCGAACCCACACACCCTTGCGGATAACAGATTTTGAGTCTGTCTCGTCTGCCAGTTCCGACACACCGGCATTTCAAGTCCATAGAACTGCTGTGCAGTTCTATCAACTCAACATATGAAACTATATCACACTTTATAAAAAGAATCAAGCTTTTTTTATAATTTTTTACATTAATATCCACTTTTTAACGATTATACTTCATATTTTTTAACACATCACAAAAATCAAATGTGGCAAAATAATCTTCCGGCGTCTCTGCACGTCTTATAAGCTGTGTACTTCCATCCTCTCTAAGTAATATTTCAGCCGAACGCAGTTTTCCATTATAATTATATCCCATAGAAAAGCCATGAGCACCCGCATCATGAATATAGAGCAAATCTCCGATTTGAATCTCCGGCAGCATTCTGTCGACCGCAAACTTATCACTGTTCTCACAGAGTGAACCTGTGACATCATACTTATGTTCACATGGTGCTTCCTCTTTTCCCATAACAGTAATATGATGATATGCGCCGTAAATTGCCGGACGCATAAGATTCGCCGCACATGCATCACACCCTATATACTCTTTATGAGTATGCTTTTGATGCAAAACTCTAGTGACAAGCGCCCCGTAAGGACCAAGCATAAACCTTCCAAGCTCAGTGTAAATTGATATATCCCCCAGACCTGCCGGAACAAGAATTTCATCAAATACAGCATGAACTTTATCACCGATAATCTCTATATCATTCTTTGGCTGTTCAGGTGTATAGTCAATTCCAATACCTCCTGAAAGATTAACAAAATTAAGCTCCACACCAGTCTCATTTTTAATGCGGACAGCGGTTTCAAACAAAACTTTTGCAAGAGTAGGATAATAGTCATTTGTAACTGTATTGCTTGCAAGAAAAGCATGGATTCCGAATCTTTTAACACCCTTTTCTTTTAAAATCTTATATCCCTCAATAAGCTGTTCTGTAGTAAAACCGTATTTTGCCTCTCCTGGATTATCCATAATATCAGTTGTTATTTTAAATACTCCACCAGGATTATATCTAAGACAAACTGTTTCTGGAAGTTTACCTAATGTCTTTTCAAGAAACTCAATATGTGTAAAATCATCAAGATTAATTATTGCCTCTGTCTCATCTGCAAGTCTGTACTCTTCTGCCGGGGTAACATTTGAGGAAAACATAATTTCACCATCTTTAAAACCAAGCGCTTCCGCAAGCATAAGCTCAGCTTTAGATGCACAGTCACAACCGCAGCCGCAGTCTTTTAATATTTTTAAAATAAATGGATTAGGAGTCGCCTTAACTGCAAAAAACTCTTTAAATCCTTTATTCCAAGAAAACGCCTTCTTTAATTTCATTGCATTTTCACGAATTCCCTTTTCATCATAAATATGAAACGGTGTTGGATATTCTTTTGTAATTTCTTCTAATTGCTCTTTTGTCACAAATGGTGTTTTCTTCATCTCAAAATTTCTCCTCTCGTCATGCTCTTCATTTATAAAACCATTAATTAATTAAGGATACGCGCATTGTATTTGTAAGTCCGCTCACTTCTAGTACATCATCAGAAGGAGCTACTCCGGCTGTTATTACTATTGTATCATCTTTCTCTACATATCCTAAATTCTTTAAAATATTTATAGATCTCTCTACAAGGCTGTCCTCAGTTTTCATCATTGTTGAGTGCAGCGGATATACTCCCCAGTAAAGCTGCATCTTTCTAAGAGCCGAATCATTTGGCGACATTCCTAAAATCGGGGTCATCGGATGATATTTAGAAATAATTCTTGTAGTAAATCCGGAAATACTTGGTGTTACAATATATCTGGCATTTAACCCTTTTGCTGTCAGCACTGATGCATAACCTACCGCATTAGAAATCTCTTGTTTTTTATATTCTGCCATATCATTGATATATTTTTGATACTCAAAATATTTCTCAGTCTCTATAGCTATCTCACACATCATCTTAACAGTGTCAATAGGATACTTTCCAACAGCGGTCTCCCCTGAAAGCATAATAGCGTCAGTTCCATCCAAAATTGCATTGGCAACATCAGTAACTTCAGCACGTGTAGGACTTGGATTCCTAATCATTGAATCAAGCATCTGCGTAGCTGTAATTACAGGCTTAAAAGAATCACGGCATTTCTTAATCATGCTCTTCTGAATATGCGGAACTTCAGGCGCTGGTATCTCTACACCCATATCGCCTCTAGCCACCATAATTCCGTCGCTTGCCTCAATAATCTCATCCATATTCTCTACTCCTTGAGCATTCTCAATTTTTGAGATAACATGAATTCCCTCTCCGCCATTATCTATAATAAATTTCTTAATTTCATTTACTGCATCAGCTGAACGTATAAAAGAAGCTGCAACGAAATCAATATCCTGCTTGATTCCAAACAGCAAATCCTCTTTATCTTTTTCTGTAATTGCCGGCAGACCGACAGAAATACCAGGAAGATTAACGCCTTTTCTCTCATAGAGAATACCGCCGTTAATTACCGAACAGACTATTTCTGCTCCCGATATTTTTTCCACTTTAAATTTTAGCAGACCATCATCAACAAGAATTATATTGCCTACCTGTAACTCGGCAGGAAGATTATCATATGAAATTGTTACAATAGTGCTGTCTCCATCAATTTCTTTTGTAGTAAATGTAAATTCAGAACCATCTTCAATTGTAACAGGCTCATGATTTTTAAGAAAACCTGTTCTTATTTCAGGTCCCTTAGTATCTAACAATATTGCCACTGGAATCTGCAGCTCATCCCTAAGCCTTTTTAACATATCCATTCTTCTCTTCTGATCGTCAAGACTTCCATGAGAAAAATTAAATCTGGCTACATCCATCCCCGCTATAATAAGTTCTCTCAAAAGATTTTCATCTTCTGTGTTAGGTCCCATTGTACATACAATTTTAGTTTTCTTTTTCATAAAGCCTCCTATTTAAATTTAATATGTTCATGAGTAAATAAATGATCTTTGCAGTATTCATAATTGCCATCGCATTTAGAACAGAAACGAAACTCTAGAGAGTCATCATCTTCATTAGTTTTACCACAAACTGAACATTTATGTTTTACAATTCTCACTGCTGAATTAACCTGCTTTGTATAAGCCCTTCTTCTGTGTATCTCCTTTGGCGATACTCTATTCAAATTTCTTGTGCTCAGGAAAAATATAATAAAGTTAAGCAATGATACTACAATAGCAACGACTCCTGCCCACATGCCACCTCTGATATATACTATAGATTCAAATGCGAGAATTGCAACATCTAAATAAGCCATCCATTTAATCTTAACCGGTATTATAAAGTAAAGCATCACTCTCATATCTGGGTAACAAAAAGCAAATGCCAAGAAAATTGACAAATTAATATAGTAAGTACTAAAAAATGAAAACATACTTTTATAATAAACATCTTTAAATAAAGCTAAATTTCCTGCATCTCCCGATTCAAGTAATTCTGCAAGAGAATTGGAAACCTGTGTTCCAGTAACTCTTTCAATAAACGCAGCAGGATTATTAGTAATAATTATTTCCGACACAAAATAAAATGCAATCGCACCGATAATTGTCATAATTATGCCAGAAAAAATATATAAATTAAAACGGAAAGCTCCCCAAGTATACTCAAGCTCCTTTGCCAATGAAAAATAGAAAAACAGCATAATTACCGTAAAAAAGTTGAAATTGCTGGGCGGAACTAAAACCCATGTGACAAGCCTCCATATCTCACCATGAAAAATACGATACGGATTAAGAGTAAGTGCATCCATAAGTCCAGTATTTATGAAAGCAAAGATATATCCTATTACATATGCGCCGATTATATAAAGAGCAAGATTATGAATAGCATATCTGCCAAACTTCCTCTCTAATTTATTAATAAGTCTGCCCAAAAAATCATCTCCTTTTTTTACCATTGGCATAACGTTCTGAATAGTTATTATAAATTTATATTACATATTTGTCAATGAATAGATAAATTAGTTTATAAATTCTTCGAAAAACCTTAAAATACAGCTCTACTATTAGCAAAAGTTACAATTGAATTTTATCAAATATTGTCGTATAATGTTTTCTGTATGTATTGTACACAGTTAAGGAGAAGAAATTTATGTCAAACAACAATAACAAATATACACTTGGAATTGATATAGGTTCTACAACAGTGAAAATAGCAATTCTAAACGATAAAAATGACCTGTTATTTGCCGATTATGAAAGACATTTTGCAAATATACAGGAAACTCTTGCCTTATTGCTGAAAAAAGCAATTGACAAGCTCGGCGAATTAACTGTACATCCTGTTATAACAGGGTCTGGCGGTCTTACTTTGGCAAAACACCTTGAAGTACCTTTTGTTCAAGAAGTTATTGCCGTCTCTACCGCTCTGAAAACATTTGCTCCCAAAACAAATGTCGCCATAGAATTAGGCGGAGAGGATGCAAAAATAATATACTTTGAAGGCGGTAATGTCGACCAGCGAATGAACGGAATATGTGCCGGCGGTACAGGTTCATTTATTGATCAGATGGCCTCTCTTCTGCAGACTGATGCAACCGGTCTTAACACATACGCTAAAGATTACAAAGCAATTTATCCAATTGCTGCTAGATGCGGCGTTTTTGCCAAATCTGATATACAGCCTTTAATCAATGACGGAGCCACAAAAGAAGACCTTTCCGCTTCTATTTTTCAAGCTGTTGTCAATCAGACAATCAGCGGACTATCATGCGGCAAACCAATTCGAGGTCATGTTGCTTTCTTAGGCGGTCCTCTCCATTTCCTGTCAGAGTTGAAAGCTGCTTTTGTACGCACTCTTAACTTAGATGATGAACATACAATTACTCCACAACATTCACATCTTTTTGCTGCAATAGGTTCTGCAATGAACCCTAAAGATGACGTTACAGCATCACTTTCAGAAATGCAGCACCGTCTTGACGGACAAATCAAGATGGAATTTGAAGTAGAGAGAATGGAAGCTCTTTTCAAAGATAAAGCTGATTTTGATAAATTTATTGAAAGACACAACCAGCATCAAGTAAAAACTGCTGAACTAAGCACATATAAAGGCAACGCATACCTTGGCATTGACGCGGGCTCAACAACAACAAAAGCAGCCCTCGTAAGCGAGGACGGAGATCTGCTCTATTCCTTTTACAGTAGCAATAACGGAAGTCCTCTTGCTACTACTATTCGTGCTTTAAAGGAAATTTATTCACTTTTGCCTGAAAATGTAAATATTGTTCACTCCTGTTCAACAGGATACGGCGAAGCTTTAATAAAATCGGCATTTATGCTTGATGAAGGTGAGGTTGAAACAGTAGCCCACTACTATGCTGCGGCTTTCTTTGAACCTGAAGTCGACTGCATACTCGATATCGGCGGGCAGGATATGAAATGTATAAAAATAAAAAATAATACAGTTGACAGCGTTCAGCTAAATGAAGCCTGTTCTTCAGGGTGCGGTTCATTTATTGAGACATTTGCCAAATCACTTAACTTTACAGTTGAAAATTTTGCCAAAGAAGCTCTATTTGCACAGAATCCTATTGATTTAGGAACAAGATGCACAGTATTTATGAACTCAAAAGTTAAACAGGCGCAAAAAGAAGGCGCTGATGTATCTGATATTTCAGCCGGCCTTGCCTACTCAGTAATAAAAAATGCACTTTTTAAAGTTATTAAATTATCTGATGCAAAAGATTTAGGCAGAAAGGTAGTAGTTCAAGGCGGAACCTTCTATAATAACGCAGTACTAAGAAGTTTTGAAAAAATTTCTGGATGTGAAGCTGTAAGACCTGACATTGCAGGTATTATGGGAGCTTTTGGAGCTGCCCTTATAGCTAGAGAACGCCATAAACCTGATTATAAAACAGATATGCTTAATATTAATCAGATAAACGAACTTACTTTCGATACTAAAATGGCACACTGTCACGGATGTACTAACAACTGCCAGCTTACAGTCAACAGATTTTCAGGCGGAAGACAATTTATAACCGGAAACAGATGCGAACGCGGACTTGGCAAAGAGAAGAAAACGGCAGATATCCCTAATCTTTTTGCATATAAGTCAGAAAGAATGTTCAACTATCCTTCTCTTGAACCTACTGAGAGTCCACGCGGAACAGTCGGTATTCCAAGAGTGCTAAACATGTATGAAAATTATCCGTTTTGGCATACATTTTTCACAAAACTTGGCTACAGAGTTATACTATCGCCTGTCTCAAGTAGAAAAATATATGAATTAGGAATAGAATCAATCCCAAGCGAATCAGAATGTTACCCTGCTAAACTTGCGCATGGCCATATAAGCTGGCTGATAAAACAAAATATTAAGTTTATATTTTACCCTTGTATTCCGTATGAGAGAACAGAATTTGAAGATGCTGACAATCACTATAACTGTCCTATTGTCACATCATACGCAGAAAATATTAAAAATAATGTTGAAGAATTAAAAGATAATTCAATAGACTTTATGAATCCATTTCTCTCATTTACAAATGAAAAAACGGCAACCAAACGTCTCATCGAAGAATTTGCCCAAAAGGGAATTCCTTCTTCTGAAATCAAGGCAGCAGCCCATGAAGCATGGCTTGAATTGTCAGCAGCAAGAGAAGACATTAAAAAGAAGGGTGAGGAGACGTTAGCATATCTTGAAAAAACCGGAAAGCGCGGAATTGTATTAGCAGGACGCCCGTACCATATTGATCCTGAAATTAATCATGGTATACCAGAAATGATTACTTCATACGGAATTGCAGTGCTTACTGAAGATTCTGTATCACACCTTGCCGCAGTTGAAAGACCGCTTATCGTAATGGATCAGTGGATGTATCATTCAAGACTCTATGCTGCTGCAAACTATGTTAAGACAAAAGAAAACCTTGACTTAATACAGTTGAACTCATTTGGCTGCGGCCTTGACGCGGTTACAACAGATTGTGTAAATGATATTTTAACTAAATCAGGAAAAATATACACTGTTTTAAAAATTGATGAGGTAAATAACTTAGGAGCTGCAAGAATTCGTATACGTTCTCTTCTCTCGGCTATCCGGGTAAGGGAAGAGAGGAAAATTGAGAGAACAATAGTTCCTTCCAATATTGACAGAGTTGTATTTACAAAAGAAATGAAAGAGAATTATACTATTCTCTGTCCTCAGATGTCTCCAATACATTTCAGTATTATTGAGGCCGCCCTAAAATCGGAAGGATATAATATTGAACTTCTCAAAAACGATAACAGAGAAGCTGTAAATATGGGACTTAAATATGTAAATAATGATGCCTGCTACCCTTCTCTAATGGTTGTTGGACAGATTATGGAAGCTGTGCTTTCTGGTAAATATGATATGGATAAAACAGCAGTCATAATTACTCAGACAGGCGGAGGCTGTAGAGCCTCTAATTATATTGGTTTTATACGAAGAGCGCTTGAAAAAGCCGGATATCCGCAAGTTCCTGTAATTTCAATTAATCTCAGCGGACTAGAGAAAAATCCGGGATTTACTTTCACATACTCTCTGCTAAAGAAAGCATTGTTTGCTATTGTTCTTGGTGATGTGCTTATGAAAGTATTGTATCACATCAGACCTTATGAAGCAGTTGAAGGCTCTGCAAACGATTTACATTCAAAATTTGATAAGAAATGCCAAGAATTTGTGTCGAAGAAACATCCTTCGATGAGAGAATATAAACAGCTCTGCAGAGAAATAATCAAAGAATTTGATAACCTTCCTATATTAGATATAAACAAACCTAAAGTAGGTGTTGTCGGCGAGATACTTGTTAAGTTTATGCCCGCTGCCAACAACCATCTTGTTGATTTGCTTGAATCTGAAGGCGCTGAAGCTGTTGTCCCTGATTTATTAGATTTCTTTATGTACTGTTTTAAAAACAGTGAATTTAAAGCTGACTATCTTGGTACAAAATCTTCTACAAAGAGATTTTGCCGTCTTGCAATAAATGCTATAGAAATGCTCAGAGGAACAGCACGTAAAGAACTTGAAAAAAGCAAACGCTTTGAACCTCCTGTCCATATTGACAAACTTGCCGATATGGCTAAAGATATAGTGTCTCTTGGAAACCAGACTGGCGAAGGATGGTTCCTTACTGGAGAAATGCTTGAACTAATCCACAGCGGTACACCTAATATAGTATGTACACAGCCGTTCGGATGTCTGCCAAACCATGTAGTGGGTAAAGGTGTTATTAAAGAATTAAGACACCGCTATCCACACTCAAATATCGTGGCGATTGACTATGATCCGGGTGCCAGTGAAGTAAATCAGCTTAATAGAATAAAACTAATGCTCTCAACAGCTAATGAAAATATAAAGAAAGATGCATAAAAAACAATTGCCATAAGGGAAAATTCCCTTATGGCAATTATTATTTTATTAAGATGAATATTTAAATTATAACCCTAACTTAGCAGAAATTGCTACCTTAGTCAATGATACAATATTCAATGCTGCCTTCAATATATTTGTTGCATCTGCAAGATCTATACTTCCATTGCCGTCAACGTCAGCATAAACTATTGCTTCTTCAGGAAGCTGTTCAATATTAAGCGCTGCCTTTAACGCCAACGTTGCATCTTGTAAATCAACGCTGCCATCCATATTAACATCACCTAACTCATATTTTAACCCCGGAGTAGGTGTTGGCGGTTCAGTTACAGGAGGCTCAGGCTGTTCGTCATTTATCACAACAGCTTCACATGACGCTGCAAATCCCCAGTTCATAGTTTTGGCTTCTATTACAGCGCTTCCGCCTGAAACAGCTGTAACATTACCATTTTCATCTACTGTTGCAACACTCTCATCTGATGATGTCCAATAAATTTTCTGATTAGTTGCGTTTTCTGGCACTGTTTTAGCAGATAATGAAACTTTATCGCCAACCTTAATTGAATTACTTAATGCAGTTTTATCAAATGTAATTCCTGTTACAGGAACTTCTGGGTCAACAGACTTCAAGTTTCTGTTCTCTACTGATAATTCTTGATAACCAACTCTGTTAGCAACAAACTTAGATGTGATGCTTAACTTAAGCGATGAGCTTGCTGCTACAGCTTGGAAAATTCCTTTATCCCTGTCTAACACTTCTAAGTTTCTTGTCAGACTATTCCAAACAACTTCTGAATTATCTACACCTGCAGGTGAAACAACCGCTCCTAATGTAAAGATATCTCCTGTATATATAGTCTCAGGAACATCAGTAACTGTAATACTCTGAGGTGACGGTCTGACGCTTACATTACATGTTGCAGTAAAATCACCCAACTTAACTGTAATAGTTGCTTCTCCATATTTAACAGGTGAAACGAGACCACTGTCGTTTACTTTTGCTATGGTTTCATCTGATGATGTCCAAACTAAATCTTTTAACTTTTGTTTTGTATTAGAAGGAACAATTGTAGCGGCAAGCTGCAAATGTTCTCCCTCATCCATATAAACTACAGCGCTTGATTTGTCAAGCTGAACTGCTGTAGCTTCAGCTAATTCATCTTCCTCGATAGAATCTACAACGAAATCAGCATCATATGATGTCTTCAGCCAATCTGATGCAGACATTTTAATTTTATTAAATCCACTGTACTTATTAGTTATCTCCTCAACAGAATCTAGTGGGAATGTCTGATAATCGTAAGTAAGCTTATCATATTTTTCCAAAGCAACTGCCTTGTCAGTAACACCCTCTGTTCGATATGCATTCTTTATAGCAAGATTATGCCAAGAAAAATCTACTGAAGCATCCTTCCAATTATAAGCATTCATAAAATCATTTTTACCATCATTATCATAACTGTTTCCAGTAAAAGCTTCACTATCTTTGTCTTTCTGCACTTTCGAATTTACAATTGAAGTATAATTATATTCAAAGAATGCATGATATGGAGAATTCATATTTGCCAAATCATCTTTTTGATATTGTGCGCCAGGAACAGGCTGATTTACATTCTGCCATACGCATGTATCTGCTGCAATTGAGGCGCCATTTCTAGCGTTCATAGTACGCTGCAACTTACTGTTAATTCCACTTCCGGCATTGTAAATCTGTTCTGATACAGTTTCTCCAGCTTCATTTTTAATTGTATTAATTGCATCCAAACTGTTCTGTGAACCTGAATCATTTATATAGCAGTTATATAAGTGTCCTACGCCGCCACGAATCATCGGCACACGCTGTCCAACATTCCAGTATTGATTATATGCAAGTGTAAGCTCAATTAACTCATTAGCATCAGTTTTGCCGAAATTAGGATATGTCTTGATTGTTCCATATTTGCTTCCAGCTCCATAACCGTTAGCTTTTAACCAATTTTTTAAATCATTGGTAATATTTTTAAGAGCGCTTTCAGTATATGTCATACCATCTGTATAATCAAAAATGAAATTTCCTTTATCATCATACTGTGCAGTAAGCCATGTATCTTTGTCACCAGCACCACAGAGATGAACTTTAGAATGATATGCCATAAATTCCATTATCTGCTCTAATGTCATGCCATTATCACGCATAATTCTGTATGCAGTAAATGCTGTCTTAGGATTATTTTTTTCCTTACTCTCCTGATATAACTGCTCCATATACATAACAGTCTTATAAAGCATACTGCCCACAGATGTATCTGTATCGCCTACTTTACTCCATGTTATTGAGATTCCCTCAGCACCGTTTTCAAGATCCACGCATCCATCAAATCCAAGTCCGAACGAACAGTGGTCTAACCATACATTTTTGGATCCATTAATTTTCATAGGAGTCCATCCAACTCGTTTATGAGTGCCTTTTCCTCCGGTAGAACCAAAACCTGTCCCAGTAAAATCATCCCACTCCCAAACTTCGTTAATAGCAATATTTCTCATAACAAAATCATTTACAGTACTCTGAAGCTGAAATTGAGCGTGTCGTATAGTATTTCCATACTGTGAAAAAATTGTCAGACCATCAATATCACTCAGTCTTAAATCAGAAAGACCAGTTTCAATAAGAGTCGGATTTGTAAGCGGCGTATACTGTGCATTGTCAATTCCGCTGTATGCGCTTATCACCCCTGAACCAGCGTTTTTGGCTTCATCACTTAATTCCCACCAACCGAGGTTCATATCTGCGCGAAGTTCAATTACTTTAACATTCCCTTTTTTTGCCTCTTTTAAAGCAGAGAGAAATTCCTCTTCATTAGAAACTACTTTGTACTCTGAATCTCCTTCTTTGTAATTGGAGCGATCCTTAACTTTCGCTGCAGCAAACCCAGTAGCTGAAAAAAACGAACCGTCAAATTCTTTTTCAACACTCTTCTTCTTTAAGACAGAATCCGTCTTTGCACCTGAACCTTCAGCCGCTGCAAAAGCCGGCATAGAAGTCATACTTAAAGAAAGCGCTGCGGCTAATGCTACCGCAATAATCTTTTTAAATCTCTTCATAAATTTCCTCCTTGTTTTTTATTTATATGCGATACTATTCCATCTCAATTCATTTTTAAGATTTCTGATAGTTGTATCTTTATCAATGAATACTGTCTCAATACCCATAGCTGCACCCCAATCGCCCATCTGCTCGGATGTTAAATCCATTGAAAATGCTGTGTGATGTGCACCTCCTGCCAAAATCCAGCTTTCAGCGCCTGTAATTAAATCAGGCATTGGCTTCCAAAGAGCTGTGGCAACAGGAAGTTTAGGCATTGGAATATCTTGTTTCAAACATTCAACTTCATTTATTATAAGTCTGAAACGGTTGCCCATATCAACAAGAGAGCACGCCACACCTGCTCCCTGCTTTGATGTAAATACAAGACGAGCTGGGTCTTCTCTGTTACCCATAGACAACGGACATACTTTAATAGATGGCTTTACATCTGCAATTGAAGGACATACCTCCAACATATGTGACTGTAAGATAGCCTCTTTTCCAGCTGTTAAATGGTATGTGTAATCTTCCATAAATGAAGTACCCTTTGGATTCTCAATTCCCTCTGACATTATTTTCATCAGACGCACCATCGCAGCTGTTTTCCAGTCACCTTCTCCGCCAAAGCCATAACCTTCAGCCATAAGTCTTTGCATAGAAAGTCCAGGCAGCTGCTTTAAGCCTGAAAGCATTTGGAAATTAGTAACTACTGCCTGATAGTTGTGCTCTTCCAAAAATCTTCGAAAACCTATCTCCTGCTGTGCCTGAACAGCAACATGCTTTCTAAATTCTGCTTCATCTCTTCCCTCGGTTAAAATATCATATAATGAATAATATTCTTCAACAAGAGCATTTGTATCTGCATCAGAAACAGCTTGAACATACTCTGCCACATCAGTAATATTGTAAGCATCAATCTCCCATCCAAATTTCACTTCTGCTTCTACTTTATCGCCCTCTGTAACTGCAACATCCCTCATATTGTCGCCTACGCGAACAACTCTTATATGACTGCTCTCCATTACTCCAACTGCAGTTCTCATCCAGCTGCCTATTGTCTTCTGAACCCTTTCATCACTCCAATGTCCTACGACAACTTTTCTCTCTATTCCCATACGGCTTACCATATGCCCAAATTCACGGTCACCATGCGCAGACTGATTTGTATTCATAAAATCCATATCAATTGTGTCCCATGGAATCTCTCTGTTAAATTGAGTGTGAAGATGCAGCAATGGTTTTCTGTATTCCTGAAGACCTAAAATCCACATTTTAGCCGGAGAAAATGTGTGCATCCATGTAATAACACCTGCACAATATTCATCAGCGTTAGCTTCATTAAAGCACTTTCTGATAGACGCAGAATCAATTAATGTTGGTTTAAGAACAACCTCAAACGGCAAAAATCCGCCGGCATTAAGTCCATCAACTATTTTCTTAGAATGTTCTGCAACTTCTCTTAAACAATCATCCCCATATAAGTCCTGAGATCCAGTAGCAAACCAAAACTTATATTCCTTGCTTTTTAACATTTGATTTCCTCCATTTCTTATACCCAAATAAATCTGTATACTATTATAAAAATAATATAGAACTATTTATTTGATAAATACTCGTGAATACCTTTTGCTCCTGCTTTACCTGCACCCATAGCAAGAATAACCGTAGCTGCGCCTGTCACTGCATCCCCGCCTGCATAGACACCATCTTTCGATGTTTTACCAAGCTCCTCATCAGCAACAATACATTTCCATTTATTTATTTCCAAGCCCTCTGTCGTTGAAGAAATTAGAGGATTCGGTGATGTTCCAAGCGCCATAATAACTGTATCGAGCTCTAATTCATAATCTGAACCTTCAATTACAACTGGTCTTCTTCTTCCCGACGCATCTGGTTCTCCAAGCTCCATCTTTACACATGTCATACCTTTTACCCAGCCATTCTCATCAGCTAAAATTTCAGTTGGATTTGTAAGCAAATCAAATATTACGCCTTCCTCTTTAGCATGATGAACTTCTTCCACACGAGCAGGAAGTTCCTCTTCACTGCGGCGATATACAATATGAACTTCCGCGCCAAGCCTCAGCGCAGTTCTGGCTGCGTCCATCGCAACATTTCCTCCGCCGATTACCGCAACCTTTTTACCTCCGATAATAGGGGTATCATAAGAATTATCAAATGCTTTCATAAGATTGCTTCTTGTCAAATATTCATTTGCAGAAAATACACCATTTGAATTTTCTCCAGGAATACCCATAAATTTAGGAAGTCCGGCTCCTGAACCTATAAACACTGCTTCAAATCCTTCATCCTCAATTAACTGGTCAATTGTAACTGAACGTCCGATTACAACATTTGTCTCAATCTTAACACCAAGTTCTTTCACATTCTCAATCTCAGCTTTAACTACATTTTCCTTAGGAAGCCTGAATTCTGGTATACCATATACTAAAACTCCGCCTGGCTCATGCAGAGCCTCAAATATAGTAACTTCATAACCAAGCTTAGCCAAATCACCGGCACATGTAAGACCTGCAGGGCCCGAACCGATTACTGCAACTTTATGTCCGTTAGTCTTCTCAGCCTTTTCAGGTTTAATATTATTTTCTCTCGCCCAGTCAGCGACAAATCTCTCTAATTTTCCAATTGACACTGGCTCTCCTTTAATGCCGCGTATACATTTACCTTCACATTGGCTCTCCTGTGGACATACACGTCCGCAAACAGCAGGAAGCGCAGAAGAACGGCCAATAACTTTATACGCCTCCTCAATATTCCCTTCCTTGACTTGTGATATGAAATCAGGAATCTCAATCGAAACCGGACATCCCTTTATACACTGTGCATTTTTACAATTAAGACAGCGTGAAGCTTCTTCCATTGCTTCTTCTTTATTATAACCTAAACATACTTCTTCAAAATTTTTAGCTCTTACAGCAGGTTCCTGCTCTCTAACCGGTACTTTCTTCATTACATCCATTACTCGTCACCTCCGCAATTTCCGCAGCCGCCATGATGCGTATCTCCTTCTTGAAGTTTAAGAATAGCTCTTCCTTCATCTGTCTTGTACATCTGCTGTCTCTTCATAGCCTCATCAAAATTCACAAGATGTCCGTCAAACTCTGGTCCGTCTACACATGCAAATTTAATTTCATCTCCAACTCTGAGACGACATGCACCACACATACCTGTTCCGTCAACCATAATAGGATTCATACTTACAATTGTAGGAATGTTCAGTTCTTTTGTAAGCAGACACACAAATTTCATCATAATCATAGGTCCAATAGTAATACATATATCGTACTCTTTACCCTGCTCATTAACAAGAGTTTTTATCATTTCAGTTACCATACCTTTATTACAATAACTTCCATCATCTGTAGTTATGTAGAGATTGCCAACAGCCTTCATCTCATCTTCTAAAATAACTAAATCCTTAGTTTTAGCTCCAACAATAACATCAGCCTTAATTCCTTTTTCATGAAGCCATTTTACCTGAGGATAAACCGGAGCTGTTCCAAGTCCTCCGGCTACAAATAGTATTTTCTTATTTTTTAATTGTTCAATATCTTCATTTACAAATTCTGAAGGTCTACCAAGAGGACCTACAAAATCACAGAAGGCATCTCCTTCCTTAAGATCTAACATTCTCTGTGATGAAGCTCCAACTGCCTGTACTACAATTGTAACGGTTCCCGCTTCTCTGTCATAATCACATATAGTCAGCGGTATACGTTCTCCCTTCTCATCAATTTTGACAATTACAAACTGTCCAGGCAGACAACATTTTGCAGTGCGGGGTGCAGCAACATCCATAAGATAAATCTTATCTGCAAGCATTTTTGCCTTTGTAATTTTATACATACCTTCTCCTCCTTAAATGAATCAGCAGCTAATAACTGCAGTTATACAAAATAATTGTACATTTTATAAAAACTATCAGTACATTACTTTCTATTCTAATTCATTTTCAATAAATTTTCAATATAAAATATATAATTTATTTTGATATCCCTTATGCAGGTTTAGTTTATTATAACATATTTATTAATTGCTATCATATTGTATTTTTTGGAATAAGTTAAAAATATAATACTTGCTTTCACCTATTATAAAAAAAGATGTAAAACCTATCATACTTCAATAGATTTTACATCCTTCTCTGTATCATTGACCATATACATTTAAAACTATTCTTTAATAATATCTAATTCTGTAAGATTTATACCTGAAGCTGTCAATATAACTTTCAATGCCGTATAACGCCGTTTCATTTTCTTATATGCTTCGGAGTCTTTATCACAAGATATCATGTAATCCTGTAATCTTTCAAATTCTTCAATATTTCTCTGCATCATTTCTTTTTCAGTCATATTATCACCGCCTTTGAATTTATTGATCGGTTGTTACACATTCATTATAACAAAATATATAAAATTGTAAAGCTTATTCAATGATTATAGTACTTTGTCTGCACACTTCCGCTTGTTATCAGTAACAAAAAGATGTAAAACCTATCATACTTCAATAGATTTTACACCTTTTTACTTTAAGTTATATTACTGTAATTATAAAATTATCAAATGGGTAATCAACTAAACAATTCCCTGAGCTGTCATTGCTTCAGCAACTTTTTCAAAACCAGCAATATTTGATCCTGTTACATAATCGCCTTCTTTACCATAACGTTTTGCAGCGTCATCTATATTGTGATAGATATTGACCATAATATCTTTAAGTTTAGAATCTACTTCCTCAAATGTCCAGCTCAATCTCTCACTGTTCTGTGACATTTCAAGGGCACTTGTAGCAACACCACCGGCGTTTGAAGCTTTACCACATATAAAGTAAACGCCGTTCTCCTGCAGGTATTTTGTAGCATCCAATGTTGTAGGCATATTAGCGCCTTCACAAACTGCCTTACATCCATTAGCAACAAGCTGTTTTGCATCTTCAAGATGAAGTTCATTCTGTGTAGCACATGGAAGAGCAATATCACACTTAATCTGCCATACTCCACGGCCTTCATGGTATTCAGCGCTCTTTCTTGCAGCTGCATACTCTGTCAGACGCGCTCTCTTAACTTCTTTAACTTCTCTTAGAAGTTCTACGTCAATACCTTCAGAATCATAAATCCAACCTGTTGAATCAGAACATGTAACAACTTTTGCGCCCATCTGATGAGCTTTCTGAATAGCATAAATTGCAACATTACCAGCACCTGACACAACTACAGTCTTGCCTTCCATTGATTCACCATGACACTTCATAAGTTCTTCAGTAATATAGAGAAGACCATAACCTGTCGCTTCTGTACGGGCGAGAGAACCGCCAAATGTTAATCCTTTACCTGTAAGCACACCTTCATATGCATTGCGTATTCTCTTATACTGACCAAACATATAACCAATCTCTCTTCCGCCAACACCGATATCCCCTGCCGGCACATCTGTGTCAGGACCAATATGTCTGCAAAGCTCTGTCATAAAGCTTTGGCAGAAAGCCATTACCTCGCGGTCTGATTTTCCCTTAGGATCAAAATCAGAACCACCTTTACCGCCGCCAATTGGCAGACCTGTCAATGAATTTTTAAATATCTGTTCAAATCCTAAGAATTTTATAATACCAAGATTTACTGAAGGATGGAATCTAAGGCCTCCCTTGTATGGACCAATAGCACTATTAAACTGAACTCTATATCCAACATTAACCTGAACTTGTCCCTTATCATCAACCCAAGGCACTCTAAATCTTACAACTCTCTCCGGCTCTGTAATTCTCTCCAACAAAGCCTCTTTTTTGTATTTCTCTTCATTTGCTTCTATTGCAGGTCTGATTGTCTCTAACACTTCTTCAACTGCTTGAAGAAATTCAGGTTCTGCTGCATTTTTAGTTTTTACTCTCTCGAGCACTTCATCAATATAACCCATCTGATATTCTCCTTTTTTTTAGTATTTAAAAATTTGCAATAATATTCTACTCTCTTTTTTTATGATTTTCAAGCATTTTATTCCAATTTTTTCAGAAAACATCAAGATTATATATTCCGTCTTTTTTCTTATTGGCCAAAAATACATTGCCAGATGTTACATCAACAGCATAAAATATATTAGCATCGAACAATTGTCCCATTATACTATTATATCTGTGCATTATATAATAATTTTGCGTATCAATAGTAACCGCCTCGTCAAACTGTAGTACACAGCTGCTGCCATCTGCCATAGTACCAGAAGTATTTAATACTTCTTTCCGCTCCTCAAGAGCCGTCATTACTAGCTGTCCCGCCCTAGATGTATCATACTTTGAAGATATATCAAGATTATAAACCTTTGACACAACTTCACTCGCAACTTTTGTCTCTGTATTAATTGATACTGCTTTTAAAACATGATTACCAACAGGCATATCAAAACTTTCTGTATATTCAATTGAATTTTCATTTGGTTCTGTGCCGTCTAATGTATAGAAAATTTTACAGTTTGCAGAAATATCATCTATAGAAATTTTTGTAAAATCTGTGTATTCACCGCTTTCCGGAGTAATAACAGGCTTCATTGACCCCGCAGACTGGACAACATAAGTAGTAACAATCTCCTCACTGACTAAATTATTTTCATTTACTGAAATAGCATGAATAACTGTGGTTCCATCTTTTACTTCTATAGGACCCTCATAAACATTTGAATCTTTAGTAGCAGCGGTATCATCAAGCGTGTAATATATAGTCTCATTATCTTCAGTAGTTATCTCTACAGATAAATATTCATTGTATGTTCCTGACTTATAATTAAATATCGGCTGATTTAACAAATATTTTTCAAAAAGAGAGTTCGTTTCATCACTTGACGCCACTCTTGCCAACTTCTTTATTGAATCAGAATTACCCTGAAGTTCATATAATTTCACAATAGTCTCTATAACATCTCTGTCAAGACATTTATTATCTATTGTCATTTCGAGATAATATACTGCGTTCTTAGTGTCAGAGTTATCAGCATACAGCATTCCCAGATATTTTGCAGCCTTTGCTTTCTCTTTTTTGTCCTTAGCGACATTTATGGCATTTTCATAACAAACTACAGCCTTTGAAAAATTATCAGCAGCAGCATATTCGGAAGCTTTCTTCAACTGCACATCAAATGAATTACTTCTATTTTGATATACAAAATAAATTACAGTACCTGAAATAAGAATAACTATTAAAAATGACAATCCAATAATTTTTGCAATTGCCCGAATTTTTTTCTCTTTCAGAGTAAGTCTTCTCTCAAGATGATACTCCTGCCATTCTTCGTCATCATTATCGTATCTTAAATCAGACTGCTCTGAAACTACATCATTTGTTAAATCAAGCATATTTTTGTCAAGTTCTTCATCAACTTCGTTGTACTCCTGAATATAATGAAGCTCCAGTCCGCAATTAGGACAATACACTACTCCCTCTTCAACTTCTTCATTACATCGCTTACAAACCATAATTAATACCCCTTACTTTTTCTGCAGCTCTACAGATTCAACACAATTGTTCATCAACATTGCAATTGTCATTGGTCCAACACCGCCAGGAACAGGCGTAATTGCACTTACAGACTCTATAATATCGTCATAATCGACATCACCGCAAAGTTTATTATTTTCCATACGATGAATACCGACATCTATAACTACTGCTCCATCCTTTATATACTCTTTATTGATAAATTTTGGTTTTCCCATGGCAACAACTAAAATATCTGCCCGTCTCGCCACTTCTTTTAAATTCTTTGTCCTTGAATGAGCAATCGTCACTGTGCCATTTTCTCTGAGCAAAAGCTGTGCCATTGGTTTTCCAACAATATTACTTCTTCCAATAACAACGCATTCTTTTCCTTCAATCTCTATGTCAGAACGTTTTAAAAGCTGTATAACTCCCGCTGGGGTACAAGAAACAAATCCCGGCTGTCCAATGCTCAATGCCCCTACGCTTTGAGGATGAAAACCATCAACATCTTTTAAAGGTAAAATTGACTCTATTATTTTATCTTCATCAATATGTGATGGCAGAGGCAGCTGTACTAAAATTCCATTTACTTTGCTGTCTTTATTTAACTTTTCTACAAGCTCAAGAAGCTGCTCTTCTGTTGTGTCTTCAGGCAGCTCATATGACAATGATTCAATACCAATATATTTACATGCATTTTTTTTATTTCTCACATACACACTGGATGCTGGGTCATTACCAACCTGAATAACTGCCAGACATATATTGATTCCCTCTGATTTCATCTTTGCCGTCTTTTCTTTTAATTCATCTTTGATTTTCATTGAAATAGCTTTTCCATCAATAATCTTAGCCATTTAAAATTCCTCCTTTTTAAGACAGTCCTATTATCTTTCCGTTATCATCTACATCTATTAAATGTGCTGCCGGGGATTTTGGAAGTCCGGGCATTGTCATAACCGAGCCTGTAATGGCTACAATAAATCCAGCCCCGGCAGATACATATATTTCACGCACCGTCATTGTAAAATCTCTAGGACATCCAAGCAGTTTTGCATTATCAGAGAGTGAATATTGAGTCTTGGCCATACATACAGGAAAATTACCAAATCCCAATTTATCTATCTGCAAAATAGTCTTCTTCGCTGCCGGAGTAAATACCACCTCTTCTGCACCGTAGATTTCTTTTGCAATACAGTTTATCTTCTCTTCTACAGATAATTCATCAGGATAAAGCACCTGAAATTGACTTTTTTTAGTTTCAAGCGTCTCTAAAACTTTTTTTGCAAGGGCAACTCCGCCGTCTCCGCCCCGCTCCCATACTTCTGCAATTTCAAAAGAGCAGTTTCTGGATTCGCAAAACGCCCTAATAAATTCTATTTCAGCTTTAGTATCTGTTACAAAAGCATTTAATGTAACAACAACAGGAACTTTATATTTTTGAAGATTATCTATATGTTTTTCTAAATTTACAATTCCTTTTTTTAGAGCATCTAAATTTTCTTCTGACAAAGTTTCTTTTAGGACACCGCCATTATATTTTAGCGCTTTAACTGTTGCCACTAAAACAACCGCATCAGGCTTAAGGCCTGACATCCGGCATTTGATATCAAAAAACTTCTCAGCTCCCAAATCTGCTCCGAAGCCCGCTTCAGTTATAACATAGTCAGATATTCGCAGAGCTGCCTTAGTAGCTCTGACACTGTTGCATCCATGTGCAATATTTGCAAATGGTCCTCCGTGAACAAGAGCTGGCGTATGTTCAAGAGTCTGTACCAAGTTTGGCTTGATTGCATCTTTTAAAAGTGCCGCCATAGCTCCAACTGCATGTAAATCCTCTGCTGTTACTGGATCTCCAGAATAATTGTATGCTACAATCATTCTGCCCAGACGTTTTTTAAGATCATGCATATCTTTTGCAAGGCAGAGTACAGCCATAATCTCAGAGGCAACAGATATAACAAAATGGTCCTCCCTAACAACTCCATCTGTCTTTGCACCAAGTCCGACTACAATATTTCTCAGCACTCTGTCATTCATATCAAGACATCTCTTCCAAACAACCTGTCTTGTATCTATATTCAACTCATTTCCCTGCTGTATATGATTGTCTACCATTGCCGCAAGCAGATTATTTGCACTTGTTATCGCATGAAAATCCCCAGTAAAATGAAGGTTTAAATCTTCCATCGGAACGACCTGCGAGTATCCTCCTCCGGCTGCGCCTCCTTTTACTCCAAAACATGGTCCCAGTGAAGGCTCTCTAAGTGCAATAATAGCTTTTTTACCTAATTTTCCAAAAGCCTGGCCTAATCCTACAGTCACCGTAGTCTTTCCCTCTCCGGCAGGAGTGGGATTGATTGCTGTAACCAAAATAAGTTTTCCTTCATCATTGTCTTTTATCTCGTCCAAATACTTGTCAGACAGCTTAGCTTTATATTTTCCATACAACTCTAAGTCATCATCTGAGATTCCAATAGATTCTGCAACTTTCACAATCGGCTCCAGCAAAGCTTCCTGGGCTATTTGAATATCTGATTTCATATGCCACCTCCATATATTTAAACTGACTCTTCAACAAACTGATTAAATTCTTCTTCGGACATAATTACTTTACGCGGTTTAGTTCCCTCTTCAGGACCGACAACCCCCGCATCCTCCAACTGAGAAACAATTCTTGCAGCTCGGTTAAAACCTACTTTAAACACTCTTTGAATCATACTTGTAGAAGCTTTTCCCTTTTCAATAACAAAATTTCCTGCCTGAACAAAATATTCATCATATTGATTATTACCTACTCCATTTACGGCACTTGAACTGGCGACTATGTTCATCCGTTCTTCAATCTCTTTAGCTGACACTTCCTCTATATTCTGATTTGCCAAAAATTCTACCACATCAGATACTTCTTTATCTGACACAAATGCGCCCTGAACCCTTACAGGTTTTGGAAAACCAGAAGGATAGAAAAGCATATCCCCTTTTCCTAAAAGTTTTTCAGCTCCGTTTATATCTATAATTGTTCTTGAATCTACACCTGATGAAACTGCAAAAGCAATTCTTGACGGCATATTTGCCTTAATTAATCCAGTAATAACATCTACTGATGGTCTTTGGGTCGCCAATATCAAATGTATACCGGCAGCGCGCGCTTTCTGTGCCAGTCTGCATATTGCCGCTTCTACTTCATTTCCGCACACCATCATTAAATCGGCAAGCTCATCTACTATGATTACAAGTCTTGAGAAAGGTTTTGGACTCTCTTCACCATTATCCGGCAAAGCCGCAATCTTTTTATTATATCCCTCCAAATCTCTGACCCCTAATTCTGACATTTTATTATATCTGTCATCCATCTCAGCAACGGCCCAATTCAAAGCTCCTGCAGCTTTTTTAGGATCTGTGACAACAGGAATAAACATCTGCGGAATACCATTATAAACGCTTAATTCAACAACTTTAGGATCTATTAATATAAGTTTTAACTCTTCTGGGTCTGCTTTATAAAGCAAGCTCATAATAATAGTATTGATACATACTGATTTACCTGAACCTGTTGAACCGGCAACAAGAAGATGCGGCATTTTAGCTATATCTCCTATAACTATATTACCAGAAATATCTTTACCTACTGCAAACGTCAATGGTGACTTAGCGTCTTTAAAATGCTTTGATTCCAAAAGTTCTCTTAACAAAACAGCACTTGCAGTTCTGTTGGGAACCTCAATACCTACTGCTGCTTTTCCAGGAATAGGCGCCTCTATCCTTATGTCTGAAACAGCAAGGTTAAGTTTAATATCATCAGCAAGATTAGTAATCTTGCTTACTTTAACGCCCTTTTCCGGCTGTAGTTCATACCTTGTAACTGATGGTCCGCAGCTAACATTTAATACTGTAACATTCACCCCGAAACTCTGCAGTGTCCTCTGTAATGTCAATCCCATTTCCCTGAGATATACATCAGACTCAACATAGTTATTATCATTCTTCTTCAACAAATCAAATGAAGGTTTTTCATACTGCTTTCTGCCGTCAACAAGGACAACCTTATTATCACTCGACTTATCGTCCGTAATGGTATCAGTTTTTTTACTGTTACTCACTTTATTATTTATTTTTTTAGCAGACTTAATCTTTGGTATCACTTCATTCATATTGTCTGAAGCTGTTTCCACTGATGTATTTTCGCCTACTAGATGAGTCTTCCCATCCTTTTGGATAGTAAAAAGCTGCTGTTTGGCGTTTTCATCATTATTTAATATGTCCTCTTTATAATTTTGTTCTTTATGTTTAATATTATCAGAGAAAAGTTCATGCATCTCCTCATCATAATTGAAATTTTTCTTCTTAGTTTTTTTATTTTTATCCAATGTTATCAATGACATTCCGTTTGCTGATTTTCTTTTTTCTCTTGATGAACCTTTATTTGAATAATTTATTTTAACAGCTTTCGCAGCTTCCGCCCTGCTTCTTTTAATATTTTTTTTCTGTCTGCTTCTATTAATATTATCTGTTATAACTGCAGAACCTTTGCGTCCGCCGCTGACAATATTCCCAAGAAACGATTTCTCAGTAAGCATTACAGTAATTATTATCGCCAAAAATACTAAAACTAATATCCCCCCGAGAAGTCCAAGCAGAGAATATAACAGCGAAGCCGCTTTGCCTCCAACCGCCCCGCCGCAAAAAATATTATTTACTCCATCACTAAAATATTCTCCCCATTTTCTGCCCATATGCCCGCTTCCATACAAAAACTGAATAAACATAATCATAATAAATCCTAAAAACAGAGTTAATATAATTTTTATTTTTACTCTTCTGTTATTAGGATTTACATAAAGATACAATGCACATATAAACATAAACACAGGAAGTATGTATTCTAATATACCAATTAACCCTTTTAATCTGTTGCTTAACCAATTTATTCCCGTATCACCGATCCCGGCCCATCCAAAATTACCTAAAAACAATAAAATGCACAGACCGAGAAAGGCAAGAAGTTTTATCTCCCTAACTACTGAATTATCCATTCGGACATCCGCTGCCGAATTGCTGTTTCCGGTCGTTTGCGCCGGAACTTTTTTTCTCTTTGTTGTACTCACAGCAATGTCCCTCCGATTTTTATTCCTATGTGCAGTAAGTTGAGTTCTGTCCTGCACAAAAATTCGTCAAATGCCGCAAGGTATTTAACTTCTATTTTATTACAAACTCCAATATTATTGAAGCTATTCCTGCAAAAATACAATAATAAGCAAAATATTTAAATTTATTATTGCGAACTAATACGAGCAGCAGCTTCATACATATAAAACCAACTACGGCGGAAACCAATGTTCCGACAATATACTGACCTAAATATTTACAATCGCCAATTGTAGCAAAAAAATCTTTAAGCTTCAAAACCGCCGCTCCGAGAACTGCTGGTATTGACATAATAAATGAATACTTTACAGCCAGTTTTCTGTCAAACTTGCTGACAAGACATGCTGTGATAGTAGTTCCTGAACGTGATATCCCCGGAAGAGTTGCAAATCCCTGACAAATACCAATCACAAAAGCATTTGTGTAAGTTATATTTTTAGGTTTTTTATAACCATCCTCCACGAAATCTGATATAAGCAAAAGACATGATGTTATAAAAAGACATACGCCAACTATCAAAAGATTTGTTTTTGCTTCCTCTATAATACTGTCTCCCAAAACTCCTATTATTCCAGTAGGAATTGTAGAAACAATAACAAGCATCACAAATTTTCTATATGAAGAATTGACAACTTTACGATACTTATACGCTTCTTCTCTTGAAAAAATATTTCTAAAAAATATTACAGCATTTAAAAAGAAATCACCTAGAATTCCAAAGCCTTCTAAAATAAGTTTTTTAATATCTTTCCAGTATACAAAAAAGATTGCCAATAGTGTGCCTAAATGCAACATTATATCAAATGTTAAATCAGGTTTTGAAAAAAACTTTGCTGCTTCGGAATCAAATGCACTTAATATTTTTGCAAATATCGCCAAATGTCCAGAACTGCTTATCGGCAAAAACTCTGCCGCTCCCTGTACAATCCCCATTATTATCGCTTGTAAATAATTCATAGTTAACCTCCAAAGTTATAAAAAACTACATAATCTTAATTATTATATCAAACAAAATATTGTTTGGCAATAATTGTAATTAAATAAAAGTCAAAATATTGTTTGGCATTTATTCTAACTAAATATAAATCATAATATTGTTTGGCATTTATTCTAACTAAATATAAATCAAAAAATATATTTATTTTTTATATCAAAAAAACACCTTGGCAGCTTATAATGCTGCCTTAGGTGTTATAAATTAAATCTGTTTAGACTAAGCAAATGGATTTTCTGTTTTATACATCATTCCCTTTGGCTGATTGAAGCCTATATCTTCTACATCTAAATATTTGAAAACTTCAAACAACGCTTTACCATAATGACCAAAAGCAACTGCACCGTGATGAGGATAATTCTTCTCAATAAGCACATGACGATAAAATCTTCCCATTTCAGGAATCGCAAATACACCGATGCCTCCAAATGATTTTGTAGCTACAGGAAGAACTTCCCCCTGAGCAACATATGCCGTAAGATGTGAATCTGCCGTACTCTGCAAACGGAAGAATGTAATATCGCCAGGAGCAATATCTCCTTCAAGCGTACCCCTTGTTATATTAGGTTCCTGATTTGGCTCAAGCGATCTGGCCATTATCATCTGGTTTTTCATTGTGCAACTTGATAATTTCTTAGAACATGTATTACCGCAGTGGAATCCCATAAATGTATCTTTAAGCGTATAATCAAATTTTCCTTTTATCTCGTCATTGTACATATCAGCTGGAACAGAATTGTTTATATCAAGTAATGTAACAATATCTTCGCTTACACATGTACCAATATATTCACTTAATGCACCATATATATCCACTTCACATGATACAGGTATTCCACGTCCTGTAAGACGACTATTAACATAACATGGAACAAAACCAAACTGTGTCTGGAATGAAGGCCAGCACTTATTAGCAAAACATACAAAATCTCTTGAACCTTTATGCGCTTCTGCCCAATCTAACAATGTTATCTCATATTGTGCAAGTTTTGGCAAAATACCAGGCATTTTATTTCCTTCACCCAGTTCTTCTTCCATCTCTTTAATAATAGCAGGAATTCTCTTATCGTCTGCATGATCGTTAAAAGATGCATATAAATCCAACTCTGAATTTTCTTCAATTTCAACACCTAAATTATATAACTGTTTAATAGGTGCATTGCAGGCAATAAAATCTTGCGGACGAGGTCCAAATGATATAATTTTTAAATTGCTGATGCTGACAATAGTACGCGCAATCGGCTTAAAGTCATTGATCATTTCAGCAATTTCACTTGCTGTTCCTACTGGATATTCAGGGATATAAGCCTTAACTCCACGGATTTTCAAATTATAACTTGCATTAAGCATTCCGCAGTATGCATCGCCGCGTCCGCCGACAAGATTATCACCTGTCTCTTCTGCCGCTGCAGCAAACATTACAGGACCTCCAAATTCTTTTGCCAATAAAACCTCTGATGATTCAGGACCAAAATTTCCTAAATATACAACAAGCGCATTAACTCCGGCATCCCTAATCTCTGCCAACGCCTTTCTCATATGTACTTCATTTTCAATTGTAGTAGGACACTCATAAATATCGCCATATGATGCTTTAAACTCTTTTACAACAGCTTGTCTTCTGCTGATTGAGAGCTCCATTGGAAAACAGTCACGACTAACTGCTACAATGCCCAATTTTAATTCTGCTACATTATTCACTCTACATACCTCCATCTTTATTGTTATACTTAATTATTTGATTTCTCTCGAAATAGGTAAGGCTTCACATTGTACTTACAGTATATGTTCTCGCTAACCTCATTCTTCGCCTTATAAAACAATTAAATAAGTGCTCATATTATACCATAAATTTTAGAAAAGATAAATAGATATTTAATTAAAAAACCGTCTGAAACTAATTTAAAAATTCCTTACATATAATTGTTTTAATGCTATTTAAACATTATTAAGTATTTCAAGCGCTTTTGTATATTTTGTTCTCCACCACTCTAATTTTTCTTTCGGCACATCTGCTCCGTCAACACGGGTTTCATCCATATTATGTCTTATATCTGCCAATTTAACTTTTATCGCTGTGGGGTCTGTTTTAATATTTTTTATATACTCAAAATAATCCGTTCTGGGCATATGGGTTAATAATTTAAGCGGAGCTAAAACTTCAGCAGGAAATTCTTTTGAGAGCTGCTCAAAAGTAACTCCTGTATCTTCAACAACATCATGAAGAAGAGCGATACATGTTGTATATTCGTCTTCCATACATGAAGCTACTTCCATAGGATGAAAAATATATGGCACACCTGAAACATCATACTGCCCATTATGGGCTTCATAAGCTATTTTCATTGCTTTTCTTGTCAATGGGGTGTATATCATTTTAAAACCTCCTCACATTATTAACCCTGTCTCGTGTAATTATCTATATTATATTTCTTTTCTATACCTATTTCAATACATTAATTATACAATAGATTAATATTTTCCGCGCTACAGAATAAAATAAGTCCCCACACTACAGCTTATTATAAGCCATAATGCAGGGACTAATTAAATTATTTTTTATGACAATTACAATTTTTATCAAAAGCCGGATTAAACGCATAGAAATTTTTTGAATCTAATTTATCCTGAACAATGCGTAAAGCTTCACCGAAACGCTGGAAATGAACAATCTCTCTTTCCCTTAAAAATTTTAACGGTTCTGTTATCTCAGAATCGTGTATTATTCTTAATAGATTATCATAAACCGTTCTTGCTTTCTGTTCTGCCGCCATATCTTCAACTAAATCTGTGATTACATCACCTTTAACTTGAAATTCACAAGCATTTTGCGGTATACCGCCTGCTGCCTGAGGCCATACACCAACAGTATGATCCACATAATAATCTTCAAAGCCTGCCGCTTTGATTTCTTCAGCTGAAAGACCATCTGTAAGCTGATGAACCATAGTGGCAATCATTTCATAATGAGCCATCTCTTCTGTTCCAATATCAGTAAGTATTCCCATTACCTCGCGATAAGGCATTGAATATCTCTGAGAAAGATAACGAAGCGAGGCGTTAATTTCACCATCAGGACCGCCATATTCGCCAACTCATTAACTTAACGTTAGATTAGTCTACATATTTTTCATCAAAATATAATAATATATTACATTTAATCAAAAAAACAACCCTCGCATCTTTTATTAACTGCAAGGGTTATTTTTAATAGAAATTCTATTATATAAAGTTATTACATCATTCCGCCCATTCCTGGATTAGCCGGCATTGCAGGGACATCTTCTTTAATATTAGCAACTACAGATTCTGTAGTAAGCAATGTTGAAGCAACGCTTGTAGCGTTCTGTAATGCACTTCTTGTAACTTTCACAGGATCCAGTATACCAGCGCTTACCATATCAACATACTCTTCTTTGTAAGCGTCAAAACCAATTCCTTCTTCTGACTCTTTTACTTTATTGATTATAACAGAACCCTCAAGACCTGCATTTGCAACGATGTAGTATAAAGGAGCTTCAAGCGCCTTTAATATAACGTTTGCACCTGTTCTTTCATCACCTTCCAAAGTAGCGGCAAACTCTGCAACTTTTTTAGATGCATGAATATAAGCAGAACCGCCTCCGGCAATAATTCCTTCCTCAACTGCAGCGCGGGTTGCATTTAAAGCATCTTCCATACGAAGCTTAGCCTCTTTCATTTCTGTCTCTGTAGCAGCGCCAACACGTATTACTGCCACACCGCCTGCCAGCTTAGCAAGTCTTTCCTGTAATTTTTCTTTATCAAACTCTGATGTTGTCTCTTCTATCTGACCTTTTATCTGTGCAATTCGTGAAGAGATAGCTTCTTTATTGCCTTCTCCATCAACGATAACTGTATTCTCTTTCTGTACTTTAACAGACTTAGCGCGGCCCAATTGTTCAATAGTAGCTTCTTTTAAATCAAGACCAAGTTCATCAGAGATAACCTGACCGCCTGTAAGTATTGCGATATCTTCAAGCATTGCTTTCCTTCTGTCGCCGTAACCTGGAGCTTTCACTGCTACTACGGAGAATGTACCTCTTAATTTATTGACAATCAGTGTAGTCAAGGCCTCGCCCTCAACATCTTCAGCAATAATTAAAAGTTTTGAACCTGACTGTACAATCTGCTCTAACAAAGGAAGAATTTCCTGGATATTGCTGATTTTCTTATCTGTAATCAAAATATATGGATTATCAAGCACTGCTTCCATTTTATCCATATCAGTAGCCATATATGCTGAAATATAACCGCGGTCAAACTGCATACCTTCTACTAAATCAAGCTCTGTAAGCATTGTCTTAGATTCCTCTATTGTAATTACTCCGTCGCCTGATACTTTTTCCATTGCATCAGCTACCATCTTTCCTACTTCTTCATCTCCTGCTGAGATAGAAGCAACTTTGGCAATATGATCTTTTCCGTTAACCTTGCTTGACATAGAAGCAATTGCTTCAACAGCCTTCTCAGTTGCTTTCTTCATACCTTTTCTGAGTACTATTGGATTTGCTCCTGCTGCTAAGTTTTTCATTCCCTCTGCAATCATTGCCTGAGCAAGAACTGTAGCTGTCGTTGTTCCGTCACCTGCAACATCATTAGTTTTAGTGGCAACTTCTTTGACAAGCTGAGCTCCCATATTTTCAAAAGCATCTTCAAATTCAATTTCTTTTGCGATTGTTACACCGTCATTTGTAATAAGCGGTGCTCCAAAAGATTTGTCCAATACAACATTTCTGCCCTTTGGTCCAATTGTAACTCTGACTGTATCTGCTAACTTGTTTACGCCCTCTTCTAATGCTGTTCTTGCCTCTGCACCAAACTTAATTTCTTTTGCCATCTTATAAAGCCTCCTATTATATTAAATTTACTTTGAATATTCCACTACAGCTAAAATATCTGACTGTTTTACAATAATGTATTCTTCGCCGTCAAGCTTAACTTCTGTTCCTGCATATTTAGAATAAATAACTTTTTGTCCTTCTTTTACTTCCATCGGCACTGTCTTTCCATCAACAACTGCACCAGGTCCTACAGAAACAACTTCAGCTTCCTGAGGTTTCTCCTGAGCTGTACCTGCCAAAATAATACCAGATTTTGTTGTCTCTTCAGCTTCTAACTGTTTTAAAACTACTCTGTCTCCTAAAGGTGATAATTTCATAATAAAGCCTCCTATTATTTTTGTATTATTAGCACTCATCAAGAGCGAGTGCTAATTGTTATTGATATATTATTGAATTTGCCAAATTTATGCAACTGTACTATTTACAGTTATTTGCAATAAAACCTTTACTTTTCTCTCTTTTTCTCTTGTTATCTTCTGTTATTTCATTTTTTTAATTTATTACTAAAGTTATTTAGCCAGACAACTACTATTATAAATATATTAAGCCTCTGCTGTAAAATAAAATATCTGTGGATAAACTGTGATAAGCATTTTCCATATCAATATATCTCAGTATCTTATAGTAATCTGTCATATATTGTTAGTAAAGCAAAAACATCTGCCAGCTTATTTATCTAATATACACATTTGTTAGTTATTATTTTTAAAATACTAATTATCAGCAGCATGCTGCAGATAACAGTGTAAAACAATATAATCCACCAAGATGAAAAAACAAAAGAATTTAAAGCAGTCTTCGTACCAATTACAGAAAATGCATTCGCAGACATATGAAACAGTATACAAGGTTTTAAAGACTGATATTTCTCAAATAACAGCGATAAAAACACACCTAATGCAAAAGCATACAGTGCCTGCAGCAAATTCCCGTGCAGTATTCCAAATAATAATGCAGACAAAACCGCTGCCATTATCCTTCCTAACACAGGTTTTAATCCCTGATACACAATTCCTCTAAATACAAGTTCTTCTGCAATAGGAGCAGCTATAATCATCTGCAAGGCTATAATCAAAATATTTCCATCATACAAAACTTGTGCAACAGATTCATAAGATGTAAACATTTTATTCAGCTGAATCATGACGACAATCCCATTTAACACAAAGCAGGCACAAACTCCGGCAAGAACAACCCACACAAGCATTTTCTTTTGTATTCTTGTCTCTTTTCTGTACCCATCAATTATAAGCCTGCTCTTTAATGGTAAATAAAAAAAAGGATATAAAATCAATATACAAATAACACAGCCTGCTATACTATAAACAGCAGGCTGCATACCTAACCCAGAACAAATTAATGAAACTGCACTCTGTATTACTAAATATAATATAATAGGGATAATTACAAATAATATACTCCTCAATATTTCACTTAAAGCATTTTTCTTCATAAACTACATTCTCTCCGGCGCTTCAAATCCTAATAATTCAATACAACATTCCAAAATCTTTTTAGTCTGTAAAATAAGCTGCAGCCATGATGACCTCAATGAAACATCCTCTTCCGAAAGAATTTTTGTCTCATGGTAAAACTTATTAAACGCATTAGCCAAGTCATATATATATGAGCAAATTTTATGCGGAGCAAGCTCCTCATATGCACTTTGAATTGTAGGCGCAAATTTAGTAAGCTCTAACATCAAGTTTTTTTCACTGTCACTATTTGCTGGCAATATTACCATTTCATTTGAAAATTGCGCTTTATTAAGTATAGATTTAATCCTAACAATTGTATATAGTATATAAGGACCTGTGTTACCCTCAAATGAAGTAAATCTGTCTATATCAAATATATAATCTTTTACAGCCTGATTTGACAAATCACCATATTTAACAGCTGATAATGCGACAACTGAGGCCGTTGTCTTCGCCTCATCATCATCTTCAAAGCTTCTCTTTTCATTCTCTGCAATCTTGTTATACATTTCCTCCTCAATATCTTTTAGGAGTATTTCAAGCCGCATAATCCCACCATCACGAGTCTTAAATGGTTTTCCATCTTTTCCGTTCATTGTACCAAACCCTAAAAAATCAAGCTTAGTAGATTCTTTTACAATACCTGCTTTTGCCGCTGTCCTAAATACTTGAGTAAAATGCAGCTCTTGACGTTTATCAGCGACATATATAATTCTGTCAGGTCTATATTCGTTATCTCTCTCAATAAGTGTTGCCAAATCTGTTGTTGAATATAATGAAGCTCCATCTGATTTAAGAATTATACACGGCGGGATTTCTTTGCTGTCGTTCTCTTCCTTTACATCTACAACAATCGCACCATCACTATCATATGCCAATTTATCATCTTTTAATCGTTGTACCATATCCGGAATATACCGCTGTACATCTGATTCACCTTTCCACAATTCAAAATTAACATTAAGCTTTTGGTAATTTTTCCTTAAATCTGATACAGACACATTCATAATATGTTTCCAAAGCGCAATATAACCTCTGTCACCATTTTGAAGCTTGGAGGTCGCCTCTAATGCTTCATTTTTATAGTCTTCATCAGTTTTTGACTTTGCACTTGCAGACGGATAAATTTCTTCTAACTCTGATATTGTAAACGGTGCCTCTTGCGGATATTCTCCTTGATAGCTGTTATTAAAATAAACTAATTCCGGTTGTCGTCTTTTAAGTTCTGTTATAACAAGTCCCATCTGAAGACCCCAGTCGCCAAGATGTATATCTCCAATAACATCATTTCCAGCAAATGACATTATTCTCTTTATACTCTCACCGATAACTGCTGAACGAAGATGACCTACATGAAGTGGTTTTGCAACATTAGGACCGCCATAATCAACAATAATTTTCATTGGCTTACTCTCAGCTTCAAATCCAAACTTATCAGCTATAGACATACCCATAATGTAACGCGCCAAAAATGTGTCATCTATATTCATATTAATAAATCCCGGCATTACAGCTTCTGCACTTTTAAGCACTTCGTTATTTTTAAGCTTCTCAACTATTTCATTGGCAATCATAATAGGCGCTTTCTTATACTGCTTAGCTGCAGCCAGTGCACCATTACACTGATACTCACACAAATCAGGACGGTTAGAAACTGTCACCTTAGCATATTTTTTATCATAACCACATTCATAAAATATTTTTTCAACCTCAGCTTCTATAAGCTGCAAAATATTTTTCATAATCTTTCTCCTTTATAGCCTTAAATTCCCAAACAAGATTATTCACATATGAAAATTTTTTATTCAATCTCCCAATCAATAGGAGCTATACCATTTTTCTCAAGAAATTCATTTGTTTTACTAAACGGCTTACTTCCAAAAAATCCCCTGTATGCTGACAACGGACTTGGATGAGGCGCTGTGAGCACTAGATGTTTTGGATTATCTAACATCTTTTTCTTTTCCTGAGCTGGTTTTCCCCATAAAATAAAGACAATAGGTCTGTCCTGTTCATTTAATACTTTTATTGCAGCATCAGTAAATTGTTCCCATCCTATTCCTCTGTGAGACAGAGCCTGATGCGCTCTTACTGTGAGAACAGTATTGAGAAGCAGCACTCCCTGTTTTGCCCATTTTTCAAGACAGCCGTGGTTAGGAATTTGACAACCCAAATCTTCATGCAGCTCATTATATATATTTACCAAAGAAGGCGGTATATCAACACCTTTTTTTACAGAAAAACACAAACCATGCGCCTGTCCGTCTCCATGATATGGATCTTGCCCTAAAATAACAGCTTTAACTTCTGAAAGCGGTGTAAAATGAAAAGCATTAAACAGATCATCAGCTGGCGGAAATACAAGCACACTGTTATACTCCTCAACTACTTTCTTATGTAGATTTTTATAATATTCTTTTTTGAACTCTGATGATAATGGTTCAAGCCAGTCGTTAGAAATTGGCGGCATATTAATCACTCCTTAACTTTTGTAAAATTTATGTAAACATATTATAATCTAACTGATATATTTCTATCTTTTAAATATTTCTTAACTTCTTTTATCTCTAGTTCCTTATAGTGAAACAATGAAGCT
This sequence comes from uncultured Lachnospiraceae bacterium, assembly GCA_949743325.1. Lineage (GTDB taxonomy): Bacteria > Bacillota > Clostridia > Lachnospirales > Lachnospiraceae > CAJJNI01. Next base: position 58,923 of record CATJTQ010000130.1, read on the forward strand.
GCTAAAGCCGCATCAGCTCTGCCCTCTGTCAGAACATCATAAAAATGTTCCATATTACCTGCCCCGCCTGAAGCAATTACCGGAATTGAAACATTTTCTGCTATAGTTCGTGTAAGCTCTATATCATATCCCGATTTAGTGCCGTCACAATCCATACTTGTAACAAGCAGTTCACCAGCACCCATCTTCTCTGCATTAATCGCCCATTCTATGGCATCTAAACCGACGTCTATCCTTCCTCCATTTTTATAAACATTCCAACCTTCCCCATCTTCCCTGCGCCTTGCATCTACAGCTACAACTACACACTGACTCCCAAATTTATCAGCTGCATCACTAATTAATTGAGGATTGTTTATCGCAGAGGAATTGATGGATATTTTATCTGCTCCTTCCCTCAAAAGTATTCTAAAGTCTTCAACTGTCCTGATCCCCCCTCCAACAGTAAATGGTATAAATACTCTTTCTGCCACTTTCCTAACCATATCAACAACTGTAGCTCTTGCATCAGAAGAAGCTGTTATATCAAGAAATACTAACTCATCCGCACCTGCTTTATCATATGCAGCTGCAATTTCAACAGGATCTCCCGCATCCTTCAGATTAACAAAATTTACTCCTTTTACAACGCGGCCTCCATGCACATCCAAACATGGTATAATTCTTTTCGTAAACATGATTTATCATCACTCCCCCGTAATTAAATATTAGCAAAATTAGTTAAAATCTGCAAACCTGCACTGCTACTTTTCTCTGGATGGAACTGACATGCAAATACATTATCTGCCTCAACTGATGCATCAATATCAACACCATAAGTTGTAGTTGCCTTAACAATATTTTTATCTTCTGACTGAAGATAGAAAGAATGTACAAAATATACATGTTCATTTTCGTTAATTCCTCTAAACAGCCTGCCATTATTTCGCAGTTTCAGTGAATTCCAACCAATATGAGGAATCTTTAAATCATTCTGTTTAGGAATCTTTACAATTCTTCCCTTTAATATTCCCAAACCTTCCACTCCTGGAGACTCATCGCTGCCTTCAAACAGCAATTGAAGTCCTAGACAAATTCCAAGAAAAGGCACCCTTTTTTCAACTACTTCATATATTATTTTATCAAGATTATATTTTTTTAAATTAATCATTGCATCTTCAAAAGCGCCAACTCCCGGAAGAATAACTTTGTCTGCTCTAAGTATCTCATCTCTGCTTCGCGTTATAAGCGTCTTTTCTCCTATATACTCAAATGCTTTCTCTACACTTTTTAAATTACCGGCATCATAATCAATAATCGCTATCATATTATGTCTCCTACACTATGTCAACTTAAAAGTTGATTTTATAAAACATGGCAGCAGAATTATATTCCGCTGCCACAACGTATTTAATCATTTTCTGTTTCATCTTCAGCTTTAACAGGTCTCCTGACCCCATCTGCTACTGCGGCGTCACCTGCAATAGTTGTTATATTTTTCTTATATTCAGAATATGTAACAGTCAACATAGAATTAACCTGATCAGGTTCTATACCAAATTTATCTCTTAAATGAACTATTATCTCATCATAAATGCCCTGAAACTCTACAATTAACCCTAATTCTTTTGCCCTCTGTACATTCTCATTATATTTGCGGACACCTACAAGCAAACTATCTAAAGCCTCCTCATATCGGTCAATCGCCATATAACTATTGTAACTGTCAAGTTTATCACTTAAAAGATTAACAACTTCCACCTGATCATAAAACTCCTGATCCTTTTCTTTAATTTCAAGACCAAGTAAATTCTTATACGCTTTGGAATATTGTTGATGAACAAACAGCTCTTTCGCATCTTTTACGTTTGCTGAGTAAAATCTAGTATTACATCCTAATACAACAACTACAGATAAAGCAATACCTATGATAATAAAAACAGCCAGCGGCGCAACTGGTACCAGTTGCGACTTAGGAATAGGTCCTCCCGCAGCTTCTGCTTTCTTTGCTGCTTTTTCCTGTTTCTTCTTTTGAGCCTCTGCTTTCTTTGCTGCAGCTTTTGCAGCATTTGCAGCTTTAGCTTCTTTATTAGCCTGTTTCTTCTTCTCAGCTTCTTCCCTGGCACTTGCTTTTGCTTCGGCTTTAACCTTCTTTTTCTCTTCTTTTTCGGCGGAAAGCCTCTGTTCATACTCAGCTTCCTCTGCTTCCTCTGCTTCTTTTGCCAAACGTTGTTCTTCCGTCAATTCCTTTTTCTTAAATATAGATTTTATCTTTTGCCAAAACGATACTTTTTGTAAAGGCTCAGGCACTTCAGCATTCTCATCAATTCCTGTAAGAAGATTATCTATATCTGTAAAGCTGCCTTCATCAACATTCTGGGCAGATGAACTACCCTTTTTCTGTGCAGCTTCTCCTGAACTGGTATTTGAGACTTTATCCCAATCTTCCATTACACCGAATGAACTGTCTATATTCTCATCTGCATCTAAATCTGCTGATACAAAAGAACTATCGTCATCGTCATCTGAAAAAATATTAGCAGCGTCTTCATTGTCCATCATTTTAAGGAAATCATTTATATCTCCGTCATCCAGTGACGAATCGTCGAAAAGGGAATCTAATTCATCATCCATATCTGCCATGGATATGCCCTCCTTTGCATATCTTATTTAGATTTTAGCCTTTATTCTTTTTCATAATTAATTTGTCAATCTGTTCAACTAACTGACCAATCTCAGGCTTAGAAAGCTGAGCATCCGCACCAAGCATCTCGCCCTTTCTTCTCATCTCATCATTAACTAATGATGAGAAAATCACAACCGGAACATGCCTCAATTCAGGATCTTCTTTTACTAACTTTGTAAGACGATGACCGTCCATTAACGGCATCTCAATATCTGTAACAAGCAATGCAACTTTATCATCAATTATACCATCTTTTTTATATCTCTCAAGTTTATCCCATGCTTCCTGTCCATTTGGACACATATCAAGATTGATATAACCTGCTTTCTTAAGACAATCAGTAATCATATTTCCAAGCAGCATAGAATCCTCTGCTATAAGAATCGGAAGACTATTTCTCTCACGAGGTCCCATATCTTCAATATCAGAAATTTTAAGACCTGTTTCAGGACTGATATCTGTGACAATTTTTTCAAAATCAAGAATTACAATAAGTTTATCATCAATCTTAATTACACCAGTTGCAACTCCATTTTCAACATCATTAACCGTAGCTCCAGGCAAAATTATATCTGCCCATGAAATTCTATGTATTCCAAGCACCTGTTCCACATGAAAAGCAATATTAAGCTGATTAAAGTTAGTTATAATAAACAATCCCTTATTCTCTGAAGGTTCCATTCCAATACACTTCTTCAAATCAACAACTGAAATCATATCTTCACGAGGCATAAAGATACCTTCAACATACTGATGTGCATTTGGTACAGGAGTGACAGGCTGATAAGATAATATTTCTCTTACTTTAGCAACATTTATACCATAATGGTTATCGCCTAAAGTAAACTCCAGCACTTCTAACTCATTAGTACCATTCTCTAGCAAAATATTTGTATCCATAAAATAATCCTCCCTTTAGCATCTTATGAGTGTATTTATTGTATCATACTTATAAAAAAAAGCCAATCTTTTTTAATAAATTACTGTAATTTAATAACTTTATCTTCACCACCGGTACGAACTACCAACGATAATGTAGATATCTCCGGATTATAATCTGAAGGCACTTGACACACAACCACACCAGTTTTATTTTCCATAGATTGCAAAACTGTATTCACCTGTGAAAGATCATCTGCAAGTAACGTTTTCTGTACACTTAAATTCTCTGTATCATTGACACGAACACGGAACTTAATATTCTGTCCAAGTATATTACAGTTTCTCGCCTCAGAAGAAGTATTAAGAATTTCAAATTTAAAAACAAAAAGTTTATGATTCTCTGTAGCTTTCATCTGAAAAGCAAGCTGATCTTCTCCCACATCAGGATATTTATCTACAACATCATATCCTCTGTAAGATATCTCGACATCCTCCAGTCCAAAAATTTTTCCTACATCCATCGGAGTAACATCAGAATCTGCAACATTAGCTGGATCTTCTGGAGCCGCAGTTTCTACTGGAATCTGACTCGCTGCATCAGGCTGAGTGGTAGATTCTGTACTTTTTTTAGGATCCTCCGTCTTTGGCACTTCTGTTGCAGGCTGATTAGTCGCAGGAGATTGAGTCTCATTACTTGCAACAATTGTACTATCTTCTTCCTCTGACCTTATTTTCTCCTCAGCAAACCTATCATAATAGCTTGCATCATATCTAACTAAAACATCCGCGGCATAATCTGCAATAACTTTCACTTGTTCATCAGTCATATTTGTAATTCCGCATCCGGATAACATAAAAACAGAAGCAAAACCAACAGCGGTTAATTTTACGAAATTTCTGTTCTTCTTTTTCATTTTACCCACCTATTTTCACTTTTTTGTAAATCATATTTTTCATTGTAACACGTTTTAAATATTTTATCAATGTAAGAATTAATTTTTTACTAACATTTTTATTTCACTAAAAATCATTTTTCTGTAGTCCCCGCCTTCTCCATCTCAAACCAAAAACATACACCATTATCATAATTGATTACACCACAATCCTGATGATGTGCATCCATAATTGCTTTTACAATTGAAAGACCAATTCCGCTTCCTCCATATTCCCTAGTACGCGCCTTATCAACTTTATAAAACTTAATCCAAATTTTATCTAAATCATCGGCTGGAATTGGTATTCCTGAATTAAAAACTTTAACCCTGATAAGTGTCTTCTCTTCATCATCTGAACGCTCCTCCATTGATACCTCAATAATATTATCTCCTGAAACATGGTGAAAAGCATTGCTTATATAATTAGTAACTACCTCATCAAGCTTGTATTCATCTGCCCATACAAATGTATTTTCTTTTATATTAAAACGAATATCTACTTCTTTGTCACCGGCAAGTATTGACGTTGAACTTAAAATATTTTTTACAAGAGAGAATAAATCCACTCTCTCAAGCGTAATAATATCTCCTCCAAACTCTAGCTGAGTTAGTGTCAGCAGACTTTTTACCATCTTATTCATTTTTGCAGCCTCATCCATTATTACATCACAATAAAATTCACGGCTTTCCTCATCGTCATTTATACACTCTCTAAGTCCTTCTGCATAACCTTGTATTAGAGATATAGGAGTTTTTAGTTCATGAGAAACATTTGATATAAAATCCTGTCTCATCTCATCTATCTCTTCTTTTTTTCTTATATCCTGCTTTAACTCATTGTTTGCCGTTTTAAGTTCTGATATAGTACTTTCTAATGTTGATGAAAGATTATTCATACGTTCTCCAAGAACTCCTATCTCATCTTCACTCTTACCCATATATTTTGCATTAAAATCAAGATGTATCATTCGGTCGGATATTTTTGTCAGTTCTCTGATTGGCTCAGTAATTTTATTTGAAATCACTGATATTACAAGTGAACCTATAGAAATAATTATCAGACCAACATAAATCATGAAGCGATTAGAAATAGCAACATTATCTATAATACTCTGTACAGCTGTGCGCATAACATAAAAATCACCATTTTGCAAATATCCCCACATAATATAATATTCAGAGGCATTTCTTTTATCTGTCATCTTCTGTATTGTATTATCACTGTCATCATTGTTAAATATAAAATTAAGCAAAATGTTCTGCATATCTTTTGGATCATTCATCGAGGCATAACTTATATCAAGAGAAGGCGTCATAATTATTAAATCAACATTGCTGTCCTCACATAATTTATTAATTTTAAGATATACGCTCTCGCTCTGCAGACTACTACTATTCAAATCATCAATATAATTGTAAATAACACTTAATGATTTACTTTTCATAGATGAATAAAACGAGCCTAAAAAAAGTGAGTTCATTATCCACCAGACACCGAAAGAACATATAAGCAATAAAATAAAATATTCTGAAATTCTTCTCCTAATTGAATAGCGCATTTTGCCTCCTGATTTTTACATTTATTTTAACTTCAATAACTATAATTTTTTGCCGTTATAAATTATAAGATAAAACACAATAAATTCTTCTGTACAACTTTTGCACTTTAAGTCATAATTTTACCATTTTTTTTACTAATCCACAACAAAATTCTGACTATCAGTTTATTTACTTGTATATTTTATATTTTTGTTTTACAATACTAAATGATTTAAAAATATTTTACTTCAGTATGTTTATTTTATATAGAAAGGAACATTTACAATGAGTAAATCTAATTGTGATACATGTGCATTTTTTGAATATGATGACGATTATGAGTGCTATACCTGCACTGTAAATCTTGATGAAGATGAAATGGCAAAATTTCTTCAGGATACTTACTATAACTGTCCATACTATAAATACGGCGATGAATATTCTATTGTCAGAAAACAAATGTAGTAATGAAAAAACAACCATTTAAAAATATAAATCATCATTATAATTTAAATTATTTTTGACCTATAACTCAATATAATACGGACATATATCTTCATACTGCCCGTTTTCCAAACGAAAACCTTTTGGAATTACACCAAGCTGTATAAAGCCGATTCGTTCATATAGATGTCTAGCATAAATATTTGACGCAACAACTGCATTAAACTGTAAAATTCTAAATCCGTGAAGTTTAGCCTGTTTGATACAATCAAACACCAACTTCTCTCCAATATGCAAACCTCGGTTTTCAGAGCTGACTGCATAGCTGGCATTACATATATGTCCGCACCTGCCAACATTATTAGGATGGAGGATATATAATCCTAATATTTCACCTGTTTTACCACTTTCTGCAACCCCGCAATAAGTTTGTTCTCCAAAAAATTCTTTTGCAGATATTTCTTTCAAACACTCTTCCTGCGGAAACGCAATTCCCTCCTCAACAACTTCATTCCAAATATAAACCATTTGTGTTAAATCTTTGTTTTCATATTTTCTAATAATTATTTCCTGCATTTTTCCTCCATATGTAAAAAATCATTGGATAGATTATATCTATTTTTTAATAATAAATATTTTATGTCAAGAATTTATTATAACACAATATATATATTAATAAAATAATTACTGTTAAATTAAAATATAAAAAATATATTAAACTATAATTTATCTCTTATATAAAACTAAAAAGGAGTTTTAAATGAATATATACACTGTTAAAGAAAACGATTCTCTTGACACAATTGCCAATCAGTTCAATACATCTTCTGAAAAAATTGCATATGATAACCAGATACCATATCCATATTCACTCGCTATAGGTCAGTCTATTTTAATAAACTCAAATGTTGCTGAGAGAATTGATAAAACTATTTACTCTGGAGGATATGCTTATCCTTTTATAAATCCTTGGGTACTTGAAAACACTCTCCCTTTTTTATCTGACTTATTTATATTCTCGTATGGATTCACTACAGACGGAGAACTTATACCGCCTCAAATAGACGAGCGATGGATGATAAATATGTCCAAAAACTTTAATACCCGGCCAATATTGACATTAACTCCATTCGGCAGCGACGGAAAATTTAACAATAGCCTGATCTCTGCAGTAATTAACAATCCTGCAGCTATGGAGAATCTCAAAAACAATTTAATTGCTAGAATTAACTTGTATGGTTATCAAGGAGTAGACATAGATTTTGAATTTATTCTTGCCGAAGACAGGGATGCCTTCTCTTCTTTTGTCGCATATATTACAGAAAATATTCATTCTATAGGATATTTAGTATCAGTTGCCCTTGCGCCAAAAACCAGTGCCTCTCAAAAAGGTCTTTTGTATGAAGGAAAAGACTATGGAGCACTTGGAGCATCTGCTGACTTTGTTTTGCTTATGACATATGAATGGGGATATAAATATGGTCCTCCAATGGCGGTTGCGCCAATAAATAAAGTTCGGCAAGTGCTTGACTATGCAATTACAGAGATTCCTTCTGAAAAAATTCACCTTGGACTCCCCAATTATGGATATGATTGGACACTTCCATATATTAAGGAAGAGAGTGAAGCTGTCACTATAGGTAATATAGAGGCTGTACAGATAGCCATAAACAACAATGCAATTATTAACTTTGATGATATAGCAAAATCCCCTTTTTTTGAATACACCTCTTCAAATTCATTTAGCACTGAAAATAACCTTTTATATCCTCCCAACACGCCTTATCCCAATACTGTACAACATCAAGTATGGTTTGAAGATGTACGAAGTTATAATGAAAAATTTAATTTGTTGACTGAATATAATTTAAGAGGTTTGAGCTGCTGGCAAATTAATCAATTATTTTTAGCCGGCTGGCTTTTGTTAAATAATAGATTTTATATTGAAAATAAATAATTTTTTATAAGGCTAAAACACAAAAAATTGCCCATAATATTTACTGAAAAATCAACGATTGTGCTAATTATTTTAATCTCATGCAAATGCGGCACTTATCTCACTATACACAGAAATTTAGACCACAGGAGTCATATATTATGGGCAATATTATTTCATATTTGGAAAAATATGCTGACATTTCTCTTAAAGAAATGTCATTTAACTTTGTTGACAATTTAGTTTTATGTACGTTATCATACTGCCAATTACAAAATATAATACCAGATAACAATATAGAGGCTATTTCTGTTAAACATGCAGCAGAAATTTTTTATTCAGGAAAAGATTTATCTTCATTATCACAGGTAGAACAAATTTTGCTGAAAATGTCTAAGGGAAGACGATTTTCAGAAGCTAAATTATTTAATTATATCAATAAATTTAACACAGAAAAATGTCTGCAGTTCTGCGCGTTTCACATCGCCATATCTGATTACACAACTTTTATAGCCATACGCGGAACAGATGATTCAGTAACAGGATGGCACGAAAGCTTTAGTTTAAGTTATGGTTTGATCCCCTCTCATTCTGAAGCAGTCAGCTATCTAAATAATACTATAGAAAAAAATCATTTATACAGAATTGGAGGTCACTCAAAAGGAGGCAACCTTGCAGAATACGCAGCACTGATGTCACCTAAAAACTTACAGGAGCAAATTATTGAAATCTATTCAAACGACAGTCCGGGATTTATACAAACTTTTATTGATGCTGATAATTATGCTGCAATTTCAAATAAAATAATAAAAATTGTACCTGAATTCAGCATTGTAGGATCTATTTTCAAAAACATACCGCCAACACTTATTGTTAAAAGTTCAAAAAAAAATATCACTTCTCATGATGCCCTAACATGGCTCACAGAAAATGATCATTTTATAACATCAAAAAACACATTATTTAGAAGCAGAATTTATTCAGCATTATTTCAAAAAATAATCAATTCACTAAACTTTACACAGAGAGAAAAAATAATAGAATATTTTTTTCAAATACTAAAAGAATTTAAGATTGAAGATATAACAAAACTTAACACAAAACTTATCATAAAATATACTCTGCAGCACAGTTTTAAAACTCAAATACCTTATAATAGAATTATTGGTAAAAATAAAATTCGATAATATAGTAATTTATAAAAAAAGAAGACTATCTTTTAGATATGTCTCTTTTTTTTATGTATATTAAATGTGTAACTGCAATTGCAATATTAACGCTACAGTACAACCAACTACAATTATAACACCTAGCATTCTCCCTATCAATATGCCATGTTTCTTTTCCAACAGTTCAGGCTTAAAAAATTTCTTAGGAAAAATTATCATAAATAAGCCAATAAGTGCGATAACTATACATAATAATTTCTCAAATAAATAATATAAATTATCACCCACTGATTACACCTCCTTTTTCTATTATTTTATAAATAAAATAACACATTGTCAATGTAATATTATGAAATTTTAACATGCTAAACGCAGCTTCCTCTATAGAAACATGAATATCTGTAAAATTGCTGATTAATACAATTAAGTATATGTATAATGCACAAACCCTCTGCGTTGTTTTCCTGCCAGCTGCTATATTTTACTTTTACAAAAATCTAAACATAAATTTCTTTTATTAAATATCTTCATCCAATAATTTATATTTATTATATTGTATAGAACTGATTCCTAATAAAAGTCCCAGAAAAGTATCTATCGCTGTTATAGTCCCTACTACTTGTTCTCCATATGCCAATCCCCAAATGTTAGCAAGAGCAAAATATAATGTTCCTAATGCCGGCAATAGATATTGTGCAATCCACTTTAAAATATCATACATTTTACTGCCCATATACATAATTAATCCTCCTTCACATTCCGATTTTCTTAAAAAGAAGACCCATTACAATACCAACAAATGCTGTTATTGCATAACTTACAATTTTGCGCCACATCTCACCATCTCTGGATTCCAATACTTCAAGGCGCTTTCCTTGCTGCAGTTGTTCTTTCAGCATACTTTCCATATTGATAGCCAACTTTTCAATAGAAGTATTTAGGTTTTCCACTCGTTTCGTATATTCCTCCAAAAGTTCAATACGCTTATTCTGCCTGTTATTTTCATCATCAATTCTTCGGCAAAATTCTTCATGTTCTACCCTAGTAATAAATGATTCCATCTTTCAGCCCCCTTGTCATCAAGTAATAGCGCCTTTATATTCCTTGCCGGTAATCTTCTTGAATTCCTCCTTAGTTATCCAACGATCAACCGCCAAATGAACACGATTCTCATTCCAAAATCCACTCTCAAAATATTTACTAACTTTGTCAAAATATTTACTTTTCTCCAAATTTTCACCTCTTTCTGAAAATATAGCGCGGCCGTTCTTCTCCAAACAGCCAAAATCGCAAATAATCATCAAGAATTATAGCGGCAAGGGCTAAGAAAAACCATACCACGGCAAATGGCAGACATATCTGACCTAACAAATTAAACGGCACATGTGAATAATCCCAGATCCCCCATTTCATCCATATATTTACAATACAACCAGTTGCAAACTCTAAAAAAGTAATAAATAATGAACCAATCAGAGCCTGACTCCATAATAACATGTTCCATGTAAACAGTTCATTGGTAAGTCCAACCGTAACAAAACAAACACCGCCTAGAATAAACATAGACCAATGACTGTAACCGCGCCATAACAGTTCAATAAAAATATACAATACTCCGCCAACAGAAAACAATACTCCATGTTTAAACAGATGATATAACATCCGATTTACTGTCCTCCATCTTAAAATCAATCTTAATAGCATGTAATTCTTCTATATTAGAAGCCTCTCTAAGCTGTACCTCCATCGCCTGCTGTTTTGAGACAAGAGGTCTGACAACTGTTTCAATCTCAAAGGCAAGCTGGCGTAATTGCTCAACATTCCAGTCATATGTACAAGGCTCTCCCGCAGCATTCCATGAAACCTGATATTCTACCCCTGCCTGTTCTGCCATCTGGGCAGTCAATATCATATTTGCAAGATATTGCTGCTTCTCGCTTGTAATACTATATTCTTTCATCTCCCCATGACAGGAAGAAGAAATTTTATGAGTATCAAGAAAACTTGCAAGTGCTTTCTTAGTTTCAGCAATCTTTTTCATCTTTGCTTCATCTAAAACACTATTATACTGATCTTTTAATAAATTTTGATAACGTTCATTATCAAACAACCAGCCTTCTGAACTATATTTATAACATATCCTTTCCATTTCAGAAGCTGATGTATCAGGAAGATTCAACACCTCAACTGCATTGTCTAAATCTCCTACCGTACTCCATCTGCCTGTAAAATAACCATTATCATCTAATTGTGCTAACATCACTGCACCTCCTTATGGCAAATTAATTTTGACAGCCTCATTAAAAAGTTGTTCTGCCTCATTATCACTTACAATAGCTTCGTCCCAAAAAGTAATATCATCAAAAAGCATAGATTCACTTGTTTTTCTCTCATCCATTGTCAATCCAAGAAACAAAGACGTATCATCGCTTGACAGAAAATCTAAAATTGATGTACGGCATTCAGTTTCTGAAGCAGGAACTCTGCCAGATTTTCCAAATCTTTTGCCAATCGAAACAGAATAATCATCCATGATTCTTTTGCCGTTGACAAATCGTTCAATACCATTATCCGTAAATGATAAGGCAACATGCATCCATGTCTTATCAGATCTCCACAAAACTTTTGCTATATCTTTATCCCAGCCTTCAGTCAGATACGAATTATCCCTTTTTCTGACATATGTATTCTGAAAAGCCTCATCATAAACAACACTCAAGTTAGCTGAAACTTCCAAATGTGTTGTATAATCTATGTATTCTTTATTTTCACTCTCACTGTCAGCATCAAAATAATGTTTATTATGATCTCCTAAAAAGGTGATTAATCCGCAATTATATGCTGTTGTATCAAGCGAAAAGAACTTTACCCAAAATGATAACGCCGCCCCTTTTTTTAAATTATGTCCCTTAAAACAATTACTTATCTTATTGCTATTAATAGCATCTGTTACAAGGAAAAACTTTTTATACTGTCCATGAGTATTTGTAAGATCAGTATGACCATTTAAACAAACATTCTTATGATCATTGTAATCAAATTCCCTTGTATAAGTACTGTCATGACCATCAATTTTAATTACATTTCCCCTGATTTCATCTGTATAGTTATTCTCCAGAGGTTTATTGTTTTTTATTGACTGAGAATATTCGAAAGTAAATACCTCTCTGTCATCAGGAACACTCTGTATTACATATTCTGTCAATTCTCCTTCTCTTGAACCTATTAAAGGCTCATCAGATGCTGATTTATCAACATATTCAGCAATTTTAGAATTATTGATTTTAGCCTTCTTTAAAAGAGTTGATATTTTCAAACTGTCAATTTCTTTTGTTGATATCTTTTTGTCACTATTTTCAATTGCAGTTCGAATATTGTTTCGTATTGAATAATCAGATCTTAAAACTTCTATTTTTTTCATAATTTATCACCCCTCTTTACTAATAGTAATTCCTATAGCATTATATGTCATCAAATAATAATACGACTTTTTAATTTCGTTAAGTGCGGGTATAGTTTTAACTGTGCCTTCTGAATCGGTAATTATAAAATAATCAGGAGCGCAGGCCAATGCACGAAGCAACACATTATCATTTTCCACATCATCAACGATTATAAAATATGTTTGACCTACCGCCAAACGATCATCCAATGTAATATAAACATAAGTTTCATTATTAGAATTTAAATTTGTAACACGTCCTGATGCATAATTAGATGAACCGTCAGAAGGCAGTGGATAACTTGCTTGTGTGCCATCACTGTAGTACACTATATAATCTGATCCTGAAATTACCGAATTAACCACATGCCTATATGCCAATGCCTTGGCAGGACCTCCAACTGTTTCTGATGCCGCATATTTTGTACTGGATGGAAGCGCTCCAACACTTTGGGCAGTCAATCCATTCACCCTATTAATAATCTCTGTTAGTTTATCCGCCGTCGTGTCCAGCTTCTGTTTGTCGTATTCCATTATAAACATCCAATCAGCCCCATTGACGGGTACTGTTGAATTATCTGCTTTAGCTACAAATACTTTATTATTGTAAGTTACAAGATCAAGCCTTTTATAAAGACTTCCTGCAACATACTCTCCTTTTGGAACAATTGCTACTCTTCCTGCAACTGCCATATTATGCCACCTCCCAATTTAAATTACCATCACTGCTTACATTAAATGAATAACTTCCATTATCTGTATAGATCAAGTTGCCATCACTATCTAAACTAAATTCAGCCAAACCCAATTTTAAATTGATATCATTTAATAAATCATCTGACTGATTTAAAATCTCCAACGCTCTTTCTGCGCTTGATTCTGCTGCTGTCTCACTGGCTTTTGCATTTAATTCTGACGTTTTGGCGTTAATTTCTGATGTTTTTGCATTTGTCTCACTGACTTTAGCGTTTGTCTCTGACGTTTTGGCAGCTAATTCGCTTGCCTTGGCATTTGTCTCTGACGTTTTGGCCCTAATCTCTGAACTCTTAGTGTTTGCCTCTGATGTTTTTGCATTTGTCTCACTGACTCTGGCATTTTTCTCCGATGTTCTTGCATTTATCTCTGATATTTTGGCTGCTGTTTCACTGACTCTGGCATTTGTTTCTGATGTTTTTGCATTTGTCTCAGATGATTTTGCCGCTCTCTCACTGGCTTTTGCATTTGTCTCTGAATTTTTCGCTCTTGCTTCATATAATTTCGCAGCTGTTTCACTGGCTTTTGCATTTGTTTCTGACGTTTTAGCAGCCAATTCACTGGCTTTTGCGTTCGTCTCTGACGTCTTGGAATTTGTTTCTGAAGTCTTAGCAGCCAATTCACTGGCTTTTGCGTTTGTCTCTGATATTTTAGCTTTATTTGCCGCATCAACTGCTTTCTCAGCATATTCTTTAGCTGTAATATATTCTATACTGGATTCAATCATATCCTCCTGCACCGGATTTCGGTCAATTATAATTGGTATAGGTCCAGAAGCAGCAATCTGATCTGCTATATCAATCTCAACAACAGGATTTACTTCTCCAAATAATGTTACCATTTGCAGCGTAATTTCAAAGTAGACAACAGTTTTATTACTGTTCACACCAAGCGCCGGATTATATACAAATGTCCTGTCTTTTTTACCAAGACGAATATTCACCCTTGCAGAATCAGGTATTGTATATAATTGTCCGTCATTATACATCTCAACCGCAAGAACCGGCAGCTGCTTATCATACTGTACAAAGTGTACCGGCTGCGGAACAAATGCTCTATCTGTCATATCCGCACGTGTATTATGTACTATTTTTGTAGAAGCTGGTGTATATACATTCATGTGATCACCTCCTGATCTGCCATCATAAGTAGAAAATCAATATCTGCTCTTAATTTATAGGTTTCCGATTCAGATTCTGTTATTGTTACTGCATTTTTTTTATTCCCATAATTCACTATAGGATCAGCAACAGGAAAAATATATTTAGAGGTGTCTTTTAAAATATTATTAGCCAAAATAATACCTCCTTCTTTAAATTTTTAAATTTATCCATAATAATTCATTCCAACTAAAATACCATTTTTAAACTTTAGACTTGCATCTGTACCAAATCTTTTAGGTATTCCATTTTGATCTACCTCTAGAATTTGAACAAAATGCATTTCTCCTGTTATTCCATTTTCAAATGATACATTCTTAATCTGATAATTGTTCATGTCTAAATTTGCTCCAGCATGAAGCATATCATCATCCCTAGAATAATGCAGGCAAACCATGTAATAAGAATCCACATCTTCCTTCCTAGCCCAAGCCATATAATTTCCATCCATATCCAAATCAAAAAATAATCCATACTTTTCTGTTCCTACCCAATGATTTGTCCCAATATGACCTACATTTTTATTTTTATATTTAAAATTACTATATCCTCCATTAATATTTGCCTCACGATCCCCGCTTTTACAATTAACTTTCTTTGCCGTAATATCCAGCGCATTAACATAAGAAGTTGTAATTGTATCTCTTGTAATCTCAGTTACCTGTCTCTCATTCTTAAAACCACTGTCATTTAACAAATCACTTGTCTTATTTGGTATATAAGGAGTATTTGAGACATTGTCATATGAAATTTTCACATCATTAGACAGTGTAATTCCTTTTTCATCCAGGGTTATAAGCACATTACCATCATTATCCTTAACAAGACAATTACCATAACCACTGTCCTTACTGCCTAAAGTAAGAGTTCCACCCTTAATACGATTAGCTTCCATAGTTCCAGTTGTAATAAAATCAGCTACAAACTGCCCATTTTGTGTTATGGCTGTTTTATATGGACCCTCATATCCCTTATCTGAATAACTAAGACCGCCTTTATTCCAACGCCAAACTTTAGTAGCCGTCTGTATATTATCCGTATTCATAATTAAAATCTCGTCAGGGCGATCACCGCCTGTACTACTATGAACAACTACATAACCGCCAAGATTGCCACTAATTAATTTAATTGTTGTCTCTATTACTTTCTCTAAAAAAGACTTTGTCTGTTCAGCAGTCTCATTAATTTTCTGAGTTTGAGATAATATGGTTGACGCCAAATTTGACCTGGCATCACCTAACTCAAGCTTTTCGTACTTACCAGTTAAAACATTATATGTTGTAGCAATACACTTAGCAGTTGCATTCACTCCAAGTTCCGGAAATTCTACAACAACCATATCGCATAAATGTACTGTCTCCAGAAGCGCATAATCTTTAAATTCCTTTGATTGTGACAATTGTGCAAAAGAGACCGTCAAAGACACTTTAGGAACGCCTAGCTGATTATTATTTATATACGTCTTTGCTTTTTCCCGCAATTGGGTTTGTGTAGGCTTATCCTGCCATTCATGTGACAGATCCAACGGACAAATACGGGTAAAATTATAATTTCCTTCAGCTCTTACAATCTTTTCAGGCAACGCAACATAACCGCCTCCTTCTTTCTTATCTGAAAACCAAAAAGGATAAACGCCTGTATATACAGAACTGCAATTTTCATCCTGCTGTAAATCCGTTAAATTCTTTCCGTAACGGATTGTCACCTTCTCAGCATTCGTTTTTTCATTTCCCCGGTTACTATGCAGCTTGACCATAAAACCATCAAACTCAAATTCACCGCCATACAAATCAAGAATAGAACCCTGAACACCGCCAAGCAAAGAGCGTATACTTGACGGCTTCTCAACTGTCATAACAGCAGCTGTTGTTTTATCTGTCCAAAATGAAAACGGACAGGAAACAGCAGAAGTTTCATTTAACTTACTTAAAGCATTAGCAGCTGTATTAGCAGTAAATGGAGAAGCCGGATAACCGGACAAATCATAACTAATATGCTCAGCATTTACTGTTACCATCCCATTGATAGGTTTCGCAATTGCATAAATGCGAAAGGGCTGAGGATTAGCAAATGGATTAGGTTTTGCAACTATAATTCTACGCATCTGTAAATCACTGAAACGTTTACCAGTAACTGGATATTTCATCTCCAGTTCATATTTTCCATTGCGTTCCTCAACAACTGAACAAGAAACTGCATCTGGTAAATTGCCAAGTCCATTTGTCGAAAATTCTCTGCTCGTTGCTTCAAACAACGTAATCATATTGTCCACCAATTTGGTATCACCTCCACCGACGATATTCCACCTGAACATAAAATTTCATTATCCCCAGGCTTCAATTTTGGAAAACTTTTGTTAGAAGCAAATGTAACGACAGAGTTCCTGTTCTGTGCACCGTTGTATACATCTTGAATACCACAATTAATTGTTAACGAAGACCCAATACTAGAAATCATTACTGTATTGTCTCCCACATTAAGAACTCCGCTTCCGCTTCCTTTTACAACAATAATAGGAAGCGCCTCAAACTTTGTAGGATTAAAAAGTTTTCCTGCTCCTGAAAATACAACTTTTTTTTCACCAGATTTTAAAAAACGCTGCGGTTTACAATTAAAACTTATAGAAGATCTGCCAGCCCTTGCAAATATATTCTCTATCTCCAATGAACCTTCATATACAGCCAATCTATAATAATCTGGCTCATAAGAATCTTCTAGACGAGAATAACCTGAAGCAGAAAGAAGCCATTGAGAAACTTTGCTAGCCATTGCAGCAAAACTCTCAAATTTATTACAAACAGCAATTTCATAAGTTCTGGTAACATTATGAAAAGACCCCTTATCCATAACTATATCGCCATTCCGCCCAGGAACATGTGTAACTTCATAATCTCTTCGCGGCGTCTCATATCTTGGTATATGCTCCACTTGTACATTACAATCCAATGAAGAAATACCATTAAAAATAATTACCCCCAAGACGCATCCCTCCTTTCAATCTGACGCTGAATAATTCTGGAAACCTCTTCAGCAATTTCCTTGGAATTATCGCCATTAATATTAAATGTATTTTCAATAGTTTCCGGCGGCCGTTTTAATAATTCCTTAACTGTATCATTCAAATCATCAATTGCTGTTATTGAATAAGCATTATATTCCTTCCTTTTTAAAATATCCATACTATTCATTGTTTCTCCCGCAAGCTGTAATGATCCAGAAAACATATAATTACTTATATTATCATTCAGATGATATAATTGATTCATGTAATTATTAGCATCAGTTAAATCTAAAACAGGACTGATTGTAGGCTTTGTTTCAATTGAACCACTAATAATGTCCATAATTTTAGACATTACTATTAGCTCTGAACTATTAAAATCAGAATACCTATTTATAACTGCCGACAACAAATTATTTAGAATATGTGCTGCATTTTCAACAGACACATTTATTCCATTAAATGACACTGGACCAGAAAACTCATCTAAATAACCAAAATCAGCTTCAATTATTGACATAACTTTACCTGCAACTACTACATTATCTGCGACACAACTATCCCAATCAACAACCAAATCAGCAAATTGTTTCATAGCATTGCCATATGGAACAAACTGCATCCTAAAGTCAGTCATATTATTTTCTTCGGCAAAACTCATTACTGCTCTGTTTACAAAATTAAAAAGCGAATCAGCTATATTTATAACAACATTCATACTAACATTGCCTAAAGTCTCAAACTTCGGTTCCAAGTACACAGCACCAGCCAATATTCCACCAAGAGATATACCGTCAGCAGCTCTTTCAACAGCTTGAAATCCTCTTGACGCACCATCCATTTTTAGTGTATTCTTCAAATAATCTAAAATCATCAAACTTATAAGGACACTGCTCTCAAACTGTTTATTATCAAACCGCATCTCAACGACCTTTTTATCAATCGTAGTACTCATAACTTCTCAACCTCCCTTCATGCATTCTCAGCAATCTTATAAAAATCGGCAGGACAACAGGATTTATATAATCTTATCCATGCTCCCAGCCTCCATTGCATGTTCCATGACAATATACTCCCTTTTTAATACTAATTGATCAAAGACAAAAACATGTCTACAGCACAAATTCCATTTGATTGCAGGCTGTTTTTATTCTGATATTGTTTCACGCATTCCTCAAGGCACTTTCCAAACTTTCCTGGTGTTTCTACACCGCCAGGATTGTACCCTCTTAACAGTAAAAGAATTTCACACGCAGTAACCATATACTGGGTCTCCCCTCGTTTAACAAAATGCTTTCCTAATGCATTCTTAGTTGCAGAACCAATTATTCCATCAACAATAAGATTTGATTTATAATCCAGATTAAGAGCTACTTGCAATACCCTTACCGCCTGCATGGATGTTTCATTGCCTCTTATCCCATCAGTTTTTATCTCGTTTCCAGTAAATTTAATAGAATGCCGCTGCCCTTCCATAATATTTTCCTTACTATCATCAGAAGCACTTACGCTGTTATCAAATGTAATGCATGAAGACTTACCAGCATCTTTACTAAAATATTTATTTGTTCTGCTATCAATGTGAGTAAATGACGGATATACAATAATACCAAGCACACCGATAGATTCTGCATATTTTGCCACCTGCATAGGCGTAACTCCATTAATTTGAATATCAAAAGCCCGACCCTTTTTATGGAATGAATTATCAGCTCCTCCAACTCTTTTGTTGTATGCATCTGTTCGATATCCGCTTGACACAACTACTGCTTTTCCGAAATGATTCCTAATTGCCTGAAGCTTAGCTTTGACAAAATCCACATCAATCAAAACTTTATCATTCCCATCCTTACACCGAAATTCATGGACAATAAAACTATCTGAAACATTTAAATTGCCCTGTACTTTCAAACTGAAAGTCTGTACAGACATACAATCACCCCTTAGAATTAAATCTTTTTCTTCTTGCTGCATTTAAAGCTGCATTATTACTCATAATATCTTTCCTGCTCATTCGCTTAACTGGCTGATTCTTAATATTGCAAATCCGTATTAAAGTCAGCAGGCGGTTTAAATGCCATTTCTGACACTCAAACGGTATATTTAACGCGATCATCCAATAATAAATAAGCTCACTTGTAATCTGTTGCCGATTTTGTTTTACTCTTCCATCTTCTGAAAACCATGTAGCAGTCATAGGAGCTTCTATATATCTATTAATTTTTTGTATATTATCATTTGTAATATTATTATAAACGTCAGGAGGAACATTCTGCGTAATTGTCATACACCGAACATAATCAATCGTCTCATTCAATGACTTGTCACCTTTGATAAGAAACGGCTTACACCACTTTGCTTCCCATTCTGCAACAGAAACCAGAGAATGCTCCAGCTGCAAATCACATTTTTTATTGTAGACAAATTCCTGCTTTCCCTCATCCCACTGTTCTACAGACGGTATCGTAATCCAAAGCATATACAGAACCTCCTATAAATTAAATATTCTCTAACATCTCACCAGCAGCGTAAGATTATGCTAAAACCTGATTCCTTACATTAGTTGGAATTAAACCATTAACAAACTCTGCAGCAGCATTATCGTCTGTAGCAAGCTCCATATAAATTTTATTAAAAGCTTCTGTCTGAGAAAAACTTAGCGAAAGCTCATCGGATTTTATAAACCGCCTGCCGTCTGCACTTTTTTCACCAAATGATTTAAGCAGTAATTCCTTAAACAATTTAATTAAAGCTGGTTCATCTTTTGCATCAATAATTTTATGAACCATTTCTGAATAACCGCCTGTAACACTTTTTTCCATCTCCAAAAGCTCAGACAATGATAGATTAAAATAACAATCCTCTGTACGTTCTACATCATTATAATCTCTGTAAGTAACAGTTTTCTTTAACAAATATTCACTCTCCTTTTATCACAACTTATAATAAAAGACCTTATGTATGCAATGTAACAATTTATAAAAATAAATTTTAATAAATAATTACATAAAAAAAGAACCGTGCTTCCATCATGGAAACACGATTCTAAGATAAAAAATTATCCAGCTGCTTGTGTAACACCCATCAATGTTATAATCTCATCTGGCAAAGGTAATCTGGCCTCTTTCGTCTCGCTGCCAAACAAAATATCTTCTAACTCTTTTAATTTTGCAGCTTCAATCTTAGTACTGTCAATTGTTATCGATGCTGCCGGTTTATACCCTGAAATATCTACTGGTGTTGTAGTAATATCCCAAGAAAACGTCATTGCCTCCGGACTATCATTAATCGTAGCATAAGATTTCGCAGAAGGAGCTGCCAAAGCACCATAAATCAGGTGTATCTTATAACCATACTCATTTCTTGCAACATCATTTCCCAGTGTAGTTTTATACGCAAGACCAAATATCTTACGATTCTGCTGTCCTACAGAAACACCAGGACTAAGTTCAGCTGACCCATCGCACTCAGCAAATTCATCCGGATACATATATGCCTCAATTGTCGCACCAAATTCCTCAGCAGACAATAATGATAAATATTTAATATCATCTGCATAAATTGCTTTAGCTTCGGCTCCGGAAGGACTTTCAGTAACAGCGGTAAGACCGCTCCATGCAACTCCTTTCGGATATGTACCACCTTCTGCCTGTGGATAAAGAACCCCATTTTTAACACCTGTTTCATAGGTCTTTTCACCAGTCTGATCCCATACTAGTTTACTCATAAAAAATACCTCCTTAATAAAATAATAAAATGAAAAAAACAATGCTTCAGATAATTCTCTGTATAATAACAGTTAAAGCAGCAAAACTAAAAAAACAATTTGCTGTAAGAATTTCCAAAGCATTGTCATTATCAACAAGAGTCAGAATATAACAATATTCTTTTCTCTTCATAAAAGAAAATGTTTTTTTGGCGTAAAAAATGATAACCTTTTTCCTCATCAAACAAAAAACAAGAAGCAAATTGTTCTAACGGATTATAAGAATTGTCAATTGTTGTTAATGTACATTTCGCTGCCATATTGCAAGTTTCACTCCTTTTTTTTCAAATATTTAGATACAGTGGAAACTGAAACACCTAGACGATGAGCTATCTCTGACGTGCTGTAACCAGATGTATTCATTGAAAGAATCATGCCAATCTTGGCAGAATTAAGAGTAGTGGATAAACGCGGGGTTGCTTTTTGTCTTAGCATATCAATATCTGTATGTTTAAGAATCTGTATAAGTTTGTTTTCACTAATTGCTCCCGCCTGAATAGCTTCCCATTCACGATCAGTTATATTAATTGGCTCTCTCTTTGCCCCTACTGTCACTCTGGCTGACATCAAAGCCTGCTGACTTATCTTTTTTATTTCTTCTCTTGTTATCCTGGGATTATCTTTCTTTTTAGCTAACACTAACGCATTAGCCATAGTTTGTGCCTGTCTTTCACGAGGTGCATTTTTTAAGGCAACATTTAATTTTGCTAACAATGAATCTATTTCTATTTTATATGCTTCCTTTGCAGAAGACGAATAAGCGATCTTTCCTGTATTTACCATCTCCTTACGCGCCCTATTAGCAAGCGATTTCATCTCATTTGCATAATCGGCATAAGCCTCCTCCTGAGGAGTACCTGAAGAAAGGGTATGTGCATCTTTTGTTTCTGCCATTTTTGTACTTACTTGAGTCCGAACTTTTATCTTGCCATTTTTATCAATATATTCTTCATTTACTTCTCTAAAATGCTGTTCTCCGGTTTCAGGATTTATAATAGGACTTCCTTTTCTTTTAAGTACCGTTGTCTCAGACTTAGCTCTAGAGATTAAAGTTGCTGCACATTCATGATATTTACCATCCGAATCAACCATACCCTGATATTTCTTTTTTAAAGAAGCAATACCGTTATCAATTTCACTCTGCTTATAGTCCAACTTATGTTTCTCTGCATCAATAACTACCATACTATGACGAACTGCCCTTGCTAACTCATCTTGAGTTGCACCCTTTAAAGTCATATCTGTAATTAAGTTTGAAATTTTTCCCATTTCAGTTTGAGTATTTTTCATTGCTTTAAAAGTTCCTTCCTGCTTTCCTCCATATTCTAATTTCGGATCAAAGCCTTCCAGACCTTTTAGCACAGGTGTTGATATTATTTTAATTTTACTTCTGATTGAATTGCAGGGTATAACCATAACAGTATCTCCGTCAAAATCAGCCCCTGATAAACGCTCAGCAACTTTAGAATTGATACCAACAGCATCTAATGGAGTATTCCCTAACACTTTTTTTCCTTCAGCATGTTTATTATTTACTCTTAATATAGGAATCTCAAACGTACCTCCATGAGGAAACCTAATTAGAGCAATTGTTTCTCCATTTTCATAATTTGGAGCATAAACTTCATTATCTTTAATTGATGTAAGAGGTAATATAACTTGATATTTTTGCCTAGGTAAAGCTGCTGCCTGCAGATGTACAGCCGCCGCGTCACAGTCATCCGCAAATGACTTTAATAAAGATTTTTTTACCGTTGGGTTTGTAAGAGCACAAATCTCATCAAATTCTGCTGATTTATCCGCTGCTGCCAATCCAAGTTGTTTTTTTATCAAAGATATACTTTGTTTTGACAAAAATTGAGAGGGCAGATGGTCACTCCACTCTCCCCAATCTCCCTCCTCAGCTCTCTTATTGATAAGAGAAAGTTTTTCATTACCATCATTATCAATATAATAGCTTTGCCCCCCATGCTCTTTGATTAAAGAACCAAATGGATTATCAGGATCGTCGGTAATTTTTTTTAAAACATCTGTTTTAGAAGTACTTATTTTTTTATTAGTGTTAAATATCACATCAACCCCGTCTGGCATATTATCGCCATAAACAGCCATTCCTTTAATATAATATTTTTTATCAACAAGAATACGAACTTGGGCGTAATGAGCATTTCCTAAACAAAGATCCTTTACTCCCCTTCTAATTTCTATAACTCCATCCTTATGAATTCCTCCTTCTTCAGCATAACGTATTTTCAAACGGCCAGAATCCATACTTTCAGGATACACAAAAGACTTTTTAAACGTATTTCCATCATTATAAGAAATATAGTCTTTTAGTGAATGAATATCTTCATAACGATATATTTCTTTATGTTCTGTTCCAGGAGGACAAAGTACCTGTATTGTTGTCTTTTTACCTGGATTTGTAGCCTGAGAAACCCTTCCTCCATATGTTGGGTAGCCTTCAATTTCAAGAATATACAGAGCTTCTTTCATTTTTTCTTTTGAAATACCTAACTCTCGTTCAACCCCTATGCCTACATCAATCATACCTTTCTTATCAACCTGTTTTTTTAAAAATTCAGCAGTCTTTTTTGCCTGATTCATCCGCGCCTCCGATTTTTCATTAAGAAGAGAACGCACAGATGAATCATTTGCATAACCCATACTTTTTGCTATTTCACTGAAACTATATCCTTTTTCTCTTAAATCTTTAGCTGCTGCAACATCCATTGCCCTCCGCTCATCTTTGGCTAAAGATTTCTGAGTACGAAACTGTGTAGTAGTTAAACCCATCGACTTTGCAATTTCTGTATCCCCAAATCCTTGCTTTTTTAGATCATCAATTCTATTTAAAAAATCTCGGCTATTATGATAAAAATTTTCACTTGACACCCCAGTACATAGGTCAGAACATTTAGGCATTCCATTATCAATCAAAGAATTTTCTAAATTAAAATGCATATTTAAGTTCATTTAATATTTCCCCCTATTTTTCGGACAAATTAACTTTAAGTAAGACATCTTATTTTTGTTGCAGATAATATTAAGAGACTTCTTTTATACAAAACTTAAATTAAACATCTAAATTAGTGAGGATAAATTAACAAGTCCTCATCAAAAGATATATCATCTATTTTGCGGTTCCAATAATTAAACTGTTCAACAATATTTTTTTTATTAAACTGGTGAAATTCAATTAATTCATTGTAAACAAGCCTTCTCCAATAACGAGCAATTTGTTCATCACTGTGAGAAAGTACATTATATAAACCTGATTCAGTTAAAAAACTCACGTTATAACTTTGACCTTTCACTATTACTGGCAAAGTTATTTTCTCATCTTCTTCACATACTTTTAGCATTGCCCATGTATTTCCAATGCTGTAATCTATTAAATCAGCCACATCTGACGCCTTGAATAACGGAACCTCCAAGGATTGATATACATCCAGCATTCTATTTCCAAATTTTATAGTTCCTACAATATTCATCTAAAATCATCCCTTTCTCTCTGAAATTTGGCATTTATTGCTTTTATAAGGACTTTAACTTTCTTGGTAGTACTGCATATAATCTACATTCTTTACTCTAATTTAGCATACTTCTCTGCCCATTCATCTTCCTCAATAGTAATATATGTAGACCATAAACCACGCTCCTCTATCCACACAGTATAAAAATCACCGCAGCGAATTATCAAATCATCACTTTTCTTAATAATAAACTTGGGATATATCTCTATAATTCCACCCTTCCTACTGCGCGTAGATATCATTAAAAAATCTAACATCTCATCTAATTAGACTACTTCCCATTTTCATAACATTATCCAAATACCAGCACATTTGATACCAAATCTCTACCGTTCTTAAATCTTTTGCACAGTTCTCTAACATAAACAGACCGCCGCTGCCATTAGCTTTATAATCGCGATTCAAAAAACTTGATAAAATATTATTAACACACTCTTCATTAAATTTAACATCATTCATATCATCAAGCCCAAGATTAGAAATCATATTCCAAAACCACTGACCAGTACGATTTTCATTTTCAAGATTATCCATAATATGTTCTTCACACCGTATGGCAAGAGCCGCCATCATCTCAAGCACACTACAAGGTATGTTGTCTAAACATGATGAAATTACAGCGTCATTATATGACATACTATGTCCAAACCTATATCTAAGATCAACCCCATCTTCAGCACGATTTCCATCCATTGGCATAATATAATTGAATTCAACATTATAAAGTTTTTCCAGAAGTTTGTTATAATGCAGCTGCTTAACACTACGTCCATCATTAACAAGTTGACACAACCATTTAAAATATTCTGTTTGAATCACATTATTTACTGCCATTAAACATCCCCCCAGGTTTTATTTTCATAACCTCTGAATATTTTCTTTGATCAAGAAGAATCTCATAATCACATTTCAATGTTTCATTTCTTACAAAAACTGAATCATCTTCATATTCCCCAAAATAATCTAATGAAGCAATACCAACAATCTCATCTATATTTTCAATTAGCTGATCTTCATCATCTGCTAAAACTTGATCTGCATAATAAGACAAACTGATTGTAGCATAATCGTCCAGCACTCCAAACTCTTTTGGAGAGATAACATAAGGACTTTGTTTAGAAATTTCTCCATTACCATGTACTTCTGAAGTTATGTGATTATGTTCATGCAATTCAGCAGTATAACTTTCAATATTAGATTTTTCTATATTACTGCACACAGTTTTTTTAACATTTTTAATTAAATCTATATCAACTTTTCTAGTTTCATCATTTATTTCTTCTAAATCAATCTTTTTTTTACTAAAAATTTTCTTTACTGAATCAATTTCATCCTGTGTAATTTTTTCATATTTTTTTCTATAATACTGGCAGGAAACCGCAGCTCCAACTGTAATCCCAACGCTAAATATTATAAAACAGCAAAACTTATTCATCATAAACCACACCCTTCTTAAGAATCTTATTAATATCTGTTCATATTAAATATGTTTAAATTTTTTCTATTCATAACTTGAAAAAAAATGATTTCCTACTTTAAACATTGGAACTCCATATTCTCCATAATAATCTGCTGTAAAAAATACTGTTTCATAATTAGTCCGGCTATGTAATTCTTCTCTGACCAAATTACATATATCCTCTCTTACTTCACAGCGTTCCACTCTCCCATTCCACATAGAAGAAAACTGATACGGCTGATAAACCACATCAAAAACAGAATCTGGAAAATATTGTGAATCAACCCTGTTTAAAATAGTATCTATAACCAACCTCTTACCTTCCTCACATTCGCCTTCTGCCTCAGCCATCGTTACCAAAGCAATCAGGTTAACATCTTTGTCTGACACATTTGTTTCTTCTTCAATCAAAAGACTATCTGTTGTTAATTTGTTCTTCTTTTCTGATAATTCCTTATAATTCACTGTCATATATTCTGCAGTTTCAATAACAGTCAGTGGAGAAATATCCGTTTTACAATCAGCCGTACAGATGCCGAAAACCCAAAATATAAATAACGCTGACCAAGGAAAAAATATAAACATTCTGACTCTTTTACACATATTAAAAACCTCCTTAAATAATATTTTTCAGGCCAAACCACACAGCCAAGGATAATCAAAAACGTCTTTTTGCCAGTCTCCACTACCGATTCCATTTAATCCTCTCATTCACATCAAATCAAGAATATTACCATCCACATTAAAATCCAACAAAATTACACGCTCATACCCGTTAACAAAATCACGCGATCTTTCTCTGTCAATATTATAAATTCCAAAATCGACAAAATTATCTCCAACCATATTATCAGAATCATAAATCCATCCGACAATTTGTCCTGCTTTCGTTGTTGGAATTCCTAATCTTTCATACACTTCATTTAAGAATAAATACCCTCTAGCTTTTAGGCGGTCATTAGCAAAATTCTGTTCTGCATTTAAAAACATTAAATTATATTCAGAATCTTTTTCCCAATATGGACTTCCTTCATCAAAAAAACGAGCATAATCACTATGATCGTTTATGTCCGCAACATTGATATCTTTTTTTATCTTCTTATCTTCGCCGGTCTTTTCATCAATAATAATTTCCTCTAAATTTTTAGCTTTGATGTTATATTTAAATTCCCGGTCTGCTTCTTTTCCAAAACGCTCAACCACACGTCCTCTATATTCTTTAAACCCCTTATCCACCGTAGCATAAGCCGCTGCCAAGGCAATATTCCTCCTTTTAAGAATATTATTTGAAGCCAGTACGCCTGTAATGGATAATAAGCCAAGTGAAGCTGCCGGAGCATATAACTTAACCAATTTAATACCTGTCTGCAGATAAGTAACAGCGATATCTCTTTTAGCATCATTATTTGAATATTCCTCTTTAAGTGAATCATCAATCATAGCATTATGTATTGTATCTATATCACTTTTAGTATTTTGCAATATCTCATCAATTTTAGTTGTTGCCTTACAAGCCATAACTGTGCTTATAACCACACCGACAACCCCGGCGGCGGCAAGTAATTCAGGACTATGTTTTTTAATTTTAAAACATGCTTTAGATAAACTCTTTTTCATCAATTCTATTTTTTTCATATCTAAAAACTCTCCTTCTAAATTAATTTATATAAGTTATTTCTTTATCAACCATATACTAATTTATTGGTAAAACTGACGGAAGCTTTAATACATAACCATCTCTTACACGAATACTTTTACAACCGCGTATATCTGTCCATCCATAATTATTAACCGCATAATTATCTGTAGTTATATTAGAAAGATCATACAAATCACCAACGCTGACAACACCATACTGACTGATAATATCGTTCATGGCATCCAAAACAGCATCTGCATCCCCTCGCGTTTCAAAAATTAAGTCATCATAATCGTATTTGTCTAGTTTTGCTGATTTAAAATGATTACTTTTATGTTCATTGCCGCGTTCATGATAATTTCGGTATGATTTCTTTGAACCTGTTGATTTTTTTTCGTTTTTTCCTGTTTCTCCATATAAAATCATATCAATTCCATTTGTTACAATATCAGAAATAGCCTTTTTAACTGCTGGAACAAGCACATCTATCAATATATAAGATTTGACACTCGCAATATCCTCAGAAATAAATATATCTGCAAACTTTTGTATCTCATTTTTCTTTTTTACCTTAACAGATCCCAAAACCGCTCTTTTAATTTTTTTTTCTAATTTATCTCCTGAATAAGTCTCTTTTGATTTATAAGAATTAGATTTATAATCCTCGACCATATAACAATCCCCCTTTTTAATAAAAAAGAATGCGTCATAACAACACTGTCCAGAAATTAAATAATAAAAATTATTTTATTATTGTTTATATTCTTCATAAACTTCTATAATTTCTAAAGCAACTGACGATAATCATATTTTGGACCATAATGATAATCAATAACTAAACATGGCGTATCGTCATTTGCCAACTGAGAACTAAAATTTAAGTCAATATAACCATCTTGAATATTCCATCCAAGATCATCGCCTAGCTTAATACTGCTCAATCCAATTTCATAATAAAAATCATTCAAAGATATATACATATCATCTCTCATCAAACGATTGAGTTGGTTTTCTGCTCTCTTAATTTTATCGATATCTGACTTAAAATACCTGCCTGAAATCACATCGTAACAAAGGGTATTTCCAATATCCGTTATTATAACCTCATGTGATGTTACTGGGTCCCGTTCAATCTTATCCTTTGCAATCGCGTCCCTAACGATCTTTTCTTTTCTCTCTCCAATTGTCTCAACTACTTTATCCTGATACTCCTTCAAAGTTGATTCTGACAAACTATAAGCAGCCATAAGAGCAGCTTTGTGCCGTACATGAGCGGAATTAGCCCCGATCAGACAGGCAATTGATAATATTCCCGTAAGTACAGCTGGGGTGTAGCATTTCCAGCATAACTTAACCGTATCCAGACTTATAATATCTGCAAACCTATTATATTTTAATAGTTTAGACTTCTTCGTTTTTTTCTCCTCAAAAGTTTCTTTATTTTCTTTAACATCACTTTTACTATTGTTTTTTGAATCCTCAATAAGAATCAGTGCTTTCGGCGTCGCCTTTACTGCCAATACAGCTGCTGTAATCATTCCTGTAATACCTATACCAGTCAAAATTTCCGGGCTATGTTTTTTCATTGCTGCTTTCATACCTTTTGCAATCATGCCAAAACTTATTTTTCTCATAGATTCTCCTTTCATAAAAAACAACTTAAATTATGACTCCTCTTTAGCATTTCTTACAGACAACTTTTCGTCAATCTTCTCAGTTATTTTTTCATTCATTTTTTGATCATTAACCCAATCAGATAAAAGCGTAGCTCCCAATCCAATTAAAGTAGCTGAAAATCCTATCAGTTGAATCCATTTTTCTTTTCTCATAAAACGGCATACCTCCTTCATAAATGACTATGCTAATTTTGCGTATTTGAAATACAATATAAGATTAAACTAACTATATTTCACGGCGGTCAAAAACTGTTTCCCACTGTTCCTTTTGTATCGGCTTCATTTTTAGTGCCCACATAATCTGACGGATAGTCACAGTGGGATACAATCCATCTGCACAGATTTTGGCGCGCTTATCAAAATAATCTTTAAAATTGGGGTTTAGATACAAATCATCTGTCAGCCATGGATCAACTTCACTCCACCAAGTGAATTTACCTTCTGGATTAAAACGCTGCTGTATCACTGCAAGACCTTTATCTCCTATTTGAAACAACGTACATCTATCATAAACAGGATGTCTGCAATTATATAGTTTTCCATATAATGACAAATAAATTGCCGGTTTTTCATAATAATACCGCATAGCTCTCCACCTCAAAATACAAAATTAAAACACAAAGGCTGTGCAAGATACACAACCTCTGTTAAAAGACAATTAATAATTATCTTTTTGTCGGATTAAAACGACTAAATAATCCTCTGAATGTTGTAGAAGTAAATGTTCCTGTTTCTTCAAATTTAAACCCCTTTTTCATCCATAATGAATAAAATAATAATGGCAATATTAATCCAGCTGCCTCCATACCAAGTTTAAAATATCGATCTTTAATCTGTTCTGTAAACTGTTCTCGTTTAAAGAGACGCTCCTGCTCATTGTGCAATCTATTTACTTCTAATTCTTGTCCACAGCGTTCCTCTTCAATTTTCAACTTATACAGTGTTGACAAATTATTAACCGCATTTGAATGTTCTCTGCTTCCAAATTCTAAAGAAGACAAAGCCTTAATCTCTCCTTTAATTTTCTCCTCCAACATTGTTCTTATTTCTTCCATATAGCACTCCCTTCTATAGCATAAATGTTACTTCTTAATATTTGCTTGTATTCTTTAAGAAAACATCATGCTTATATAATTACAAATATTAAAATACTATGTTTCTTTGTCGTCTGCGTACGGTTTATCCTCTCTCCTTATTTAACAGCCAAAAAAATCTTCTGTAGCGATCATAATATGTATCCTTAGAACACGGAATTTCTAATCTAACTTTCAAATAATCATAAGAAACGCCCTCTGTCACACCTTTTAAAATATATTTTGACAAATCTTCTTCTGCAAATAATGCTGTCTTCTGTACCAATTCTATTCTGCTTGAATAAAATGCCTTAGCTTCTGCATATTTAGCCGTCGGATCGCTGTATCCACTCTGTTTAATATACAGTTCCAAATCAGCAGTACTGCTGCTCAAACTATCTAACGCATTGTAAGCCTTTTTCCATATTGGATACTGCAGACAAAAATGCTTTAATTCATAATATCTATGCTTATCTATCCAATATTTATTTTTCTCTGATAATTCAGGCCTCATTTTAATTCCCATCTATCGTTTCTCTCCTTTCCAAAAATATCCTGTCTCCTCATAAAGCAGCTTAGGCGAAATATAGTAATTAATACGCCCATATTTTGAATCCATCTCCCCTAGATCTGTTATTAACTTGCCATTCCTAGTTGCTTTACCTATTGGCAGCCACCCAGATATTATCCCTGCCCTGATCCATGATGCATCTTTTTGATATATTCGTGCTGCTACTGCTACCGGCACTGATCCACTTGTAAATATAACTTCATTATCCATAAACTCTCTCCTTTCAACTGCTATTCTAGGATATTAACTGCTTTTTGTTAAAACAAAGTCGGTGGAAAAAACGAAAAAAATAAAGACCAAGATTTTCATCTCAGTCCTTAATTTTGCAGTCTCTATCTTAAAACTATTTTAATATTTTAATTATAAAATATATCTGTAAACAGCATATAAATTAAAAATTAATTAATTAGACACCTCCTTCGTTAAAAAGCTTGTTTTTTTCGCGATACACTAATACTTGAAAATAAATATACAATTTTTAAAACAACTGCATTAAATCCCCTTAATTAATATATTTCCAATAATATGATAATCATATAAAATGCATCAATTTTGTCTTCCATCTCATCATTGTAACTTCACATGGAAAATCCTCAAATCCTATTGTTTCCGGAGTTATAAATCCTTCTAATACCCCTTTAATAATCTCCGCCTCATATTGTTTGTATGGACAAATAAAATCTGGCAATTCTCTATGTAACATACCACAACTTAAACATTTAAGTCTCCTTACGCAAATTCTTTTTGTCTTACGAGCTTTGGTACGCACAATTCTTTGAACTCTGTCATAGCACTTTAAATTCCCTCCACATTCTGGACATACTGATTGATCCCCTCTAATCATAGTCCCCCATTTTTATCCCCTTTTTAACTTAGTTTTGAAACCAACTCATATATAGGAGTTGACATTTCCTATACCATCATATATGATTACAAAAAATAAATCAATGTTGTTAATCAAAAAAAGTATTTTATTCCCGCGAGCAATGAGTCAAGCGGCCGTGCCTGCACGGACAGTTGACAAATGCCGCGAGGGTCAATACCCCGCCCCTTGGGGCGCATCAAATTCCATGCCCCGTTGCTTGCGGCGGGGTTATTGACTATCGAAAGGACAAGAAAAATGTTGATAAAATGCCCTGAATGCGAGTTACAGGTAAGCGATAAAGCATTGGCATGTCCTCACTGCGGATATCCAATGCACACCAATACTTATAACAAATTATTACATAAAAATAATAATAAACGCAAAAGGCTTCCTAACGGATTTGGCCAAATAAGTGAAATAAAAAACCGTAATCTCAGAAAACCATTTCGAGCAATGATTACAGTCGGTAAATCTGAAACAGGAAGACCAATCTGCAAACCATTAAAACCAGAATCTTATTTTCCTACATACAATGATGCTTATGCTGCACTTATAAAATACAATAAGAATCCTTATGATTTAGAGTCAACAATAACAGTAAAACAACTGTATGAAAAATGGAGCGAAAAATATTTCAAATCACTAAAATCAGATTCCAGTATTCGAACCATTACTTCTGCTTGGTCATACTGTTCATCAATATATAATATGAGAGTTGCTGATTTGCGCGCCCGACATATCAAAGACTGTATGGACAACGGCACTGCAATTATAAAAGGAAGGAAACAGTATCCAACAGCAGGCACGAAAACAAGAATAAAATCGATGTTTAATTTAATGCTTGACTATGCATTGGAATACGAATTAACAGATAAAAATTATGCCCGTACATTTAACATATCAGACGATATAATAAAAGAAAAAGAACATGCGAAAAGAGGGCATATTCCATTTACAGAAAAAGAAATATCTTTATTATGGGAACATATAGATATTATTCCATATATAGATGTAATATTAATACAATGTTACTCAGGTTGGCGACCTCAGGAACTTGGTCTGTTAAAATTGGAAAATATTAATTTAGAAATGCAGACATTTACAGGTGGAATGAAAACAGATGCCGGTATAAACCGTATAGTGCCAATACACACCAAAATTTTACCTCTTGTAAAGAAAAGATATCAAGAAGCATCTGAGTTGGGAAGCGACTATCTTATAAATTGTTTAGATGCTACTACGCACAGAAATAATATGAAATTTACATATGATAAATACCAAAAAAGATTTAATAAAATCAGAGATCAATTAAAACTAAACCCTCTTCACAGGGCACATGACGGCAGAATGCATTTCATTACCAGTGCAAAAAAATATGGGGTTGACGAATATGCTATCAAATATATTGTTGGACACTCAATATCTGATATTACCGAAAAAATATACACCAAAAGAGAGACCAGCTGGTTAAAAAAAGAAATAGAAAAAATAAAATAGCATGTTTATAGTGTAGAAATATCATTATAGGAGTAGTGCAGAAATAATACAGGAACCACCTGCATTTTTTCATTGTTCACTACTCCTATCTACTATTAAAAACCTAATAAAAATAGCATTTCTTAGAAATTACCCGCCTTAGCAGCTTCCTCTATAGAAACTGCCACAGCAACAGTTGCTCCAACCATAGGATTGTTGCCCATACCGATAAGTCCCATCATTTCCACATGTGCTGGAACTGATGAAGAACCTGCAAACTGTGCATCTGAATGCATACGTCCTAATGTGTCTGTCATACCATATGAAGCAGGGCCTGCAGCCATATTATCAGGATGAAGAGTACGTCCTGTACCTCCGCCTGAAGCAACTGAAAAATATTTCTTTCCCTGCTCGATACATTCTTTCTTATATGTACCTGCTACCGGATGCTGGAAACGTGTTGGATTTGTTGAGTTTCCTGTTATAGATACGCCAACATTTTCCTTGTGCATTATTGCCACGCCTTCCTGAACATCATCAGCGCCATAACACTTAACTGTTGCACGAAGCCCCTTTGAATAAGCTTTCTCAAATACAACGTTTAACTCAGCTTCTTTATAGTCATATTTTGTCTCCACAAATGTAAATCCGTTGATACGTGAAATAATCTGTGCAGCATCTTTTCCAAGTCCATTTAAAATAACGCGAAGAGGTTTTTGGCGAACTTTATTAGCCTTCTCAGCAATTCCTATAGCACCTTCAGCAGCTGCAAATGACTCATGTCCTGCTAAGAAACAAAAACACTCTGTTTCCTCCTCAAGCAGCATTTTACCTAGGTTTCCATGTCCAATACCAACTTTACGATGATCTGCAACTGATCCTGGAATACAGAAAGCCTGAAGTCCTTCACCAATTGCTGCCGCAGCATCAGCAGCTCTCTTACAACCCTTTTTAATAGCAATTGCCGCACCTACAGTATAAGCCCAACAAGCATTCTCAAAACAAATAGGCTGGATTTTCTTAACCTGCTCATAAACATCAAGTCCAGCATCTTTAGTAATTTTTTCAGCTTCTTCAACTGAGCTGATTCCATAGCTGCTTAAAACAGCATTAATCTGATCAATTCTTCTTTCATAAGATTCAAATAAAGCCATTGTTTCGTCTCCTTTCATAATTTATGCCTTATATTTGTAAGGCATAACGGTATCTATTCTATTCCTGTCTTGGATCGATAATCTTTGCAGCATCGTCAACACGGCCGTACTGACCTTTAGCTTTCTCCCATGCTGTATTAGGATCATCACCCTTTTTAATAAAGTCTGTCATTTTTCCTAAGGAAACGAACTGATATCCGATAACTTCATCGTCCTCATCCAATGCAATACCTGTTACATAACCTTCTGCCATCTCAAGATAACGTACGCCTTTTTCTTTTGTCGCATACATTGTACCAACCTGTGAGCGAAGTCCCTTTCCTAAATCTTCAAGACCAGCTCCAATTGCAAGACCATCATCAGAGAAAGCGCTCTGTGTACGTCCATATACAATCTGAAGAAACAATTCTCTCATAGCAGTATTAATTGCATCACATACAAGGTCTGTATTTAACGCCTCAAGAATTGTCTTGCCTTGTAAAATTTCAGCTGCCATAGCTGCTGAATGTGTCATACCTGAACAACCTATTGTCTCAACTAATGCTTCCTCAATAATACCATTCTTAACATTTAAAGACAACTTGCATGCGCCCTGCTGAGGAGCGCCCCAGCCTACACCATGTGTAAAACCAGATATATCTTCCACTTTCTTAGAATGAACCCATTTACCTTCTTCCGGAATTGGAGCTGGGTCATGCTTTGCACCCTTGGCAACAGGGCACATATTCTGAACTTCCTTTGTGTAAATCATTATAAGTCTCCTTTCAAAATAATGAATAATAGGCTTAATGCCACTGTAATAGGCACAATTATGTGCCCTACACCGCATATATTTTCTCATAATTGACATATATTGTCAATAACTGTTAAAAGATAAAATGACTAAATCACAATCACATAAATTTCTGCTCCATCTGCACACTGTCATCAACATCAAATTCAGCTCCGATAACACTATATAACTTAACATTTTCAAACACTAAACCTTTTGCATTTCTTATAAAAAACCCTGCTCCGCTTGTAGGCTTTAAGAGTGTCATCATTGCTGCCGGTTCAGGCTCTTTTATATCTGTCATTGTTATACTGCAATTTGAGAAAGTAATATTTTCTACAGGCTGTTCTGCCAGTCCGCTAATTACTCCGGCACAGCTTGTAGCATTTATTACTGTAATATTATTAATATTCATATCCCGAATCACTGGCGTACCTTCATCTACAGGGGCCGGATTTATATCGCTTACCCATGGCTCCTTACCAACCTTACCACCAAAATAACACATATTAAACACAAAAGGACACATAACCCTGTCCATAATTATATTTGAAAATGTCAGTTTCTCCATTGAGCCGCCTCGACGACGACGGGTTTTAAGACGAATTCCGCGATCTGTATCCTGAAAAACACAATTTGACACTACCAAATTTTTAACGCCTCCGCTCGCCTCACTTCCAATAACTATACCGCCATGTCCATGTACCATAACACAATTGGTAATAGTAATATTTTCACACTCTTTCTTAACAAGAGAATCTTCTACTCCTGACTTTATTGCAATACAATCATCGCCAACGTCAATAAGACAATCAGAAATACGGACATTAGTACATGAATCAGGATTTATTCCATCTGTATTAGGAGAGTCTGCCGGATTTTTAATAGTAACACCGCTTACAACTACATTATTACAAAATAATGGGTGAACTGTCCATACTGGAGAATTTGTCAAAGTTACACTGAACAATTTAATATTTTCACAATTCTCAAAATAAACAAGACATGGTCTTGCCTCCTCCAATGTTCTATCTAATATTCTTTCCCACCATTTACGTCCGTTGCCGTTTATTGTTCCTTCTCCTTTAATAACAACATTTACTGCATCTTTCACATATATACAAGGCTTAAACATTGGACGTGTAATACCCTCAAAATTCCCTTCCAATATATCATATTTTTCAATTTCATCTGAAAAAGAAAGCTCTGAACCATTGTCAAGATATAGTGTCATGTTGCTTTTTAACTCAATAGAACGAGTCATATATGTACCTGCCGGAACAAACAAAGTACCGCCATTATTTTCCGCAATATCATTCACAGCTTTATCAAAAGCAGCCGTCCAGTCATTATCGGTAACAAATTTTTCATACTCAGTAATATTAAATACTGCGTTTTTCAATTTATTTTCCTCCCTAGAAATAAGGGCGTCAGAGTCAAACCCTGACACCCATTAATTTTTTAATTTTATATCCATGTAAACTTATATAGTTCTCTAATTGCTGTGGGAATAAATATGCAAACTATCATAAGCAGACATTTTATAACTAATTTTAAATCATATCACAAATTGAATGCCCAAAAAAATATCTTATTGAAATATTTAACTATTTAGCTGTTTTTCCAATATATTTTTTCATCATATACCAAATTGTAGCCGCAAGACATACTGAAGAATAACATCCGCAAACAATACCTACCATTAACGGCGCTGCAAATTCACGTATTGATGATACACCCAAAATCCACAGAAGCAATACCATAACAAATGTAGTAAGAGACGTGTAAACACTTCGTGTAAGAGTTTGTGTAATACTGATATTAGCAATTTCCTCAAGCTTACCTTTATTTCTTAAAATACTCATATTCTCTCGGACACGGTCAAACACTACAATAGTAGCATTGATTGAATAACCTACTATTGTAAGCATACAAGCAATAAATGTATTGCCGACTGATACTCTTGCGATCGCATAAAAAGCCAAAACTACAAGCACATCATGCAGCAGCGCCAAAACTGAACTTGACGCAAATCTAATATCTTTAAATCTAAACCAAATATAAATAAGCATACATACAGCTGCGATTACAACTGATACAATAGCGTCCCGTTTCATCTCTCCGCTTACAGTTGAGCTTATCGATTCTGACTGTATATCTGATGACTGAATATTATATTTCTCAATAAGAGCATCATTAAGTTTAGCCCTCTCATCCTCTGTAAGTTCTCTAGTCTTTATAATTACATCATTGCTGTCCTCAATTCTTTGCTTCTGAACATTGGCATCGCCTGTTACGCCTTCAAATATCGGAATAAGTTCACTTGTAATTTTATCATCAGATATATTTTCTTTAAATGTTATTTGCGTAGTATCGCCGCCCATAAACTCAAGACTGTAATTTAATACGTTATCACCTTTAGCCGCATAAACTCCCATTCCAATAAACCCAGAAATAATAAGCGCCCCTGAAATAATAAAGTAAACCATTTTCTTTCCTAAGAAATCAATAGTTGCTCTCTCTTTCTGTTTGCCGTACAATTTCTCACTCTTAGCTCCAAGAACATAGAAAGCATTAATTAAAAGTCTTGTTACAACAAGTGCCGTAAACATAGAAATTACAATACCGATGGCTAGAGTCTGAGCAAAACCTTTTACACTTC
Source organism: uncultured Lachnospiraceae bacterium (assembly GCA_949743325.1). Lineage (GTDB taxonomy): Bacteria > Bacillota > Clostridia > Lachnospirales > Lachnospiraceae > CAJJNI01. Next base: position 97,498 of record CATJTQ010000130.1, read on the forward strand.
CCGAACCTTTAAGTCCAAGCACTAAAGCTGCAATAAGCGTTGTAACATTTCCGTCCACAATAGCCGACAACGCTTTTGAAAAACCAGTCTTTATAGCTGTCTTAACCGACTTTCCTGAACTAATCTCCTCACGAATACGGACAAAGATAATTACATTGGCATCTACCGCCATACCAATTGACAAAATAATACCTGCTATTCCAGGAAGCGTCAGCGTAATGTTAAATGCGTTCAACACTACAAGTTCAAGAACAGTATACAAAATCAAGGCAATTGAAGAAACAATACCTGGAATTCTGAACATTACACACATAAAAATTATAACAAGCGCCAAACCTATTGCACCTGCAATTAAGCTTGTCTTAAGAGCCTCATCACCAAGTTTTGCTCCGACAACATTTGAACGTATTTTCTCAAGTTTAAGAGATAATCCTCCGATACGAATATAAGAAGCAAGCTCTTCAGCCGCGTCAAAATTCTCCATACCAGTAATTACAGGCTTACCATCATATATTGCCTGTTTAACATAAGGCGAACATATAACATCATTATCATAGGCAATCATAATCTGTTTACCTTGATTTGCCTCTGTAACTTCACCGAAAGTCTCAGCTCCCTCAGAAGTAAGCGTAAGCTCTACAACGTAATCTTTAGCTCCGGTTGTCTCATCCTGAGTTATTTTTGCCTCAGCATTTTTTACCGCAGAACCTTCTAGTACAACGTCCGCTGCCTGGCCTGAAGTTGTACTTGCCACAAAAAATTCCAGAGAACCTGGTTTGCCAAGTTCTTCCAAAACTGCGTCCGCATCTGTAACACCAGGAATTTCAATAGTAATTCTGTTACTTCCCTCCTGGTAAACTTCCGCCTCCGTACTGTAAGTTTCTGCACGTTTTTGCAGTTTATAAACTGTATCCGTCATATCTTTCTGTGATGGATTTTTTTCTGTTGCTTCGTAAGTAATACTTACACCGCCAGCTAAATCAAGACCAAGCTTGATATTTGAAGCTGAGCCCATTTTATTACTGCCAATACCAATAACAGCTACAAATGATAAAAGTATTGTAACTATAAGAGTAACGGCAACAATAATACTGCTTTTTGATTTACTCATTTTTCTAATCCTTTCTATATGTTTTCTATTGTCTCTTAAAATATTATTCTTCCTCAGCCATTGCTGCTTTTAACATAATAGCACATTCTACCCTTTTTCGCTGAAGCTCACATCCAATATCATAGGCATCGAGAATAGAATTATGAAAATTGTATGAATTAGCTGCACATCCCCCGCTGCAGTAAAATCTTGCAAAACATTGTTTACACTTATCTTTTGCATAAACATTACATAGTTTAAATTCATCCCGTACAGATGTGTTTACTATTCCGTCATCAACATTTCCAAGAAGAAATTCCTCATTTCCAACAAACTGATGACAAGGATAAAAATCACCCCACGGAGTGACGGCCAAGTATTCTGTTCCTGAACCACACCCTGACAACCTCTTTGCAACACACGGGCCGCCTTCCAAATCTATCATAAAATGGAAAAAGTTAAAATCATCTCCATTTTGATAACGGACAATCATTTCTTTTGCCAGATTATCATACTCTTCCAAAAGTTTTGGAATATCTTCTTCTTTTATCGCATAATCTGCAGAAGAAGGAGCAACAACAGGCTCAACTGAAATCTGCTTAAAACCTAAATCTGCAAGATGCAGCACATCATTTGAAAAATCCAAATTATAGTGTGTAAATGTTCCCCTTACATAGTAGTTTGTCTGATTGCGGCTGTCAGCCGTCTTAATAAATTTAGGTACTATCAAATCATAACTTCCCTTTCCATTTCGGAATGGTCTCATATTATTATGAACAGCTTCTCTTCCGTCAATGCTTAAAACTACATTAGCCATCTCTCTGTTGACAAAGTCCAATATTTCATCATTCAGCAGAACGCCGTTTGTAGTAAGTGTAAAACGAAACTTTTTATTTGCTTCTGCCTCTCTCTCTCTGCCATACTCAACAAGCTGCTTTACAACTTCCCAGTTCATAAGAGGCTCGCCGCCAAAAAAATCCACTTCTAAATTCTTTCGGTTTCCCGAATTTGCAATAAGAAAATCAAGTGCCTTCTTACCAACTTCAAAAGACATCAAAGCTCTTCTTCCATGATACTCACCTTCTTCTGCAAAACAATATTTACAGGCAAGATTACAATCATGTGCAATATGCAGACATAGCGCTTTTACTACAACAGGTCTCTTTTTAAAGTCCATTACAAAATCTTTATATATATCTTTTGTAAAAAGCTGCTCGGCTTTTATAAGTTCTTCTATATCTTCAATAGCTTCTGCAATTTCAATCTCACTATAATTCTGTCCAAAATTCGATAAAACATCATCTGTTGACGGAGTTTTGTCTTTTTCTTTTATAAAGGCATGGTAAAAAGCAATGATATCATATGCCACATCATCAACAACATGAATTGAACCACTGTTAATATCCATTACAATAAAATATCCATTGCTTTTATACTGATGAATCATTACCTTATTTCTCCTTTCAAATTTTAAATCTCTCAGAAATAACGCAATTACATAACAGCATTACAATAAGCAACGAATAAACAAATGTCAGATCTAAAACATTTACTATTCGTTGCTTATTTAATGTTAATTTTTATGTTCTAGCACTTACTAAAATATGCTGTTATTTATTCTCACAGCTTTGATTTCCTACTGTACAAGATGTTTTGCAGGCAGACTGACAAGAAGTCTGGCATTCACCGCATCCGCCCTTCTTCATTGACTGTTTTAAGTCTCTTGTATGTAATGTCTTTACATGCTTCATAATTTTATCCTCCTCGCTGTATGGCTAATAAGCTCATAAATTAGGGTATAATAATCCCTGCTTGGCATTATAGCACATTATTGATAAATATTAAAGTATTTTTTTTATTTTTTAATATTTGTTCAGCTTATCATACCGCCAAACATTGCACTTCCGCAGCATAAAACCGCCGTAAGCAATATATTTGAAATTTCAGAAATTCCGCCTTTATTTGCTATCAGCGATGCAGCAAGCAAAACAGCAAAAAATAATATGCCGCTCATCAGACCTTTCAAGAATTTTTTTGTTTTCGCCATCTTTCCGCATACAAAACCTCCAATAAAATTGGCTATAACATAAACAAATAAAACTGCAATCTGAGCCTTATCCTTTGTCATATTAAATTTGTAAAAAAATAATGCCATTATTATTGTTAATATAGCTGACACTATCCATGCGGCTACAAGTCCATATATTGGACAAATAAACTTTGATTTCTGCAAAACATGCACCTTTAATCCTTTTGCTTTTGTTAATATTATGATTATTTAGCAAAAAAAATTCTCTCAACATTAAAATTATGGACATTCTAATAAAGTATACTTAATTAAAGCTTTTCATAGCACTTGACAGCAGATATAATATATAGTATATTTATACTGTTTTTACTAAATTAAAAAGGAGTTGATTTGTATTGGATCCCAGTGACGCCATACAGCTAATTGTTTTATTATTTCTAATTATTTTATCGGCTTTTTTCTCTTCGGCAGAAACTGCCTTAACAACCGTAAGCCGTATCCGTATCCGTTCCCTCATTGAAGAAAATGAAGATAAACGGGCTATCGTTGTAAACAAAGTTTTGGAAAATCCGGCAAAAATGCTCAATGCTATTCTAATAGGGAATAACATTGTGAATTTATCTGCCTCTTCCATTGCCACTGTACTGGCAACTAAGTACTGGCATAATTATGGAGCAGGTATCGCCACCGGAGTATTGACATTTGTTTTATTAATCTTCGGCGAAATTGCACCTAAGACCGCCGCAGCTATTAATTCAGAAAAAATGTCCCTCCGCTATGGCAAGGCAATATACAGCTTGTTATTTTTATTTACTCCATTAATATTTATAACGAACTTAATCTCCCGTTGTTTTTTAAAAATTATAAATATCGATCCTGACGCTAATGCTGCAACTATGACTGAGAGCGAGCTTCGAACAATTGTCGATGTCAGCCATGAGGAAGGTGTAATTGAACAAGAAGAAAGGGAACTAATAAATAATGTCTTCGACTTCGGTGATTCTATTATAAAAGAAATTATGGTGCCACGTGCCGATATTACTTTTGTTCCGATAGATGCCACATATGACGAATTAATGAAGATTTATAAGGAAGACTGTTTTACAAGATACCCTGTTTACAGTGAAAGTACTGATAACGTAATTGGTATTTTAAACATGAAAGATTTAATTCTACAAAAAGATTTTACTAATTTCTCCATTCGTGATTTTATGAGACCTGCCAATTATACATACGAGCAGAAAAAAACTTCAGAACTTTTGATTGAAATGCGTGTCAATTCTTTCTCTATTGCTATTATTCTTGATGAGTATGGCATTACCGCTGGTATTATCACTCTGGAAGATATGCTCGAAGAGTTAGTCGGTGAAATTCGGGATGAATTTGATGGAAACGAAATGGATGAAATTATCAAAATCAATGACTATGAATATTTGGTAGAGGGTTCAATAAAACTTGCTGATTTAAATGATGAACTTGGATTAGAACTTGAATCAGAAGCCTATGATTCAATAGGCGGATTTATAATTGAACTGTTGGAAGATCTTCCTGTTCAGGGCGATCGTGTTACAACGGATTCAAATGTTATACTTGTGGTAGATAAGATGGATAAAAAACGAATAGAATCTGTTCACCTTTTTTTACCAAAGGAAGAAGATGAAAATTCATGATTACAAACTTAACAGAGGGCAGTGTAAGAAAAAAATTATGGTTCTACTCTGTTCCGATGCTTATAAGCGTTATGTTCCAGCAAATTTATAACATTGCTGACAGCATGATTGCAGGAAAATTTGCGGGGGAGGATGCTCTGGCTGCGGTCGGAGCTTCCTACCCCATTACTATGCTTTTTATTGCAATAGCCGTAGGAAGTAATATAGGCTCGTCTGTTGTTATCTCACAGCTTTTTGGAGCAAAAGATTATAAAACTATGAAAACAGCCATATCGACATGTCTGTTTTCTATTGTAATTTTATCTATATTTTTAACTATAACAGGTTTTATTTTCTGTAATCCTTTAATAAAACTTATACACACCCCCAATAAAATATTTGCTGACGCATCGCTATACATGAGAATCTATATAGCCGGAATATTATTTCTATTCCTATATAATATATGTACTGGGATATTTAATGCCCTTGGTGATTCAAAAACGCCGTTATATCTATTAATAATGTCTTCTGTTGGAAATATTATACTAGATTATATTTTTGTAAAATTTTTTAAATGGGGCGTTTCTGGTGTTGCCTGGGCAACATTTATCGCTCAAGGCTTCTCTTGTATACTTGCATTTATTATAATGCTGAAGCGACTTTCTAAATTTCATCCTGAAGTTAAAGCTTCTCTATTTTCCGCTAAAATGTTAAAGAGAGTCAGCTATATGTCTATACCAAGTATTCTTCAGCAAAGTTTTGTTTCAGTAGGAAATATATTTATTCAGTCACTTATCAACAGCTTCGGCTCTTCTGTTATTGCAGGTTATTCTGCGGCATTAAAGCTTAATACGTTTGCAGTCACTTCATTCTCAACATTAGGAAACGGACTAAGCGGATTTACTGCACAAAATATCGGAGCAGGAAAAAAAGACCGCATAAAGTCAGGATATTTTTGTGGATGTCAGCTGGCATGGATTATTAGCATTCCATTTTTTATACTGCTCTTTATCTTTCCAAAACAGATTTTGCTTATGTTTATGGATGCAGAGAGTAGCAAAGCACTGGAAACGGGCATTTTATATCTTAGAATTTTAAGCCCTTTTTATTTGTTTGTAGGAACAAAGCTTATTACTGACGGAGCGCTGCGCGGTTCAGGAGCAATGAAGACATTTATGATAGCAACGTTTACAGATTTGATTACCAGAGTTGTACTTTCATATATACTTGCAAATCCATTTGGAAGCACAGGCGTATGGCTTTCATGGCCTATTGGGTGGCTTATAGCAACAGCTTTATCAATTGTTTTTTATATAAATCTATATTACCCAAACACTTTTAAAAAAGTACACAAATAACTGTTATTATATTTCTGATATTCTGCGCCGATATTATTTATAAGTTATATTAAATTTTAAGGAGGTTTTCCTATGTCAATAAATATTTCAGCTGACACTATGTTAAAGCAGCTTAATGCTACTGGTTCGTATTCATTCACAATCCATAAAGAGAGAAGAAGTATAAATGAATATAAGCTTTCAGCAAAAGATCATTGTGATATATTTACAAAATCTTTAAGGAATCTAAAAAAAATTGACACTGATTCAAAGGCAAACAGAACAAATATGAAGAAACATATTAAAAATATTGTCAATTCATATAACGACTTACTAGATAGTTCTGAAAATATTAACTCTAAAAGCTTTACACGCCGTATGGAAAAATTAGATAAGCTTTTAGATGACTATTCTGATGAATTACAAGAATTAGGAATAACCAAAAATTCTAAAGGAAAATTATCTTTCAGCAAATTAAAAATAGACTATATGGAAGACACAAAAGCTTTTGAGTCGGTATTTGGAAAAGATAGTGATTTTTCAATGAAATTTGATAAATATACTAAGTCAATAAAATCCAGCGTCAGCGATAATTTAATTCAGACTATTAACATCTCTAACCGCACTACGGTTGATATTGAAAAAGATAAAATACTAATGGCAAACTCAGCAAATTCTCTTTCAACTTACATAAAGCTTTTTTCAAATGCTGAAAATAAAGATTCTTCTTTAACTTATATTAAAGAAATTATGACATCTTTTAATAAAATTTTTGATAATAACGAGAATGACACTAATTTACCAATACTTGAATCTTTAAGTGGATTGATGAAAGATAATTCTGAAAAATTAAGAGACATTGGTATAGAATTTGATGAAGATAAGAATTCACTCTCATTTTCTCCTGAAAGTGATTCTTTTGAAGATGGCGAAACAATATTCAGCTCTAATTATGATAAAGCCCTATCATTATTTAATGGAGATTTCGGCAGCAAATTAACTTCTTACTCAAATGACCTCTTCTGCCAATTATTGGAGACATCAAAACACAACATCAATTTAAAAGCATAATTTAGTATTACAAAGCAGCAAAAAAACAACTTTATCATCTCAATAAATTATGAAATAATCGAATATTGCAGTTTTACATAAACTGTATTAAAATTTATGCTCCCTTTCAATTATACAAGTGATTTTACATAAAACACTTTATAATAGAAAGGGAGCATAATTTATGCCAAAAAACAAATTATTCACACCCTAAAGGACTATTTTGTATGGTAAAATTGGATCTGATTGGCTATTGCTGGTAAAAATCTATACATGCGATTTAAACCAAATAATTTTAAACGAAAAAATAATTACACTCCGCCTCCAGAAACATCCAAAGCTTTCATGCTTCCTGTATTAATAAGTCTCCAATGTCCATCACCATTATCAATTACTGTCCACTTCTGTGCAGAAGATGAATTATTAGTAAATGTCTGTATTCTTGTACCGTTCTCTTTACCGCCGCCCGCACACTCTACTCTCAGTGTCTCATTTACATATGGTACTATCATTACAGGTGCAACAAATGAAGGCACATAACCATCATACTGTTTTAATTTGAATTTCTGCGCCTTGCTTCCATTGGCTTTATATACACGTACAAGCGCTCCGCTAGAAACACTGCCGCCCTCAACATCAAGCATAAGTCCGCAGGCTTTATTCATCAGACCTATAGTGCCATCAGAATTATGAATAATTTTCCACAACTGAGCATCTGTAGCATTATTGTCATAAAGCTGAACCTTTGCCTGCTCAATCTCACTATTAGAGTTAATCTTTTTATTTAAAACTGCTTCAGCTATCTTTTTTCCAAAATCATCTGCGCCTATGTCTTTATATAAATTATAATCTTTGGTGCTGTCACAGAAAAATGTCTCCACAAGTATATTGGCACCACCGTTTGTTATTCCCTTCAACACACCTAAATCTGTTCTAATCTTTTTTCCTCGATTGACAAAACCTAAAGAGCTGACATTAGTACAAATTCTGTCCGCTATTTTATATGACTCACTGTTCCATGAGTATACAAGACATTCCGTTCCATAAGCGCTTCCATTATATGAATTAAGATGAATTGAAATGTTGGCTGTCACACCATTATAAGAATTAATCTTCTTTTTTATTTCAGAAATAACCGCTGACTGACTTCTGCCGCTGTCAACTGTACAGTCATAAACTTCATGTCCGCTCATTCTTAAATACTTTATAACAGAATCCTTTATCTTTCTATTTTCTACTGATTCTCTGCACAGACCAACTGCACCGCTGTATAAATTACCATCTGCCGCATGACCCGCATGCACAGTAAATTTTGACATTTGCATTCACCCTTTCTTTAAAGATAATAAGATATATTACAAAAAATCACCTAATATATCTGTATGTCAAATATTTTACTGTGTGCATAAAAAACACTAATTACCCGTTATTTTTCTAGCAACATAAACTCCGCTGGCAGAAGCATGGGAAAGCGAGTGTGTCACACCGCTTCCGTCTCCTATAACATACAATCCTTTATGACAGCTCTCCAAGTTATTATCCAGCTCAACTTCCATATTGTAAAATTTAACTTCAACACCATACAAAAGTGTATCTTCATTTGCTGTTCCCAATGCAATCTTATCAAGCGCATATATCATTTCTATTATTCCATCTAAAATCCTCTTTGGCAGTACTAGGCTTAAATCTCCTGGAGTTGCCGATAATGTAGGAGTTACAAGACCTTCCTCGATACGTTTCTCATTACTTCTGCGTCCGCGTACCAAATCTCCGAACCTTTGTACAATTACTCCTCCTCCAAGCATATTAGAAAGTTTAGCAATACTCTCACCATACTCGTTGCTGTCCTTAAACGGCTCCGAAAAATGTTTGGCGACAAGCAGCGCAAAATTAGTATTCTCAGTCTGCTTTGCCTTATCTTCATAGCTATGTCCATTTACCGTAATTATACCATTAGTATTCTCATTAACTACAATTCCGTTTGGATTCATACAAAAAGTCCTGACATTATCTTCAAACTTCTCAGTACGATATACAATCTTACTCTCATATAACTCGTCTGTTAAATGAGAAAAAATAACTGCAGGCAACTCAACCCTCACTCCTAAATCAACCCTATTTGATTTAGTTGCAATATTTAACTCTTTACAGATTTTCTCCATCCATTTACTGCCGCTTCTTCCAACTGAAACTACGCATTTATCACAAAAATATTCTTTTTCTTTACTTACTACACAAAATCCATTATTTAACACTTTTATTTCTGATACAGGCGATTCAAAATAAAAGTCAACTTTATCTCTAAGTTCATTGTACAATTGTCCCAAAACTACAAGATTGTTGTCTGTTCCCAAATGACGCACCGACGCATCCAGCAGCTTTAATTTATTTTGCAGACATTTTTTCTTTAAATCTGTCCCTGCAGTAGAATAAAGTCGGCTTCCGGCACCGCCGTGTGACATATTTATCTCATCTACATAATGCATCAGCTCTGTAGCCTGTTTTTTTCCTATGTATTGAAAAAGCGTACCTCCAAAATCATTGGTAATATTATATTTCCCATCAGAAAATGCACCAGCTCCGCCAAATCCACTCATAATTGAACATGATTTACAGCCCACACATTTTTTTACATGCTCTCCATCAATTGGACAATGCCTTTTCGCCAATTCATATCCTGCTTCAAATACTGCAACACTCAGATTAGCATCCTGCTTTGCTAATTCATATGCAGTAAATATACCTCCTGGTCCGGAACCAATAATAATTATATCATATTTCATACACATTCCCTCCTTTAATTAATTATATTGAGATAAATAATTATAGTCAAGATGAAAAACCTTATCTATTGTAATAGTTTGAAGTATATGCTATACTTACAGCAATTAAAGCGCTTTTGTTAAAATCACCAAGATATAATTTTAATTTGATTTATATGACAATTATTATTTCAGAATACCTTACATCAAATAAAACTGTTATAAAATTTACTGGAGTTGAAAAATATGTGGTTTGTTTTTGCTTTATGTTCATCTATCTTTGCAGCGCTTACATCTATATTAGCTAAAATAGGAATTAATAATGTAAATTCTACGCTGGCTACAGCTATACGAACCTCTGTAGTTTTACTAATGTCATGGGGAATGGTATTTATTACAAATACCCATAATGGTATCTTTGATATTAGCAAAAAAAGCTGGATTTTTATAATTTTATCCGGCATAGCTACCGGAGCTTCATGGTTATGTTATTATAGAGCGCTTCAAATTGGTGAAGCGTCTAAAGTAATTCCTATTGATAAATTAAGTATTGTAATAACAATGCTGCTTGCAGCAATAATACTTCATGAGCAATTCACAGTTAAATCAATTATAGGATGTATTCTTATTACAATAGGAACATTACTTATGGTACTATAAATAATATAATCAAATCCCCCACAACAATCAGCGAGGGATTTGATTATATAACAATAAAGGCACTGCAGCATTAGAAATATAAATCACTAACGCAACAGTACCTCTATATTCATTGCTTCAAAAGCTGCTAACCGGAATCGAACCGGTGACCTCAACACTACCAATGTTGCGCACTGCCGACTGTGCTATAGCAGCAAGCTTTGCCAATGCTCTCTTAAACACTATAGTAGTCTATCATATATCACCTTAAAAAGCAAGTAAATTTAAAAACTTACAGACAAAATGTTCCAGGACAGCATAAATTACAAAACATCAACCCCAGACAAAATCTACTGCATGATCCTGAATCCATTGTAAATATATCTCCATAACTGCTTCCCATATCCTGATACCACTCTCCTCCGCTTTCTAATTGCTGAAGCAGCCTACGGTATTGTACATTATTAGGGTCCAGATCCACAGCATGCCTAGCATATTCCATCGCTTTAACATTATTTCCTATTCCTGCATTTGCATATGCACTTAAATAGAACCATTTAGCATTTTTATTAGAAATAGAATTAAGTACATTAATTGCTTCTTTAAAAGAGCGCGAACGAATATAATTTTGTGCAGCTCTATAATACATTTCATCTTGAGTTTCATAACTTCCGGCATGTGACTGTCCATAATTTCCAAACCCTCCAAAATCACCAAAACCGCCGGAAAATCCGCCAAAATTACCATTGCCCTGTTTCTCATCCATTACAGACTGATATGCCTGCTGTACTTGCTTAAATTTTTCTTCAATCTTGTCCCTGTTAGGATTGTTAATATTTGAATCTGGATGGTATTTGCGGCTTAAATTCCGATATGCCCTTTTTATCTCCTCTTCAGAAGCGCTTCTAGGCACTCCTAACACTTGATACGGATCCATAACTAATTTCCTTCTGTCTTTAATTATTTTCTTTCTTCTTAGTTTTAACTAAATTGTATTTTGTCCATACACCAGAATACAATATATTTCTTAATATCTCTATATTTTCTATTATTGGCAAATATTCAAATGATTTGCAGCACTCTGCCATCATACTCACTAAAATTTTTTGTATCGTTTCATTATAATTATCTTTATTCTCATAGCATCTCAGAGGATTGTAACAGTTTTTCTCTTTATCTCTATCCAAATCCTCATAAGCATCTAGTATGTATATAAATTTACCAAGAAAAAATCCCATATTTGATAAAGCTTCACTAAAAACATCATCATTTACAATAAAAATCTCTCTCATTATAGTTCCAAAAGAACCTGAAACCTTATCTAAATCATCATTGTCTTCCCTTTCAAACAAAGATAACTCTTTCATTTTTTCTTTAATTATCTCTGTCTTTTGCGGATATTTATCTTCTATCATTAAGGCTTTTTTTCTTATTATTTTAGAGTAAATATATGCTTTTTTTCTTTTCTCATCATTCCAGTCGTCAATACATTTTAAATATGCAAGGTAAACATTCATATCCGCAGCATATTCAATATATTTATTATTAAAATATCTTTGACGTTTAAACGGATGAACAATACAACGTCTGCAATTACATTCACCCATAGGTTCATAGAGACCTGAAAGCAGAATTGCAAGGAATGTCAAATCATAATTGACGCATAATCTTGAAAAAAAACCATAATTATTTTTTATCGTTTTGCATAATCCGCAGTAATATGAGCGGTACTTATCAAAATCTTTAAATTTCATCTCAGGCTTATTAATTAATACATAACCAAACATAAAACTGCTCCTTAAGTTGTACGCTGAAAATTTGCCCTGCACTTAGGACAAGTAATTTCAACTCTCCCATGCCCCCTCGGTACACGAACCTGCTGCTTACATGATGGACATTTGAAAAATTTATAAGTTTTTCGCTGTTCCCACATTTTCTTATAACGAGCAAAAAAACCACGCAGACGAAAAGTAATGTTTATATATTTTGTATTTTCTGCCGAACGTTTGGCATAGTCTCTGGAAAACATACGATAATAAGAATAGACAAGTATTGCTATGGCAAATAGACTTATATATCTGCTTGTAAACCATGAAATAATAAGCACTACAAGAGCTGCAAACATTAAAAACATATTAAACTTATCATTTCCATATCGCCCATACATAAACCTCTGAAGCTTTTCACGAAAATTGCCCATAAATCAGCACCTCCAACTTTGCAATTATATCCAAATAATCTTTTTAACAGATTATAACCAACAGTTATGTTTTAATTGTGTTCAAGTAATAAATTTTTATTAATATAAATTATATCAATTACAATTTTCACAGCCACATGTATATTTAAAAATAAGACGTACAAAATATTTATTAATCTGAATCCCTCACAGAAAATATACAGCCGCAGTAGTTTTGTCTATACATACCATACTCATTAGATATTTCAGATGAACGCTTATATCCGTTTTTTTTCTTAAAGTCAGAATATAGATATTTAATTCCATATTTTCTTGCAATTTCTAATCCTATTTCATTTAATTTAGTGGCATTTTTTAACGGACTTATTGACAATGTCGTTGTAAAATAGTCAACCCCTTTATTGACAGCATATTTTGCTGTTTCCTCAAGCCTTAATCTGTAACATAAAAAGCAGCGTTCTCCTCCTTCTTGGCATTTCTCATATCCCTTAACTGTTTCATAAAATCTATTCGTATCATAATGACCCTCAATAAAGCTTACAGTATTTTTTACAGGAAATTTTTTTATAAACTCCTGCTGTTCTAACACCCTCTTTTCATATTCCTCCTGTGGATAAATATTAGGGTTATAATACAAAACAGTAATTTTAAAATACTCAGATAAATATTCTATACAGTAACTGCTGCAGGGAGCACAGCAACTGTGCAGAAGAAGTGTTGGAACAATGCCTTCATTCTGTATTTTATTTATTTCCTTTTCCATCTCTTTTTGATAATTTATTACATTCATTTGCCATAATACTCCTAAAAACACTTGCACAACAATAACTTTTATGCTAAAATGATTTGGTACTTTTAAAGTGCATACCTTTTAGTAATATGCACTTATTTAAATATGCTTCCGTGGCTCAGTTGGTAGAGCAATTGATTCGTAATCAATAGATCGTGGGTTCGAGTCCCATCGGAAGCTTTTATTTTATAATATTTCCTTCTCTAAAAGGATGTGCAATATTCATTTCAACATACTTTTCTATAATCTCATCAAATGTTGTCTGCGGCATACTGTCAATATGATTCAATGATGCTTCCAAATACATCACAGGCGCAAATCTAAAATTTCCTTTTGCGATATTAACATTCCGTATAGTACCTGCAAAATCATAAATCTCTTCAAAAAGGAACTTATGAATCTTTGCAAGACTTTTAAAACTTCCAACTTCCAAATCATCAATAATATTCCTCTCAAACAACTCTATAGCCCTTAATTTACTAATACGTTCTTCTTCTCTCGCCAATTCTGACGATTCAGTTATCCCTAATTTATTTTGCAGTGCCATTTATATCCTCCAACTTAAAATTAAATTTGCCCTTCAAAGCCTTTGAATAATTATCTGCAGCAAACGTCCATTATCCATATACACATGTCTGTTATTCTCATTGTTTTCGGGTATAAAGCGGATATCTAACTTCAATAAGTATGATATCCGCTCTTTCGTATGTGTATTGCAACTATTGTAATAAATGAACATCTAGCTGATTATATGGAATTTCTATTCCTTTTTCATCAAAAGTGAGCTTGATTTTCTCAGTCAGTGTCCACTTCGCATCCCAATAATCTTCTGTATTAACCCATATACGAAGCCCCAAACTCACCTCACTTGCAGCAAGCTCATTTACAAATACATTGATATCTTTATCTTTAAGAATTTTATCATAATTTTGTGCAATGTCCAACAAAATATTTTTTGCAAGCTGTAAATCTGAATTATAACTTATGCCCACACACAAATCCACTCTTCTTATATCCTGCGATGTAACATTTGTTATATTGCTGTTTGACAAGGTTCCATTCGGAATATATATAAGTTTATTGTCAGCTGTAACGAGCTTAGTATAAAATATATGAATCTCTGCAACAGTTCCTTCCTCATTGGCAATAATGTAATCTCCTACTTTAAAAGGTTTCAGCAAGAGAATAAGCACTCCGCCTGCAAAATTTGCAAGACTTCCCTGAAGTGCTAAACCAACTGCCAAACCTGCAGAACCAACAATTGCCATCAACGATGAAGCTTCAATTCCAAACCTGCTTATAATAATAACGATAAGTAAAAAATACATAATTGCATTTACTAAAGCATCTAAAAACTGCATTACTCCAATATCTGCATTTGCTTTTGTCAAAGATCTCTTAACAATTTTTCTTACAGTCTTAATTATTTTTTTGCCAATAAAGAAAATTATTATAGCTACTAAAATTCTTATTCCAAAAGAAATCATGTCAGGTACATGATTCATAACATATTCTATAAAAATATTTGTCTGTTCCTGAACTCCTTCAATATTTTCAGATACAGTTTCAATAACATCTTCCGCCACATCCTCAACACTTGTATCAGAGACAATAACATCAGACGTCGGAGTGGCCGCAATAGAATTAGAAATTACAGACGATGCACTTGTGGCAGTAATAGCAAGCCAACTCATAAAATATCACCTCTTTATTTAAATTATAAACAATAAAACATTAGTTTAAAATCTATATAAACATGTCTATTGTACTAATTTCTTGCAGAAATAAATATATAAATTTATTTACTTTGCTTTTACATACTTAAAAACAGCGACTGACATAGGCGCTATCTTTATCTTAATTGAATTTTCAAAACCATCTGCTGGTTCTACTTTGGATGTCTTTACTCTAGGATTGATAATTCCTTCTCCTCCAAAAGAAATATCATCAGTATTAAATATTTCTTTATATTTTCCGGCAAAAGGAACTCCAATTAAATGAGATTCATGAACAACAGGCACAAAATTAGCAACAACTAACATCTTCTCATTTCCGCTAATATCGCTTCTGATAAAGGTAAGTATATTTTCTTCACTGTTCATCGCATTTAGCCACATAAAGCTATCTTCTTCACTGTCACTCTCATACAGAGCCTTATTGCTGCGGTACAGTTCATTTAGCTTCTGAATAAAAGCTCTCATATCTTCATATCTTTCTTCCTCAAACTCTGACTGAGACAATGGCGTTGAGTAATCCCACTCTTTATCATATCCTATATCCTGACCCATAAATAAAAGCTTTTTACCTGGATGTGTATACATATATGCATACCATGCCTTAATATTCGCATACTGAACTTTATCACTTCCCGGCAATAAGTTCTTTATACATCCAAACGCACTCAATGTACTCTTATGTGATACAGGAAGCACAAAATCTTCACTGTATTGATATAACATTGAATTTGAGAGTGTATTGTACAGACCGCTTCTAAACAATGGGTCTGTTCCCATAAATGTAAAAGTCTCTCTGCTCCATCCAAAATTTAATTTCAAATCAAATCCAAGACCGCCTTTTTTAACATCCTCAGTCACTAAAGGCCATCCTGAATTATCTTCTGCAATTAAAACTACATCAGGATATTTTTTCTTAAACACTGAATTTAAATGTTTAAAAAATTCTATTCCATCTAAATTTTCATTTCCTCCATATATATTAGGAAGCCACTGACCTTCTGACTTTGAATAATCCAAGTAAAGCACAGAATCAACCCTGTGTACAAACAGACCATCAATATGATATTTTTCTGCCCAGAAAAAGGCATTTGAAATTAAGAAATCTGTAACCTGCGGTCTTGCATAATTATATATTGCCATATCAAACAATGGATGATATCCCTGCCTTCTATCCATGTGCTCATAAAGCCAAGTACCGTCAAACTGAGATAACCCGCTCTCATATAGAGGAAAGCCAAAAAAAGATACCTCAAGAAGAACACCAATGTTTTTACTGTGAAAGTAATCTATAAACTTTTGAAAATCTCTAGGCTTTCCATAGTTAATACATGGTGCATAATTTGAAAATGTACGATATCCATTATCAGTTTCTACATACTCCATAATAGGCATTAACAGTACATGTGTATATCCACACTCTGATACATGATCTGCTATTTTTTCCGCAAGCTCCTCATAATCTTTACAATCTGTATCAAATGTACTTAAATGTACTTCATATATTGACATTGGCTCAGATTTAATATTATATTTTTTCCTGACGTCAAGCCACTTATTATCATTCCACTTATATTTGTCTATATCAGTTACTATTGATGCTTTTTCATTTTTGTTTTCTGTCATAAATCCATATGGATCTGATTTTAAAATTCTATTTCCATCTTTATAAAGAATAGAAAATTTATATATACAGCCTTCACCAAGCCCAGGAACAAACAATTCAAAAACTCCGCTGTCCCACAATCTTCTCATAGGATTAGCCTTGTCGAGCCAGTGATTAAAGTCACCCACAACGCTTACCGCTAACGCATTAGGAGCCCACACTGTAAATAATACTCCTTCTATTCCATCTATCTCCCACTGTCTTGCTCCAAGTATATCATAAGAATTGTAATGAATACCATGATTAAATTTATCTAATTCTTCAATCTGTATTTGAGGCTGAAAATTATATGCATCATCTACTACTTCTCTCTTCTTATCGTATTCAACAACATAATGGTATTTCTCAAATTTAGTATTTTTAGAAATAAAAGCGGCAAAGAAATCCTGTTCCTGGCTCACCATCTTTACAGGTTTCGCCTCAGTATCAAATTCTATAATAACATCATCTGCATCAGGAAAATAAGCCTGAATAAGAGTTCCATTCTTTACTCTGTGTGCACCTAAAATCTCATGAGGATTGTCAGATTCACCGTAACAGATATCTTCAATTGCTCTCCAGTCCATTAAATTATCTAGAATTTTTCCCATAGACTCTCTCCTCTTTACTGTATAAATTTTTCTTTATAGACAAAAGTTACAAGCACCACTGTACTTGTAACCTTAAATTTCTCATAACTGTGTTAAATTACTGATTAGAATAAATTTATACTGCTGCCCTGTCCATTAATTACATAATAAGCTGCATTATCTTCAGGTTTAATATAGACTTCAAACGTCTTAACAGCACTTTCTTTCTTGCCTGTTTCAGCGACCCATTTCTCTAAAATTCTTTTAAGCAAATCTTCCTGACTTGCCTCATTGCTATCATACTGTACATAAACTTTTGCTATTTTACACTTTGTAGAAACCTTAGCAGAAGCTTCCTTCTCTACTGATTTTTCCTCTGTCTTCTTAGCTGCAGCTGTCTTAGTTGTAGCTTTTTTCTTTGGAGTTGTCACTTTAGCCACTGTCTCCTTTGCCGCTTTTTTTACTTCCTCTGATTTAGCTTCTTCTTTTTTTTCACTATCTGCGATTTCTTCATTTACCTTATCTGCTTTTTTAGCTTCTGCCTTAACTGTTGCTACAGTTTTTGCAGCTGTTCCCTTTGCTGTCTTCTCAGTCGCAGTAGTTACTTTTTTATTGTCTGCCATTTTCAGCATCCCTCCTGATATAACACTTATTATTCTTCTTCACTATATAATACTTTTAGAAAAAAAGCAAGGTTTTAAGCAAAATATTCCCTATATTTTACAATTTTATATATATATAATATATTTTCCAGTTATAACTTGTACTTTTTTATCCCTTTTTTTCAAAAATATATACAAATGATTTAATCTAATTTATGAATGAATAATCCGCTTCTCAGTTTAGGTTCAAACCATGTTGATTTAGGAGGCATAAGCAGGCCTGCATCCGCAACACCAAATAATTCTGAAATTGAAGTCGGATACATTGCAAAGGCAATTGTCATATCGTCATTTACTCTGTGCTCCAACTCTTTAAGTCCGCGGATACCGCCTACAAAATCTATTCTTTTATCAGTTTTTGGATCTCCAATACCAAGTACAGGAGACAAAAGTTCATTTTGTAAAATTGATACATCTAACCCTGCTACAGGATCATCACTTACAAGTTCTTCATGTACCTCCAGCTTATACCAGCTGCCATCAATATACATTCCAACTTCACCCTTCTTAACAGGTTTATATTCTCCTTCTACTTCCTCGAAATCATATTTTTCAGCAAGTTTAATTAAAAATTCCTCTTTTGATAACCCATTTAAATCTTTTACTACTCTATTATAATCCATTATCATAAGCTGATCATCTGGGAATAAAACTGAAAGAAAATAATTAAATTCCTCTTCCCCTGTAAATCCTGGATTTTCCTGCCGTCTCTTTAAACCTACTTTAACAGCAGAAGCTGCTCTGTGATGTCCGTCTGCAATATAGATATCCGGAATAGAATCAAATGTGTTGTATATAGCTGATACATTTTCTGGCTCGTCAATTTTCCAAATAGTATGTCTTACACCGTCTTCTGATGTAAAATCGTATAATGGTTTCTCTTCCTTTTTCTTACTTACAATTTCATTTATTATATTATTTGAACGATAGGCAAGAAAGATAGGACCAGTCTGCGCATTACAAGTATCCACATGACGAATACGATCCACTTCTTTATCTGCTCTCGTGTTCTCATGTTTCTTTACTACATTATTCACATAATCATCGATAGAAACACAGGCTGCTATTCCAGTCTGTGTTCTGCCATCCATTGTAAGTTCGTATATATAATAAGCACTTGTATTATCTGTAACAAATAATCCTTCTTCTATCATATCATCAAGCTGCTCTCTTGCCTTTTCATACACACAATCTGCATACGTGTCAATACTGTCATCAAATTGTGTCTCGGCACGGTCAATTTTAAGAAATGATAAATTATTTAAGGCAACTGTTTTCTTAGCTTCCTCGCGGTTGTAAACATCATACGGCAGTGCAGCAATTTTCTCTGCTAAATCTTCTCTCGGTCTGATACAGCAAAAAGCTTTTATCTTTGACAAAGTATAATCCTCCTATTTTACAATACGTACATTTAATACTCCCTTAACAGCAGCTATTCTCTCTACTGCATGTGCTGAAATTTCTGTATCAGTATCAAGCAGTGAATATGCGTAATCTCCTCGGCTCTTATTCATCATATTAGGTATATTAATACCCTCTGATGCAAGTATTGAAGTAAACTGACTTATCATATTAGGAATATTTTTATGACATACAGCAACTCTACCGTTTGATTCCACCGGACCCAAATCACAAGCAGGATAATTTACTGAATTGCG
Source organism: uncultured Lachnospiraceae bacterium (assembly GCA_949743325.1). Classification (GTDB taxonomy): domain Bacteria; phylum Bacillota; class Clostridia; order Lachnospirales; family Lachnospiraceae; genus CAJJNI01. The sequence continues at coordinate 117,335 of CATJTQ010000130.1, forward strand.
TATATTTCCATTTTCCATAAAATCCATTACTTCTTTTACAGCCATTACTGCACAGTTATCTTCAGACTCTTCCGTTGAAGCGCCAAGGTGCGGAATAAGAATAACTTTATCATTTCCGGCAGTTACCTGATTAGGAAAATCACTGACATATCGTTTAATTTTTCCTTCATTTAATGCCTTTACCATCGCGACTTCATCTACAAGCAAATCTCTGGCAAAATTAAGAACAACTGCATTTTCTTTCATCATTCCGATTGCCTCTTCGCTTATCATCTTTCTTGTTTGGTCAAGAAGCGGAACATGAATTGTAATAAAATCGCATTCTCTGTATATATCTTCTACATTTTGTATATGTTTAATGTTTCTGGACAATTTCCACGCAGCATCAACAGATATATATGGATCATAACCATACACTTCCATGCCAAAATGAACTGCAAGATTTGCAACTTTAATTCCAATTGCCCCAAGACCAATAACACCAAGCTTTTTACCTTTCAGCTCGCATCCTGCAAATTGTTTTTTTTGTTTTTCCGCCATTTTGGCAATATCTTCTTCATCCTTTACTTCATTAAGCCAATTTGTTCCGCCGACAATATCGCGTGATGCCAACAGCATACCAGCAAAAACCAACTCCTTAACTCCATTGGCATTTGCTCCTGGAGTATTAAATACTACAATTCCTCTTTCCGCACATTTTTCAAGCGGAATATTATTGACTCCGGCTCCTGCTCTTGCTATGGCTTGAAGAGAATCCGGCAAATCAATATCATGCATAGAAGCACTGCGGACTAAAACTGCATCTGAATTATTTATATCTTCTACTTTTTCATAATTATCTGTAAACAAATCTAATCCAACATTCGCAATTGGATTTAGACAGCTATACTTAAACATTTCTTTTCCTTCTTTCATTTTTATCTACATAAATTATCAATTTATGCGTTTTCCTTTTCAAACTTTTTCATAAACTCTACAAGCTTTTCAACACCTTCAATCGGCATTGCATTGTAAATACTGGCTCTCATTCCGCCAACTGTTCTATGTCCTTTTAGATTCTCAAAACCAGCTTCTTTTGCCTCTTTAACAAATTTTGCGTCTAACTGCTCGTCACCCGTTATAAACGGAACATTCATAAGTGAACGGTCTTCTTTTACGACAGTTCCTTTAAATAGATTGCTCTCATCTAAGAAATCATAAAGAATTTTTGCCTTCTTTTCATTATGTTCTTTCATTGCAGCAAGTCCACCCATTTTCTTAATCCATTTAAATACTTTTCCACAAATATAAATACCATATGCAGGAGGGGTATTATACAATGAATTGGCATCTGCATGTATCTTATACTGCAGCATTGTAGGCGTTCCCTCAAGAACATCTTCTGTTATTAAATCCTCACGTATAATTACAATTACAACACCGGCCGGTCCAATATTTTTCTGAACTCCGCCATATATAATGCCATATTTTGAAACATCTACTGGCTCGGAAAGAAAACATGACGATACATCAGCAACCAGTGTTTTACCTTTTGTATTAGGAAGTTTTTTATATTTTGTACCATAAATAGTGTTATTTTCACAAATATATACATAGTCGGCATCTTCGCTTATAGGTAAATCTGAACAATCAGGTATATAAGAAAATGTCTTATCCTCTGAAGTTGCAATTTTATTTACTTTACCATACTTACAAGCCTCCTGATACGCCTTCTTAGCCCACTGTCCTGTCACAATATAATCTGCAACTTTATTTTTCATCAAGTTCATCGGAATCATAGCAAACTGCTGTGAAGCACCGCCCTGCAAGAATAATACTTTATAATTATCAGGAATATCCATAAGGTCTCTTAAATCCTTCTCAGCCGTTTTGATAATATCATCATAAGCCTTTGAACGATGGCTCATTTCCATAACGGACATTCCTGTACCATTATAGTCCAGCATCTCTTCTGCAGCTTCTTGTAACACCTCTTCTGGAAGCACAGCCGGACCTGCTGAAAAATTATAAACTCTACTCATCTTTTTATTTCCTCCATTTATTCAAGTTGTCTATTAATTAAATTTAACTTTTCCAGTCTTAATGTCCTCAGCATCAAAACATTCCTCAATTGGTGCTCCAGGACCTGCCATCGGAAATACTTTGTCATCTGAATCAATGATACATTCGAGCACAACCGGTCCATTTTCCTGCAATGCCTTCTGCAACGCATCCTTTAATTCTTCTCTGTTTGTAATTTTGTAAGCCTTTGCCCCGAGACCTTCCGATACTTTAACAAAATCAACTTTGTCCTCAAGAATTGTCTGTGAATATCTTCTTCCATAGAAAAGAGTCTGCCACTGACGTACCATTCCTAAAACATGGTTATTAATTACAACTTGTATTATAGGAATGTTATATCTTGAAGCTGTTGCAATCTCATTTAGATTCATACGGAAACATCCATCTCCGGCAATATTTATTACCTGTTTATCAGGGCAGGCAACCTGAGCTCCAATTGCAGCCCCAAGACCATAACCCATAGTTCCCAGTCCACCGGAAGTAATAAATGTCCTACTCTTAGTATATTTATAAAATTGTCCCGCCCACATTTGATGCTGTCCTACATCTGTTGTAATAACAGCTTTACCATCTGTAACTTTATAAATCTCTTCAATAATTCCAGGTCCTGTTAGAGAACTGTCATCATAGTTTAACGGGAATTTTTTCTCATAATCTTTTAAATAAGTAATCCATTCATCATGATTTTTTTCATTTACAAGCGGAATAAGACGCTTAAGAACTTCCTTAACATCTCCTACTACACTTGCATAAGAAGCTATATTTTTATTTATTTCAGCCTCATCTATATCAATATGCAGTATCTTGGCATTCTTTGCAAACATTTTAGCATTTCCAGTAACACGATCAGAAAATCTTGCGCCTAATGTTATTAAAAGATCACACTCTGTAACACCATGATTTGATGTTTTCGTTCCATGCATTCCAAGCATACCTGTATACAATTCCTCTGTGCCTGGAAACGCGCCTTTCCCCATAAGAGTGTCGCAAACCGGCGCCTGAATTTTCTTTACTAATGTCATCAATTCTTCTGAGGCATCTGATATATTAACACCGCCGCCAACAAATATATATGGCTTCTTTGCCGCATTAATTAACTCTGCTGCAACTTTTAAATCTTCTTCTTTTATCTTAGACGTCAGCCTTTCTATTGGCTCTGGTTTCTGCGGTGTATATTCTGTAATATTAGAAGTAACATCTTTCGTTATATCTACTAAAACAGCTCCCGGTCTTCCAGACTGTGCAATTTTAAAGGCTCTTCTAATCGCTGGCGCTAATTTCTCAATATCTTTTACAATAACACTATATTTTGTTATTGGCATTGCAACACCTGCAATATCTACTTCCTGAAATGTATCCTTTCCAAGCAGAGAAACTCCGACATTTGCCGTAATTGCAACAAGCGGAACTGAATCCATATTGGCTGTTGCAATTCCAGTAACTAAATTAGTTGCTCCAGGACCAGATGTTGCCATACATACCCCAACTTTTCCTGTCGCCCTCGCATAACCATCCGCCGCATGTGCAGCGCCTTGTTCATGAGATGTTAAATAATGTGTTATTTCATTTCCATGTTTATATAAAGCGTCATAAATATTTAAAATTGTACCGCCCGGATATCCAAATACAGTATCAACACCCTGCTCTTTTAAACATTCAATTACTATTTCTGAACCATTTAACCGCATTTTCACACATTCCTCCCGTACTTTTATATAATAATATTTGTATCTTAATTCTCCGGCAGTTTCATTACTGCTCCCTTATCACCGCTTGTAACCTGTGCGGCATATCTTCTAAGATATCCTGTAGTTACTTTCGGTTCTCTAGGCTTCCACTCAGCCTTTCTTGCTGCCATCTCTTCTTCTGAGATATCTATGTTCAACTTCATATTAGGAATATCAATCTTTATTATATCTCCCTCTCTAACTAATGCTATTGGACCTCCAACCGCAGCTTCAGGTGAAACGTGACCAATTGATGCTCCTCTTGATGCACCCGAAAAACGTCCATCTGTAATTAACGCCACGCTTGAACCTAAGCCCATTCCGGCTATAGCTGAAGTAGGATTTAACATTTCTCTCATACCAGGTCCGCCTTTTGGTCCCTCATAACGAATTACCACAACATCGCCTGATACTATTTTTCCGCCTTTTATTGCTTCAATTGCATCTTCCTCACAATCAAACACTCTGGCAGGACCTTCATGTACCATCATTTCCTCAACAACAGCCGAACGCTTAACAACGCTGCCGTCAGGAGCAAGATTGCCTTTTAATACTGCAAGCCCACCTGTTTTACTGTAAGGATTATCAACTGTACGGATTACTTCTGTATCTCTATTTACTGAGTTTTTAATATTTTCAGCGACTGTCTTTCCTGTAACAGTTATACATTCTGTGTTGAGAAGACCTATATCAGCCAACTCTTTCATAACCGCATATACTCCGCCAGCTTCATTTAAGTCTTCCATATAAGTAGGACCAGCAGGAGCTAAATGACAAAGATTAGGAGTTTTTTCACTAATTGTATTAGCAAATGAAATATCAAAATCAAAACCAACTTCATGGGCTATTGCAGGAAGATGCAACATTGAATTAGTTGAGCATCCTAACGCCATATCTACTGTAAGAGCATTTAAAATTGCCTCTTTTGTCATTATATCTCTAGGACATATATTTTTGTTGTACATATCCATAACTGCCATTCCGGCATGTTTTGCAAGTTTTATTCTCTCTGAATAAACAGCTGGTATAGTTCCGTTTCCTCCAAGACCCATACCCAGAGCTTCTGTCAGACAATTCATTGAGTTAGCTGTGTACATTCCAGAACATGAACCACATGTCGGACATGCTTTCTGTTCAAATTCACGGACATCCTCCTCTGTCATCGTCCCAGCTGCATGTGAACCTACAGCTTCAAACATTGAAGAGAGACTTCTCTTCTGTCCTTTTACATGACCTGCAAGCATAGGACCACCTGACACAAATACTGTAGGAACATTAATTCTTGCCGCCGCCATCAACAGACCCGGAACATTTTTATCACAGTTCGGCACCATTACTAGAGCGTCAAATTGATGAGCAAGTGCCATACACTCTGTAGAATCTGCAATTAAATCTCTTGTAACCAATGAATATTTCATACCGATATGTCCCATCGCAATACCATCACAAACAGCTATTGCAGGAAACACTACCGGCACGCCTCCAGCCTCTGCAACTCCTAATTTAACTGCGTTGACTATTTTATCTAAATTCATATGTCCTGGTACTATCTCATTATATGAACTGACAATACCAACCATAGGTTTTTTCATTTCTTCTTCTGTGAAGCCCAGTGCATTAAAAAGGCTTCTATGAGGTGCCTGCTGCATCCCTTTCTTAACATTATCACTCTTCATATGTTCCATTCCTTTCCTCTATAATGCATTTTTCTATATTCTATCACAAATCAGATCACCCATCTGGCTTGTTCCGACTTGTGTTACTTTAATTTTATCTTTATCTGCTTGCGGCATTATATCTATTGTTCTGTAATTATCCTTTAATACCTGCTTAACCGCTGCTTCCACTGCATCAGCCTCTTTATCCAAATCAAAACTATAACGAAGCATCATAGCCGCAGAAAGAATTGTTGCGATCGGATTAGCAATACCTTTCCCTGCAATATCTGGTGCAGAACCGCCGCTTGGCTCATATAATCCAAATTTTGTTTCATTCAAACTTGCCGAAGACAGCATCCCTATTGAACCTGTCACCATACTCGCCTCATCTGACAAAATATCCCCAAACATATTTTCTGTCAAAATAACATCAAACTGACCTGGATTTTTTACAAGCTGCATTGCACAATTATCTACAAGCATATGTTCATATGAAACTTCTGGATAATCCTTTGCCACATCCTCAACAATCTTCCTCCAAAGCCTTGAAGAATCCAAAACATTTGCTTTATCTACACTTGTAACTTTCTTGCGTCTCTTCATGGCAATATCAAATCCTCGCACTGCGACTCTTCTGATCTCATTTTCATTGTAAGTTAATGTATCTACAGCAGTCATTACACCATCAATTTCTTTAGTTTGGCGCTCACCAAAATACAGTCCTCCTGTTAGCTCACGCATAATCATCATATCAAACCCACTGCCAATTATATCATTTCTCAGAGGACAAGCCTCTTTAAGCTCTTCATATAAATAAGCTGGCCTTAAATTAGCAAACAGATTAAGTGACTTTCTTAATTTCAAAAGTCCGGCCTCAGGTCTTTTCTCAGGAGGCAGCTGATACCATGGCGAAGTTGATGTATTGCCGCCAATTGAACCCATAAGAACCGCATCTGCTGCTTTAGCAGATTCAATTGCCTCATCTGTAAGAGGAACACCATGTACATCAATTGAAGCGCCTCCCATTAAAATATGTTCATAATTAAACTTATGTCCAAATTTATCTGCAACTTTATCTAAAACTTTTTTAGCTTCTGCAACAACCTCAGGACCTATTCCGTCTCCAGAAATGACAGCCACATTGTAATTCATGCAAATCTTCCTTTCCTATCCTAATTAATGCCTTGTTTTTTCTGCGTATTGATTTACCAACAGGGTACTTCCCTTATTCAGCCTTGCTTCTTAAGGCATTTTTAAACATTGAATATAATTATAGACTATGTTGATTATTTTTTCAATACTAAAATTTAACATATAAATTCAGTCATAACCCCTATATAACGTATAATTTCACATAATTAAACTGTTATTTTGTACTTTAATTACATACCAGAAGTTATTGGATTTTACTTGTTTTTCACTGTTATCCTTAACTTAAACATGTATCCTTCTCACGACGATAGCTGATAAAAGCTTTAACATGTCAGCAGCAAACTTAGCAAAACATATAAAAACCTTGCAGATGTCCAGTCAACTGCAAGGTTTTATCAATTTCCAAATTCACTTACTAAAATAAAGTTATAATTTCAACAAATTCCCAAATTAAAGTTATAAATTTTTTACTGAACATACAAATTTGTGTATCCCATTAAGCTTTCATCTATCTCTCTTGCAGCCTCACGTCCCTCTCGAATTGCCCACACAACAAGAGATTGACCACGATGCATATCACCTGCAGTAAAAACATTTTTCACATTCGTCTGATATTTACCGCTCTCTGTCTTTACATTTGTCCGCTCATTCACCTCGACACCAAAAGCTTTTGTCACATAGTCCTGACTTCCAAGAAAACCTGCCGCAATTAGTACTAAATCAGCCTTAATTTCTCTTTCTGTTCCTTCAACAGGCATCATCATCATACGTCCGCTCTTTTCATCAACTTTACTCTCAAGCGATACGATCTTAGCTTTTTTTACATTGCCGTTTTTATCTTTTATAAATTCAGTTACTGTTGTTTTATAAATTCTAGGATCATGACCAAATACAGCAATTGCCTCCTCCTGTCCGTAATCTGTCTTACAGACCTTAGGCCACTCAGGCCAAGGATTATTCTCTGCACGTTTATCAGGAAGCTTAGGCATCATCTCCAGCTGTGTCACGCTCGCAGCTCCAAGACGAATTGACGTTCCAACACAATCATTGCCTGTATCGCCTCCGCCGATAACAACTACATTTTTCCCTTCTACTGGTATAAATTTCTTGTCTGAAAAATTAGAATCCAGAAGACTTTTCGTTGTCATTTTAAGGAAATCTACAGCGAAATATATTCCTTTAGCATCTCTTCCCGGAACTTTTATATCTCTTGGATTAGAAGATCCGCAAGCCAGCACTACGCGGTCATACTTCTTTAAAATATCTGCTGCTTTATAATTACCTCCAACATCAGCATTTGTTACAAATTCAATCCCTTCCTCTTTCATTATATTAATTTTCCTGTCAACTACAGACTTGTCAAGTTTCATATTTGGTATTCCATACATTAACAGACCGCCTAATCTGTCAGAACGTTCGAAAACAGTAACCGAATGCCCTCTGTGGTTTAATTGATCCGCAACTGCCAGACCTGAAGGTCCAGAACCTATAACAGCAACTTTTTTGCCAGTACGGATTTTGGGAGGATTTGCAGCAGCATAACCTTTCTTATATGCATACTCAATAATAGCATGTTCATTTTCTTTTGTAGATACCGGCTCATCATAAAGACCACACGTACACGCATTTTCACAGAGAGCGGGACAAACCCTGGAAGTAAACTCCGGAAAACTGTTAGTCTTCTTCAAACGATAATAAGCTTCCTCCATATTCCCATGGTACACTAAATCATTCCACTCAGGAACAAGATTATGAAGCGGACATCCGCTAGCCATACCGCCAAGCATCTTACCCGACTGACAAAACGGAACTCCACACTCCATACATCTTGCACCCTGCATCTTTTGTTCTTCTAAAGGCAGAGCAATATGGAATTCTTTAAAATTTTTAATTCTTGCCTCTGGTTTTACCGTCTCACTCGTTCTTCTTTCATATTCCATAAATCCGGTTGGCTTTCCCATCTTCTCTTACCTCCTAGCTATTTGTAATGGCATAAAAGGCCTCAATCTGCGCCTGCTCACTGCTTAGACCTTTTTCTTCCATCTGTACAATCGTCATCATCATCTGGTTATAATCATGTGGTATTACTTTCTTAAACTTAGGAAGATAATTACTAAAATCATCCAAAATAAGCTTGCCTTTTTCAGAATTTGTATAAGTGATATGCTCATGTATCATATCTTTTAGTTCAAGAACATCATATTTTGAAGTAATTTCCTCCAATGAAACCATCTCTTTGTTTACTTTAGTGTAGAAATCATTGTTCTCATCAAGAACATAGGCTATACCTCCGCTCATTCCTGCGGCAAAATTCTTGCCTACAGTTCCAAGAATAACTACGCATCCCCCTGTCATATATTCACATCCATGATCTCCAACACCTTCTACTACTGCTTTTGCTCCTGAATTTCTAACACAGAATCGCTCACCGGCAACTCCGTTTATATATGCATCACCGCTTGTGGCGCCATACAAAGCAACATTACCTATAATAATATTTTCATCCTTTTTATACTTAACTCCTGTAGGCGGATATACCACTAATTTTCCGCCAGAAAGACCTTTTCCAAAATAATCATTGCTGTCACCTACAAGTTCAAGTGTAAGCCCTTTAGGTATAAAAGCTCCAAAACTTTGACCTCCAGCACCTTTACATTTAATTGTAAATGTATCTTCAGCAAGTTTGTCATGATATTTTTTAGTAATCTCTGAACCAAAAATTGTTCCAAAAGACCTGTCTGTATTTTTAACATCAACTTCAATGCTTCTCTTCTGTCCTGTCTCAAGCGCCGGTTTTAATTTTTTCAAAAGCACTTTCATATCTACAGTCTTCTCAAGCTGAAAATCATATGCACTTTTAGGCTCGAATACCCGATGTTTCTCTTTTACATAAGTTGTGTCAAGAATCTTTGATAAATCTATACCTTTTTCATCAGCATATTCAGAAGAACTTAATAAATCAACTCTACCAACAAGTTCGTCTATTGTCTTAATACCAAGTTTAGCCATATATTCTCTTAATTCCTGTGCTATAAACCGCATAAAATTAATTACATATTCAGGTTTTCCTGCAAACCTTTTTCTTAACTCTGGATTCTGTGTAGCCACGCCGACAGGACATGTATCAAGGTTGCATACTCTCATCATTACGCATCCAAGCGTTACAAGCGGAGCTGTAGCAAATCCAAATTCTTCTGCGCCGAGCATCGCGGCAATTGCCACATCCCGACCACTCATCAGTTTACCGTCAGTCTCAATGCGTACTTTGTTTCTAAGCCCATTTTGAATAAGCGTCTGATGTGTCTCTGCAAGACCAAGTTCCCACGGAAGACCTGCATTGTGTATTGAGCTCTTTGGCGCGGCACCAGTACCGCCGTCATAACCAGAGATAAGTATAACTTGTGCCCCCGCTTTGGCAACACCCGCCGCTACAGTCCCAACACCTGCCTCAGATACAAGTTTAACCGATATTCTTGCATCCTTATTTGCATTTTTACAATCATATATAAGCTGTGCCAAATCTTCTATTGAATAAATATCATGGTGAGGCGGAGGAGAAATAAGACCTACTCCCGGTGTTGAATGTCTTGTCTTGGCAATCCACGGATAAACCTTTTTACCCGGCAGGTGTCCTCCTTCTCCCGGTTTTGCTCCCTGTGCCATCTTAATCTGAATTTCTTTTGCACTTACAAGATATTTGCTTGTCACGCCAAATCGTCCTGAGGCAACCTGTTTTATAGCTGAACATCTATTTAGTCCATCAGTTCCCGGCTCTAATCTGTCAAGACTCTCACCGCCTTCACCGCTGTTAGATTTACCATGAAGCGTGTTCATCGCAATCGCCAGCGCCTCATGAGCTTCCTGAGAAATAGAACCATATGACATTGCTCCAGTTTTAAATCTTGTAACGATAGAATCAACGCTTTCAACCTCGTCAATTGAAATTCCTTTCGAAGGATAATTAATTTTTACAAGACTTCTCAAATTACCTCTGTAATTCTCTTCATTTACAAGTTTTGTATATTCTTTAAATAAATTGTAGTCGCCGTTTCTTGATGCCTGTTGCAGAAGATGGATTGTCTGCGGATTATAAAGATGATCCTCACCGCCGCTTCTCATCTTATGTTCACCATAATTCTCAAGTGTATCATCAACCTCAAGTCCAAGCGGATCAAATGCTTTTGAGTGCAGCAAATCAATCTGTTTCTCAATATCTTTCATAGTAATTCCGCCGACACGGCTGACTGTTTTTGTAAAATACTTTTCTGTAATATCTTCGCCAAGGCCAATAGCCTCAAAAATCTGCGCTCCCTGATATGATTGAATTGTAGAAATACCCATTTTAGAAGCAATTTTTACAATTCCATGCAGTATTGCATTATTATAATCATCTACTGCAGCATAGTAATCTTTATCCAATCTGTGTTCATTTATTAAACTACGAACTATATCCTGTGCAAGATACGGATTGATTGCACTTGCTCCAAATCCAAGCAGAGTCGCAAAATGATGGACACTTCTAGGTTCGCCGCTCTCCAGTATCAAAGCTACGGAAGTCCTTCTCTTTGTATTAATCAGGTGCTGCTGTAATGCAGACACCGCTAAAAGCGATGGTATTGCAACATGATTTTCGTCTACCCCTCTATCTGAGAGAACTAATATATTAGCGCCATCTCTATATGCCCTGTCAACTTCCAAAAACAGATGATTGATTGCTTTCTCAAGCCTTGTATTTTTATAATATGTTATAGGAATAACTTCAACTTTAAATCCCTTAACATCCATATTTTTAATTTTAAGAAGATCTGTGTTTGTAAGAATAGGATCCTCTATTCTTAACATATTGCAGTTGCCTGCGCCATCTTTTAAAAGATTACCGTCTGTTCCTATATAAATATGCGTTGATGTTACAATTTCCTCACGAATAGCATCAATTGGCGGATTAGTAACCTGTGCAAACAATTGTTTAAAATAGTTAAACAATGGCTGCGGTTTATCAGATAAAACGGCAAGCGGAATATCTATACCCATCGCCGCAATACTCTCGGACCCATTCTTCGCCATAGGAAGAATGGCGTTGACATCTTCCACTGTATAGCCAAAAGCTTTCTGTAATCTCTTTAATTCTTTATTGTCAAACTCTTCAACTCTTACATTAGGTATTTTCAATTCTTTTAACGAAACAAGATTACGGTCAAGCCATTCACCATAAGGCTGACGATTTGCATATTCCTCTTTCAGCTCATCATCATCAATAACACAGCCCTTGACAGTATCAACAAGAAGCATTTTACCAGGACGAAGTCTGTCCTTAGTAACAATCTTAGTAGGATCGATATCAAGAACACCAACTTCTGAGGAAAGAATTAAATAATCATCATCAGTAATATAATACCTTGATGGTCTAAGTCCATTTCTGTCTAAAATCGCTCCCATCACATCTCCATCACTGAAGAGAATTGAAGCCGGACCATCCCATGGCTCCATCATTGTTGCATAATATTGATAAAAATCCCTCCTCTTTTGTGAAATAGTATAATTATTTGCCCATGGCTCAGGAATTGTAATCATTACGGCAAGCGGCAAATCCATACCACTCATCATTAAAAACTCCAACGTATTATCAAGCATAGCTGAATCAGAACCACTGGCATTAATTACAGGAAGTATCTTATACATATCATGTTTTAAAAACTCAGAATCCATTGCTTCCTCGCGGGCAAGCATCTTATCTGCATTACCTTTAATTGTATTAATCTCGCCATTGTGAACTATTATTCTATTTGGATGAGCCCTCTCCCAGCTTGGATTTGTATTAGTACTAAATCGTGAATGTACTGTAGCGATCGCCGATTCATAATCATTATCCTGCAAATCATCAAAAAACAGCCTCAGCTGACCTACTAAAAACATTCCTTTATATACAATTGTTCTGCTTGAACAGGAAACTACATAAGTGTCCTCATTGGATTGTTCAAATATCCTTCTGGCAACATAAAGCTTACGGTCAAATTCAAGTCCCTTAGAAATATTTTTAGGTCTCTTAACAAAAACCTGCTGAATATTCGGCATTTTTTCCAATGCCTTATGCCCAAGAACTTCAGGGTTTATAGGAACCTCTCTCCAGCCAAGAAATTTAAGCCCTTCCTTTAACAGAATTGTCTCGAACATTTTCTTTGCCTGATTTCTTTTTAATTCGTCCTGCGGAAAAAAGAACATACCAACTCCATAATCTCTCTCATTTCCAAGAACAATACCAAGCTTATCAGCCGCTTTCTTAAAAAATTTGTGTGATATCTGCAGCAGAATACCTACGCCGTCACCAGTCTTTCCCTCAGCATCTTTTCCTGCTCTGTGCTCAAGATTCTCAACTATCTTAAGTGCATTCTCAACCGTCTGGTGGGTCTTAACACCTTTAATATTAACTACAGAACCAATACCGCAGTTATCATGTTCAAATCTCGGGTCATAGAGCCCAGTTAATTTGTTCCTCTGCTTAGTCATCTGAACATTCCTCTTTTCTTAGATTATAGGTAAAACAATCTTTACTGTTTTACAATATACAACAATTTGTTTGACTTGTAAATAGTTTCAGCAAAATTTTTGCAATTAATTTGTCAGATAATTCAGCAACATATAATATATGTTATTATTATCAGACTATATTTTGAATATCCCATTAATAATCAATAAATTATCAGAATATTCCATACAATTTAAATGATATTGTGTTTATTATACGGTCATATGTATTTATATAAAACACATATTTTATAACAATTATATTAAAAACAGGGTCTGTAAGTAAACGAAATATAAAAAAATATATTATTACATTCTCAAATTTGCAAACCATATATCGAGCAACTGCTTCCATTTTCAGGCAGCCCCTTTTACAAATTAAATCAATACATATTTAATTAGGATTGAATATTGATAACAAGTCAAAAAATATGTTATAATATCAAAGTTGAATTTATCGTTTAAAACAAGGAGTTACCATAATGAATAAAAATGAAGCCGCAGAATTAAAGAAAAGGTTTACTAAAAACCACTGTACAATCACAAAAATGTGCGGATGTTATGTAGACGCAGATAAAAATCGTCTTGTTGATATTAACGAGACCTTTCTTAATCTTGATGAAGAAGAATTTCACAAGTATTTGGACATAGCAAAAAAAACTCTTTCCGGAAATATAGGAAACAATCTGCTAAACTTAGATATTCCAATAGAAGAAGAACAGCCGGGAGGAAAACAGCAATTTTTTATGGCCCTCAGAGAGAGCAAATTGAAAGATCCTCAACTGTTAGAAAGATTCTATGAACTTATTATTGATACATATGAACAGCCCGGAAATTATCTTATATTAATTTTTCATGATGCATATGATGTAATAAATAAAACAAATGATAATAATGTTTTAGATGAATCAGAAGAGGTTTTTGAATATCTTTTATGTGCAGTATGCCCAGTTATACTCTCAAAACCAGGACTTGGATATCGTGAAAATGAAAATCGCATTGGATCAAGAATACGTGACTGGATTGTTGGTGCTCCTGAAAGCGGTTTTTTATTTCCTGCTTTCAATGACAGAAGCGCCGATATACATTCACTGTTATTTTATACAAAAGACACTAAAGAACCCCACATTGAAATGATGGAAGAAATATTAAGCTGTAAATCAAAACCTACTGCAACTATCCAAAGGCAGAATTTTGAGCATATTATCCAGACTGGATTAGGCGCACAGACACATGACAACGAATTAATGTACATGGATTTACAGCTTGGTCTAAATGATATGATAAACGAGAAAGTTGAAGTGTTTAATGAAGATATTGACAACTATATCTTTGACGATACCCAGCTTGACACATTGATGAATGATTGTGATGTTCCTTCTGAAAATGCAGATAAAATAAAAGAAGCTTATAAAGAGGTGTTTGAAAATGAAGCTCCTGTGGCTTCGCATCTTATAGATACTCGTTCTCTTAAAAACACTGCTGAAAAGAAAGAAAAAATGGAACTTGTCAAGCAGGTTGCTTCATTAAACAAACAGATAAATGAAAGCTTTGCAGAAGAAAAAGATATGATTCCTGCACTGAAAAATAATAACATCATTCTTAAAGTAAAGGCTGAGAAAGCTGCTGAAATCACCATAGAAAACATCAACGGACAACGATGTGTTATCATTCCGCTGGAAGATAATGAAGAACTAATATTGGATGAAAGCTAATCAGTCAACATTTAAAACGAAACATTCTCACATAAATACTCAACATTAATTTAAAACCATTATATTATAGAGTTGATAAGCAAAATTATCTTTCAAAGTTTATTGACTCTATTTTTTTGCAATCTAATTTTGAAACATATTTCATTTTAATGTAATTTTCTTAAATATTCATAGAAAAAATAATTACTGTCATGTTCTGTTGTAATACTGCTAACAAATGATGCGATTATTATCAATAGCAAAATAATTAAAAGTATAATTTTCGTTTTTTTCATAAACCCTCCATAAACTAATTCTTACTCAATTTTTTTATAATTAACAATTATTTTTTATTCACATAATTAAATTGATATAGGCAGTTTTATTGCTGTGATAAATTGCTGACTGTTATATAGGAGAACACCCCATGTCTCTGCTGTGTATAATATTGTTTATGTTGACCAGAGGCATGTAATAATTTTCTTCATTAAATTAATTCTCTTGACCATACATTTTCAGGCTTGTTTTTACTATATCTTTATATGATAATTTTATGATAATTAACAAAAAATGTCAATTATTGTTGTATAATTTATCTAAATTGTAAGACAATAATACAAAAAATTTATGTTTACAAACATTTTCATACAGCATGTTTTTTTGTTTATTTAAGCATACAAAAATACCCTCCTATAACAGAAATATAGTTTAATTTGTTAATAACTACAAATTTCTGTATAAGAAGGGTATTTTATTATTTTAAATTCGCTCTGTATTCAACTTAGTGCAAATGCACATCTAATTGCTTGAGCAAGTAAAAATTACTTTTAATTTATTATGCCAATTCATCTACAAGCTTCTGTAAAGCTGCAAGTGCCTCATCAGGTAGAGCATCATAACCATCTTTGTCTGTCTTATACTTAGCAACCTGATCTACACGACCCTGCATAGCACCCTTTAACTGTGCTTTGTACTCAGCGTTATTTAAGTCAGGTCTGAAATCAGCTGTCTTTCCTGACCAGTCATACATAATCTCAATATCTTCAAAAGGTCCCCACTGTTCAAATTTTGCTTTGCCTTCAACAATAGTTTCCAAAATACCTAATGTATCAGCTGGTTTACATTTTGTTCCCATAAAGTCGCCAGTATTAACGATATAGCAGTCAACATCTTTCTCTTCAACTAACTTTTTAAATTTCTCATAATCGTTAACTAATGGATATGTTCTAAATGGGTTAGCATATGGTACATAACGAAGAGCATTTAAATCTGTTCCTGCAGCAACACGCTCAGCAGTTGATGTCTTAGTTGCAAGTGTAGCACCCATAACTGAAGCCAATGCTGAACCTTTCAATTTAATTACTGGTGGAATTGTAGGATCTTTCATAATCCAGAAAATAGCGTTAACAGGTGCGTCAATCTTATCTACGCGGTTAGGTGACCATAATTTAGATTTAATAGCACGTCCGTTACCGTTGCGGATATCTTCTGTAACTAACTGGATTTTGCCGTTCTCGTCTAATGTACATGAGCAGTTCTGTGCTGAGAGCAGATATTCATTGTCAGGACATCCTGTAGGATAATCAGCTGTCTTATCAAAATATGTTGGCTCTAAAGCAATTGATGCACAAGTATCTGTGTTAATTATAAATGCATCGTCATGAAGCACTTTAATTCCGCCAAACTCATCATATTTTCCGCCATGTTTAGCATGTGTCAATGTAGATTTACCAGATCCTGAAAGACCATATACTGAAGCAACGAATTTCTGTCCGCCTTCAAGAGAATATTCTTTCTGTCCGCCATGACATGAAGCATAACCATTTCTGTTAGCAAGAGCCCAAGCCATTGTAAGAGTACCTTTCTTGTGCTCACCGAAATATCTCATACCAAGTATTGCAGCGCAGTTTTGATTAGTATCAAAATAGCAAAGTGTCAACGGATCACTTAAACAGCTGAAATCAACGTCAGGTCTTTCCTGTGGGAACCACTGAGGATCTGATAATATGTAAATATCAGGCTCTTTTCCATCACCGATAGGTTTAGAGTTCTTGTACATTTTAACATATTCATCACTCATATACTGGAAGTTAATCATCCAGTTGTACAGAATATTCTCTTCTCCTTCAGGTATAAGAAGATGTGCCTTTACCATAAATTCTGGATCAAGACCTACAAAACACTCTGCATGATACATTGTCTTCCAGCGAGTCTCATATACGGCATCCATTACAACTTTGTCAAGTTTTGCCTCATCTACTCCCGGCTCACCTTTTATACGACGTGCTGCAGCATAACGTCCTGTTACGGCACCATCATTAAATAACAATACTTTAGCATCTTTTTCAAGACCAAATGTCTCACCGTCTTTTACAGGCATATCTGTAACAATTGTTCCCGGTGAATTTTTAGCTAACTCATAAGCCTCTTTTAAAGTGTTTACTTTTACTACATTGTTGCCATAGAAAGCAGCTTCAATAATTGAACGCGTTTTTGAAAAACCAGGTTTTCCAGCACCAATCTCATTAATTGGATAATAAGCTTTTGTTGACATTTTTTTCCTCCTTAATAAATTTATTTAAACATGAAATATAAGCCAAAAAAATTGTCAAAAAACTTGACTATATTATCATGTTTCCTGCAATTGAAAAATTTCTTAATATCTGTAGTATTATCTCATGTTTGTCTAAAAAAGTCAACAATTACAGTGTAATTTTATATCTGTTCAGCAACAGCATTTTTAAATATTTCATATATATGAGGATTATTTTTTTTCAAACTTATTGGCTTATTCTTTATATCAAGAAAACAGTGCGAAGATGAACCAACAGTACATAAACGGCCGCTTGCTTTTTCTGTAATCTCATATGAAAATGACGCCTTAATTCCATTAAATTTATCCATCACCAAATTTATCAACACTGTCTCCCCGAAAGTTACCATTGATTTGTATTGTGCAGATACTTCAAGTACCGGAATTAATATCCCCAATTCTTCAACTTTCTCATAGGGAACACCGATCATATCCATCCAATATGTTCTTGCCTCCTCAAACCATCTAATATAATTTGAGTGATGAACTACCTGCATTCTGTCTGTCTCATAATATTGTACCGTGTGTTCATATGGTTGTATATTCATTGTTAAGTCATCCTTTCATTATTTAAGCAGTACCTCTTTTGCCTAACAGAATATAATAATTTTTACTGTTTGATAAGATTAAATGCGTAAGGTATAAGCTCATCCAATGTATGCACCTCAAAATCATCAACATTTTTAGCACAAATAACCTCAAAACTGCCGTCACAAAATTCTGTCATCACTTGCCTGCATATACCACATGGGTAACAGTAATCTTCTGATTGATCCTTTAAAGAATTGCCTCCTACAATGGCAATTGACTTAAAATCTTTATACCCATCGCTTACAGCTTTATAAATTGCCGTTCTCTCTGCACAATTTGATGTCCCCGCATTGTTCTCGATATTGCATCCTGTATATATTTTTCCGCCTAACGTCAGCAGTGCGGCACCAACTGCAAACTGCGAATATGGACAATATGCATTTTTTCTTGCATTTACTGCCGCCCTGATTAATTCTTTATACATAAGATATTTTCCTCCAAATATAATATCCGTGTCAAAAAGTCATACACTTACGGCCAATTCCGCTAATATTCAATACAGGCGATGCCGCCTTTAACCATTGCTTTGCAATTAGCCCATGTCCATTCTCTGTAGGATGTACTCCGTCCCAACACCAATAGGATGCCTCTCTAACCTGGCACATTTTATCAAACTCCTCCTGCAAAGGAACAAATACTGCACCGTAATCTTCACTGAGTCTTCTCACAGTTTCCCCATATCCTTTAACACTTGATTCCCACTTGTCAAACTCATCTAAAATCGAACCACATCTGCACACAAAGGGTTCTACTAATATTATTTTACACTCTGGGAGATTTTCCTTAACTTCATCAAGAAGCTGTCGGTACACTCTCTCATATTTTTCCTTTTTAGTAGCCTCATAATTATTCTTTTCACCAGGCCCATCATTTACTCCAACTAAAATACTTAAAATATCTGGTTTAATCGGCAAAAGATCTGTCTCAATTCTTGAATATAAATCTATTACCCTATTTCCCGACACACCTCTGTTTTTAAATTTAAAATTCCTCTCAGGGTATGCCATACCAATAAGAGCGTTTAAAACATAAGCATAGCTATGACCAATCTGATGATTTAAATCCCACTCCTGACTTTTCTTTTTTAAACGGTTTCCATCTGTTATACTGTCACCTGTAAACAGAATCACAGTTTCTTTTGTCTCCATTTGTACAATATCCTTTTTATTTTTTTCATGCAATTTTTAATTACTGTTTCTTAACTATATTTCCCGAACATTTAAAAATATGTCCTGCAGGCACAACGCCTCTTACACTTGAAAGCGGATAGATATTTGAATTTTGACCTATAACAGTGCCCGGATTCAATACGCTGTTACATCCAACCTCAACATTATCGCCAAGCATTGCTCCAAATTTTTTAAGTCCTGTCTCATATTTAATATCTTTATCATGTACAACTACTAAAGTCTTGTCAGACTTAACATTAGATGTAATTGAACCTGCGCCCATATGCGATTTATAACCAAGTATTGAATCGCCTACATAATTATAGTGGGGCACCTGAACTTTATTAAACAGCACTACATTTTTAAGTTCCGTTGAATTTCCAACAACTGCACCCTTTCCAATAATAGCATTTCCTCTTATAAATGCACAATGACGAATCTGCGCGTCACAGTCAATAATACAAGGTCCATTTATATTAGCTGTTGGTGCCACAACAGCAGATTTGGCAATCCATATATTTTCTCCTTTTTCCTCATACAAATCCTTATCTAAGGATTTTCCCAGCTCAATTAAGTATGAACTTATTTTGCTAAGCGCCTCCCACGGATAGGTAAGTCCATCAAACAAACCTTCCGCAATTGTTTCATCTAAAGAAAACATATTTTTAATAGTAATATTTTCCATACCTTATTTTCCTCTCTTTTTATAAAAAGGTGAAACTGCGTCAAAATAGGTGCGCAGTTGATATTGATTATGTAAACCAATCACTCCGTTTGTACGGCTGATGATAAAATTGCTTAATTTCACCATATATTCATCTGACGTTATACTTCCCTCTGCAACATATGTAAGCCCTTTCTCCCAACTTGCTGTTAGTTCTGGATTTAGGAGCGATTTTATAGATGAATTTACAACGTCAAAAATCATCTCACCAAGCTGTGTAGGAGTAAGTATCTGAGTTTTTTTATTGAGAGAAATATAATCATTTTTCACAAGTTTTTTTATTATTTCAGCACGAGTAGCGCTTGTTCCGATACCGCTTCCTTTTATCTGCGCCCTAAGCTCCTCATCTTCAATTAACTGACCTGCATTTTCCATAGCTAAAATCATAGAACCTGAATTATATCTTTTAGGAGGCGCTGTTTCTCCCTCTTTTACTTCTATAGAATTTACATTTAGACTGCTTCCTTTTCTCAATTTTTTTAACATGTCAAGCAGCATTTCACTATTATTGTCAGACTCATCATTTTTTACAAATGAATATTTAGATACCCTAAGATATCCTTCATCCAGGAGAATTTTAAATGTTGTAAAAAATTTTTCCCCTTTAAGTTCCGAGACAATATTTACTTTCTGATATATGGCGGCATCAAAAAATATACTTAAAAAACGACGCACAATCACTTCATAAATTTTAGCTGCCACAGCAGATATGCCTTTTAAAGCCCCCAGTCCCTGACCTGTAGGAATAATTGCATAGTGGTCCGTTATTTGTTTATCATTCACATATCTTGTTGAAGAAATTTTTTTATAGGCGGTGCCTGACAATATTTCTTCTGCAAATGGTGCGGCTATATCATAATTTATCAGTCCTCTTATATTTTTATCTATAACTTTTGCAACGGCAGTTGAAAGCACTCTGGC
The DNA here is from genome assembly GCA_949743325.1 of uncultured Lachnospiraceae bacterium. Classification (GTDB taxonomy): domain Bacteria; phylum Bacillota; class Clostridia; order Lachnospirales; family Lachnospiraceae; genus CAJJNI01. The sequence continues at coordinate 138,147 of CATJTQ010000130.1, forward strand.
GTCGGTTCTTGGATATGTCACCATTTTTTTCTCATATAATTCCTGAACAACTTTGAGCGTCTCATCAGGGCTTATTTTAAAAAGCTTAGAACATTGATTCTGTAATTCCGCTAAGTTAAATAACAATGGCGGATTCTTTTTCTCTTTCTTCTTTTCAATATTGCATATAACTGCCTTCAATGGCGGATTAACACTTAACTCATTAATAAGACTTTCTGCATCTTCCTTTTCCTTAAACCCATTTTCTTTATAAAGTTTTGGTGATCCATAGTATCTTGAACCTTCAACAGCTCTCCATTCACCTTCAAATTCTGCAGTCTTCCCGTTTAAAGAATTTTGATTATTCTCATCGGACAATTGTTTATCTGACTCAAAAGCAGCGACAACACGATAAAACGGCGTCTTCACAAAGGCCCTAATCTCGCGTTCACGCCTGACAACCATGCCCAGAACACATGTCATTACCCTTCCTACTGAAATAACCGTTCTGTCCTTTCGAAGATAATTTGAAATTGTCTGCCCATATTTTAATGTAAGCAATCTTGAAAAATTTATTCCCATCAAATAATCTTCTTTGGCGCGCAGATACGCAGAAGCAGACAAATTATCATACTCTGATAAATCTTTTGCTGTGTCTATCCCCCTCAGAATCTCCTCCTCGGTCTGTGAATCTATCCACACTCTTTTTCTAGTCTTACCCTTTACTCCAGCCATCTGTTCGACCAGCCGGTATATATATTCTCCCTCTCGCCCTGAGTCAGTACATACATAAATACAATCAATATCTTTTCGCAACAGCAGTCCTTTAACAGTACTAAACTGCTTATTTACACTCGGAATAATCTCATATAAAAATTTTTCTGGTATAAACGGAAGCGTATTTAAATCCCACCTTTTTAATGCAGGATCATAGACATCTGGGTAACTCATTGTGACAAGATGACCTACACACCATGTAATTACCGCACTTTCAGCTTCAATATAACCATCTCTTCTTGATGTATTTAACTTTAACGCTTTGGCAAATTCCTGAGCTACACTTGGCTTCTCAGTTATATATAAATTTTTACCCATTAAGATTCCACCGTAAATTTGTAAATAGTTTCCGTCTTATATTTATCTCCTGCACTGAATATAGGAGACTGAAAATTCTCATGGTTAACGGCATCAGGAAAATATTGAGTCTCAAAACATGCCGCTGAACGACGAGCATATTTTTTGCCGTTTTTTCCTTCCTCTCCGGCAAGAAAATTACCAGTATACAACTGCATACCCGGAAGATCTGTATACACTTCCATTGTAATACCGCTATTTAAAGAACGCATTTTTGCCACAGCACCTTCAGTCTTATTTAATACCCAGTTATGATCATAACCTGCACCAAACTTTAACGGCTCATAATCGGAATCAATATCTTTTCCAATTACACGGTAATTTCTAAAATCCATAGGAGTATCTGTAACATCTATAATTTTTCCTGTCGGAATTGATTCTGCATCTGCCTCAGTAAATGCATCCGCATTAATTAACACCTGATGTTCCAGAACACTGTCTGAACTTTCGCCGTCCAAATTAAAATAACTATGGTTTGTCATGTTGAATATTGTATCTTTATCAGCACTAGCCTCATATGAAATTTTTATTGCATTGTCATCTGTCAATGTATAAGTAACTGAAATTTTAGCATTTCCCGGAAACCCTTGGTCCATATCAGGACTGTCCAACATAAACTTTACTGAATTATTAATTTCATCTGTATTCGCTGACCACAATCTTGCATTATAACCGTCAAATCCACCGTGAAGATTATTTTGCCCGTCATTTTTATCTAATGTATATTCTTTTCCATTTAAATTATACTTTGACTTGCCGATACGGTTTGAATTTCTTCCGATAGTAGAACCTAAGTATACGCCATTATTTTCATATCCTGACACTTTGTCATAACCCCATACTACATCTTTTAAATCTCCGTTTTTATCCGGCACAAACAATGAGACAAGCACTGCACCAAAATCACTGACTACAGCCTTCATACCAGCTTTATTTGTAAGTGTATAAAGACTTGCATTCTCACCTTTTTTTGTCCTGCCAAAATCTTTTTTTGTTATTAACATCTTATCTCCTCCATTTTTCAATCATATAAATACCCGGACGAAGTCTTCGTACACCTCGTCCGGGCAAATTCTTTATTCCCATGAACAATAAGCAAAGCAGCAATTACTTTTGCTAATATCTGAAAAGCACCAGCATACAAATTTACTTAGGCTGGATATATCTCTTTGCTTTTAATGTTTCCGCACAGAGAACAGCACCGCCGGCAGCTCCTCTAACTGTATTATGTGATAAACCTATAAATTTAAAATCATATACATTATCTTCGCGGATACGACCAACTGAAACACCCATTCCATTCTCATAGTCAACATCAAGCTGAACCTGAGGCCGATTGTCTTCCTCCATATAACGTATAAACTGCTTTGGAGCACTTGGCAGCTCAAGTTCCTGCGGAAGCCCTCTAAATTCTTCAAGTTTCTTAATAAGCTGTTCTTTCGTAGGCTTCTTTTTAAATTTGACAAAAACTGCCGCTGTATGTCCGTTAAGAACAGGAACTCTGACACATTGACAAGTAATAACAGGACTGTTGGCTGGCTCAATAACACCATCTTTTATCTCGCCCCATATACGCAATGGCTCTTTTTCTGATTTTTCTTCCTCTCCGCCAATATACGGAATTACATTTTCTACCATCTCAGGCCAATCTTTAAATGTTTTTCCCGCACCAGAAATTGCCTGGTATGTAGTTGCCACAACTTCATACGGCTCAAACTCTTTCCACGCTGTAAGTACTGGTGCATAACTTTGTATAGAACAATTTGGTTTTACCGCCACAAAACCTCTTGTTGTTCCCAAACGTTTCTTCTGAAACTCTATTACATCAAAATGTTCAGGATTTATCTCCGGCACAACCATAGGAACATCCGGTGTCCAGCGATGAGCACTGTTATTTGAAACAACAGGAGTCTCTGTCTTAGCATAAGCCTCTTCGATAGCCTTTATTTCATCTTTTGACATATCAACTGCACTAAATACAAAATCCACTTCAGCTGCAACTTTATCTACTTCATTTACATTCATAACTATAATCTTTTTTACTGCCTCAGGCATCGGCGTCGTCATTTTCCATCTGCCGCCAACAGCTTCCTCGTACGTTTTTCCAGCTGAACGCGGACTTGCTGCAATTGCCACTACTTCAAACCAAGGATGATTCTCAAGCAATGATATAAATCTCTGTCCCACCATTCCTGTTCCGCCTAAAATACCTACTTTTAATTTCTGACTCATTTTCTTTTTCTCCTCGTTTCATTTTCTTGTAAAACATTTCTGTACTTGACAACAAAACATTTTGTGTCGTTCTGCCGCAAACACTTGTCTGTCATTCAAGATACTATATCATACTTTTCATCACTTTGCAAGGTATGAACGATAAGTTTTTAACACTTCTCTCATAATTTCCTCACCCGGAGCACCCAATGTCAATCTTTTATTTACACATGTCTCCATACTGATCGCCTCATAAATATCTTCCTCAAAAACAGTGCTTATCGCCTTATATTCACTAATAGTCATCTCATCTAAAGATATATTTTTTTCTATACAATAAAGAACAAGCTGTCCGACAATACCATGTGCATCTCTAAACGGAACGCCTTTGTTCACAAGATAATCCGCCGCATCTGTAGCATTTGTAAAACCACCGTTGGCGCTCTTTCTCATATTATCTTTCTTAAACTGCATAGTCTTAATCATTCCGTCAAATAATTTAACACATCCTTTTACTGTATCAATCGCGTCAAATGTAAGTTCTTTATCTTCCTGCATATCCTTATTGTAAGCTAACGGAATACCTTTCATTGTTGTTAAAATAGACATTAGTGCACCGTAAACACGACCGGTTTTTCCTCTTATAAGCTCCGCAATATCAGGATTTTTCTTCTGAGGCATTATACTGCTTCCCGTACTGTAAGTATCGTCTATTTCCACAAACTGATATTCATTGGAATTCCAAATAATTATTTCCTCACAAAAACGGCTTAAGTGCATCATAATTGTTGACGATGCACTCAACAATTCTATTACATAGTCTCTGTCTGAAACAGAATCCATACTGTTAAGTGTAGGAGCATCAAACTCCAACAACTCAGATGTATATTCTCTGTCAAGAGGATATGTAGTTCCCGCTAACGCCCCGCTGCCAAGCGGACATAAATTCATCCTCTTATATATATCATAAATTCTGTCTCTGTCTCTTTTAAACATTTCAAAATATGCGCCAAAATGATGAGCAAGCGTAATTGGCTGCGCCTTTTGCAAATGTGTAAATCCCGGCATAATTGTAGATATATTCTCTTCCATAATTTTATATATTGTACTAAGAAGCTCTTTGAGCAATCCGTCCAGCTCAACTATCTCACTGCGAACATACAATTTCATATCAAGCGCAACCTGATCATTTCTGCTTCTTCCCGTATGAAGCTTTTTGCCTACATCACCTATTCTGTCAATAAGATTTGCTTCAACAAAACTGTGTATATCTTCATATTTATCTGAGATTTCCAATTTTCCGCTCTCAACATCTTTTAATATATTGTCAAGACCATCTAATATTTGATCTTTCTCTTCATCCGTCAATATTCCCTGCTTTGCAAGCATCTTAACATGAGCCATACTTCCCTCAATATCCTGCGCATAAAATTTTTTATCAAAAGAAATTGAAGCGTTAAAGTTATATACTAACTGGTCTGTCTCTTTCGTAAAACGACCGCCCCATAATTGTGCCATATTGTTCCTCCTTATCCTTCATCCGACGCTCAAAACACATCAAATGGTATACAAAACTGCAAAACACTCATTATATTATATCACATTTTTTCATCGACAACAATACCTTCAAGATTCATATAATTTCTATCATTGCTTTCTTTAATATATTGTTCACGCAGATGCCGGTTTGTCTCATTCAGCTCATTTTTCAAATCATTAGCCGACAAACGAACTGCGCCCTGACCTATAATAATCATCTGTTCTAAACCATCAGACGTTGCTACTCTTACATAATTGTCCTTGCTAAGCTGATGTGTACATTTTTCAATATACATATCTGCCGTCTCCGCCTCTTTTGTATATACAACATCTATATTGTTGTATGTTGTTTTTTGTCCGGGGTTCCCCTTTACTTTATATGCATCAAAAACAAGTATTAATCTGCATTTTTTAAACCCTTGATAGTTGCTGAGCATGTCCATCAGCTTATCTCTTGCCGCTGTCAAGTCGCTCTGTGCAATCTCCTTTAATTCTTCCCATGCAAAAATTATATTGTATCCATCTACTAGAAGAAATTCATCTTTAAATACCTTAGACTTTTTACGCGTTTTTCGTTCTTCAATTTCCAGATTACGGTTTTTATTTGTTAATTCCCTCTCATATCCAAAACTTGAAGACGCACTTCTCTTTCTCTTTATTTCCCCAAATGTTCGCCTAAAAATCTCCTCAAGTTCTCTGTCTTCCTCGTAAGTCCCTTTATACTCTTTTTTTTCAATGTTCTTTAAATTCCCGTTTTTTATCTCATAACCCGTTTTTTTTTCAGTTCTAAAAGGAAGATGCATATATTTCTCAACATCCTCCCATGATACGTTAAAACCTGCTCCATGTGAACAAAAGACTGAACCTGTAGGATTTGCTGTATCCCGCTCACTCTCATATGCAATTTTCTCTATAACTTCTTTACAATTATGACATGGTCCATATCCGTCAAATCTGCATGACACCCTGCCCCTTCCTTTAGTATATGAAGCTACTGTCACCGCATATCCAAAAAAAGCTGATACTGGAACTTTACCTGTAATAACAGCCTTCTCATTCATTATTTGCGGTGAACCAACATTACCATTCATTTGCTGAAGGTCAGTCATTGCCCTTCCAATGTTTTCTGTTGGAACTTCAATGCTAACCAAATAATATGGTTCCAGCAATACACTTTCCGCACGCTTCAGAGCATGCCTAACCGCACGGTAAGTAGCTTGTCTGAAATCACCGCCCTCTGTATGTTTTAAATGAGCCTTTCCGTTTATAACTGTTATTCTAATATCAGTAATTAACGATCCTGTCAGCACACCTATATGCTCTTTTTCACGTAAGTGAGTATATATTAGACGTTGCCAGTTTTTATCAAGACAATCTTCTGGAACATCAATTGCAAATTCTAAGCCGCTTCCCCTTTTAAGAGGCTCCAACAGAAGATGCACTTCTGCATAATGCCTTAACGGTTCAAAATGTCCCACTCCCTCAACTGCATTTTGAATTGTTTCCTTATATAATACTCCTCCAATACCAAATTCAACATCTATTCCAAAACGCTCATTAATCATGCTTTTAAGAATCTCGATTTGAATTTCACCCATTACCTGAACATGTATTTGCTGCAATTCTTCATTCCATGTTAAATGAAGCTGCGGCTCTTCTTCTTGAATAATTTTCAGTTTAGACAATAGTGTAACCGCATCCATTTCTTCAGGCGGCAGCACTTGATAAGTCAATACCGATTCCAATACCGCCTCTGGCATATCCAACTCAAATCCTAGTCCCTGCCCATAAAATGTATCACTCAAACCGGTAAGAGCGCATACCATTCCGGCATATGCCTCCCTTACCATCTCATATTTATCTCCATTATATATTCTTATCTGGTCAATCTTATCACCATCAGAATTTTCCTGACTATCAATTAACTTTAATGTATCTTTAACACAAATACTTCCTCCTGTAATTTTAACATATGTTAATCTTCCCTTTTTATCATCTCTTGCAATCTTAAATACTCTAGCTCCGAATTGATTAGGATACTTCGGAGTTCTTGTATATTCTGAAAATCCATCTAAAAATTCTTTCACTCCGTCAAGTTTTAATGCTGCACCAAAAAAGCATGGATAAACCTGGCGTGCAATTACAGCTTCTACAATTAATTCTTTTTCTACTATATTATTTTCCATATACTGATTCAACATATTTTCATCGCACATTGCCAGGCACTCATAAAAATAATCTGCCGCGTTTTCATCTTCCTTATCATATGAAAAATCAATAATATTATCATCTAATTCTAATTTCAATTCTGTGATTATTTCTTCTTTATTATTATTGGGTAAATCCATTTTATTTACAAAAATAAATGTTGGTATATTGTACTCCCTAAGCAAAAACCACAAAGTCTTAGTATGTCCTTGTACTCCTTCGCTTGCGCTTATAACTAATACTGCATAGTCAAGCACCGACAATGTTCTCTCCATCTCTGCGGAGAAATCAACATGTCCTGGCGTATCTAATAAACTTATTGTTAAATCATCCCACTTAAAAACTGCCTGTTTAGAAAATATTGTGATTCCTCTCAACTTTTCAAGTTCATATGTGTCAAGAAACGCATCTTTATGGTCAACACGTCCAAGTGTTCTAATTACACCGGATAAGTATAGAAGCCCTTCACTCAAAGTTGTCTTTCCGGCATCAACATGTGCAAGCAAGCCCAAAGTAATATGCTTTTCTGTCTTCTTATTAAGTTTTCCATCTATAATCTCGGATGTATCTTCCATAGAAAATACCCCTTTCTGTGATATTATAATACAGTGTTTATATTATCACAGAAAGAGGTATAAGTCGATAAATTTTTATATAAGCTTAAGTTTATTAAGTACTTCTACTTTTCCACCTCGAATTTATATCCCATTCCCCATATTGTCTTGATATAACTTCCCTGAGAACCCATTTTACTTCTAAGTTTCTTAACATGTGTATCAATCGTGCGTGCATCGCCAAAATAATCATAATTCCAGACATTATTTAAAATCTTCTCTCTGGACAGAGCTATACCCCTATTTTCCACAAAATAAGACAATAATTCAAATTCCTTATAACTTAACTCTATAGGTTTTCCATCTATTGTAACAACATGCGCTGATTTATTTATTTCAATTCCGCCAACAGATAATACCGTTTCATTAACAAGCAGATGAGCTCTTCTTAAAATTGCATCCACTCTTGCAACTAATATTTTGGGACTGAAAGGCTTTGTTATATACTCATCAACACCTAAATCAAATCCCTGCAGTTCACTTCTCTCATCAGCCTTTGCTGTAAGCATTATTATAGGAACTTTAGAAAAATTGCGTATTTCCCGACAAACCTGCCATCCATCCATATTTGGCATCATAACATCCAAAATAACAAGAGATATATCTTTATTTGAAAAAAACAAATCTATAGCTTTTACCCCGTCCTCTGCCTCTATAACCATATAATCTTTTTTTACAAGAAAATCTTTTACAAGCTTTCTCATTCTGCTCTCATCATCAACAAGTAATATTTTTACTTTATCCATATATACACACCTTTGTCTAAATATTTTAATCCTATAAAGAATCTCTTTGAGAGTATACCAAATTATTATGTTATTTATGTGAATTATTAAGCTCTTCTTCTCTCTGTTCCAATTCTTGTTCCCACTGCTCATAACGATTAATTAATGTTTTCTCATAATTTAATATATGAGCACTGTTTGTAGTAGCGGCAAGAATAATCATACATATCAATGCCGCAATTAACATTATATTTATAACAATTAAAACTTTAATTTTTCGCCTAAAGTAATTACCAACATCCTCGAATTCCAACATACTTTTTCTTACATTGATAGCTGAGACATCTGGGTTACTATCACTGTCAAGTACAGGTATCGGCGGAATATCATCTTTATTATATTTTGCACGAAGCTGTTTCTGCAGTCCTTTTAAATAATCCATACCAATTGGCGTTACAAACAATTTTCTGGAAATCATTTTTTCATAAACCTGAAACATAACTTTGGGATTATTCATATTATTCATCTTGCGCATATAATTTATAGCATCAAGCTCTTTCTTTGCAAGTTTTGCCTCCTGCTCTGTAAGAAATAAATATCCTTCCACTATATATTCATTATTTTCCTGTCCCATAATATCATCTCCATACAAAAACTGCCAAACAGTTTATCTGCCGGCAGATTTTGATAAAACATATCGTATTGCTATTTTAATGAACTGCGAACCGTGTACGGCGTTATCTCTGACTCAATACCAGCCTGCTTCGCATATCCTTTCAACATTTTCCAAAACCCCTGCCGGCTCATTTCTGAACCCGAACAATTATAAAATAATAATGACTTATCACCATTTTTAACAAAAGAGCTTCGCGCTTCAGTTATATATTTTGCCAGAGCCATTTGTGCTTCTCTTCCAATTTGAATATTCTGTTGATCACATTTTACATATCCCAGTTTAAGGTTAATATCTTCCACTTTCAACGATATCAATTGTGTTACTCTAATGCCTGTACAGTACAATAGCTCTAGCATAGCCTTGTCACGAATTCCCTTATCTTTATTTATATCAGGCTGATAAAGCAGTCGAAACACTTCTTCTGATGTCAGAGGCGTATGTTTTTTCTTCTCTACTTTAGGTGCTTTTAAAACAACAGAAATATCTTCGTTTAATTTCTTTTCATTTACCAAATATGCAACAAATGATTTAACAGATGCAACTGTTCTTGAAATTGTTGCAGGTGAAAATCCTTGCTGTTCCATATATAAAATAAATGAAGTCAGATTAGTTGAAGTAATTTGCTCTACACTGTCTACACCATGCTCACTCTCATACTTACAAAGTTTTTTCAAGTCTCTTTTATAAGAAAGCGCAGTATTAACAGACATACGTTTTTCATTTGTTATATATTCAATAAATTTTTCTAGTTCGTGTTCCATTATACTTTCCTCAACCTCACGTTAAAACTTTTCTGATGTAAAAAAGCCATACCTGAACACTATTATAAACATATAATAATCAAAATATATTTGATATGCTTATTATTTATAATATCAGGTGCGGAGCACATACATTCGAGATTCACTTTTGAGTATGCAACTATTATACCGAATAAGATATTAAAAATCAATTAAAAATTAACAATTAATCCCTAAATATAAATACAATTTTTGCCATAATACAATATATCAGAAGCAAAAATACAACAAATACAATATATTGTTACAAAATAGTTACAATTTTTTTAATTAAATATGGATTTATGTAAGCTTCCATTAATATCCCTACAAAAACAAAAATAAACAATAAAATTAAGCTGATAATATATTCGGTAACTGGAGTCGCAGCTATCCCCTTTTTTCTCACTTTATATTCCTTCTTTTTCCAATTAAAATTACTGTGGAATTTATGTATTTGACAAAAAAGAATTCCAAATGCCGGAACATAAATGATATACTGAGGAATGAAAAAACATATAGCTACAATTAAAGCTTTTATACCGCTCATTCTTATCAGTGCCGCTACAAACATTCCGCTTCCGCCGCTAAACCAAAGCAAAAAAAGAGACATAATGCTTTTTCCTGCACCACTTAAGCCAACTGCTGCTAACACAACAAGAACTATAAGTCTTTTTTCAATCAAAATATAGAGTATATCTGAACTGCTAACACGACTGTCCTGGAGGGATTTAATATTTTCAGTAAAAACAAGCTTATTACTATTTATTATTTCATTGCTGAACACACTGCACAATATGCATCCAGCGGCAAAACCCAAAATCAACAAAATAATATATTTTTTCAAACAACTTATAGAAAGTGCCTTTTTAATCATACATAGTACTCCTTATAACAGCCAAAAACTGTTGTCTAATATTCTTCACTAATTATATGACAGGCACTCCAAAATATATTACTATAAATATTTATTCTTATAAGCTAATATAGACGAAACCGTCTTTCCATCCTGTATCTCGCCTTTATAAATTTTCTCACATAGCCATTCAACAGTACACGGCACTAAGTCTATAGATTCATCTTCATCCAAATGCTGTTCTGTCTTAACAAGACTGTCTGCGACAAACACGTCAATCCTTTCATTACAAAATGCAACTGTAGTATATACACTAATTAAAAAATTCAGATTGTCACTTCTATAACCAGTTTCCTCTTCAAGTTCTCTCAAGGCACATTCAATCATCGGCTCATCTATGGTCTCTCTTCCTCCTGCCGGAATCTCAAGAGTAAATCTATCCAATGCATTGCGGTACTGTCTAACCATAAGTATCCTTCCATCAGGAAGAACAGGTACAACTGCAGCCGCTCCTTTATGACCAATAAAATCCCACTCTGCAATATTTCCATTTGAAACCTTTACTGTATCTGCATATACGTCCAAAATATGACCCTTGTATTTAACTTCTCTGCTTATTCTTTCAACTTTGTCTGCCATCTTATCACCTATCTAATACCTGAAGATTTTTTAAAACATTCTTCTGTCGCCTTTATAACTGCATTCCTAAATCCATTCTCTTCCAACGCCGCAACTCCTGCAATTGTAGTTCCTCCCGGAGAACATACATTATCTTTTAGCACGCCTGGATGCTCTTTAGTCTCCAAAACCATCTGCGCCGCACCGCTGACAGTCTGTGCAACAAATTCATAAGCCTGAGCTCTAGGCATTCCATATTTTACAACACTGTCTGCTAAAGCTTCAATAAACATATATACATATGCAGGCGAGCTTCCGCTTGCACAAACTACAACATTCATAAGACACTCATCAACAACCTGATACTTGCCAAAAGAACTAAATATTTTATCTAATATATCTTTCTCTTCAAATGTAAGCTCTCTGCTGTTATAACTTATACCAGTCATACCGCATCCTAACAGAGCCGGCGTATTTGGCATTGCCCTGACAATTCTTTTATCCGCACCAAGTTTTCTCTTAATATCATCAATTGTTATACCTGGAGCAAGGGAAATAATTACACTTTCTGATGTAACAGCGTACTGTATATTTTTTAAAACCGCATCATAATATTGTGGTTTCACAGCAAGAATAATATACTTTGCCAAATTTGCACACTCTGCATTACTCTGAACATATTCTACACCTGTCTCTTCGCTTATTTTAGCAAGCGTCCTCTCTGTCTTAGCAGTAAAAATAATCTCTGTCCTGTCAAAAACATTTAACATTCCCTTTAACATGGCATATCCCATATTTCCCATTCCAATAAATCCAATTTTAGCCACAATACTCTACCTCCATATATATACTTACTTATCTTTAATATCTGTCTCTTTTAATATATAAACTGGTCTCTGTTTTGATTCACTGTAGACATTGCCAAGATATAATCCTACTAATCCTATAGCAAAAAGATGAATACCTCCAAAGAAACAGATCAGTACTACTAATGAAGCATACCCTGGCACATCAACTCCAATTATAGCAGTTTTTAAAATCTTATATAATAAGAACATAAGAGAAACAAGTGAAATACCTCCTCCAAGACCCATCATCCATTTTAGAGGAGCTGTCGAAAAAGCTATAATTCCACTTAATGCATACTGCAAAAGACTCCAAAAAGACCACTTAGTTTGACCATTCTGTCTCTCAATATTTATATATTCAAGCCATTTATAATCAAAACCTACCCAAGCAAATATTCCTTTAGAAAACCTAACTCTTTCATTTACACTGAGAATGGCATCTACCATCTGTCTTGTCATCATCCTATAATCGCGCGCACCATCTACAATCTCTACTTCTGTAAAATGATTCATCAGCTTATAAAAGCACTTTGCAAAACAGCTTCTAATTACAGGTTCTCCTTTTCTGTCCATTCTGCGTGTTGCACAACAATCATATCCTTCCTCCATAGCCTCAACCATCTGCGGAAGAATCTTAGGATCATCCTGAAGATCAACATCCATAAGTACCACAAAATCTCCATCTGCATACTCTAATCCTGCATACATAGCTGACTCTTTTCCAAAATTCCTTGAGAATGAAATATAATGAACTTCATTATGACTTTCAGACAGTTCTTTTATAATCTTTAGTGTTTTATCTTTACTTCCATCATTTACAAATAGATATGAAAACTCATAATCTCTTATCTCCTCAACAACATTACTGACTGTAGTATAAAACGGCAAAATGCAGTCCTGTTCATTATAACAAGGAACGATAATATTAATTTTTTTCATTTAATAATCTCCTTCCTGCAAAGATTTTAACAAACAATTGTTTCCATGTTTCAAAACGATAATAAATCATAGCGGCAATTACTGCTGACAGCATCAAAATAATTCCTTCTAAAAACCCTTCTGATAAATAACTAATCTCTATCTCATGCCTGCCTTCTTCAACAGGTATTACTAAAAAAGTATCAGCATATTTACCTTTACTTACATAATTGCCATCCACCTTTACACGAAATCCATCTGAATAAGGAATAGAAGTAAACAAAACTTGATTTTGTCTTACATTAACTGTACCTTTTATACTTCCGCCTTTATGTTCTGTTATATCCATTGCACCTTCATGCAATTTAGAAACTGCATAATCCACATTTTTCACATCCAATTCACATATCACTTCACCAAAAGAAGAAACATCAGTCTCTACATATACAATAATTTCATCTCCTGGCAAAAATTGCCCCAGATAAAGATTACACAATGTCTCACTGCTAAAATAATTACCAACAAAATTACCATTTACATAAACATTTGCCCACCCGCTGCCTCTCATATTTAAATATACAGGATTTTCTGACTGAGCAGTAAATTTTAAATTAAAACCGCCGCTGCAATTTTCTTTTTTTACCGAAAACATATTAAAACATTGTATGTATTCGCCCAACAAATCAGATAGCAGCATTTCTTGATTTCTGAAATAATCATAACCCCATTGTGGCGTTTTATCAAACAATTGTTCATCTGCAGCATATGCAACTGGAAGAACTTTTGTATTTTCATACAATGCCGCACCATTTCCATTTAATTTTAACTTAAATGCAGATGGAGCAGATTTTTCTAAAATCTTATATTTTACATTAAACAGACTGTCAGTAAGCAGCGTTGAACCATAGCCGGAATTCCATATATGAGTCTGGGCAATACCCATATTTCTTGTAAAATTATTTACATTGACATTAAATGTAGATGAGTAATGTGTCATTCCATTATAGCCAAGAAGCATAGCATCATTTTTAGAATATTCATAATCCTTTTCCATACGATAAAAGCCATTATCGATTGATTTTGCATTATCAACTAACCCCTTTGTCTTATTAAGAAAATTATCATATTCATCTATACTGCCATATACAAACTCACCATCAAGACCCTCTATAATCTTAACAGCATTCTGAGGCAGTTCAGCGGCAGCGTATATAATAAGGAATGCCGCCACTAATAAATTAACTTTTTTACCAATCGTTATGCTTGCAAAAAAACGGTATGCCATTATTATAAGCAAAGCACTTAAAAGAAAAGCATATCTGTATGGAAACCAATTAGGATATTGAAATCCATGCCATACAATATCCAATTTAAAATTCCAGAAACTGACAAGTAATAAAATTGCTATTAAATAATGCCCTATTTTTTCCCTTATATTTATTTTTTCTGACAATATAAATAACACTGCAAGTGCAACAATAAATAAACCACAATAAACAGAAGGCAAAGCTCCTGAATTTGTAATAGTATCGTACTGTGCCGGAAGCAATTTCTTTAATACATCAATAAAATTAAAGTTATATACTATATCTGTAGGACAATAATTTTCATGTCCCAGTTTTCCTGCTGACAAATCCTTTATTGCAGGCAGTAAAAGCGGCATTGCCAAGCAAAATGCAATTATAGTATTAAAACCGAATCTTAAACAATAAACTAATGCTTGTTTTAGTGAATTTTTTATCTCAGTTTTATCAAAACATATTTTTGATATTAATTTTACAATAAAATATAATGCGGCAAAAATACCAACCATATATGAAGTATAGTAATTACAAATAAATAATCCTGCCATTGACAAAAAATAAATTAAGCCCTTTTTGCCTTTAAATATTTTTTCAATGCCAAGAAGTATCAGCGGCAGTAAAATTACACCGTCAAGCCACATAAGACACATTCCGTAAACAATATTATATGACATAAGGGCATAGCAAGTTGAAAAAGCTACAACAGAAAAATTTCCTTTTCTATTATTAAAACCATACTCCAAAAATAACGAAAAACTTAGTCCGCAAAGACCAATTTTAAGAACTGTAAGTAAATACATTGCTGCCGGAAGCTCTTCAACCGGAAAGAGAAGAGTTATGAAAGACAACGGACTTGCAATATAATAAGCTACAAGGCCTAAAAATTCTCCGCCCATAGCCCGTGACCATGAAAAAAAGATAGAATTATCCTCATGAATATAACGAAGCGATGAAAAGAACTCAACATACTGTCCCTTCATATCCATAATAAGAAGCGTCTTTTCTCCGAAGGGATAAAATCCCATCGAAGAAAGGACACAATGTATTAAAAGAACAGGAACAATAAAAGAACACAAAATTACTATATTAGAACGGTTAAAAATTTTTGTTACTTTTTTGTCTTCACTCATAAAAATTCCTTTCTTAATTACTAATTATATTGCATTAAGGAATTCTTCTATTCTGTTAAGACCTTTCTCAATTTCCTCAGTGGAAATTGCATAAGAAAGACGAATGTGATCATCAAAACCAAAATCCGCACATGGAACTACAGCCACAAAATATTCTTCCAATAAAATTGTTGCAAGAGAAGCTGCATCTGTTATCTTAGCACCTTTATATTTTTTTCCCTGTAATGCTGAACAATCAATAAACATATAGAATGCACCCTGCGGCTCAATACATGATATATAAGACATTTTACAGATTCTGTCATACATATATTTTCTTCTCTTTGCAAACTCTTGTTTCATTAATTCTGGTTCTTCTTGAGATCCCAAAAGTCCTTCTGTTGCGGCCTTTTGTGCAATAGAGTTAGGATTAGAAGTCTGATGACTCTGTACACTTCCCATCAATTTAGCAATTTCAACAGATGAACCTGTATAACCAATTCTCCAGCCTGTCATCGAATAACTCTTAGACATACCGCTGCAGGTAATTGTTCTGTCATATATATCTTTGCCAAGAGAGGCAATACTTACATGCTTTTTATCAGAATAAATCAATGATTCATACATCTCATCAGCAACAGCATATATATCATTTCTTACTACTACATCAGCAATAGCCTTGAGCTCATCTTCACTGTAAACCATACCTGTAGGATTGCTTGGAGTATTTAGAATCACTGCTTTAGTCTTATCAGTTATTGCCTCCTCAATCTGAGCAGCAGAAACTTTATAATTCTGTTCTTTACCGCATTTGACGTATACCGGCACACCGCCCGCTAACTTTACAATCTCAGGGTAGCTGAGCCAATACGGCGCAGGTATTATAACCTCATCACCTGGATTGATAAGAACAGAAAAAATATTTGTAAGTGAATGTTTACCACCATTACTTATAACAATCTGGTCTGTATTATAATCCAAACCATTAAATTCTTTAAATTTCTTTGAAACGGCTTCTTTTAATTCAATAGTTCCTGATGCAGGAGTATACTTTGTAAAGCCGTCATTGATTGCATCAATCGCCACTTTATTAATATTGCTTGGAGTATTAAAATCAGGTTCTCCTGCTCCAAAACCTACAACATCCATTCCTTTTGCCTTTAATTCCTTCGCTTTTGCTGTAATTGCAAGCGTTGAGGAAGGTTTTACCATTTTTGCCTTAGCTGATAACTCTAATGACATAATGAAATTACACCGCCTTTATTATTCATATTTTTCATAAAACATTGAATATTTTACTATATATGATTTTATTTTGCAAGTTGTGACAGCAAATTATTCAATTTTGTACATTTTCTACAAAACCAGCACCCATTTATCAAACCATCTCAGCCATGTATTAACAAAATCATAAGGAACATTATGTCCTGACAATACTGGATAGAACATTGCAAATAGAATTATTGCCGCAAGAACATATAAATATGCCCATTTTTTACGGTCATTATTATCTCCCACTATTTTATATATCGAGTATCCAACCATCAATATTACAAATGGCACACTAGGGAAATAATGATAGATAAATACACATCTTGTCACAAGCATCCACGGCAGATACTGTGCCAAATATCCCAAGAACAAAAATAATGCGTTCTTATCTTTCTTCGCACACATACGATAAATCATATATATAGCCGCAGGAATTCCCGCATACCATATAAGCGGATTACCAAAAGCAGAAATACCTGAACCGACAGTTGTTGAAATCTGCTTTGAATAATAAAACATTGGCTTCCAAATAAACGGCCACTGATACCAGTTAGATGAATACGGATGAGTAGCATTAAGCGCAGAATGATAATTAAACATTGTCTGCTGATTCTTAAACATCATATCAATTAAACCTTTTCCTGAATTATCATTAAAAGGCAAATATGACATTGTATATATCACAATTGGAACAAAAACAAAAAACGCAATGCACACGATAAATGTATTTAATGTGTAGCGCGGGAACTTGTCAACTACAAACTTATGTGAAATACCGTTTGTAGTTCCCTCTATATCATTCTTTGCAAACTTATATTCTTTAAATCTTCTGTATAAATCAATAAAGAAAATAACTCCAAGTCCGACTCCAGCATATACTCCTGTCCATTTACTGGCAACACCAAAGCCCATAGCTATACCTGATGCAGCCAATATCGTCAATGTCTTAGTTATAGATCTGTCATAAAAGCTTCTCTTTGTATAACAATACATAAAGAAATACATTAAAATTACAAAGAATGTGACAAACACATCAATCGTTGCAATTCTCGTCTGTGTAAAATGCATAAAATCAGCGGCAAACAGCGCGGTTACGACACCTGCCATCCATGTCTTATTAAACATCTTCTTTGAAAACAGATATATAACAGGAAGCATTGCAATGCCAAACAACGTACCCATTATACGCCATCCGAAAGGCGATACGCCAAAAATAAGCATACCAAGAGCTATAAAGCCTTTACCCAACGGAGGATGAGTATTTTCATAACTATATCTCCCTTTAATATATTCATAGGCTGTTCTTGCATGATAAACCTCATCAAAATACGTTCCGTTCCTGAAGTCTTTTTCATCATACTTATCAGACTCATCAAATAAATTAGGATAGTCATCTGCATTTACAGGTGTGACAATATTATTATCTTTATCAAACAATACTAACTCAAATAATGATAAAACATCACTGTTGCAAGTTAATTTCAAATATCTTGTCTTAACGTTAAGATCTTGCTCACCCCAACACAATACACTTTCCATTTTAAATGATGATAAAGTCTGCCAGCTGTCATTTGCACCTGTATCAGAAACTTCCAATGAAATATCACGATTTTCATTATTACCTAAGTAGTAATTAAGCTTTGACAAATTGGTTTCTTTACCCAAATCCATAACAATTGTTGCATACCAATTGGAGTCATAGTACTCTGTATTAGGTGTGTCTCTTTCACCTAAATCATAAAGAGCAATAATACTATATATTCCTACGATAACCAACATTACAATCCAATCAAATTTAAGCATCTTGAGCGGTTCTGCCGATTTCTCAATGGTATTTTTAAAGAAACGCCTTTTCTCGCCTTTCTTAATTTCCCCTTCTTGCAAAGACACTTCTTTATCAGGATTTAATACTTGTTCTTTTACAAGAGTTAATCCCTGCTCATAAACTGTATCGGAATCTTCTTTTGATACAAGATACCATTTTCTAATGCTGTATACTAAATATATAAACATTCCTAATGTAACAGCACCTACAAGTATAGGCACCATAGCTTTAGCACTAAAAGTAGATTTTCCATAATAATATAAAACATGTCCAACATTCAGAAATTGCACAATAGAAAAACCGATATATGCATACATCAATTCTTTTACAGGCTTCATTACAAATGCAAACAGTAAAAGTATCATTACTGGATACATATATCTCTCATGCATACGAACTGAGAATAAAAATACTCCAGCCATAAGAAATGCTGCAAACACATAGTATCTGGAATAATCATCTTTATTTGTTTTAGCAGTTTTACTTAAGAAATTAAATGTACATAACACCATAACTACAATTGCAACGCTTCCCCAGGCATTTGCTGACATAAACAATAGCTTATTAGACTGTGAATCCCAGTTTCTGCCTATCATAGTCCAGAAATTATATGCATTTACACTTGAATAAGGATACGATGAAACTGTATCAACGAACTGTGGTATAACCTTAGACAATCCAAACGGCATAGCCAACAAAAACATTATTGCAATTGCACCCAGTCCCCACGTCAAATTGGTAACAAATTTCTTTTTAGTAAAGTTATTTAGAAAAACCTGTTCAACTATTGCCCATATCAATACAGGCGTAAAGAATGTCATCTGAGGCTTGACTATTATACCAATACCAAACATTATATAAGCACATGGAAGTTTACGCTCAATAATAAAATACATCATTAAGACAAGAAACAATACATAGACTGAATCTACTTGTCCCCAAACTGATGAATTGATCATCACCGCTGGATTAAAAATATATAATGCTGCACAAAGTGTACTAATATTTATAGGCAGTTTACGTTTTGCAATCTTATAAATATAGTAACCTGCAGCAAGATCACACAGAGCTGCCGGAAGTTTAAATACCACATCTGTTGCAGCACTGGACCAATCAACGGCCAGAGTTTCTGCATTCCAACCTATTTTAAAAGATCTGCAAATCCATGAAAGAATTCCAAGAACATAAAGATATCCAGGCGGATAGTCAGAAAAAGACTCTTCACTATAGAAATTCTTAATTCCTACATCAATCATCCTGGAACCCCAAGATTTGAAACAGTTCATATCTACTTCAAATCCTTTAAACATTCCCGAAACTATCATCTTAACTATTAATCCTACAACAAGCAATAAAATAATATTTACTATGTTATTATTTTTAGTGCGGATACTGTCATTTATAAGACCCGCCGGCGCTAGTTTAATATAATAATGGTAGCAAAATCCCATTGTCAATGCCATTGCTACAGCAGTTATTATAAGCTGCACCATTTTTCCATACTCTCCCATGAAAAAATACCTGCCTTTACTTTTTTCTATAAAATAATATAATATCGACTTATTTTATCATATAAATCAGTCTTTGTCAAAAATTATAGACATAATATTTTTTAATTCATATAGAAAATAAATTATCTATATGTTATACTATTGCAGAATATTATTAACCGTCAAATACCATTCTGTAGACTATATATAATTTATAGCACATGAACGTGACATTTGACTATAACGGCAGAAATCAAATATTCACGCAAGCGTGGCTGCTTGGTTTGCTGCTGAAATCAAACCGGAGGTATATTATGTCAGACACACACAAAAATGGTTTAAATGCCGAGTTAGTATGGGATGATTTGCAGAATTGCTGCAGAACTGAATCAACATGTGGTCAGTGCCAGAATGAATCATGTACCATAGGCTTTGCAAAAAAATGCATTAAAGATTATATGAAAGAACCAAAAAAAGCAGTTCCGCATGGGAAAGAGCATATTCCAACTACAGATTTTAAAGTATTCGATGAAATAGAGCTTGAAACTGCAATTGCCCACATTTTAAAAGAATGTAAAGATTGTAAAGAAGATCACACTGAAGACTGTATTATAAACGTCATCAGAAATTGTTATGAAGTAGGTTTGCTCGGAGACATACATCCATATGAAGGGAGCGCATTTCAGTACTTGATGTACTTAAATACAAACTATCCCGAAAAAGCGGCAAAAATTGCGGATACATATAAAAATCTTCCTTAAATTAGTCTTTTTATAAACTATCATCCACTTTATAATTAAATACTAGCCTGTTATATAAAATCCACACAAAATATATATCATGTTAAACAACAATAATATACCTCAAGTGCACAAGTTATAATATGCTCTTGAGGTATCACTTTTTTATAAATATTTAATTCTTTATGCATCTTTCATCTGTTCTGGTTGGATATTGAGATACATCTGCCTCTCCGGCAGCTTAGTTACTATTATAATTTTCTCAATCTCTCTATGTAATTTTGATTTACAAACCATTATATTAGCAGGATAAAATATTACAAAACTTTCACTGTCATCAAAATTATTGGGTATTCTATGAAAATATACACAATTAAGCTCTATTTCAAATACTCTATTAAATCTTTTAAATATTTCTTATCTGTCCAGTCACAAGATTTACCTACAGCGCTCATAAGCGCTTTCATCCATGGCTCATATGTATCAGGGGCTTTTTTAGCCAAAGATTTTTGAAGAAGTTTACATAATGTTCTGTCTTTAAATGTCATACTACTTTCATCCCAAGCACCTCTTCCATAAAATATAGGTATATCTTTTAAATCATTTCTTAAATTATGTACTTTTAATTCTTCAAATGCTTTTTTATCATATGGAGAAGCACCTACACAAAATATTGCAATTTTATTATCCTTTAATTCTCTTATATTTTTTCTAATAAATGATAATCCGGCAATACCCGAAGCATATATGCCTCCGCACAAAATTATCTGTTCAAATTGTTTCACATACTGAAGTGACGCTTTTGACACTTCAACGCAATCAAATCCTGTAATTTCATTCAGCCACTCTGCATATTTTTTTGCTGCTCCATATTTTGACTTATAAATTATTATACCTTTCTTCATCTTAATTCCATCCCTTTTCAATATTTTATCCTGTATACATTTACTTTACACTATTTTTCTCCAGTATCTTTTTATTAACTCTTTTTCTTAGCTCTGCTTTTCTCATTTATATTATCACAATCATTATCCACAGGAATATAACCGGCGGCAGCCATGGCGACAACCGTCATATGCTCTACTTCTTCTGTTGTCGGTTTTCGTTCTTCTCCGTTTACAAAATAAACATAATTCACTTTAAATAACCTATGTTTTTTATAATATATATGAAGCAATGCCTGTCAAATATTGGTTACTGCATGTCACTAAATAACTCTTTGTTAAATTCAATTTTCTTTACACAAGTATAGCAGAAAAAATACTGACTAAAAATTTGATTGTATTTTAAATCAATTATGCTAAAAAACTTTAATTACATCTGCTCCTAGCTCTATAAATATCCATTCAAACACTGCTGCCAGGCTCATTACTTATGTAAATCAATAATTTTATTAAAAACAATCTAAATTTATAAATAACAACCAGATATCTATTAACTTCCAGATTTATTTTATTATAATCTTGAAATTAGTTAAAATCAACTATATATTTAGAAAAGTCAGGTTTCCCCCTGATTTTTCCATATACAATATTTTAGAATCCCACGCAAATTTCTGGAATTAAATTATATGGAGTAAAAATCATACAAAGGAGAATTTACAATATGAACAATTTGTTAACACAACAAAAAAACTATCTTGAATACTGTACTTTTCAAAAAAGGCTTGATAAAAAAACTATCAAGGCATATCGTATTGACTTAAAACAATTTGCCGAACAAATTTCTGCAAAAAATGTTTTATCAATAACTCCAAATATGTTGGAAGATTTTATTGCAAATCTCCATAAACAATACAAACCAAAAACTGTAAAACGAAAAATTGCATCTCTAAAAGCGTTCTTCCATTATCTGGAATATCGAGAAGTAATAGAAGTAAATCCCTTTAATAAAATACAAGTAAAGTTTCGTGAACCCGTCATTTTACCAAAAACCATCCCTTTAAATACAGTTGAAACGCTGCTCTCTACAGTTTATACTCAACAAAGATATGCCAAAACAGCATTTCAGCAAAAAAATGCTTTACGAGATACAGCTGTAATAGAAATGCTTTTCTCAACAGGCATGAGAATATCTGAATTATGCTCACTGCATATTAATAATGTAAATTTAACTGAACAGACAATTTTAATCTTCGGCAAAGGCTCCAAAGAACGCAGAATTCAAATAGAAAATGAAGAGGTTATAAATATTCTAAAAAAATACAAGACTCAGTTTCAACCACAAATTAAACAATGCCAACATTTTTTCGCAAATCAGGACGGCAGCGCACTATCCGACCAGTCAATCCGCAGAATGCTAAATAAATATGCCACCCTAGCTGCAATAGACTTACATATAACCCCTCATATGTTCCGCCACACTTTCGCTACATGTCTTCTAGAAGAAGATGTAGACATACGCTACATTCAAGAAATGCTAGGACATAGCTCCATCAATATTACTGAAATATATACACATGTTGCATTGTCAAAACAGAGAGACATATTAAAAACAAAACATCCTAGGAAAAATTTTCATATATGATTTTTACAGACAGCAGTTTGAGTTTTTTTAACTGCTGTCTTCTTTGTTGGGTATTTGTTATAAGAAAATATATTGATAATTCAAAGTTATCCGTTGGATTTTGAAAAGAAATTAAATGGATAGTTTATCATTATCCTTGGCTTATCGACGATTCGTAGTTATCTACTGTCATAAAGCAAAGATATTTACGAATTTCAATGATTCCAGATTATTCATAAAGGAGAGAAAATATAAATGAGGCTCGGTATTACATATGACACAAAGGAAGATTATAGCAATATAGATTATTCAAAATATTGTGATTTTGCATCATTGACTTCCATTTCTTTTTTGAAAAAGCAATTTGAGCAAGCAGGTTTTGAAACACAGCTTATTGGCTCTTGTGATAAATTGAAGCAACTTTTATCAGCGGGTAATCTTGATATTGATTATATTTATAATACTGCTGAAGGGATTTCATCAAGAAACAGAGAAGGGATTATTCCCGCATTACTAGAAGCGTATAATATTCCATATATTGGTTCGGATGCATATGCATTATCTTTGACTCTTAATAAATATCATACAAAATTATTAGCTAAAACATTAGGCGTTCCAACGCCAAATTCTGAAATTATTTATTTACAAGATAACGAGGAAAATATCATTAAAAAAATTGCAAATCTCTATTTCCCATTAATCGTAAAACCTAACTATGAGGGAAGCAGTATGGGCGTATATTTGGTACATACTATTGATGAATGTATTAATAAAATATATCAAAATCAAAAAGATTATACACAAGAAATTTTATGTGAAGAGTATATTGAGGGAATAGAATGTACTGTACCAGTTATAGGCAATGCTCAAAAGACAAAAGCACTTGGGGTTGTAGAATATTATCGTAGCAACGGCAAAAAAATGTCGCTTTTTGAGTCAGATGATAAACATTATACAGATATAAAATGTCGAAAGGCTGAAATACCCACAACGTTAGAAGAACAATTGATGTTATATACAAAAAAATTGCATCAGTTTTTAGGTTGCAAAGATATCAATCGTGCCGATTATAGAATAACATCTGATAATAAAGTATATTTTTTGGAATTAAATCCACTCCCTGCATTAGACCCGGAAGGCTCTTTCGTTTGTGGCGCAAAGATTCAGGGAATGGATTTACCAGAATTATTAAAGTTAATTGTTCAACAAGCAGTGGAACGCTATAATTAAAAGTTACATTTCCCAAAATAGAAAATTCCCCCAATGCGTCTTGTTATCCAACAAGTTTTGGCAAAATAAATTAACAAAACTATCTTTATACGGTATTGCAATATCTGGAAATGGTTGTTCGGCCATTTCCGATATATTTAATAGTAGTTTACTAAGAAATACAAGATATGTATCATTTTGTAATAAATTCAGTTCTATATATAGTGCCGTTGAAAAACTGTCATATGAATCGGAATAATTTTTTGCTTCTAGCTGTAATAATCCTTTAGCTATATGAAAATTTCTTTTTAAAAGATTAGTATTTTCTGATAATTCACATATCTCATTTTCGACTTGGTTTAAAATCTTTTCACATTCTGGCAATTCGCCTTGTTTTCTTTTACAGTGTGCAATATTAATTAATATCCACAATTTAGAAAAGGGTTCTATATAATTCTCTAGTGCCTTTCTAAATGTTTCTTCTGCTTTGACATAGTTTTGCATATGCCCATAAATAGTTCCCATATTATTCAATGGGTAATGGCAAGACATACTACAAATATCATCAAAAACTTTATAGCTTTTTTCAAGTTGGCTAAACGCTTTTGAAAAATCACAGACATATATATAATTAATTGCAACATTATTTAAACTTTTCGCACATGAGATTATAAGATGCTTTTTTTCAAAATATTGTATACTTTTTTCTATGCTTGAAATGGCCATCTCATTATCTAGAAACATATTACTTATTGATAACAGATAATAATATTCTCTTTGATATGCGCTATTTCTAGAGGCCACTGCCAATGCTTGCTCATATCGTCTGGAAGCATACCTGACATCTCCAAAATGATGATACATTCCTGAAAGAAGAATATCTAACTTTATCAATAGGAGCGGATCATCTATTTCACCACAATCAAATTTTTCGATAAGTTTATCTGCTATTTTTTTAGCTTTTGTTGTTTCACCACTATTAAATAAAAAGTATGATGCATTATATGAAACCCAATATTCGTTACCTTTTGGTAAATATTTCTGATTTATAGTCATTAGTTGCTTAAATGCTTTAGTAAACCTTCCATAAATTCCGTAAATTTTTGATTTTAACAATATCATCTGTTGTTCTGCAAAACAATATTTTCCATCAGACAAATCAAGAAATTCTTTAATACCTGATAAAGCAGCATCATAATTGCGCACATGATACGCTCGCTCGACATAACATCCAATAGCATGTAATGCTTTTTCTATTTGTTCAGCATTAATATAATGTTCCTTGATAATGTATAAAACACGTAGTATTTTTGAAAATTCATCTTTTAGGTAATCATCAATTTTCTCAAATAGATAATTAGCTACCAGAAGATGTAATGCTTTTCTTTCTGAAGACCGCATTTTATCATTTACCAAATTATACACGGTGTTATTTTCAAATTGGTAATTATCCTGTGTGTGTGTTATCAGCCGTGATAAGCGTTCAATACGACGTAAATTATCTTCAGATTTGATTATTCCAAGTGGCTGATATAGTAATTTAGAATTTATTTCATATCCAGTAATACATGCTTTATTCAATGTCAATTGAAGTGCATCATCTAATTTTTCATATCTTTGATAAATATTTTTTTCAAATAATTTGGCTGTTAGATGAAAATCTATTTCATCACTATACCAACATCCTTCTTGCTGAAAAAATATACCAACATCCATAAAATAGTAGACCAGTTTTTTTATCATAGCCGGATTATAAAAAGCCTCAGATATAATGCTATCTATTTGCTCCTGAGTAATCATATTTTCCCCAGATAAAATTTCCGAAAAATATGTAGTATATATTTTTGTATCTTCTGTATTTAACTTAATCTTTGGTATGGTGCATAGGGAACTATATTCTAAAAGTTCATCTTGTTGTTCAAAGGAAAGATTATCTGTACTATATTCCATAATAATATGACATGAAATTTTATACAAATCGAGGAATTTTATAATCTCTTTTATTAATCCTGTTGTAGTACTATCATAATCACGCATATCATGAAAAACAATAATTATATCAGGAATTTGTTTGCAAATATTAATAAATATTTGTTTTAAATATTCTCTATGAGAAATTTCGATATTAATTCCAGATATATCATAGTTACTATTTTCTATTTCTTGAAACAAAGCAGATGAGAGTGCCTCAAAAGGCGTATTCATTCCTGGATATTTGCACACAAATAAAACTTTATTTGGAAGATTTTTAACAACTTGATTGATAAGGGTTGTTTTTCCTTTTCCATAATCTCCTTCTAATAATATTGAAGAAAAAATGCCTTTACTATCTTCTAAATATTTCAAAATATCATTATACTCACTATTATATAATATCATTTTTCGCCTCAAAAAACTTTTTTAATCCATCTTTGATAATACTTTTAAATGTAACAAAATCCGCACTAAATTCAGGTAATTGCCCGAAATAATGAGAGAAATTAATTATTTTGATAGGATTTGATAAATCTATTTGATTTATAAAAATAACAATTGTTGGATTTTCTTCAAGAGAATATTCTCCAATATACATATGAATATAATTTTTAAAATTTTGAATAGTAATTAAATCCGATTGTTCTGATGAATCAAGTAATATTTTTAGATTGTTGTTCTCTTTTTCATAACGAAAAGAGAAATTATTATCAATAAAGTTGATTGCTGCTGATACTATAAACTCATATATGGTATCAATAGTTTCTTTACCCGAATCAAAAACACAATCAGGTTTTACCTTATTTGCAATATACCTGGCTAATTCTTGTGGGGCAATTCTATTTGCATCCATATATCCTGTTGTCAATCGCATTCCTGGAATTACCGTATCATCAAATCTAACAGGTAGTATATATTCTTGAAAATCATTACTATCATAGCTACTAAAGCTTCTTTCTTGAGCAGCCTGACTTTCATGAATCGTCCATGGGCGTTCTGCATATTCTTTTGAAATAAAAATAACACAATAGCGTGCTTTTGTAGAATATAGATCGTCTAAATATCTATATAAATTTTTCCCCCATAACTCAACATTGTTGTCATTGTCATAAAATACAGAAATATTATATCCTTTAAGCGTATTATTTACTTGTTCCACATATTCTCTCTGCGCTCCGGCGAATGAAAAAGCAACATCATATTTATATTGATTTTTTAAGTTGTTCATAATTAGTTCCTCTCAAGTATAAAGATAACTACGAATCGTCGATAAGCCAAGGATAATGATAAACTATCCATTTAATTTCTTTTCAAAATCCAACGGATAACTTTGAATTATCCTTCCCAACCATATCACATTATCCGACAAACTTCTTCCTCTTTCACAAAAAACATCTGCCGTTTACACTTTTTACACTCACAAAAATTACTTTATCTTAAATAAAATACTATGCAACCACCAACAAAACATCAAAATTTTTTGTCCCATTTTGTACTGATATTTATTTACCTATAGGATTGTATCCCCATTTTCTACTACAAGTTTTTATCATTTACATTTCTTCAACATAAACTATGTCTATTTCCTCAATTTTCACAAATAACTACTATATAAATACTTAATATTTATATAGTATCTAATTAAAAATATTGATATTCGCATGATATTTCTTTATTAAATGTGAAAATATCTCCTGCTGTGGGAGATCTCCCTTAATTACAGATGCAATATATTTACCTAAGTTGATAATATCGCTTTTCTCATAATCTAAATTAGTTATAGGCACTGCTCCAATTCTAATTCCCGAAGTAATAAGAGCACTTTGTGTATCATTTGGTATTAGATTCCTATTTACGAGAATGCCATGTTTAAACAATCTATCCTCAACATCTTTTCCAGATTGTTTATTCTTAGATAAATCAACTAAAATTATATGGTTACAAGCACTGCTATTTATTGTAGTTAAACCTTGCAAATTTAATTCTCTTAACAAAAAATGGGTGTTATCTATAACTTTTTTAGCATATCCGCAAATATCGATAGATCTGAGCTTTAACATACACATTGTTTTGGCAAATAGATTAATTTGATTAGGTAAACCTTGAGTTTTTGGATATATTGAATCATTGATTTTAGAATCGTATTGTTTTCTGTATATAATAATGCCTCCCTTTGGGCCGCAAAGCAACTTATCCATCGTAAATGTCACAAAATCAACATATGGAAAAATTGTTTTATGTATATTGCCTATTATATACAAAACAGAATGACAGATATCTGCCATCAACGGAATATTATAACGAGATGTTATAGAATGAATTTTTTCATAATCAAACTCCTTAACATACGAAGAAGCTCCTATAATAACTAATTTGGGCTTAACTTTTTTAATCTGCTGTTCAAATAAATCATAATCTATTTCAGAAAAATCATTTAATGTAAAATAAATAGGTTTAATTGAACGACATCCCAATTTGGAATGAGAAATATGTCCCCCGTCTTTTGGATTTAATGTAAATATTGTATCACCATCTTTTAAAATAGCATTAAATACAATTTGATTTGCTTGAGTTCCTGAATGCGGCTGTATACTTACTTTATAAGAAAGAGATTTTATATTAAAAAGCTCTAAAGTCAAGTATTCTGCGTAATTTTCAATTTCTTCTATAGAATTTATATTTGGAAAATATCTTTTTTCACGGTTTCCCTCAGTAGGAACAGTCGCAAATGGCATTGCCTGCACATCTAACACTTCCTGAAACGGATAACTTACGCAAGCCATCAAATTTATATATGAATTCTGATCTAAATTATATTTTTCTATAATGAAATTAAACGTTTCAAATTCATCCCCCATAAATCTTTTCATTATATACATAATAATTTTAACCTCTCAATATTAAATTGTTTTTGTAAATTGCATAACTTTAATTTTATAGTCAGAGTTTGGGAAGTATATACAAAAATAGAGTGAATTCAAAACGTCTTTGAGCAAAATTTTTTATATATTGTTCAAACTCGTCGCTTAAAAATTAATTTTCGCAATTACCTATATAATTATTTTATTATTTATTTCAAACATACCACATAATTCTACATTATTCTTATATTTTTGCAAAATTTTCTTGCATTTTACAATCACAATATAAATATCTATACTTTCTATTCAGATCCTATTCAATAAGTTTATGAAATATTCGACCATCAAAGCATCTGCAAAATGCTTAAGCAAGCACAGCACTTCCCTCACTGCATCTGCAAAATTCTTAAGCAAATACAACACTCCCCTTATTGCATCTGCAAAATTCTTAAGCAAATACAACACTCCCCTTATTGCATCTGCAAAATACTTGAACAAACACAACACTTCCCTCTCTGCTACAAAAAAATGCGAGAGTACTTTCAAAATTATAAATACTCTCGCAAAATATTACTATATTTTACCAATTATAAATAAATCTTTTTTATTTATCTAATTTAAACTTACTAAGCTTTTCCATAATTTCATCATTACGACTTTTCACATTATCTATCTCTAATTTAATATCATTTAAAACATCAATAAAATAATTCTTACTCTCATCTGTTTCGTTATAATTTAACATGAGATTCATCATTTTATTAGTAATTAATTCGAGTTGTTCTAAAATTTTCTTTATCAATACTAAATTCTTGTAATAAGTTATCTCAAAATACTTATCCAATTGCTTTACATCTTCAGAACTTTCTGCAGAAATAATATAATTAGCTAATATGATAAAAAATTCTTTATTGTTTGGCTTATCAATTATTTTATTGCCGCATATAAGTTTTAACATCTCTTTATCCTCGGTTTTCCATATTACATTTACAACAGTTCTTATATTTCTCTCCACACATCTCCATGAAGTCTGAAACTTAAAAGCAATGTCCATATACAATGATTTAGAAATATACTGCAGACATGTACTGTCATGAATAGTACGAACTACACCATACACAACAAACTTATATCCTATATAAGACTGATTCACTCCAAGTTGCGAAAGCACTTTCATTACCTCTCTTTGATAATTCATAATATCATACCTCCCCTAAAAGTATAAAAAATATTAGTCACAATTTGTAAGTTATCACAAAAAGCGCTTTCTATATTTATGATAAAATTAAAACTGTGATTATAATTATAATCGTAATATTATGGTAAAAAAATATCAATAATTATTAACTATTATTATAAATTATCATTAATTCTGCATATATATTATATATAGTACAACTTAATAATAAGCAAAACCTTCCGCAGACTAGCTGCTTTATAAAATTATTTTCCTAATTGCACGCGGAAGAAAATAGGAGAAAAATAAAATGAAAGAAAATTTAAAAACTAAGAACTGTTTTGCATATATCCGAGTATCTACAGACGACCAGCTTGAATACTCCCCAGATTCACAAGAAAGATTATTAAAAGAATATGCTGATAAACATAATATGCTGATCACAAATATTTTTAAAGACTTAGGAATCAGCGGCAGAAATGCTAATAAGAGACCCAAATTCCAAGAAATGATCACTCGTGCAAAAAAAGGAGAATGCCAGGCAATACTTGTATGGAAATTTTCAAGATTTGCAAGAAATCAGGAAGAATCTGTTATATATAAAAGTATGCTCCGCCGTGTCGGAGTCGAAGTAATAAGCATTTCAGAAGAACTTCCTGAAGACTGGCTGGCTTCACATCTGGTTGAGGCTGTATACGAAATAATGGATGAACAATATAGCCGTAATTTATCAACAGAAGTAAAACGCGGCATGACACAAAAAGCAATGGAAGGCGGATATAATGGCATTATACCTATTGGTTACATTAAAGAAAACGGAGCAGATAAAATACCAGTTCCTGACCCAGTATACAGTCCTATTATACAGCGTATTTTTAAAGAATATATAGACGGCAGGCCGGCTTCTGATATTGCTTTCATATTAAACAAAGAAGGTTTTAGAACAAAACGCGGTAATAAATTTGAACTGAGAAATATAAATTACATTATTCAAAATCCATTTTATATTGGTTATATAAGATTTAATTACTTTGATCGTGAAACAAAAAAATATAAAGAAAACCCTATAATAACAAAAGCTCAGCATAAGCCTATAATTGAAAAAGATGTTTTTGAAGAAGCAAACAAAAAATTTAAATTAACACATGCAAAAAAAAGCAAACCGAGAACCGCTGCTTCAGTGCGTCATTGGCTGTCAGGAATTGTACGCTGCTCGGTATGCGGTGGTTCTCTTGGCTACTCAGCAAAGACATCAAGCGTAAAAGTAGCTCATTTTCAATGCTGGAAAGCTTCTAAAGGTCAATGCAGTTCTCTTTCATACTGCAATGCTGCACTTATGGAATATAATGTAATAGAAGGACTCAGAAACATTTTAATATCTGACGCTGTAAAATATACAAAAATTACATCCGATCACAAAAAAAATACTGGAGAGAATTATTACTTAAATACACTAAAATCTCTTGAAAAAAAAGAACTCCGAATTAAAGAAGCATACATAAATGGTATAGATACTATTGAAGAATATAAAAGCAACAAAGAAATGATACAAAATGAAAAATTAAATATACAGCAGAAACTGGATGAAATCAAGAAAAAAAACAGAAAACAATTCAACACAGATAATAATGTAAACCCAAAAATATCTGACATATTAGAACTTCTTCAATCCGACTGCGACTATGTAACAAAAGCAAACAGCCTCAGAGCTATTATAGACAAAATCGTGTATAATAAAGCTGAAAATTCACTACATTTTTACCTGTATACAGATATAAATTAATTTTAATAGAACAAATAGACAACAAATTACATCATCATCAAATATCACAGTAGTCTTTTGCTCCAATGTTTGTGGGTATTAAACCAAAATCAGCAATATATAAAACAATTTATATTTTAGTAATCAGCTGCCGAATACAGTCCGCCATACTGACTTATGATAGCTCTTGCAATTTTAGGATTTTTCTGTGTTATGTTAACAGGAAACTCTAATCTTTTTTCATAATTCCACATATATTAACAATCTCCCCTTTCCCATGGCCATTTATCTTTAACCCATTTCCAGTAGTCTTCTTCACAGTTAACCTCATCAAGCGTTAACGGGGTAAACCGGCTGCTGTACTCTGCAAGGGCTTCTCTTCTCATTTTAAGAAAATGATTATAATATTCCATAGCTTCTTTATCTTCTGGGTGAGTATCAAGATAAAGAGCAGTTTCGCAAAGTGTAAAACTAATCATATCAATCCATACTAACATCTGCTGCTGATTAGGACGATTCTGCATCATTTTCTTACCCCCTTACATCCTAAAAATGGTTTATCCAATTCAGGGAAAATTGTACCTTGACGAAATGCCTTATCCGCTTCATATACATTACCCCAATATTGCCATGGTACATATGCCATTGCAACAGGGAAATTATCAATTGATTTCCAACTATCACTCTGACAGCTATACTTATTATTCATAAAGCCTCCAAGTTTTCTTTGTTCTCTTTATACTTTATGAAAATATATTAAAAATGTGCAATAAACAAATCTAACCTTGCATAAATTAAATTATACATACATAAATAATCCTCTTACTTTATTGCCAAATAAAAAAGAATTGCAGGATAAATATATTATAAATACATATCATTATCCTACAATTCCAAATATAATTTTCTCAAGTGTGAAAATAAATCACTGACAGAAATAAATTATAGCAATTTACTTTTTCTTTTCTTTTTTCTCTGATTTTTCTAAATCTAAAACCATTTTTCTTAACATTATAAGTCCTTTAGCCACTGAACTGTGACGATTCTTATCCCTTGTACCTGTAAATCTAAACTCTTCAACATTAGTTTTTCCATTTAAATAACAAGCTATATATACAAGACCTACCGGTTTATCATCTGTTCCACCCTCTGGTCCTGCCACTCCTGTTATTGCAACAGCTGCATCTGCCTTTGCTGCAGTTGCACCACCTTTGGCCATCTCCTTAGCAACCTTTTCACTAACAGCTCCATATTTTTTCAATGTTGCTTTCTGAACACCTACCAGACGATGCTTTGCTTTATTTGAATAAGTTATATAACCTTGCTTAAATACATCAGAAGCCCCAGAAACATTTATTATTCTTCCTGAAAAAAGTCCTCCGGTACAAGATTCAACCGCAGTTAAAGTCAAATCTCTTTTCTTTAACATCTTAACAACCGCATCCTCAAGGGTTTCCTTCTCATCAGTACTATAAACATAATCTCCAAAACGTTTCTGTAAATCTTCAACAACCGGTCTAATCATCTTCTTTGCCTCATTTTCATTTGAAGCCTTTGCTGTTATGCGAAGATGTACCTCGTCCATTTTGGCATACGGCGCAATAGTTGGATTCTTCTGTTCTTTTATTAAATCTGCAATTTCAGTCTCCACAAGACTCTCACCCATACCGCATATTTTAACGGTAACTGAATAAATAACTTCATCACTTAACTTACTAAGATAAGGCTTTATATCATTCTCAAACATTTTTTTCATTTCATTAGGCGGACCTGGAAGCAATATAATTCTCTTTATATTCTTATCCTTCTTCTCTTCTATAATAAGTCCGGGAGCTGTACCATTTTTATTGTCAATAACTATTGACCCTTTAGGTACTAAAGCCTGTTTCCAATTATTTTTAGATACTTTTACCCTTTTTCTTTTTTCAAAATATTCTATTATCAGTTTCTTTGTATGTTCATCCTCCACAAGCTCCCGCTCTAAAACTTTCGCTGCAGCATCCTTAGTGAGATCATCTTTCGTTGGACCTAACCCGCCAGTTAGAATAATAATATCAGAACGTTTCATAGCTGTTTTTATAGTATCTTTTAACCTCTTCTCATTGTCTCCGACAACAGACTGATAATAAAGAGACAAACCAAGTGATGCACATTGTTCTGCAAGATATGCAGCATTAGTATTTACAATATTTCCTAGCAATATCTCTGTTCCTACACTTACTAATTCAACAACCATTCTTATCTGCTCCCTTCCGTGAGAACCTTTTTATTTTTTAACATATAATCAATAAGAGATACAACAGTTAAAATAACTGCTATATAAGTAATTGCAATAGTTACATACTGAACTGCAGTATTCTGTATATCAACTATAAGAAGAACTATCATTATCATCTGTGATACTGTCTTAAACTTTCCCCAATAACTTGCAGCTATAACTACGCCATTGTCCGATGCTACAAGACGAAATCCGCTAATAATAAACTCTCTTGCAATAATCACAATAACAACCCATGCCGCAAGCTGATTAGTCTCAACAAGACAGATAAGCGCAGAGCAGACTAAGAGTTTATCTGCAAGAGGATCCATAAATTTCCCAAAATTTGTAACAAGATTGTCTCTCCTTGCTAAATATCCATCTAAGAAATCAGTAAAACTTGCAATAATAAATATAGCAACTGCAATATATTTTCCAGCCGCGCCGATATATTCAGACAGATTAACTAACATAAAAAAAACAAAAAAAGGAATCATAATAACTCTAAGAGTAGTAAGTTTATTTGGTAAATTCATTATATATCTCTCCTATCAAATCATATTCTAAGGCTCCAGTAATTTTTACATTAACAAAATCACCTGTCATCAAATCTTCATCTGTATTTACAAAGACATATCCGTCAACATCAGGCGCGTCTCTATAACTTCTTGCAATGTAAGCATTTTCATCTGAAACTTTACCTTCAATCATAACAGTCATAACTTTGCCAATAAACGAACCCGATTTATCTATGGAGACTTCCTGCTGTAATTCCATCAGCTCATCTCTCCAATCATCCTTAACTTGCTCATCTACCTGATTAGGCATACAGGCTGCCGGTGTATCTTCTTCAGGAGAATATGAAAAGACCCCAAGTCTGTCAAACTCCATCTCATCGACAAACTGCATCAACTCTTCATGCTGTATATCTGTTTCACCCGGAAAGCCTGCAATCAAGGTAGTGCGTATACATATATCAGGAATCTCTTCTCTTAATTTGATGATAATATTTTTAAGCTGATGTTTTGTCATTTTTCTTCCCATTCGTTTTAATATATCATCATTAGCATGCTGAATAGGCAAATCAAGATAATTACATATTTTCTTCTCTTCTTTAATAACATCTATTAACTCTGATGTAATCTCCTCAGGATAGCAATACATTATCCTTATCCAATACAAACCATTAATTTTACAAAGCTCTCTTAGAAGTTTTGGTAAACTTTTGCTTCCATATATATCAATTCCATACATACTTGTCTCCTGAGCAACAAGTATAATCTCTTTTACTCCTAAAGTTACGAGTTCTTTTGCCTGTCTGATAATATACTCAATAGGTATACTTCTATATTCTCCCCGTATTTTAGGGATTATGCAATATGTACAATGTTTATTGCATCCCTCCGCAATTTTTAAATAAGCGTAATGTCCTCCAGTTGTGATAATTCTTTTATCATTCACAAGCGGAAGTCTATTTATATTATCTATTTTTACATCAGTTTTTCCATTTAATGCTGTTCTGATTGCAACTGCAATTTTATCATAATTTGAAGTACCAAGAATAACATCAACCTCGGGAATTTGATCAATTATCTCCCTATTGTAACGCTGAGCCAGACAACCTGTAACAATCAATACCTTACAGATTCCGGATTTTTTATACTCCGCCATCTCAAGAATAGTATCTACACTTTCTTTTTTAGCATCATTTATAAAACAGCAGGTATTTATTACAATAACCTCAGCCTCTGTCTCATTGTTGGTAAACTCAAAATCTTCTCTTGATAAAATTCCCATCATAGATTCTGTATCAACCAGATTTTTATCACAACCAAGTGATACGAACATTAATTTCATGAAAAATATCCTTTCCCAAAAACTTGAAAGGGCATTCCAAACGGAAATGCCCTTTCATCTATCTAATCGTTAAGTGTATCATCCTCGCTCACAATTCTGACAAGGTTATTATCAAACTCATCAATAGACAATGAAAGAGGTTTTTCTCCTTCTTTAATATGTCTGCCATTAGGCATTCCATTCTCTTCAATAATCTGTCTTGCCCTTTTACTTGTAGCAATAACAATAGAATAACGGCTGTTAATTACAGGTGTTTCTCCTTCTTCTACCTCACTGTTGACAATATTCATTAAGTCGCTATAAGATGGATGTAACATAATTATTCTCCTTTCGCAAACTGCTTTAAGTCTTTATTGATTGTTTCAATAAACTCTTTATTTCGAAACGCCGCCGCGTGTTCGCACTGAATTGTATTATGAATCTGTTCTACACATTGTTCTAAATTATCATTTACAATAATTATATCATATTTATCCATATAGAATGACTCTTCATAAGCTCTAGAAAGCCTCTGTTCTATTACTTCATCCGTCTCAGTTCCTCTGTTGACAAGACGGCTTTTTAGTTCCTGCGCTGAAGGTGGCGTCAAAAATATCAAAAGAGTATCTGGAAATTTATCTTTTACTTTCAAAGCACCCTGAAGTTCAATCTCCAATATAACATCTTTTCCCATATTCAACTGTTTCTCAACATAAGCCTTAGGTGTGCCGTAATAGTGATTCACATAACATGCATATTCAATAAGTGCATCATCTGCAATCATATTCTCAAACTCTTCATTTGACTTAAAAAAATAATGGACTCCTTCTTCTTCACCTTGTCTCGGTACTCTTGTCGTAGCAGAAACTGATAATGCATAGTTGTCATACTTCTCCATAAGTTTATTAACTACAGTTCCTTTACCTGCCCCTGAAAATCCTGAAATGACTACAAGTATTCCTCTATCACTCATTGTCAATACTGCTCCCTTCATCAAATCTTAATTTTCCGGAATGTTCTCCAATGTATCTTCCCGCCAAAGTATCAGGCTGCAATGCAGATAGTACAATATGATCTGTTTCAAGTATTATAATAGACTTAGTCCTTCGCCCCTGTGTTCCATCAATCACTCTCGATTCTTCTTTTGCATTTTGAATAAGCCTCTTAGCAGGAGCTGAATCCGGATTGATAACAGAAATTACTTTATCAAAATTAACTACATTCCCAAAGCCAATATTTACCAGTTGACCCATACAAAAGACCTCTTTTCTACTCAATGTTCTGAATCTGCTCACGAATTTTCTCTATTTCTGTCTTAATAATAATTCCATGATCTGTAATATCAAGATTACCCGATTTAGAAAGAATAGTGTTAGCCTCTCTATTCATCTCCTGTACTATAAAGTCCAATTTCCTTCCAATATTTTCTTCCTCATTAATAATCTTTTTAATAGAGTTAATATGACTTTTTAATCTTACTATTTCTTCATCTACACAAACTTTATCTGCAAATATTGCAACTTCTGTAAGAATTCTGCTCTGCTCAATACCTGCTCCCTCCAGAAGATTATTAAGTTTTTCTTCCAGCTTCTGCTGATGATATTCTACAATTTCAGGGGATCTCTCCTCTATGTACATAATCTCAGATGATAACAGTTCCAGTTTAGAGAGTAAATCTTCTTTCAAATTCTCACCCTCAATATTTCTTGACACTACAAGCTGTTTAACAGCACCCTCAACTGCCACCTTTATATGTTTTAATATTAAGTCTTTGTCCATATCTGCTTCTTCCATAATAAATACTTCAGGAAATTCAGATAATTTTGAGACAGTAATATCAAACGGCAAGTCAAATTCATCTGACATCTCTTTTATTGCATTGACATACTGGCTAGTTATATTTGAATTATATCTAATAGAACAACTTCCCTCTGTTAAATCTTCATAAGAAATAAAAAGCTCAATTTTACCTCTATTGATAAATTTCTTTACAACATTTCGTATATCAGCTTCAAACATATTAAATTTCTTTGGCATCCTGACGCTAAAATCAAAATATCTGTGATTAACTGTCTTTATTTCCACAATATATTTTTTTCCGTTATCTGTATATTCATAACGTCCAAAACCTGTCATACTCTGTATCATTACTATCTCGTCCTTCAAAAATTTTGTTATGTCATATATTAACATTCCTAAAAAAGCCGACACTACAGCATTGTTTATATAATAACGCATTATTTAAATGTAGTCAAGTTTAAAATAACCTTCCTCTGAAAGTATTACACTTTAAGAAAAAGGTTATTTGTGCAAATTATTTTTAGTAGAAAGACAATTTTAAATGCATATTAACGACATCTGAAACTTCCACATTCAGTCTGATCACTGCTTGACGCTTTAGAACCGTTAATTCCGATATGCTCGGCATCACAGTAACCGCCTACATTGTACATGCAGTTTGTCGCCTTACAGTTAACCTCTGTAGCTTTACTAGGATCCCTATCCATACTGTTTGAGTAAGAACCCTCGCCTTTTTTATCATAACTTCCGCAACAAGTTTCACACTTTTCGTTTGCAGAACTTCCCTCTACCTCGATTTTTGCTTTACAGCAGCAATCATTGGAGTTATGCATACAATTTGTAACATTACAGTCTAATTGTGTCATAAAAAAACTACCTCCTGTATTTATAATCTACAAAAGATAGTTTTTACATTTTATATATTATTTATTCTCTTCAATTTCAATTTTTCTTATTTCTTTCGTGCGTATTTCTTTACAAATATCATCAATAAACACATTTAATGATTTTTGTCCTTCATCACCTAAGAAACGGCTTCTAACAGATACAACACCATCCTCTTCTTCCTTTTGTCCAACGACAAGCATATAAGGTATTCTGTTAAGCCTTGCCTCTCGTATCTTATATCCTATTTTCTCACTTCGCATATCTACTGATGTCAAAATTCCATTTTTCTTTAATTCAGACTCAACTTTATATGCATAATCACTATACTTTTCAGAAATAGGCAACACTCTTACCTGTTCAGGGCATAACCAAGTAGGAAGCATACCTGAATATTTTTCAATCAGCCAGGCGAGCGTTCTCTCATAACATCCCATCGACGTACGGTGTATAATATAAGGACGCACTTTTTCACCTTTTTCATCTACATAATACATATCAAATTGTTCGGCCAAAAGTGCATCCCACTGTATTGTAATCATGGTATCTTCTTTACCATATACATTTTTAGCATTGATATCTACTTTAGGTCCATAAAAAGCAGCCTCGCCGACATCTTCAACAAAATCAATACCCAATTCTGTAAGCACTTCCCGAATATGCTGCTGAGTTTCTTCCCATACTTGCGGTTCACCAATATATTTTTCTTTGTTATCAGGATCCCATTTAGACAAATGATATGTGACATCCTCCTCAACTCCAAGAGTCTGCAACGTATATCTTGCCAACGCAAGACAACCCTTAAATTCTTCCACCATCTGGTCCGGTCTGACAACCAAATGCCCTTCAGAAATAGTAAACTGTCTTACACGTGTAAGACCATGCATCTCACCGGAGTCTTCATTTCTGAATAATGTAGATGTTTCGCCATAACGTATCGGCAGATCTCTGTACGATTTCTGACTTGCTTTATATACATAATACTGGAATGGACATGTCATTGGGCGCAGTGCAAACACCTCTTTGTCGGACTCTTCATCACCCATAACAAACATCCCTTCTTTATAGTGATCCCAATGTCCAGAAATTTTATACAAATCACTCTTCGCCATCAAAGGAGTCTTTGTACGGACATAACCGCGGTTATTGTCCTCTTCATCCTCAATCCACCTCTGTAATGTTTGAATAATTTTTGCTCCTTTAGGCATAAGAAGAGGCAGACCTTGTCCAATAACGTCAACTGTGGTAAATAATTCCATCTCTCTTCCTAATTTATTGTGATCTCTCTTTTTTATATCTTCTAAATGCTCTAAATAGGCATTTAACTCATCCTTTTTAGCAAATGCCGTACCATATATTCTTGTGAGCATTTTATTTTTCTCGCTTCCT
Organism: uncultured Lachnospiraceae bacterium; assembly: GCA_949743325.1. Lineage (GTDB taxonomy): Bacteria > Bacillota > Clostridia > Lachnospirales > Lachnospiraceae > CAJJNI01. The sequence continues at coordinate 178,647 of CATJTQ010000130.1, forward strand.
CTCCAATAAGCGCCTGATGAAGATATAAGCTTAAACGCTTTAATATTTTTCGTACTCATTAAGTGAGGACCAGCACACAAGTCAGTAAATTTATCTCCTTGACTATAAAAAGAAATTACAGAATCATATGGCAAATCATTGATAAGTTCTACTTTATATGGCTCTCCTCTTTCTTCCATAAATTTAATTGCCTCACCGCGGGGCAGCTCAAATCTCTGTAGCTTCTCACCTTTCTTTATAATCTTCTTCATCTCCGCCTCAATAGCATCTAAATCTTCTCTTGAAAACGGCTGACATTCAAAATCATAATAAAAACCTGTATCTATTGAAGGTCCTATAGCTAACTTTGCATCAGGATAAAGATTCTTCACCGCCTCTGCAAGAATGTGACTTACAGTGTGGCGAAGAGCTGCAAGACCTTTTTCATCATTTGCAGTTAAAATACTTAACTGCGCATCATCTTTTACCATTGTTCGCAGATCAACAACCTCACCATTAAGTTCAGCCGCTGTTGCGGCTCTTGCCAAACCTTCGCTTATATCAGCGGCAATATCAATAATTGACATTTGATTATCATACTCTCTTGTTGAGCCATCTTTCAATGTAATAATCATTTTATATTCCTCCTTATTTTCTTCATACTAATTTTGTACATATAAAAAAGTCCCTTTTTGCTGTTACACAAAGAGGGACGAGATTTACCCGCGGTTCCACCCATTTTCTTTACTAAGATAATACCCCAATTCAAACAGTTACTTAGCTTACTGCTCACTGGAATAATAGCTTTCATAAAACCACTTAATTGATTATAACGGAATCACCGGACCGGATTGGGGTCACTCCGAGGCAGTTTTCAAATATCTTCCACTAAAATACTCACAGCAATTAATGTATTTCTCTCTGAAGCTTCCAATACTTTACTCTTCTCATCACAGTGTTAATTTTTATAATTAATAATTATTGATTAGGCTTTTCTGTCATATCAGGAGCCTGATCTTTTGAAGCATCTCCATCTTCACTATTCAAAGGTGCCATAGCTTCATCCATTTTAAGATTTCCTACATAACTGTTTATTGAATCAACATTTACTGTATTTGCATCAGTACCTTTTCCACTGGAATTTGCATAATTATAAACTACGAAACCAATTATTACCGCCACTGCAATAACAGCTGCACCTGCTGCAAGATTAGTCAGAAGCGATTTTCTTTTTTTCTTTTTTATTGTATCTTTTCGATTACGCTTCTCTTCTTTATATTCTAAAACCTTCTTTTGACTCATATATAATTCCCTTCCATGTAACAGACTTTATACTGTAAATTATCTATCAACTAAACTATTTAGCCATTATAACTTAAAAAATATTTAAAGTCAAGATGTGTCAAATGCCAAATTATATTATTAAACATTATCACCCTTTTCAGTCTTCTTATCCCCACTATCAGCCAACTTTGCACCTGCAAAACCTGCAAGAACAGATGATAAGTTTATTCCTGTAGATTCCTGAAGTCCGTCTGTAACTTGAGTTAATGTTCCCATAATATCCTTCATCAGCTTAGATGAATTGCCATCGCCATACATCGTAATCTTATCAACTTTCGCTAAAGGCTCAGCAATATTCTTAGCAATCTCCGGCATTGCCTTAAAATACATTTCAAGTACCGCAGCTTCACCCATCTGCTTCATCGCTTCCGCTTTCTTCTCAATACCCTCTGCCTCAGCTAATGCCTTTGCTTTTATCGCTTCTGCCTCTGCCAAACCTTTGCTTCTTATACCATCAGCTTCCTGTTCCATCATATATTTTTTTGCCTCTGCTGTAGCTTTCAGCGCCTCTGCCTCTTTTTCTTTCTCATATTTTTCTGCTTCAGCATTCTTTTGTCTCTCAAACAAATCTGCCTCTGATTTTCTTTGTGTTTCGTATAAAGTAGCGTCGGCTTCCTGCTGCTTTGCATATTTCTCTGCCTCCGCCTGTTTTCTTATTTTGGCCTCAAGACTGCGCTCTGTAAGCTCTACTTCTTTTACCTGCAAAGCAATAGCTTTTTCTTTTCTCGCTAAATTTGCCTCAGCCGTAGCTATCTCAACAGTTTTTCTCTCTGTTTCCTGCTGAATATTGTACGCCGCGTCCGCTATAGCCTTTTTAGTATCTGCGTCCTTCTGAAGTTCAGCTTTCTTTATAGCCAGCTCGTTTTCCTTCTGAGCAATCGCAGTATCTGAATTTATTTGAGCTTCCTTGGCCTCTCTGTCCGCTTCAGCCTCTACAATAGCCTTCTCTTTCTGAGCTTTTGCCTTTGCATTTGCAATCTCCAAATCAGAACTTACTTCTGCATCATTAGCTTCCTTCCGCGCCTGAGCCTGTGCTTTCGCTATCTCTTTCTCACTCTCGGCACGTGAAATTGCAGCATTTTTCTGTATTTTTACAATATTATCGACGCCAAGATTCTCTATTACTCCATTGCCGTCTTCAAAATTCTGAACATTAAAACTTACGATATCCAAACCCATTGCCGCAAGATCCGGCTCTGCATTCTCCTTGACAAGATTAGCAAATTTCTGCCTGTCAGAAACCATCTCTTCCAAATTCATCTTACCTACAATTTCTCGCATATTACCTTCAAGAACTTCCCTTGCAACCTGAGCAATATAATCTACTGGTTTATTAAGAAAATTCTGTGCAGCCAGCTTAAGCCTCTCTTCATTGTCACTTATCTTAACATTTACAGCCGCATCAACACGTATATTGATATAATCCGCTGTCGGAACAGCGCTTGACGTCTTTACGTCAATTGGAATTAACTGTAAATTAAGTTCATCCTTCTTTTCAAGAAATGGAATTTTTATTCCTGCTTTACCAATTAGAACTTTAGGATATTTTCTCAATCCTGATATTATAAAGGCCGTATCAGGCGAAGCCTTTACATAACCTGAAACAAAGAAAATTATTATAAAAATCACTGCCAAAACCACTGGTATAATAATATCTAAATAACTTAAAATCTCGTTAACCATATTGTTCCTCCTTCGTATAATTACTATATTTCAAAAAATTTATTTATTAGATTCTGTGCAGCAACCTGATCCTCCTCGCCCATTAGTTCCCTCGCCGAATGCATTGCCAGCAGTGGTATTCCAAGATCAACAATCTTCATCGGCAGCATTGTCCCAGCAATTGCTCCTAGAGTACTTCCACCTGTACCATCAGAACGATTTACGCTCTTTTGGTAAGCAATTTTTTCACTGTCACAAATCTGCTGAACTATCGCAATTGCTTCACTGTCGGTTGCATACGCCTGCGAACATGCCTCTTTTATACAGATACCGCCGTTTAAAACAGGTTTATTTGTAGGATCATATTTGTCCTTCTTATTTGGATGAAATGCGTGAGACACATCCATTGACAACATAATACTATCTGCCACGTTCTCTACAAACATCATTCGGTCCTGTCCGCAGCTCAAGAAAATTTTCTCAATAATATGGCCTAACAGCTGTGAAGCAGCTCCCTGCTTTGTTCTGCTGCCGATCTCCTCATGATCAAACATTGCGATCATATTAATTCCAGTCTTTCTTTTTGACGAAATAATTCCCTCTACCGCGGCATATGATGAGACTAAATTATCAAGACGTGGTGATGATATAAATTCTTTATCAAATCCAATCTGCTGCGGCTCATCTGTATTGTACATACTAAGCTCATAATCTAATATATCTTCTTTATTTACAGCCAATTTTTTAGATATTGCATCAACTAAAAAATCAGTCTGTTTTTTATCAATATCAATTCCGGCAATAGGAATCATATCTGTCTGCTTATTCAATTCTACGCCTTTGTTTAAATCCCTGTTTATATGAATTGCTACATTTGGAATTGTAACTACTGGACGTTTAAAATCTACTAATTCCATTCTTGGCTTAAATAAATTATCTGATCTGAGTGCAACCCTTCCGGCAATTGAAAGAGGTCTGTCAAGCCATGTATTTAAAATTGCACCTCCATACATCTCTACATTTAATTTCTGATAGCCTTCTTCATTCATCTCCGCATGAGTTTTAATTCTTGGACATGGAAAATCCACATGCGTAGCAACAATTCTTGCCGCCTGATGATAAAAAAATGATTTTCCAACAGAAAAAGCAAATATACTTGAACTATGACACACAACATAATAGCTTTTTCCCCTTTCAAGAGACCATGTGTCAGCGAGATTAAGTTTTATAAATCCTGCTGCCCTCAATCTTCTCTCAGATTCTTTTACAACATGAAAAGGACTGCTACCTTTCTTAATATAAGAAAAAAAATCTTCTCTGTACTCTTTTTTCAATTTAACCACTGCTTTCTTATTTTATTAATTTCTATAAATTATTCTATTACCACGAACAATAAACTATCCAAATTATATCATATACATAATCAAATTACAATAATGGCACTAACATACTTTGAACTTTTAATATAATATGCTATACTTACACTTAGCTAGTTGCCCACGGAAATACACAATAGAAAGGATTTAACATGTTATCATTACTAATACCTGAGACTAAAGATTTTATGAAGCATTTACTCATAGAAAATATATTTGACAATTTTTCAATTGTTGAAGCAAATATATCTACTTCAATATCTACTTCAATAGATGGACATATTAACAAAGAATTCTTTTCAAAAGATGAGTTGGAAACACTAAATATTGAAAACAGAGAATATATGCCATGGTCAATAGTAAAACCATTATGTTTTAATTTAATTAAAGGAAAAAATACACCTACATATTTCAGAATTACATTGTCACTGTCAGAAGATTCTGTAGAAAATGTTATAAAACAAACTAAAATAAACATTTCGCCTGATCAAATTAAAGGTCTGTTAGTAAATTTTAAATATGACGGGAAACATATAAGCTGCACTACCGCTACAAGCCTAAAAATATTTACATTAGATAAAACTCTTGATAATGAATGGGATTTATTATTTGAAAAATTTCTTAAAAAGCATGAAATTATTAGCACTCAACTTTAATGAGTGCTAATTTTCCCTTGACAATTCTAAAATACGGTAGTACTATATTGAAAAGCATTTCCAATGTGCTTACAATAATGCAACAACATAAAAACAAGATTAAACATATTAAGGAGTGATTTCAATGAGCCAAAAACATGGCAATCTTTCAATTAACAGTGATAATATTTTTCCTGTTATAAAAAAATGGCTTTATTCTGACCATGATATCTTTGCAAGAGAATTGATATCCAATGCATGTGATGCTATTACAAAAATTAAAAAACTTGAAATTATGGGAGAATACTCTTTCCCTGATGATTATGAAAGCAAAATTACAGTAATTGCAAACCCAGAAGAAAAAAGTCTTAAATTTATTGATAACGGTATTGGAATGACAGCTGAAGAAGTTGAGGAATATATTAACCAAATAGCATTTTCCGGCGCTACTGACTTTCTTGAAAAATATAAGGACAAGACTAATGAAGACCAGATTATAGGTCATTTTGGACTGGGTTTTTATTCAGCATTTATGGTTGCCGATGAAGTTCATATTGATACATTATCTTACAAAGAAGGCGCTACGGCAGTTCATTGGGAATGTGACGGCGGCACAGAATTTGATATGACTGACGGAAACCGCAGCGAAGTCGGTACAGAAATAACATTATACTTAAATGAGGACTGCCTTGAATTTGCTAACGAATATAGAATTAAAGAAGTTTTATCCAAATACTGCAGCTTTATGCCAACTCCTATCTTTGTGGAGAAAGCAAACGCTGAACCAGAATATGAGACCATTCTTCCGGAAGAGAAAACGGAAAAAGATACGGTAATTGAGACAATCATTGAAGAAGCTAAGACAGAAGAGCAGGAAAATGAGAACGGAGAAAAAGAAATTGTTGAAATTTCTCCTAAACAAGAAAAGCTAAAAATATTAAAGAGACCTGTCCCAATCAACGAAACTCAGCCTCTTTGGACAAAACATCCAAACGACTGCTCTGACGATGAATACAAAAAATTCTACCGTGAAGTATTTCATGATTTTAAGGAACCTCTTTTCTGGATTCACCTTAATATGGACTACCCGTTTAATTTAAAAGGTATTTTGTACTTTCCTAAAATAAATACAGAATATGATTCTATAGAAGGAATTATTAAACTTTACAACAACCAAGTATTTATCGCAGATAATATAAAAGAAGTTATACCTGAGTTTCTTATGCTTTTAAAGGGCGTTATCGACTGTCCTGACTTACCTCTAAATGTGTCTCGAAGCGCATTGCAGAACGACGGTTTTGTAAAGAAGATTTCTGATTATATTTCTAAAAAAGTTGCAGATAAACTGTCTGGAATGTGTAAAACTGACAAAGAGAATTATGAAAAATATTGGGATGATATCAGCCCATTTATTAAATTCGGATGCTTAAAAGATGATAAATTCTGTGAAAAAATGACTAACTTCATCTTATTTAAAAATTTAGATGATAAATATCTTACTCTTCCTGAATGCTTTGAAATTGAAGACAAAAAAGATGATGAAGCTGAAGTTGTATCAGACGACAACGAGGAAAATCAAGATACACCAAAGAAAACATTATACTATGTAACTGACAGACAACAACAAAGTCAGTATATAAATATGTTTAAAGAAGAAAAACTTGATGCCTTAATCTTAGAACATAATATTGACAGCGCTTTTATCAATCACCTCGAACAAAAAAATGAAAACATTAGGTTTATGAGAATAGATGCTGATGTAACAGACACTTTTAAGGAAGAAACTGAAAATGACGAAGCCTTTAAAGAGAAGGCTGACACTCTTACAGAAGTGTTCAGAAAAGCATTAGGAAAAGATCAGCTCGACGTTAAAGTTGAAAAACTTAAAAATTGTGCCGTATCATCTATGATTACTTTATCAGAAGATACACGACGAATGCAGGATATGATGAAAATGTACAATATGTATGGAATGGATCCAAACATGATGCCTTCTAATGAAACATTAGTACTAAATGCAAATAATAATCTTGTGAATTATATATTGGAAAATAAAGATTCAGAAAATGTTCCGATGATGTGCGAACAGCTTTATGACCTTGCTATGATTAGTCATAAACCGCTCTCTCCTGAAGCTATGACAAAATTTGTTGCCAGAAGCAATGAAATATTAACCCTTCTAACTAAATAGTCAAAGACTTAGCAACAAACAGTCTCCTGACTCATATAACAAAGAAAAAAATAACAACAAACAAAAAAATTTACTTATTTTCTACAAAATGCAAGTGCTGCGGCCAGAAATACTATTCAACACAATTATATTTCTTAGATATTTATTCTAAAAAAAATATATTGTTTTAGAATAGTCCTAACCGCAGCACTTAATTAATACTGTAAATCTGCAGCAGCCTGAGGCAGATAATTTCGATAAACCGCAAATAAATCAGGAAGACCAGATATATTAGGGTCATCTTTCAAACTCACCTTGTCCCACACTTTTGTGTTAAACTCTGAGAGTACACCAGATATATAACTATCATAAGCTGAATTTAAGGCTTTCTCACATCTTTCACGATAAATCTTTTTCTTATTTTCCAATGTCGCAGACTCATCATAATTGGAAATACATTTTATTAAATATATACCATCATCTGTATTAACCATTTCACTTACCTGTCCGTCAGCAAGATCAAATGCTGCTTTCTCAAAAAAACTGTCTGTCTCTCCTCTGCTAATCTTCATATATATATTATCATCATCAGAATTGTCAAGTGCAAGTTTTTCAAAATTTTCACCTGCATTTACCTTCTCTACAACAGACAATATTTTGGCATTTAACTCATTTCTTTCAGTCTCGGAAATAGGATTTTGTTCTCCGTTTTCATCTGTTCGTTTCGTACTGAAGAAAATATACTGTACTGAAATTATTCTTGCCTCGTCATCGCTTATCTCTGAATCAACAGATTCTATAATATTATTATATAATTTATTTGCCAGACAATATTGAGTATATATGTTCTCAACTGCCTTCTTGTCTATTTTCAAAGTCTTTCTAACAGCAATATCAATATTGTCTAAATATTCATCACATGCCTTTTTTACGCTGTCTATTTCACTCTTATCAAGAGTAATACCATTTTTGCTAGCTAATGCAGAAAGACTTCTAATCTGTGAAAGCTGTTTGACTGCCTGCTCCTTTAAATAATCTCCAATTGTACACCCAGCAAAGTTATTATCCCAATTGCCCGTACCAAACAAACCCTCATACTCTCTTTGTAAATTTAGCACTACAATATTAGCCTCATCCATATAGCAAATTGTTCCATCAATTTTAAAAAGCTCATCTTTAGTAAGTCCGGTAGTAAAAGCAATTTCCTTTTTACCGCATCCACTGAATATGCATAAAATAACAATTAACAATAAAGCTATAACCGTACCTCTTTTATATAAACTGTATCTCATCTTATCCTCCGGGCCGCCTATGCTTCAACAATCAAAAATCTACCTGATTTTTCTAGTTTAAACACCTCTGCCTGATTGATAATTTCATCAATTGACATTTCAGATGTATCTGTTCCGTTTTCTTCAAAATACTGCTTAACCTCTTTTTTGGAATTTACTACTACTGCCATCACCTCTTCAAGAAAAGCAGATGTCTCACCCATTGTTTGTACAACAGGGTCATCAAATAACTGATGTTGGTTTTCTAAAAAAGTCTGCAGACATTCCTTATCATATGTTTCCATAATTTTTATACTTCCTCCTTAACTAAATCCTCTAATACCTTTATTACACCATTTTTTTTGTAACCGCCAATTACATTTGACGCCATCTTTTTTACAACTGGCAGCGCATTATCAACAGCATATGAAATTCCCACTCTTTTAAACATTGAGCAGTCATTTTCATTATCGCCAAAGCAAATACATTCTTCAGGTCTAATTCCGGTAATTTCCTGAATCTTAGCTACTGCGAATCCTTTGTCAACTGTTAAATCCATAAAATCAAGCCACATTGAACCAGCCATAACTGCCTTTATTCTTTTTTTCCATTTTGGTATAAGAACATCCGAACCCAATTTACCTATTCCATTCTCTTTATACAATGACATTTTAATTATAGGCAAATCCAGAGCGAGAACATCTTCTGTAACTATTGTGTTATTCTTATATCCATTTATTAAAAAATCAAGAAATGCCGGATCATTTTTTTCCACATAAAGCGCCTCAGGAGTTGAAGCAGTCAAATAAGCTCCTTCATTTTCATAACTTCTTAAATCTGCAGTAAGCTCTTTTACAACTTCTGTATCCATTTGTGAAACAGACATTGTTGTATCCCTACAGACAACATATGCACCGTTTTCAGCAATGAATATAACATCGTCTGCCACATCTTTAAATAAATTTTTCAAACTTTTAAGCTGCCTGCCGCTTGCCGCTGCAAAAAGTATCCCTTTCTTTTTCAATATCGGAATAAGCTCCACCAATCTTTCTGGTACGCTGCTAGTTCCATCTGGCCCAAGTGTACCATCTATATCAGTAATAACTAACTTAACCATTTTACCTCCATTTCTAATTCACAAACATTTCTTCAAGACAAGACTCAACTGTATCTGCAATTCCATAACAATTGTCTGCAACCCCTGGCTGAGCGCTTCGCATTGCATAACTGTATTTCACTACATCCAGCATTTCCAAATCATTATAATTATCACCAAAAGCCATGCATTCATCATAGTTGATTTGAATATAATCCATTAAAAACTTCATTGCACAGCCTTTATTTACATCTTTGTGTATCATATCAAGCCATTTATAACCGGATGTTACAACAGTCACTTTATCAGACCACATCTTTTTAAAATAGTCAGAACAGTTATCAACACTGTCCTTTTCATAAACTGAAATTTTAAGAAAATCTTCCTCTACTTTAGTTATATCATCTACAACCATAACGTTATTTTTCACAAAATTACGCATATGTTCCTCATAACTGATATCTTTAGGTTCAAGGTAAGATACATTCTCTCCTGACAATAAAATCTCACAATTATCACGCAATCTTATATCTTTTAATATTTCAATTCCTACTTCTCTGTCTATTGGCTTCTTAAAAATAATCTTATCTTGGTATTCTATTATTGCACCATTTTCTGCTATATAGGCTATATCTGCAGCAACAGGAGCAAACAACCTCTTTAGATTAGGAATCTGTCTGCCGCTTGCCGCAACAAAAATTATTCCTTTATCAGATAACTTTTTTATTATACTAAACATTCTGTCTGACAGTGTTCTCTTACCTTTTAGCAGTAATGTACCATCTATATCACTGGCAACTAATTTTATCATTATTTTCACCTACTGTATCTTTTTTAATTCATCATACAGATGACTTAACGGCAGACCGACTACATTATTATAGTCACCTTCAATTTTATAGATAAACGCCGCTGCTCTTCCCTGTATTCCGTATGCTCCAGCTTTATCCATCGGTTCTTTTGTAGCTACATATCTATCAATTTCCTCATCTGTAATATCTTTAACAAATACATCTGTAGTTTCATAAAAAATCACTAAGTTCTTATCTTCTGATTTTATGTTTTCACAATTTGAATTTTTTATATAAATGCATACACCTGTGTGTACCTGATGTTTTCTGCCGCTTAACAGTCTTAACATCCTTTTAGCGTCAGTTTCATCTGTTGGCTTCCCAAGTATATTTCCATTAAGCTCCACTACAGTATCTGCAGCGACAATAATCTCTCCATCTGTCTTTTCAGCAACTTCTTTAGCCTTTTGAAGAGCGAGAAGCATTACCTGTCCTGGTATTGTATCTTTATATAACTCGTACAATTTCTTATCAATATCAGATGATATTTTCTCCTCTGCAACTGCCTCAACACATTCAAACTCTATGTCAATCTGTGACAATAATTCCTTTCTTCTTGGAGATTTACTTGCTAAAATAATTTTTTTCATACTTACTCTTTTCTGTTTCTTGGTTTTAAACGCTACAGATTTTATTATATTATTTTCTTCCAAAAAAAACAAGTTTTTTTCTTTTCATTTTTTACTTTTAATGATACAATAAAAAGGTATAACTTAGTTTACTTTCATTATTGAACTATTATTTTAAAGGAGAAGACAATGAAAACTAAAATGAATATTTTCAAACAGTATTTTTTTGCAGTAACTGATCCAAAAAAATACAATGAAATGGTTAAACTTGGCGGAGGAAGAGTATTCTTATATATTCTGCTGCTGACCATTATAACTATTACTATAAGTTTAACCGGTCCTATCATTTCATATTTTAATATGGGAGGTATTACTAATGTCGTTGATAACTATGTACCAAAATTTATTTTAAAGGACGGCTCATTCTCAACAAACTTAAAAATAAATGATGTATTTGATATGGATGATTTTTTTGATGAAAATTACTCTGCTTCAGAAGCCGCTTCATCAGACGGAGCAGCACGAATACGCCCATATATTATATATTTTATCTCAAAAGAATTTGAACTTATTGAAGATAATTATACCAACTACTCAAACTATTCAGGATACTCTAGATACCAGTCTAAGCAGCTCGCCCAAGATTTAATAAATGAATCTTCGGACGCAAAATTTTATCTGTTTGTCGATACTTCAGTCAACACTGTTGCTGATGCAATTGCAAGCAATGAAGTACCAATAACAGACTTTAATGTTGACAATGCAATTATTATTACTAAAAATGATTTCGCATTCTTTGACGAAGATGATCTTGACGATTTAATACAAAATAGCAGCCTGATAACATATGAATATGATGATCTTTTTGAAGAAGACATTAACTTAAGCAAGGATGATGTTCTTGATACAATAAGACAAATATTGCCTTTCTTTTATGCTATGTTTATAGTTTTTATAATATTGTTCCTTGTATTTTCAATTATAGGATGGTTTGTCGCAGGTCTTATATACTCAGTAATAGCATTGATTGTAAACTCTATAACAAAAAAGAGAATCCCTTACGGCAATTTACTAAAAATAGCTATTTATGCACAGACAACTACAATAATCTTAAAGACTATATTAGCATACACGCCTGTACCTTCATATATTTTAACATATGGAGGATATATTATCACAGTAGTTTATATTGTATTAGCTATTAACGGTATTGAAAAAGTTACGACAACACCTTATAATGGCGGATATGGCTACAATTCACCTAACGGTTATCCTCCATACCAATATGGAAATCAGTCGCAAGATAATAATTATAACCAATTTAATAACAATGGATACGGTTATAATCAGACTAATAATGGTTATAATCAAAACAATAATTATAACCAGACTAATAATGGTTATAATCAAAACAGTAATTATAATCAGTATAATAACGACTATAATCAAAACAATAATTACAACCAGACTAACAACAATTTTAATCAATCAGGAAACAATGATGATAATTCCACGAAAAACAATAATGATGATTGGAATAAAGTAAATTAATATGTTACAACATATTGGTAAAATACCTATTTTGCCTAATAAGGCACTAACAAGAAAGGAGATATTTTATGAAAACTTGGAAAAAAATTTTAGCATTTACAACAATTACAGGTGTTGCACTCGGAGGTCTTGCCTATTTTGCAAAAAAGAAAAGTTTAGAAGAAGATTTTAGTGAAGAATTTGATGAAGCCTTTGACACATTTGATGATGAAATCAAGAAAACAGAGGAAACTTCAGATGATTCGACTGATAGAAATTATGTTCCAATTGATTTAGAAACTTCATCAAAAGATGAAGAAACAACTGAAGAGCCAGAAAAAACAGAAAAAAAAGAGGAATCAGATACAAAAAATACCAGTGAAGTATCAAAAGCTTAATTAAAAGAAATAATTTACTTTAAATTTAATTTATAGCAGATATAATTATATCTGCTATAATAATATAAACTGCCTGTTTTATTCAGGCAGTTTATATTTTATTATACTATATACTAATTATCTTGAGAGATTGCTTCCTTTAGTTCACGGCACTTATCTTTTAACTGACTGGAGGCAGCAGGATTTGTAATAAGTTTAGAAACAAGACGAAGACATTCTTCATTGTTTCCTAAATCATAATCAAGGGCTGCACACAAATATTCTACTGTTACTGGTTCCATTCCACATATTTTACCACCCTCATGGGCTAATGAGAAAATAAACCCTTTCTTTGCTTCTTCTAAATATTCTAATTCCTGAGATTTACATTCTTCTGCAACACTCTCATAATTTTCAGCCTCTTTACTATAAGTTTCTAATTTTCCGCGATAAAGCCAACCTAACTTAAGACATATATATGCTTTCTCGCTGGCTCTTGCCTTTTTAACAACTGCATTAAGCAATGCAAGTTTATGATTATCAATTGCATCGTCATAGGTATATACATCATATTTTTTATTAGGCTGAGGATTATACTTTGCAACTACCCCTTCTTTAATCATTTTTAATTGATTATCTGTTATAAGGTCTTCTTTAAAATATGATGATAATGCAGCAAAACCACAATTATAACATACAATAACATCGTATTTAAGAGGATCAATTGAAATATACTTAGGCCTCATATCAATATCTGGCAAATCTCGTCTTGCTTTACTTGCAATAACAGATTTTACTTTAAATTCTTTTTGGCAAATAGGACATATCATGGATTTATCATATAACAATTCTCTCTCTGTAGGTTCTTTCTTCTCCTCTTTCTTTTTCTTAACTTTCTTTTCTTTAGCTTCTTTCTTCTCCTCTTCAAATAAATCTACTTTATCAAAAGATTTAAAGCCCATTTTTTCCAATCCTGATAAGATACCCATAATTATCCTCCTATTTGTTTAATTTAAAAGAACTTTTTAACGAAACAATTCGATTAAAAACAAGTTTTTCATCACTGCTGTCTTTGGAATCAACACAAAAATAACCCTGACGAACAAATTGAAAGCTGTCATAAGCTTTTGACCCTGCTACTGATGGTTCGATATAACATTCTTTTAAAACTGTAAGTGAATTAGGATTGACATTAATCTTGCCTTCCTCATCATATACACCCGCTTCCTCATCAACTATATTTTCATATAATCTCACTTCTGCCTTTACTGCCATCGGCGCAGGAACCCAATGTATTGTACCTTTTACCTTTCTCTCATTAAAACCGCTGCCGCTTCTTGTCGCTGGATCATATGTGCAGTGAATAACCGTTATATTTCCGCTCTCATCTTTTTCATAAGAAACACATTTAACAAAATATGCATGCATAAGACGAACTTCATTTCCAGGGAACAATCGAAAATATTTCTTAGGAGGCTCCTCCATAAAATCATCACCACTAATATACAATTCTCTGCAAAACGGAACTTTTCGAACACCCAGCTCTTCATTCTCCTGATTGTTCGGAACATCAAAATACTCAACTTTATCTTCTGGATAATTATCTATAATAACTTTAATTGGATTAAGCGCAGCCATAATTCTCGGCTTCTTAAGTTTTAAATCTTCCCTAATACAATATTCTAACATTGCATAATCAACAGAACTATTACTCTTTGAGACACCGCACAGCTCAACAAACATTCTGATTGATTCAGGTGTAAAACCTCTTCTTCTCAACGCCGCAATTGACACAAGTCTTGGATCATCCCATCCATCAACGATACCATCCTCAACCAACTTCTTAATATACCTTTTTCCAGTTACAACATTGGTAAGGTATAATTTTGCAAATTCAATCTGTCTTGGCGGATTCTTATACTCAAGCTCACGCACAACCCACTCATAAAGCGGTCTGTGATCTTCAAACTCCAGTGTACATATAGAATGTGTAACTCCCTCTATAGCATCTTCAATAGGATGAGCAAAATCATACATCGGATATATGCACCACTTATCACCTGTATTGTGATGCGTCATACGAGCAACACGATAAATAATAGGATCTCTCATATTAATATTAGGAGAACTCATATCTATTTTAGCACGAAGAACTTTTTCTCCGTCTCCATATTTTCCGTTTTTCATATTTTCAAAAAGCTCTAAATTCTCTTCAATACTCCTATTCCTATAAGGACTATCTTTGCCGGGTTCTTTCAATGTACCACGATACTCTTTAATCTCCTCAGCAGACAAATCACATACATATGCTTTTCCTTTATTTATCAAAAAAACAGCCGCCTCATACATCTGCTCAAAATAATCTGAGGCAAAGAAAAGTCTGTCTTCCCAATCAGCGCCCAACCACTCTGTGTCTTTTAAAATAGAATCGACATATTCTGTCCTCTCTTTTGTAGGGTTTGTATCATCAAACCTCAAATTAAACTTACCATTATACTGCTGTGCAAGACCATAATTTAATAAGATAGATTTGGCATGCCCAATATGTAAATATCCATTAGGTTCAGGTGGAAACCTCGTTTTAACTGTTTCATATACACCATCCTCTAAATCTTTATCAATTATCTGCTCAATAAAATTTCTCGATACAGTTTCATTCTCCATTATATATGACCTCCATGACACTGTCATCATTAATACATGACAGCTATAAATATCATTTTTATTCAATATATCGTATTATATAAATCTTTTTGCAATATATCAATTGCCATTATATCATAACTATTACTAAATTAAAAGAGAATCTTTAATTTATACACAAACAAATATCTGTTTACACTAATTGTTTGAAGCTAACTTTTCTAATAAATAAAAGACCTCGATGCAAGCAACGAAGCCTTTTACTTATTTCTACAAATATTAAAAGCGCGAGACGGGACTCGAACCCGCGACCCCGACCTTGGCAAGGTCGTGCTCCACCAACTGAGCCACTCGCGCATGT
>CATJTQ010000131.1 GCA_949743325.1 uncultured Lachnospiraceae bacterium
GGCAGGTCAAACGGGTTCGGTGGATTGTCAGCAAAAACCGTTCACGATATTTTGGTGGTAATGCGCTCTGTTGCGAAATATACAGAACGGGAGTATGGCTATAGAAATCCTATGCGGAACACTTCAATGCCGAAATCCGAAACTAAGGAAGCAGAAGTTTTTAACAAGGACGAGCGCAGCAGGCTTCAAAGTTATCTTCAAAATAATTTAAACACAAGCAACCTCGGAATTCTTCTCACCATGTATTCGGGGCTTCGCATTGGAGAACTGTGTGCGCTGAAATGGAGCGATATTGATTTTGAAAATGGGATTGTACGGGTTTCCAAAGCGTTACAACGTGTTTCCGATAAGTCGGGCAGAGGTAAAACAAAGATTGCCATTACTTCGCCCAAAAGTAAAACCTCGGTAAGGGATATTCCGGTTCCGTCATTTATACTTGATATTCTGAATCAGAAAAAGCAATTCGACGGATTTTATATTTTGTCAGGGACAAGCAAGCCTATGGAGCCTCGTACTATGCAAAATCGTTTCAAGGCTGTTCTTAAAAATTGCGGCATTCGCAATGCCAATTTTCATCTGCTGCGCCACACTTATGCTACGGTGTGCATCGAGAGCGGGTTTGACGCTAAGACGGTGAGTGAACTGCTTGGACACTCAAATGTAAATATCACGCTTAACCGTTATGTGCATTCTTCTATGGAGACCAAGAGGAGATGTGTTGACAGGCTGAATCTTGTGGCGTAAGGCTGTCAGCCGTCATTCTAAAAATTGTGAGCCGCTGTAAAAACGTATTTAATAACCGAATTATCGTGGTCTTGCCAGTATTTGAAGAATTTACGAACTTAAAGCCCCGCCTAAGCAGTTATATTATACCGCATTTTTGTTGAAATACATATTGATTTTACAGGGTTTATTTGGTATAATGTCATTCAAAAGGCGGTGAGGGTAATGATTAGAGTTGCGGTTTGTGACGACGTTCGGGAAGTCGTTGCTCAGGTAAACTGTTATCTTTCCGAATATCAAGAACACAAAAAAATAAAAATGAGCATCAGTAATTTTTATAATGCTGAAGAATTATGGGAGTTTTTGAAAGCCAATCATTGCGATTTAATTATTCTTGATATTGAGCTTGTAAAAATGAACGGCGTGGAACTTGGAAAAAAGATCAGGACAGAGCTAAACGATCAGGATATTAAAATTATAATTATTTCTGCGCTGGAAAATTATTACAAGCAGCTTTTTGATATTCAGCCGCTTAATTTCCTTTTAAAACCCATTGATAAAATAAAACTGTTTGAAATACTCGATTTAGCAATTCGGCTGGTAGATGATAAAAATCATATTTTCACGTTTAAAATTAAGGAAAGCGCATATAGGCTCAGAGTGAAAGATATATTATACTTCGAAAGCGTGCAGCATAATTTTAAAGTTGTCACAATAAACAAAAACTATGAATTCAGGTCAAGTGTATCGGATATATTAAACCAACTGTCTGATTTTGGTTTCATACAAGTTCACAGGTCATATATTGTTAATTATGATCACATAGTGAATATCAATTACGATGAACTGACTATGTCTAACGATACACTAATCCCAATAAGCAGAAATAAAAGAAAAGACATTAGGGAATTGTTAATAAAATTTGGAGGATAAGACAACTATGTTTTTTACCGCTTATAATATAGCATATCTTTTATCACAAGCCTTGGGCGTATTCGCTGTATACAAGTTTATGAAAGCTTTTTTTGAAAAAAGAAGAGTAAAAAAGGTAACAGCTGTAATTGCTTATGCTGGATTTTATGTCATAGCCGCATCGGTGTACTTACTCATAAATATTCCGATAATAAATTTTATTGTAACGCTAATTTCTTATTTTTTTCTGACATTCTTATATACTTCTCCAATCAAAAAAAGAATTTATATCAGCTTAATAGTCTTTGTTTTTGGAATATGCACTGAAATGTTTATTGTTCTATTGACCGGATATATTAACTTTCCTATTAATGAAGTAAATAATTATAATTCAATATTTGGCATAGTTGCTCTTAATGTTTTATTTTTTGTTGTATCCATGATATGCGGTCTATTTAAAAATATAAAAAACGATAATATACTGCCAAAATCATTTTGGGCACTTTTTCTGATTGAACCGATACTGTCGTTGTTCGTTTTGTCAATGTTCTTTCAATCCAAAGACCTTTCTTCATATGAAATCAGCTTTTCTGTTGCCGCAATTTTAATGATGAATTTTACTGTATTCTTTTTATTTGATAGAATATCAAAGCTGTATAAGGAAAAACAAGAAAGTGCGTTTATAAAACAGCAAAATGAATACTATGTGAATCAGCTGACAGCAGTCGAAGAATTATATCAGACATCAAGAGAAGCTAGACATAGTATTAAAAATCATCTGCTTACAATTCTTTCCTATATTGAAAAGAATGATAATTGTGAGGCAAAAAAATATATTACCGACACTGTAGGCAGTTATCAAAATAAAGCTGAAATCATTCACACTGGTTATCCGGAAATTGACGGATTGTTAAATTTTAAATTTCATCCGGCGATTGAAAACGGAACAAAAATAAATATTAATGTGTCTATACCATCCGGACTGAGTTTTCCATCCTTTGATTTAACCGTAATTTTGGGAAATTTAATTGATAATGCTTTGGAAGCAGTCGCTTTTGTCGACGAAGATCCTTTTATTGATTTCAGAATTAACTGTTCGAAAGGTTTAATGATAATTAAAATTTTTAATCCATATAAAATAGCCGTAAACATGGAAAACGGAAAAATAATTACCTCAAAGAAGGATACAGCTAATCATGGAATAGGGTTGAAGAGTGTTAAGGAAGCATTGAATAAATACAATGGAATTACAAAAATTGAAACAGACCAAAACATATTCACGATAACAGCAGCATTATACTTGAATCAAAATTAACGAAAATGGGTTCGACGGGTTTCCGTTTGAACCCATTTTTTACCATTCGTGTCGCTAACATATACATTTCGTGCCAAACGTATTGACAACAGCTTGGGGTTTGTGTAAAATAAAGTCAAAAAAAGAAAGGAAGTTACTGAAATGGTAAACAATCAAAAATCCCCAAAAAAGAATATTGTCAAAAAGGCAATTGCCGCTGCGGCAAAGATGGCAACAATCGCAAACGTTAATTCTGCTTGCCATTTTGTTGCGTATCAGCCGAAGTTGCCCAAGGGCGCCGAGAAGCTCCGCAAGTTCTGAGAATGGGGCTTTTTGCAATGATTTCGCATAAGATAGGAGATAATCTTGTGCGCAGCAACGTGATTAAGGAGGAAGACGCAGAGATATACATATATGGTATAAATCAAATATTTGTATCTGTTCTCAATGTGTCTTCCGCTTTAATTATCGGTTGGGTTTTTGGTGCAGTGCTTGAAATTACGGTATTTATGGCTGCTTATATTCCGTTGAGAACTTTTGCGGGTGGGTACCATGCTAAAACACCAACAAGATGTTATATTTTATCATTGATAATAATTATTATCGTTTTAGTCAAAATTAAGTATTTCCATTTTTTTGATATAATATATTACATCGTTTTGACAGCCGAAGTTTTAATTATACTTCTACTATCTCCTGTTGAGGACAAAAACAAACTGTTGAATGTAACCGAACAAAAAGTTTATAAACGGCGGGTTGCATTTATAACATTAGCCGAGCTTGTAATTATCTTGTTATTTAAAGTAATTGGTCTGGATAATTTATTTACTGTCATGATATATTCATTTGTTGTGGTGGGTTGTATGCTGATAGCAGGAAAAATTAAATTAGCCATACAAAATAACCATAGCTAAATATCAAAAAACAAACTATAGCTTAGTTGTATTGGTCAATTTGTAACATTTGTGCGCAGGATGTTATAAATGTGCCTTTACATAAATTACAAAATAAAGGAGAGATTTCAACAATGAAACTCAAAAAAAATTTAGTAGGAATACTGACAAGTATAATGGCAGTTTCTTGTTTGACCTTACCTGCTAGTGCTTCGGATTCTTTTACCATTAGGAGAGGTGATGCTGCGGGTCAATGCTCGTTGGTAGCAGTTGGAGCTAAATATACCTTGATTACCAGCTCCTCGTCAAGTTCAACAATGAACTGTCGCTTTTCGTATAACACCAGAACTGGTGTAGTGACAATAGAAAGTTTTACTGCAAGAACAGGTTCACATACTTATACAGGTAAGTATGTACCTTCTGATGGAAGTACACATGCTTACCAACTAACCGCATTAGTATCCGGTTCAGCTAATAGATTTTATGCTGAGGCTACTGGAGAGCTTACTGCGGCTCAAAGCTGATCAAGGCCTTTTATTACTCATGAAAACACTTTTGGCATGATTTATATCTTTAATCGGTAGTTTCTAAAAAACTGATCTTGCCATCTCATAGCTATGCCACCAGCATTTGCAACCGATTAATGAATATGACAAACCGTACAGTTTAGAAGTGTGGTTTCTTTTGAGTATAATCAATAATGTGCATCAAAAAACAATTGTCATTGCAGTTATAAAAAGTAAAAGGGGCGCGGTCATTATATTATCGCCCCTTAGCTTTTTAATATGGAGAACAAAGGAAATGAATAAGAAACGTTGGGTTGAAATATTTATTAAAAATAAAATGACGTTTTATGTTTATACATTTTTTTTAGTATTGATCTGTATTATACAGAGCAATAGCCTTAGTTTTTTTAATAACGATGTGATTGCTTCATTTTCACAGCTAAGGGTAACTTTATCTTGGTCCATATTTTACTTTATCTTCTTTTTTATTTTATCATATGAATACAGTTATAAAGTTAAAGCTAATATAACAACAGAAAAAAGCACAAATTACTCATATCATCTATTTGTTTTTTTAATTTTTGATTTTATATTAACTTTAATATGCAGCGCATTTAATATAGGAGCCTTTTTATCTTTAGACATACAATATCATGAATTCATATATCATATTTTAGTTAACCTTTTAATAAACGTTTTTGGGATATCATTGTTGGGAATTTTAATGGGATTTAGTTTTTCACAGATTTTTAAGAAACGGATAATTGCATATCCGATATTTAGTTTATTTGTGCTTTTATCAAGTTTCCTTTTTGAAGATGCCGTTGAATTAATATATAATAATTTCTTTATAGACTTGTACCCGATATATAATGTATTTAACATTTACTCTCCATCATTGGATTGGATGCCTAATTTTCTGTTTGGTTATTCTGTTTTGCCATACAGAATAGCTTTACTATCTGCTTGGATATTATTATTTTCTTTCATTTTGTTAATTAAAATTTGTCGATTAAAAATATTAAAAAGGATTACATCAATTGTATGCGTAATTTTATGTATTTTTAATATTGTTATATATGATCAACCTTCCTCCAAAAATATTATGAATTTTAGTCCAACCGAAGGACTGTCAGCGGATTTTTGGCATTATGATGCTATTGAACAGAAAAAAGAGAAAGAAAAATTTGAAGTATCATCATATAAACTTGATTTAAATATTACAAATCAGTTGAATGTTATAGCGGAACTCGAAGTAAGTAAAAATTTAAATGAATACAAATTTACCTTGTATCACGGATATAAAGTAAATAGAATATATGATCATAATGGAAGCAATATGAATTTTATACAAGAAGGTGATTATCTTACTGTATCTAATGATTTAAATACAACTAAATTTTGCATAGAATATTGTGGAAGTAGCACAAAATTTTACAGCAATAAGCAAGGCATAGTATTACCCGGTTTTTTTCCTTTTTATCCTCATCCCGGTTATAAATATGTTTATAACGTTGATGATCAGTCATTTGATAAATTGCTTCTTAGCAATGAAGCTAAATTTGAAGTAAATATTACAGGTATAAATCATCGTATTTTTTCCAATTTAAGTAAGCAAGGGACAGATAATAAATTTACGGGTAAATCAACAAGTTTAACCATCATAAGCGGTTTTGCAGATAGCTATGATGTGAACGGGATAGAGATTATATATCCATATTTGGATACATACGCTCTGCCAATCTCTGCTATAGAACAAAATATCAAAGAATTTTGCAATGAATATTCAAACAGCAATAAATTCGGAAAAATAATAGTTATGCCTAACATCAACCTTGGCAATATGAAAACTGTTATTTATGATGATTATATAACTACTGTAAGTCTGTACAATTTGTCGGAACTTTGCTTAGAAGCGGAAATTAATCCAAGGAAGCAATACTTGAATCAATTAATAATACTATATCTTAACAGTAAAGATATTTATGAAAGTATATTGAAAGATGAAGAAGCAAAAGAGGATGAAAAGGATGTAACATTAATTTTGATGGGCAGAGCGATTAATAAATTAGGAGAAAATGAATTTATAGAAGCTGCAAATGCATATCTTTATGATAATGGTGATGAGAGAGAAATACTGGAATTTTTAGAAGAAATAAGTTAATTTGACAAATATTATCTAATGTGCAATTCCAACAAAATACAGTAGTTGTAACGTTTTTTCAACAATTATTATTAATTCATAAGAAAGGTGATATTCAATGAAAGTAACATCTATTAACACCAATCAGGAGATTTATTCCCCAAAAAGAAATAAGTCGAGTGCTATCGCAAACGATGTGTCGGAAACAACTTTAAAAGATGTATATGCCCCATCGGGAACAAATGCTTCTAACGAAAATTCAGGTATGTTAATATCAGACTTTCAAAACGGTCTATTTTACAAAGAATTGAGAAACGGAGCGGTGTTTTCGGAAGAAGAACTGGCACAGCAAAGGCTGCGCATTAGCGATATGTATTTTCCTGCCTCCACCGCAAGAAAATACTATAACCCGTCACTTGTTGGGCTACCCAATGACCATGTGTCGTATGAGAACTGCGGTTCCAAAAAAGCCGGTGATTTGGAAATGAAAGGCTGGCGAGACGCGAGTAAGGCGGGCTGTATAATCGTTCCGTTGGGAGCGGGAGAATTGCCGCAGTTTATGGATTACGTGCTGGATTCATTACAAAACGGAGTATCCTTTGAACAAACGCTAAAGAATCATCTCGACAAGCAGCCGTTGTTTAACGGTGAACTTTTAGGGCAACGCAATAATGACTGGTTTTTGGTAAACCCTTCAAATGGTGATGTAATGTGTGCTCTCAAGGGAGGACGCGTGCAAACCGGAAGTGTTGCAAGCGATGAAGTAGTTGATCGGGAAGCGGTCTATGAATTGGCTGACGATTTAAACACTTTTTTAAGATATGCTGCTTTTCCGCAAAGTGATGACGATCCCGAAAGAGTAAAAGAACTGTTTTCTTATATCAAAAACAAACAGGCATATTCCAACCTTGACCGCTTTTTAGCCGATGGCGAAGAAGGCGTAGTTGATACCATTATTCAATCATTGATTGCTGCTGGTGTGCTGAAAGGTGATGATGAAGATGACAAAGATGAAAAGGAGGAAGCGGTTGACGGATTGATGGAGGCTATACGTATTCATCAGGAAGAGCTGAGGGAGAATAAAATTGATGCAGAAGGAAGCGAGAAAACAATTGCAGAGATACAAGAAATAAAAGATAAAAAACTTATTTAAAAATGCATTTACATATATTGAAACGAGGTTAACATATATTTTGTATCAAACCTCAATAAAGCAATATTTTCTGTCTTTAAAATTTATTAAGGACAGTTAATATAAAAATTTAAAATGAAAGGATTAAGATCATGACAAAAGTAATTAACAAAAGAATCATCTCTATTTTGATGGCTGTGATATTCATTGCGTGTACAGCTATCATCCCCGTTTCCGCTGAGGAAACAGTTTTCGATTCAACTTTCGAGGGCTTTTCTATTGAGTACCTCGGAGAAAGCGACGACTTGGATACAAGAGCCGTAGAATATGTTTACGGTACTGAACTGAGAGTATACCCGTCTATGTATAAGGACGGACAATACTATTACAATGATGACTGGTACGCTATAACCAGCGGCAGAGGTACTACTCCCTATAACTGCCATATACCGAGTTCGTGGGAGGCAGATCTTACCGCAAGCGGCTGTAATCGTTTCATTATCAAGCTGACATTTAAAGTAGTAGGAACAAATATCAGCAGATACGAATTGGAATCGAACGGCAGCGTCATTGCCAGCGGTTCCTTGACTCAAGCCGGAACATATACGGCTCAATGGATTGTCCCCAAAGAATACAGCACATATGGCTTAACAGTATATGCAACAAACTTAACAAGCAATTTCCTTGGCGGCCACATTTCCATAGAATAAGGAGAAGCTATACCTATGATAAACATGCAATCAATTGCCGTAAATCAAAACCGTATACCTATCAGCAAGACTTCCTCTAATCAAGCGTCCGTCAGGTCGTTTGCCGAGTATCTTGAAGATTCTTCAAGCAATGAGGTTAAAATTCCGAGCAGCTGGTGTTTGGACACAGATAAATACGGCGCAGGCATTGACAAAGCGGTTGAGTATATGAAAAAAGAGTTGGGTATTGATCCTTATAACAGAAAGCCTACACACGAAATAACCGCTGAACAAATGCAATGGATTAAATCTCGCCACAACTTAGACGACATATACAAAACCGCAAACGGTACCGATAATGACGGGTGCTGCAGTTGGACGATGAGCTGGTGGGATGAAAATTTTCTTTCCGATCTTGTTTATCTTAATGTTATTTCACCGGAAGATGCCAAGAGCTTTGGCTGGATAGCTTTTCCCAAAAGCGAATCCGGTAAAGCATATGCGGTATCCGATTGCGGCAATGCAAGCTCAGGAAGGCTTTCGATTACCGAAGTGGCAGCGAAAGTTTTACAAAAGCAGCAAGCTCATATTGATTCAATATATGAAAAGTATGAGAATGATTTTTCGTTAATGCTTAAGCAAGACAAAGAGTATCTTGAAGCGGCGCAAAAGCTTTTAGAAAAAAATCAAATCTGGTACGACTTATTAATGCGCTTATCCAATTAAAGGTAAGCTTATGGTAAACAGCTCCGCTAAGCACGGAGCTGTTGCTATTCCATATATTGAAAATTCTATCAATACAGTTTGGAACTATAATAAAAATCATTTAATAGCAAGTCGGTATTATTCAAACAAACGCAGAATAACCTAACATTGTTGTTTAAAATTGTTAAAACGCTGTAAATGCTTTGAAGAGGCATTTACAGCGTTTTTTCATATTAACATAAGGTCCTTTCCTGTATTTTCGGGAAAGGACCTTTTTGATGATTAAGCAGTGGCAGCCCTACATTGCTGAGTACCCATAAATTTCAGAATTTAATCAAAAACAAAATCTGAAAAGCTTATGGAGGAAAAGCAAATGAAAAAAGAACCGAAAAAGGTTTTTATTTTAGAAAACGGCAGCTATAGGGAAATTACATATGCTCAGTTCTGTCAAAATCGCGATGCAGACGAAACATATAAGGATAAGCATTGGTTTATTCGCCTGCACGGTATCTTAATGGAAGTGAGTGAGACGGACTACAAGGTGTTTTATAAGGAGCGCCGCCGTCAAAAGTATCTGAAAGAACGTTCAATGGAAAATAATGATATTTCTATTGATATGTTTGAGGATAACGGAGGGGGAATTCAAAGCCACTTCTTCAAAGAAAAGGATAACATCCCATCTCAAGTAGAAAGCAAATTAATGTATGAAGCATTATATGAAGCTCTTTCTATTTTGCCCGATGATGAAGAGGCCCTTATACGCAAACTCTTCTTTGAAGAACTAACCGAGCGAAATGCCGCAGAGAAATACGGCGTATCGCAGGCGGCTATCAATAAAAGAAAAGCCCGCATTTTAAAAAAACTTAAAAAAATTTTAGAAAATTAAAAAAATATGGTTATCAACCCCTCACTTTTTCGGCTTGTATAGTGAGGGGGAAATTTTTGCCCTTGTTGTTCTTTGAAAATTGAATACCAATATTTCAGATACCTTCCTCTGTACAGCCTGATAAGGATAAAGCGGCAGGATTCGGCACGATGCCGAAAGGTTCACGCCAAAGGCGGTCAACACGATGTTGAAGAGCGCAAGCCCAAGTGCGACACGATGTCGCACATAAAAGCTTGCGCAAAAGCACGATGCGCCGCAACCAAACGTGAACTTGTGTTCCGCCAAGACGTGTGCGGCAGCAGACAGCAAAATTCGGTCGAACGCCCGAGGGCGGTTAGCCCAACGAGTACATCTCAAAAAATAAGTTCAAAAGAATTTTTACATAAGCAGCCGATTGCACACCGAGCGATAAAGAGCAGCTCCCAAAACTTGCGTGGCAGCAA
>CATJTQ010000132.1 GCA_949743325.1 uncultured Lachnospiraceae bacterium
GGTGAAAATATTACATATTTTCTTCCTGATGCGCTGGAGGCTCCAATAGAAAAAGATTCTGAGGTTGGAGTAGCTTTTTATAATATTAATGATAATGTAATAAAATCATTTCCGATATATGCAAAAGAAGAAGTGAAAAAACCTGGTATTACAAAATGTCTTAACAATATAATATCAATATTTTTAAATATGGCAGTATAGCTTGATAATTAGTAAAATTGAATATGTTATTACTAAATTGAGCAAATAGTAAAAGCTTGTTACAATATCCCTTTTTAACAGTTTAAAAGATTAAGAATAATTAAAAAACTTAAAAAACAAGGTGTGAAGTCTCATTATAATTAAAGACTTTGCACCTTTTTTGAATCTATTGTCATTTAATAGAATGATTATATATACAAATATGTAATTACTACATTGCGTAATAAGTTAAAAATTGTTATAATATTTTATGCGATTAATATTAATTCTCTAACTTATTCATTAATTTTGGAGGAAAAGATGGCAAAAAATAAATTATATGCTGTTAGACGAGGAAAATCAGTTGGTATATTTACTACATGGGATAAATGTAGAGCTGCAGTTGAAGGATATCCATGTGCTGAATATAAAAGTTTTACATCAGAAGAAGAGGCGGAAGCATACTTGTCAGGTAGTGAGAGTAACAATACTGACAAAATAGAGAAAATTAATTCTGAGAATCAAAAAACAGTACAAGGACAACTAAAAGCATATGTAGATGGAAGTTTTGATAAAAGTATTGATAAATATTCTTTTGGATGTGTTATTATAAAACCAGATGGTATTATAGTGCGTGAATCAGGCAGCGGGGACAACCCTGAAACGGCTGCGATAAGAAATGTTGCTGGTGAGATGCTCGGTTCTATGTTTGCAGTAAAATGGTGCGATGTAAATGGATATTCTGATATAAAAATATATTATGACTATATGGGAATTGAAATGTGGGCGACAGGCGGTTGGAAAGCAAAAAACAGCCTTACACAAAAATATGCTGATTTTATGAGAAAATACAGTGATAAAATAAAAATATCATTTGAAAAAGTTGCTGCACATACTGGAGACAAGTATAATGAAGAAGCTGATGGTCTTGCAAAAGCTGCATTGCGAAATAAATCCGGTATCCCTAAAATCAGACATATACATTAATAAAAAAATAATTTATAGGTGATTTCAATTGGCGCAACAAAGTAAAGAAAATTTTATAAAGTATATTTCTGACAGTTTTTTTATGATTAAATTATCTTATAATGCAAGTCCTTCAGTAACTGTTGGCCGTATTGTAGCATTCTTAATTCAACGAGGCTTCTATGGGATGTTTGTCAATATTATATTTCTTGAGAAGCTTATGGGGTATGTAGAATCTGGTGCAAGCTTTAATGAGGCCGCTTTATTTTTGGCGTTTTCAATTGCAGTGATGATTATTATGATAGCTTGGACTACATATTACTGGAATTATAAAGAACCTGCCGGAAATCAGATATTATATGAAAAACTTCATCTTAAAATGTTTCAGAAAGCTACAGATGTTGAGCTGGAATGTTTTGAAAATCCGGATTTTTACAATAAATATATGAAAGCATCTTCGCAGATTAAAGGAAAGGCAATAGGAGCTCTTAACAATATAGGCTTTTTAATATGTTCAATTTTTAACATCTGTTTTCTCATTGTTAAATCTGTTGCAACGGATCCTATTGTTCTTGTTTTTGCAGTTTTTCCATTTATAGCTACATACTTTTTTAGCATAAAAGCAAATAAAATTTCTTATAAGCTGTATGAAGAAAATATTTCATACGAACGCAGATCTGATTATGTAAAACGAACTATGTATTTGCAGGATTATGCCAAAGAAATACGCTTGTCGAATATATATAATGTTCTTATGGATAATTTTCACAGTTCCATGAAGAATATAATTGAAAATATAAGAAAATATGGTATGCGTACTACATTGATATATTTTTTTAAGGATTCTCTTAATTATACTTTCACTACTGGAATCACTATATGTTATGTTACATTAAGGCTTATGTACTGGAAAAATATATCAGCGGCGGATTTTATTGTTCTAGTAAACATTATTTTAATATTTACAGAAAACTTTATCAATATATCAGAACGAATCTCAAAAATCCAGGACGACAGCCAATATATTGACAATTTAAGATGCTTTCTGGAATATAAACCTAAAATCTCTGAATCGCAGGATGGAATAGAACCTGACGGACATAAAAATGTACTTAAAATGGAAAATGTTAGTTTTACATATTTAGGAAAAAATACTCCAACATTAAAAGGAATTAATTTATCAATTGAGCCTGGACAGAAAATTGCACTTGTAGGACATAATGGTGCCGGAAAAACTACTCTTGTAAAACTTCTGATGCGCTTATACGATCCAACAGAAGGAAAGATTAGCCTGGGAGAACATGATATTAAAAAATATTCAGTAAAAGCTTACCGTAATTTATTTGGTACAGTATTTCAGGACTATAGAGTTATGTCAATGTCTGTTGCAGAAAATGTTATTATGGGAGATGTAAACCAAGATGATCGTCTTAAAGTTGAGGAATCATTGAAAAATAGCGGTGTTTATGATAAAGTTCAATCACTTAAATTTGGTATTGACACAACACTGACTAAGGAATTTGATAAAGACGGAGCTGTTTTGTCAGGTGGAGAAACACAAAAAATTGCAATTGCCAGAGTGTTTGCAAAAGATTGTGATTTTGTTATACTTGATGAACCTTCAAGCGCACTTGACCCTATAGCTGAGTATGAAATGTGTGAAAGTATGTTAAAAGCCTGCAAAGACAAATCTATAATTTTTATATCACATCGGTTGTCATCTGCTGTGTTGGCAGACAAAATTTATATTATGGAAAATGGTGAAATTATTGGAGCAGGAACTCATAATGATTTAATGAAACAAAATAAAAAATATGCCAAAATGTTCAACCTTCAGGCACGAAGTTATCAGTAGGAGGCTCTGAAGAAGATGAAGAATTTTTTTAAAATAATTGAAAACAATATTTTTATGTTAAAATATATTTTAAAATATACGCCTGGTTTAGTTGTATATAATACAATAAATAATGTATTCAGAGGTTTTATCGCCACATTAACCGGAGTGTATGTTGCCAAATATATTTTGGATGCCTTTCAGTCAAATAAGACAATAAAAGATGTTGCTGTATTTCTTGTTATTGTGGTTTTCGCTAATATATTGTCCTCTCTGCTAAGCGCTTATTATAATGAAATCTTCTCAAAAAAACGCAAAGAGATATTATTTGAAAAATTGAATACTGAACTTTTTGAAAAGGCAAAAAATATTGAGCTTGCATGTTATGACAATCCATCATTTTATAATGATTATGTCTGGGCAATCTCCGAAGCTGATGGAAGAGCTTTAGAAGTTATGGAAAACTTCAGTCAGTTTTTTAGGCAGATTACAGTTCTGACAACTGTTGCGGCTATAATTTTAAGTATAGACTGGGTTGGAATTGTGGTTGCATTGTTATCTACATTTATCAGTCTTATTATAATGACACTTGCGAATAAATATCATTATAATCAATCTAAAGAACAGAAACCTCTGCAGAGAAAAAGAGATTATATTAGCAGAGTAATGTATTTGTCTGATTATTCAAAAGAAATACGCCTAAGCAGTGTTAAAAATAAACTGGAAAGGGATTTTAGCAGTACAAATAAAAAGCTTGTTAATGTAATAAAGTATTATGGAAAAAAAATAACTTTGTTAAATATGATTGAAAAAATAGGAAACGCCAAAATTTTTACTAATGGTTTGTATGTGTTATATTTGATATTTTTAGTTCTTGTAAAAAAATCTATTAGTTTTGGTGATTTTTTCAGTCTTTATTCTGGAACTTTTGAGTTGACGGGTGTGCTTTATAGTTTTTCTTATACTGTTACAAGTTTTCAGAAACTAAGTCTATATATTGAGCGTTTTAGGATGTTTTTAGACTATGAACCTAAAATGAAAGATGGTAATAAAAACATACCAGAGAAAAGCGAGGATGTTACAATAGAATTTAAGGATGTAACATTTAAATATGATGGAGCCGATGAACCTACGCTCTATAATATAAATTTAAATATTAAACCGAGAGAGAAGATAGCTCTTGTTGGTTACAATGGCGCAGGAAAAACTACTCTTGTAAAACTTTTAATGCGTCTGTATGATGTAACAGACGGCAGTATATCTATGAATAATATTGATATTAGGGAGTTTTCCAGAGAAGATTATTATAATTGCTTTGGCGTAGTGTTTCAAGATTTTAAACTTTTTGCCGCAATGATTTCTGAAAATGTTATGATGGATAGAATCAAACCTGAAGATGAGCAGGAGGTTCTGAATGCGCTCTCTAAAAGTGATTTTAATTCTAAATTAGAAAAACTCCCTGACGGAATTTCTACAGTTCTTACAAGAGAGTTTGACAAAGCCGGAGTAAATCTGTCAGGAGGAGAGGCACAGAAGGTAGCTATTTCCCGTATTTTTCCTAGAAATAGTAAGGTAGTAATACTAGACGAACCATCAAGCGCATTGGATCCTGTGACCGAATATTATATTAATCAGAGTATGCTTAAAGCAGCCGAAAATAAGACTATTATATATATCTCTCATCGTCTCTCAACTACAAAAATGGCTGACAGAATTATTATGCTTGAAAATGGACGAATAATTGAAGAGGGCAGTCATGAGCAGCTGATGGGAATTAACGGAAAATATGCAAAGATGTTTAATATACAGGCGAAAAAATATAATTTACAATTTTAGTGAGATAACAGATAAATAAGAAAGCTTTTTATGAAAAATATAAGTGATGACAGATATTGTACTTTTTCTTAGTATTTCTTTTGTTCCTATGAAAATTGGAACGCTTTCCCTTTTTTTGACAGGAGCTTTGTTGCTTATATTGGGAATGGGATTTTTTCAATTAGGAGCGGAAATGGCTATGACGCCATTAGGTCAGGGAATTGGAAGACAGCTTGTGAAAAGTAAAAATTTAATTATTACATAGTAATTGAAAAATAAATTTAATATTATTAATTACCCTTCTTATAAAAAATATAGCAAAAGTTGTCAAATTATGATAAACTATATTAAAATATGAAGGGAGTGGTATTTTGGCGTTGATAAGTTGTCCTAGATGTGGAAGGGAAAATGTATCAGACAGGGCAAATTTTTGCCCTAATTGCGGTTTTGCAATAAGAGATTATGTCAGTAATATGAATGGGAGAAATAGCGAGCTGCTGAATGTATCATATACTGATATGAGGAATGATGCTCTTGCTTTTGAGCAGGAATTGAATATAAAGAAGTCTTATAAAATAAAAAGAGTCATTATTTCTTTAATAATACTATTGGTAATTGTTATCAGCTGTGTCGGCGGATATTGTTATTACAAAACTAAACTTATGTTAGATTCTACACATAAATTATGGAAAGATTTTGCATATTTGTATAATATTGAGGATTATAGTTATTCATCAGAAATAGGATATAACTGTGTGAACTGTAATATTAAATTAAATTTATTTTATCCAGATTATGATTCATACTATACTTTAGTAATGTTTTTAGATGAAGTTGATAAGAATTTCAGTAATGAAAACTTTCAGATAAATTATAAAATTTTCATTGATGATGTTCATTATTGGACTGACGAAGAATATTTATATTCAAGTTCAGGTGATAAAATAGAACTTGCTGAAGTGGCTTGTAAACAATTAAAAACTTATATTAAATTAGAAGATTACAGATATGTTGAAGCTATGTTAGTTGATTTTCCTAAGGAATATTTTGAAAAGCATGGAGATTTAGCAACTCAAGAGTATGAAAGTATTGTAATTAATAACAAAGTTAAAATTATGAATACCGACAATGGAGTAAGCTCTTACTTATATATAACAAAAGATAATTTGAAAAGTTGGGCGTTAATTGAACAATTAGGCTATAAGCTTCAGGAATTTGGCGGCGAAGATATTAGTGAATATGTATCTTATGCGAAGGAAGTGCAGAAGTTAGAAGAATATATACAATATAATGATATAATAAAGTATACAAATTCTTATTCATATTCATATTTTTTTCAAAAAATTGCTACAACAGATATTAATTCACAATACGCAGTTCAAAATACTTGCAGAGAATTTGAAAAATTTAATTATAGTAATTTAAATTCTTATCCAGATCCGATTTCAAAAAAATTATATGATTGTTTACATAAATATAATGAAGGTATGATTAATTATTATAACGGTACTTGGGGAGGTGCTGGAAGCAGCGTTGCAAAAAACGGACAAATTATGTTATTACAGGCATTAGACGAAATGGAAAGTATAATTTATGAATTGACAGAAATTGAGTTTAAAATTATCAATGCTGTTGCAGAACTGCCTGATATTTAATTTAATACCATACTGACTTAGCAGTAGGATGTGAGGATAATAAAAGGAGGATATAATGTGTAATATACCAGATATAGAATTGAAAACTATTGCAGAAATTAAGAATATGACGGCAAAAAAGGCTGTAAACATTAAAATAGCTCCCAACAAAGCTGTAAACATTACAGACAGTAAATTTGGCGGAGTACCATATTGGGATATGGGTATTGATTATCCAAAAGATTGCGAGGGAAAATTATTAATGTTGTTGGCACAGATAAACTTGGATAAATTAAATGAAGAGGGTATGAATCCAGGTAATAAACTGCCAAAATGCGGGATGCTTCAATTTTTTATTAGTTCAACTGATGATTTGAGCGGAGCAAATTTTGATAATGAAAAAACAAGTGACGGAAAACTTAAACAGGATGGATTTAGAGTTGTATACCATAAATCGATTAATTATAATGTATCAAAAGATGAGATTTTATTGATTGGTATGCCTTTAAGTACAAATGCGGATGAGGAATTAATCCCTATCTGGAATGAGTACGGAATTGATTTTGAGATTAAAGAAACATATATAGGTACTGATGATTATCGCTTTAATAAGTATTTAATTGAAGCATCTCAAAAAGCCGGCTGGGATATAGGCGAATGCAGAAATGTCTATAGTTTATTTTCAGAGGAAGGGTATGATTTAGCTACGGAAGAATTGGGATGTACAGGACATTGGATGCTTGGTTATCCTTACTTTACTCAGTATGACCCAAGAGAGGACGATAATTTTTACAATCCGCAAGAAGACGGTTTAGACGAAGAGGAAATTGCTGAGTACTATGCAAGAAAGCTTAATAAGATTTATGATATCCAGTTGTTCCAGATGGATTCGGATTTTGGAAGAGACTATGATTATATAATGTGGGGAGACGCAGGTGTTGCAAACTTCTTTATAAATGAAAAAGATTTGGAAAACGAAGATTTTACCGATATACTTTATTATTGGGATTGCTGTTAATGATTGGAGAGCTTTATATGGATTTTAATAAATTTAAAAATATATGTATGGAATGGGTAGATGCATATACTAAGTTTGATAAGGAGGCGTTTTTTTCTGTTAAAGATAAAGCGTCAGAAGAAGAAATTGCATTATTAGAAAAAGATTTGTCCACAGAAATACCAAAATCTCTTAAAGACTTTTTTGCAAAAAATTCTAAAAGTGTGGAGATGAGAATGTTTCTGTCTGATGATATAGAGCTTCCTGAGGGATTGCAAGAAATATTCAGCGCATGTTTCCTTATTGATTTAGATGAAGTATTGGAGGCGGAGACGAGCAGAAGAAGCTGGGCAGCAGAATGTTTTAACAATATTAATGATGAGTATGATAAAGTTTGGCACAATAAATTTGGAATTATGACTGTGGCTAATGGAGATGTAATTGCTTTAGATATAAGTGTTGATAGAGATAATCCGCCTGTCGTATATTTAAGTCATGATGACGGGGAAGGCCATGGGGCCATAATAGGAAAAACGTTTGATGATTTTCTTATGAATTTAGCGTCTATAGGCGGTGTTGGCAATGAGGATTGGCAGTTTCTGCCGTTTATTGATAATATGAAGGATGGACTGAATCCTAATTGTGAAAATGCAATAAAATACAGACATCTGATTATGGAAAATGTTTAAGTAAATTATTCTGCAGGCATTGCTGTTTGGTTTGCTGTCAGCAGGAATAACATAAAAGGAGTGATATTACTATGAAAGAGGCAACATTAAAAATAGCGGAAAAATTTAACTGCAAATACACCTTGTTTGAAAAGGGTTCTAATCCTGATGATCTGGAACAATTATATTTAGAAGCTTTTGAGAGAGGTAAAAAAGAGGGCTTTTATCCTGCAATTTTAGTGTTGGATGAGTATGTAGTAGACTGGATTGAAAATGTAGTAGAAAAGGATGAAGATTATAATAGAGAAAAAATTATTGCAGAATGTGCCGATAATGGCAAAGAACTATTAGAGGAGCGTTATAGTGATTATTCAGAAGACGACGATGAGGAAGATTTTATAGGAAATGAAACCGAAGGAGAAGAAATACATAATTTTGTCGGTTATATTTCTTTTAATGATGAAACAATAGAGGATGATACTGTTCTTCTGGAGCTTCCGGTAAATAATCCATGGGAAATAATAGCTTATCTTCCTTTTGGAGGATGGAATGAATGTCCTTCTCCAGATGAAATGATTGCAATTTGTAAGTATTGGTATGAAAAATATAAGGCGGTGCCTGCAGTTTTCACGCATGATGTTATGGAATTTTATGCACCTGAGAAATTAAATGGAGTTGACAGCCTGGAAGCTGCTAAAGAACATTATAGTTTTTGTGAGGACAGAGTTTTTCAGGGAACAGCAACTTGCCGGTTGTCTGAGTTAGCTGTTGGACTTGAAAATTCAGAAAGATGGTATTTCTGGTGGGATTAGTTAAATAATATAATTAGCTTAATATTTATAGGAAATAAAAAAGTTGAAATTTTGTTGATACTGATAGGAGGATTAAAAATGTCTCAGAAAAAAGATATCCATAAAGTACTTATAATTGGTTCCGGTCCAATTGTTATTGGACAGGCATGTGAATTTGATTATTCAGGCACTCAGGCCTGCAAGGCGCTTCGAAGCCTTGGATATGAAATTGTATTAGTAAATTCAAATCCGGCAACTATTATGACTGATCCGGAGATTGCTGATGTTACTTATATAGAACCATTAAATATTGGACGTATGGAGCAGATTATTGCGAAAGAAAGACCGGATGCATTACTGCCGAATTTAGGCGGGCAGTCGGGTCTTAATTTATGCTCTGAATTATCAAAGGCTGGAATCTTGGAAAAATATAAAGTTCAAGTTATAGGTGTACAAGTAGACGCAATTGAGAGAGGCGAGGACCGCATTGAGTTTAAGAAAACAATGGACAATCTTGGGATTGAGATGGCACGCAGCGAGGTAGCTTATTCAGTGGAAGAAGCGATGAATATTGCAGATAAACTCGGTTATCCGGTAGTTCTTCGTCCGGCATACACAATGGGAGGCGCTGGCGGCGGTCTTGTGTATAATGTAGAAGAATTAAAAACTGTATGTGCAAGAGGGCTGCAGGCCAGTTTAGTAGGGCAGGTGCTTGTTGAGGAATCAATTTTAGGATGGGAAGAGCTGGAGCTTGAAGTAGTTCGTGATTCTGAAAACAATATGATAACTGTCTGTTTTATTGAAAATATTGATCCTCTTGGCGTTCACACAGGAGATTCATTCTGTTCAGCTCCTATGTTGACAATTTCTGAAAAGGTGCAGAAACGTCTGCAGGAAAAATCTTATAAAATAGTAGAATCTATTCAAGTTATTGGAGGAACAAATGTGCAGTGGGCACATGATCCAAA
Organism: uncultured Lachnospiraceae bacterium; assembly: GCA_949743325.1. Lineage (GTDB taxonomy): Bacteria > Bacillota > Clostridia > Lachnospirales > Lachnospiraceae > CAJJNI01. The sequence continues at coordinate 9,854 of CATJTQ010000132.1, forward strand.
GACAGACAGAGACATTGTTATTGAAATTAATCCAAGAACATCTCGCTCATCTGCGCTCGCCTCTAAAGCAACAGGTTTTCCAATAGCTCTTGTCTCAGCAATGTTAGCTACAGGATTGACTCTTGCAGATATTCCTTGCGGTAAATATGGAACATTGGATAAATATGTTCCTGACGGCGACTATGTGGTAATTAAATTTGCACGCTGGGCATTTGAGAAATTTAAAGGAGTTGAGGATAAACTTGGCACTCAGATGCGCGCAGTAGGCGAAGTAATGAGTATAGGAAAAACATTTAAGGAAGCATTTCAGAAAGCAATCCGCAGTTTGGAAACAGGACGTTATGGATTGGGACATGCAAAAGATTTTGATAAAAAAACAAAGAAAGATTTGTTAAAGCTTCTTATTACTCCTACAAGTGAACGTTATTTTATTATATATGAAGCGTTGCGAAAGGGAGCAACTGTTGAGGAGATTCATGATATAACCAAAGTAAAACATTACTTTATTGAACAGATGAAAGAACTTGTTGATGAAGAAGAAGCATTAATGACAGTTAAAGGACAGCTTCCATCAGACGAGGCGCTTATTAATGCAAAAAAACATGGTTTTTCTGATAAATATTTAAGTAAAATATTAGAAGTTTCTGAAGATATGGTAAGAGAACAGCGCATTTCTCTTGGATTAGAGGAAGCTTGGGAAGGTGTTCATGTGAGCGGAACACCGAATAGTGCTTATTATTATTCGACATACAATGCAGAAGATAAAAATCCTGTATCTGCTGACAAACCAAAGATTATGATTTTAGGCGGGGGCCCAAATCGTATAGGACAGGGAATTGAATTTGATTATTGTTGTGTACATGCTTCTCTTGCATTAAAGAAACTTGGTTTTGAGACTATAATTGTAAACTGTAATCCTGAGACAGTGTCAACTGACTATGATACTTCTGATAAACTTTATTTTGAGCCGCTGACGCTTGAAGATGTATTAAGTATTTATAATAAAGAAAAGCCTGTTGGTATAATCGCTCAATTTGGTGGGCAGACTCCGTTAAATTTGGCATCTGATTTAGAGAAAAACGGCGTAAAAATATTAGGTACTTCACCATCTGTAATTGATTTAGCCGAGGACAGAGATTTGTTCCGTGCAATGATGGAAAAACTAAATATACCAATGCCAGAATCAGGTATGGCAGTAAATGTGGAAGAGGCGTTAAAAATAGCAGAAAATATTGGTTATCCGGTAATGGTTCGGCCTTCGTATGTATTAGGCGGACGAGGAATGGAGATTGTCTATGATGCAGACAGCATGACTGGCTATATGGACGCAGCTGTAGGCGTAACTCCTGACAGACCGATTTTAATTGATCGTTTTTTGGGACATGCAACAGAATGTGAAGCTGATGCCATCAGCGACGGAACTCATGCATTTGTTCCTGCAGTTATGGAGCATATTGAACTTGCAGGAGTACATTCTGGTGACTCTGCATGTATAATTCCATCAAAACATATATCTGATGAAAATGTAGCAACGATAAAAGAATATACAAGAAAAATAGCAGAAGAGATGCATGTTAAAGGTTTAATGAATATGCAGTATGCTATTGAAAATGACAAAGTTTTTGTACTGGAGGCCAACCCAAGAGCATCACGTACTGTACCATTGGTATCTAAAGTGTGCAATATTCGTATGGTGCCTCTGGCAATTGATATTGTAACATCAGAACTTACCGGAAGACCTTCTCCGGTTCCAGAACTTAAAGAACAGCATATTCCATATTATGGAGTCAAAGAATCAGTCTTTCCATTTAATATGTTTCAGGAGGTAGATCCTGTATTAGGACCTGAAATGCGGTCTACAGGAGAGGTGCTTGGACTTTCTTCTTCATATGGAGAGGCATTCTATAAGGCGCAGGAGGCTGCTCAAATGAAACTCCCGCTTGATGGAACGGTTCTTATTTCAGTAAGTGACAGAGACAAGCCAGAAGTTGCCGAAGTTGCCGCAAAATTTGCCGAGGCTGGTTTTTCAATTATTGCTTCAAAAAATACATGCAAACTTATTAAAGAAGCTGGTATTGATGCGGAGATGGTATACAAACTTCAAGAGGGCAGACCTAATATGCTTGATTTGATTACAAATGGAAAGATTGATATTATTATAAATACTCCTGTAGGACAGGAGAGGCATGCCGATGACAGCTACTTACGAAAAGCGGCGATTAAGAAAAAAGTACCATATATGACTACTATGGCGGCAGCCAAGGCCACAGTCAGCGGTATATTGTCTCTAAAAAAATATGGCAGCAGTGAGGTACAATCTTTACAGAAACTGCATGGATTAGTTAAATAGGGGAGATTGTATAATGATGGGGGGCTTTTTATATGGCAAGTGCGCAAATAAGACAAAGTGTGCCGATTTTTGTTTCGTCTACTTATGAAGATTTAATTTTGTATCGTGAAGAAGTACAGCGTGTTTTGATTCGCTTAGAACAGATTGTTAAAGGAATGGAATATTTTGGTTCAAGTCCTAAGAAACCGTTGGATGTATGTATTGAAAATGTCAGAAACAGCAGAATATTTGTGGGAATAATCGGAATGAGATATGGCTCTGTTGAGGAAGACAGTAAAAAATCTTATACGAGGCTTGAATATGAAGAAGCTGTAAAAAATAAACTTCCAATACTTATTTATATAATGGATGAGAATCATCCTATTCCTCCCAAATTCGTAGATAAGGACGAAAAAGCAATAGCGTTGTCAGATTTTAAAAATTTATTAACTAAAAATCATACAGTAAGTTATTTTGCTACACCTGAAGATTTAGGCAAAAAACTTTCGTCAGATTTGTTAGATGTTTTAAAATCCTTAGAACAGATTAAAATTAATTACGATAATAATGTAAATATAAAAAATGATTTTTATGATATATTTAAAAAATTTTTATTCCGTCCTGCTAAATATAAATTTCAGGAGGGTGAACTGACAATCAGAATTAGTGATGAATACAGAGGCGGAGCTAATATTAAAGTAAGTATACAATCTAATTTAAAATTAGATATTGGAGATACAGTCTGTTTATCTGTATATGTAATAGATGAAAATACATTAGAAGATATCAGCAAAAAAATGTATCTATATGGAGATAAAGAGATGGGCGACTGGTTGGAACAGGCGAAGCCTGGTGTAACTGCAAAAGTACGAGTTCGCCTTGACTATGTTATTACAAGAGATATAAAACGCTGTGATAATATTTCAACATTAGTAGAAGATTCTTGGCCGTCACTTGTTTTATTAGATGTTATTAGTGAGAGAAATAATATAGAATAATTTTAACTACTTTATTTTCTTATTATAATATATATTTGATAATCTGCAGTCGATGAAGATTTATTTACGCAGGCAGTAACTATGTTTACTTAAGTTTTTGAAGAATACTGCTAGGGTATTATCCTGCTTTTTTAAGTCGGAGCATTAACGTCGACTGCAGATATCAATTTAGAAACAATTTTATCAACCTTTTTTTTCAAGACAAAGAATGTCCTCAACACCACAATTTAAATAAATACATAATTTTTCTAATATATCAAAACTTATTCGTGAAGTTCTATTGTGATTTAAATTTCTGAGGGTTGAAGTAGATATTCCTGTATCTTTTGATACTTGATTCTGTGACAGTCCTTTGTTCTCAAGTATTTGATTTAGCATAATTTGCATATAAGTACCTCTTTCATAAGTTATATAATCATTTTTTCAAAAACATTATAAATTATTCATAATTATAAGATATCTTATAGACATTTTTAGTTTGTGTTTAACAAATTTTGAGCAAAAACTTACATTTTCTCAATATAAAGGCACAAGTAGTATATGATAAGCAGCTAAGTTGTTGGATCTGTAAATATTTCAATTTCAGGAGGATAGTAACTGAATACTATAAAACATAAAAACACTACAAAGAATAAACTGTATACTAAAAAACGATATTCTTTTAATTTACATGAAAGTGTAAATTTGTAGACTGTAAGAAAAGCAATAATAGTACTTAGGATAAATACACTGATATCTAATATAAGATGATTTTTTTCGGTTATAAAAGTATAAGAATAAAACAAAATTGGAATTAAAAATGTTCCTAATAAATTTCCTAAATATAATGATGGCAGTAAACAAAAATATTTGTTCTTTATTTTTAATAATACAAAAAATGAATATATGAGCATTGGAAAATAAAGCAATTTCATATGTTCCCATACAGATTCATTTATTGGAGTAAAAAGTCCGATGATTACATTATTACCCATCCAGTTATATAGAAAATGTGCCGCTGTTCCAGTTACTAATACAAATAGAACTCCTAAAATTAGATAATGTCTTAGTTTTTTCATAATAAATACCTCTTTTACAGTATGTATTATATATTTTAAATTATGTAATAGAATGATTTAACTTAATATAGGCTGAAAAGTGATGGGAAAATGTATAAATAATTTGTTTGTTAAATTTTTTTTCCATTATTGTGCAAAAAATGTAATCTGTGATATAATAGAAATATATAACAAAGGAGGATTTTTTTATGAAACTAAAAAATTATGCTGCAGCACTTACTGCATTTTTTTTCTGTCTTGTATTTGTTGCGACAATGCAGAAGAATGTTTTTGCTGTACAATATGAAGCTGGCGATGTGAATGGTGATGGAAAAGTAAACTTGGAAGATGCAACACTTGTTTTAAAAAATGCACTTGGTATTATCTCCTTAGAAGGCGAAAGTGTATTAAGAGCTGATATTGATAAAGATGGTAAAGTGGATTTAAATGATGCGACAGCTGTTTTGAAAATGGCTTTAGGAATAGATGCTACATCGCAAAATCCTGAAGTTACTGGTGGTAAAAAAGAAGCGCTGAAAAAAGCCCAATCATATCTTAAAATTTTATCTTTTTCTTATATGGAATTAGTAGAACAATTAGAGTTTGATAAATTCACTCATGAAGAAGCTATTTATGCAGCGGATAATTGCGGAGCTGATTGGAATGAACAGGCATTAAAACAAGCGAAATCATATCTTAAAATTTTGTCTTTTTCTTATGCAGAATTAGTAGATCAATTAGAGTTTGATAAATTCACTCATGAAGAAGTTATATATGCAGTTGATAATTGCGGAGCTGATTGGAATGAACAGGCCGCCAAAAAGGCGAAATTATATCTAGAAATATCAGCGTTCTCAAGAGAAGAATTGATTGAAATGTTGGAATATGAAGGATTTACACATGAGCAAGCAGTATATGGTGTACAACAAAATGGGTTATAATAATACACGCTAAACCATTTATAATTTGAATAATTAAACTAATTGTATAAAAGTGATTATAGTTATAATAGTTAATTAATCTAAATAAAGGCGTAGAGTCTATTGATATTAAGACTTTGCGCCTTTTTATATAGTTATCTTACATGAAATAAAAGAAAAATATGTAACTAAATAATACAGGGTATGGAGGGGGTTCACCAATCCCTGTATTATTTTTTCAGCAACCAATGAATTTTTTCAAGTGGAAGCTACGCTTTATTATATCACATGCGATTAAAAATAGAAAGAATAGATAAAATTTTATCTTCAAGTTTACTGTATCTTACAAAGATAATGTTTGACAGAATAGCGCTGATAAAAGCCTGTACAAAACTATGTTGATAATTATATTGATTTGTTGGATGCTTCTAAAAAAATAAAAGAAATCAGTGCAAACGAACAAGAAAATCTTACTATAGAAGTGAGGATTAATTATTTTGTTTTTAGAATTGAAAATTTTATTTACTTTACATGTACATTAGTTATATGCTATATTAGCATTATGATTTATATAAACAATTAAAAAGTAGGGTGGTAATATGAGTAATAAAGAACGTGTTATACAATTAATTGAGGATATGCCAGATAATAAACTTGTTTTTGTAATTGATATGTTAGAATCTTTAAAAGCCTATGCAGGAGAAGAAATAGAACCTGATGATTGGGATTTAAAGATGATTGCAGATGCTGAGATAGTTAATGATGGTACAACTGTCTCATTTGAGGAGATGCTAAAAAAGGATGGTTTAACTTATGAAGACTTACAGGATTAAATTTGAAAGGGCAGCACAAAAGTTTCTTGATAAACAGGATAAAAGACAACGCCTAAGATTGTATAAGGCAGTTTATAAGTTGCCAGATGGGACAGATATAAAAAAGTTAAGGGGACATAATTTGTATCGTTTGCGTGTTGGTAATTATCAAATACTATATATGATTGATGATGAAATTTATTTAATTAATATAGAGAATATTCACAATCGTGGAGATGTATATAAAAAATATTAAATTTATATAATTGAATTTATAGTTTGCTGAAGTAGTGCTCGTTTATCCGCATAAACTTATATATACATATTTATTTTGTATTTCCAAATAAATTAGCTTCTTTTTTCAATATCTTTTATATTCACCATTATGACAATACCATTTCTTGTGCTATTTGCTCTATTTAAAGCCAATAGTCTTTAATATATCTTTGTGTACATATATATTACCATCTAACAATATCCAGTTGTCTAGTATTTCAATATTAATGCTTTCAAAGTTAATTATCTGCTGCAATACTTCCCTTAACGCAACATTATTTTCCCAATTATACATATTAGTATTATAGCTATCTTTATTTGCTAAATTGTCTGAATATTCTGATTTATGAATATCCTTTAATACATTGAAATTTCTATCATATTAGGCGTTAACTGCTTGTGCAACTCCTGTACTGCCATCCTTGTTATCGGGATGGTATTTCTTTAATAACTCTTTATATTGACTTTTTAATTCTTCTAATGTTTCTACATTTACAGAATTTATATGCTTTTTCGCTAAGAGCATATTATGAAACGGCTCCAGAAATACACAAGTCCATTCAAGAAAACTTTAATGATGTTAGCAAGGCAAGTGAA
>CATJTQ010000133.1 GCA_949743325.1 uncultured Lachnospiraceae bacterium
TCAACTAAAAGAGCGAACATATTATCTATTTGTTTCTAACTTAGGTATGATATCAGTAAATTTTTCAGATGCCTCTTTCCATATATCACAAAGTTTTCCAATAGCAACATCTATATTATCTTCTTTCTGCATCTTAGAATTGACTTTTATTTTCTTCTCATCGTCTAATGTATTATACAATCTCATAATTGTATCAATTTTGTTGTTTTCTGTATCAGTGTAATTACTAGCTAAATATAAATCTGTTACTGATTTTCGTATAAACTTTAAATCTTCTATTTTATAATCAATAACTGCCAAAGTATTTTTATATATTTCTTGGTCTAAACATCTCTTTAATGAAGTAAAATCATTATTATTCAGTAAAAATTCTTGTTCTTCCTTTGGAAGAGCACTCAAAAATATCATTATATCATCATTCGTATATTCTTTTGTTTCCTTTGTTTCATTACCTTCATTAACTTTTACATTTTCGTCTGCCATATAATTATTCTCCTTTAAAAATTGACTTTTTGCCCAAAAATGCTTGATTTATTATAAATTTTCTTATTTTTTTGTTTTTTGCCTATTTTTTACTTTACTTTACATAAAATTTGTGTTAAGATATTGACTAATTATTAAATTGGTGTATTTTACACATTTTTATTGTAACGAATATAAAAAATATAACTTGTCTTCTTTTATTCGTTTTTGTTTGGGATAGGATAATGGAATAATAATATTTTATTAACTATAATTATTTAGCATAAACTTCATTTAAATACTCTGTTATACGGTTATATATGTCCTCTGAAAAATCAATTTCTTTATGTATCCATCTGTAATACCAGCTTGGGCTTATGTTTACATGCTTACAAAATGCGTTTACTGTTGCTCCTGTGTCATTTAAAAACTGTTTTACTCTTTCTCTCATTAAATTTCCTCCTGTTTTGATTAAATTTTACTTTGCTTTATTGTTTAATGCTTAAAAAAAGTATAATAAAAAGAGCAATATAATACTGCCCCTTTAGTGAATTGCCACACAATGTTGTGGAGTAACATCATGTGGCTGAACATTGTTGTTTCTGTACACCTTAGTGGAGTAAAGCGCACATAATGCTGATGTAAGATTTGACCCTGTACACCAGCCACCAGAAGAATGTGAGAGACAACACTCATAATACTATTTCCAATGTTACATTTAATGAATGCTTTTCTTCTGAAAACATCTATTGAAGCTTATCACCACAATAGACGTGATGGGTAAAAATTCTACATATCTTTACCCAATAGTAAAATATTCACAACATCTATAATACACCTTACGGTGGTATTACCTTAAACAATTAATAAATTTTACTATCCTGCATGTCCCTCTACTTATACATGATGAATTATATAAATAAATGCACCTTTTTTGGGTTTTAAATTATTAAATTTTTATAAACTCTATTTAAGTTACTAATTTGGGAAGGACACTACTCAGCTTACGTTCTTTTTATGCCCCTCTCCATAGGTAAATATTGAAAATGCCCTAAAATCGGTACTTCCGAGACTTTTTGTGGACCTTTTATCACTTTTTTTGAAACATTTTAAAAATAATTCCTTGTCTTTATCATACAAAACAATTAATAAATTATCCCTTATATACTCATTTCCCGGCTTAAATGCATAAGCAATTAGAGTGTACATTGCATCCTGTCTTATACTTAATTTATTTATTTTTTCTATGCATATTTCAAACTCATTTAAATGCTCTTCATGATATGAGGCACTTTCTTTATCCAACATTTCAATATTTTTATTATATTCACTAACAATATTAATAACTTTTTTACATTGTTTACGGTTTAATTTTACTTTATCTGTTTTATATTCAAAAATATGTTTTACGCCAACTTCTTTTTCCCAATATATTTTTGTGTTTAAATTTTTATGTTCTCTAAGATCAATAACTTCTTCATCTATAATTCTATAAATAATATCCATTGGACACTTAAAAAAGTCAACTTCATCATCACTAATCTTTATTGTCTTCCCTTTTTTCTTTTTATACTTTTGAATATCTGCATAAAAACGTGGGTATTTTGGTTCATATTTCATACATTGTATTTTACTAATCCTTGCTAACTCAGCTCCAACTTTAACTTCAAAATTTCTTTTTGCTGAATCAATTGCCACTTGAGCAAGAACACTACATATTATAAATATATCTTCCAACTCTTTATTATTACAACCACTGTCAAACCAATAACTTAATGCTAACTGCGCTATATTACTTGCCAAACCTATATTATATTGAGAAGAAGAAATTTTTGAATCCATTTTTGAGTAAGACAACATACCTTTATCATACTTACTATTTTCCCTCTCAATTTTATTAATTATTGTTGGAAACTCGTTATATGCTTTTTGTGCAAGCTCAACAATTTCTTTCTGATTTGTTGTATAAATGGAATCTGTGTCAAGATCTTGTCCATTAAGCCGACTTTGTACATCTGTCCCAATCCCATTTATGATAATAACATTGTCACTTAAATCCGGAAAATATTCTTTTATTGCAGCAGGATATACATTTTCTAAATACACAATATTACTTGGACTGTTATGTGGGCTTCGGAATCCCGCAAGCATTTCACCTTCTCCAAACCTGCTTGTACAACATTGGATTTTATCATCAAATTGTACAAAACAATTTTCTTCAAGATAATTCTGCCCTGTTACTGACATTAACATAGCGATCGGATTGCCGCATATTGTCAGATTATCCCCATTTTGAAATAATTTACCCAGTTTCAGCCTTTTGTCTTTTAATTCATTTATCTTAGCAGTTTTTTTCTTTTTAAAATACTCCATATATCTAAATTCATCATTCAGCCTGTATAAATCAATTAAAACATTATTTATACTGTATCTTGCAGAACCAGTAATTTTTAAATATTTTAAAAATGCTTCTTCATCAGTCTTTAAAAGATTACAATATTTAATGCTTGTATCTGCAATTTTTTTTAATATATCAGCATCAGTAGTAAGCAAAGTATTATTCATCTGAAAAGAACTTCTTTGTAATTCACCGTACTTACTTTTATGTGCAGTTTTTACTATTGCAAACATTTCATTATCTTTTTTCATTATTTTGTTATAATATTTAAATCCATCTTCTATTGTCCCGCTTTTACTCATTAATTCAAGAAACTTTATCCATTTCAAAGAATTTTCTGTAATTATTACTTTTATATCTGTAACTTTTATTTTTCGTCCTGTCATATCTGTTTCATATGCTGTATTATAGTTCTCACCATAATAATTTTTAAAATAATCCTGTATTTTACCTTTAAACAAACATGACTTAAAGAAATGGCTCCTGCAATATATATAACCTTCCATATTATCAGGGAAATTTGAATCATCAATTAAACCCATGCCATCCCATAAAATATTTGTAATTTCAGATTTTTCATTCTCTCTGTCACAATAACATTCTTTTTGAGAGTATTTTACATCTTTTTTTGGACATAAACTTATATCAATACCATACTCTTCTAAAGCCTTTTTACTTTTATTGATTAACTTTAGTCCTTCATTTGCCTTTTTCTTATAAAATGTTAACCCAAATTGATTAATATAATTTTCAAAAACTGAATAATCATATTCTTTCTTTATATGTTCAATCTTTTTACATTTTACAGTTATTGCCTTCTTAACAACAGATGCTTCTTTGTCTTTCAATACAAAAATATTTTCTAATGGAATTTTTATGTAATCTATTGCTGTTGCTGTAATTAGCGGGGAATATGCTGACATTTCTACTATTTTTGCTCCTTTTACGTCAGGCATTTTATCCCAAAGCCCCATTGTAAGGTAATTTAATATTTTTTTATGAAGCTCTTCTCTAATAAAAAGACAAGCTCCCTCTTTTGCTTTTCCGGGCGACCTCATCAGCATCTTATACACTATAGTTTTTTCTTTATCTTTTATCTCTTGTCCTGTCTTTAAATCATATGTTTTCCATGTCACTTTTGCTCCATTTTTATAAAAATGATCTCTTAATTCCTGTGTAGTTAAAGCTGGTTTTATATCATCTTTGTTATAATCATCTTTCTCAACACCCCAGTCAAACTTTATCATCAGTAAATCTAAGCTGCTATTCTTCTTATTAACTGTCACTCCATGTTTACGAACATATTCAGCAAATAAGCTATTTTGTATGACAGTGTTACCAAAATCAAGATAAGGCTCTTTATAGGATGTTTTTTCACCTTTCTTTTTTAAAACAAATTTATACCCATTATTTACTCTGTATAAACTTGCTGCCTGTATACTTTTAATCTTAAATGCACTATTATTCTCAACATTATTTTTTCTCAATATCATTCCTCCACTTTAATAATCCTAACAACAATGCTCCACTATATTATTCTCTTTTCATTACCGCTTGTTCAAACATTTTTCTTCTATCTTTTCTCATTTGATTTTTTCTATATATTAATCTCTGATAGTTTAACCAATTATAATAGCATTTTAAACTTTCATCACTTTTAATATTCTTATTATTTTTCAACTTCTCAATAATCTTTTGCTGCCTTAAATAAGCAGCCCGCTCAACTATACTCATATCATTGAAATGTCTCATATTTTTATATTTCTCTTTTGGATATTTCATTTTTTCTTTTCCCCTTTTTAATTTTTTCTGTGTAAGTTCTTTATATCCAGCACTAATTGAGGTTTCGCCAGAAAGAACTCGCTGTTTTAAGTCATCATTGTCTGAATTTAAAACTTTTGCACCCATTTTATACGTAGTTGGTTTTACACCTGCAATGTTTGCAAGTTTTTTATTAGTATCTATACTGTTTAAAGGGTTAGTCAAATTTGACGAAGGCTTATTTTGAGTGATTAAACCTCCTTTTCTACCGCCTTCCTCTTTATTTTTTTTTGCCTGTTTTTCATAAATAGGTCTATATTTTTCTGTAATTGCAATAATAAAAAGTTTTCATTTGTTATCATATTGGTTTACATAATATCAATTTTTATTTGTCATATAAAGAATAATCATTCATAACACTGCCACCTTTATAACCTCAAATACAGCCCAAATCAGCCATTAAATTACTAAAACCAACAACTCTTAACCTATCACTCAAAAGCCTTTATTAGGGCAAATAACAACCTTATACAGCGTGTTTAATTGTCTTATTATGTATCAAATAAAAGAGTAATTTCATCAATATATTTTTTGGCTTCTTTTTTTGTTATCTTCTTTGTAATATCCATTGATGATATTAATTCTCGTTGTTCATCGCTGGTTAAATTTTTTATAATAGCAAGAGCCGTATCTTTAGTAACAATTCCTGTATCAACTAAATCTTCTAATTCGGGTATCATACTTGCCATTCTCATATAATTGTTCATAGTTTGTTGCGTTATACCATATGATTCTGCCAATTCAGTTTGATTTTTAGGATTATGTTTTTCA
>CATJTQ010000134.1 GCA_949743325.1 uncultured Lachnospiraceae bacterium
TTCCCCACTTGATATTGTCGCTCATGTTCTTGCTTTCTTCCTGTGCAAATCCCGCATAAATTCCCATCATTGTTCGCATCTCCTTATCATAGTTGTTTAAATTTTCTTTTTCAAAATAGACTTTAACGCCTAAATTGAAAAGTTCATATAGTGTTTTTAATGTGTCCAATGTGTTTCTGCCGAAACGGCTTATCGACTTCGTTAGTATCAGGTCTATCTTGCCTTGTTTGCAAGCCTTAAGCATTTTCATAAACTCGGGACGTTTCTTCATCTGTGTTCCGGAAGCACGCTCGGCATAAATTTTCACCAAATGCCAATCCCTATGCTCCGCAATTAGCTTTCCATAATAGGAAACCTGAGTTTCAAGACTCGATTCCTGTTCCTCATGATTTGTGCTGACTCGGCAGTAGGCAGCTACCCTAAATTTGCTCATCAAGATTACCTCCAACAGAAAACCGTCGATTGTTTTTACAACCGACGGTTAGTAAATGTATAAAAACAAAAGCCACATTCTTTGTGCGTTTTGCACTAAAAATGTAGCTTTCAACTTGTGACATTGTGACCAAAAAGATTTTTTCTACATTCGCAGGAACAACAACTCAAAGTCATCAAATGCCAAATCTGACACACTCAAAAAAGACAAATTTCTCATTATTATGCGGATTTTACATAATTCAAATCAAACTCCGAAGATTCGGATTCCGTCCTTTTTCGTTTTTGTTTAATTTTTTGAGTTGTTTTGATTTTGGAGTCTATTTTGAAATACAGATTAATCTACCATAAAACCGTTTTAGAAAAGGAACAATAACCAAACACCTCTCGTTGTCCGAACTGTGGGGGCAGATTCCGATTTATGTATGATTTGTGTTTTGCATATTATATGGAATCTCCGATTGTCTTATTTCAACTTTCCTTAACCAGTATTTACTTTGACAATATATTTCCATCATTTTGCGCTGTTCTGCCCTGTCAGGCGTAGGCGCAAGGGTTATCTTTGTTATTGGTAGATGTCCCTGACATATTACGGGAATTTTAAATCCGCTGTCTTCATAATTTTCAAGCTTTTGCGTAACGTCCTCAAAAATTTTCTCCTGATCTCTGCCCTGCGGAATAATTATCGGAAAACGAGGATTTCTTTTCGCAAGCATAACCAAGCGGTTGTTCACATCGCTGTCAATTAAACCTATCCTTTGATCGGGAGTATAATCACACGGAGAATTCCATCTATCGTTACTGCCGAATTTAACTTTAATATATGGCAGCATTGTGCCGTCCGGTTTCTCCATGAAAGAAATACACTTTGAAAGCTGATTATTATAGTTTACAAACGCCAGCCTTGCTTCACATTCTTGAACAAATCCGCTATGCTTAAAGAACGGAGCAATTTGCTCTTCAGAAATTTCGCATTTATTCGCTATTTCTATGATCTGATTATTAAATGTTCTCGGCGTGTCTGGGGTATTGGTGTAATACTGCACCTGAAATGGGAAAGCAGTGCTGTAAATATAATCGGAACTGTTCGTAGCATCCTTATAGAGCAGACTGTAATCAAGTATACATTTTTCTTGCGCTCGTTTAAATGCTTCCTCAATGCGTTTTTCAGCATCAACTGCACTCATAAGTGGTGCCTCATAACTCATAATATCCTGCCCGAAGTAAAATTCAAGTGCAGCACCGCCGCCCGAACAATAGCTCATCCATTGGCTGTAAACGTCGCTGCTGTTTATTATATTCGTGTTTTCGGACGGATTACTGTGATAAAAACAGGTTATAAATGTGGCATCATTTCTAAGCGAAAGTAATTTATTTTCTGTTGTGTCATTTGACAATTCCGAGCAGGTAAAGAAAATTGAGTCTGATTCAAGTATTTTATACATGGTAGATTTAGATGTATATTTAACATATGATGTATTTCCGTTGATAGGTATCACCTTATGTCCATTAAGTTTACTTGCCTCGACTATGAACTTGAATAATTTAAGCGTGTTATCACTTCCAAGATTTTTTATCATTTTTTTACCTCCAGAGAAGCAATCTTTTCAACAAGTTCCTTTTCATTATCCTTATTCGCTGGCTTTCCTTCGCGATTATAAATGATAAGATCAGAAGGTTCGCCACCTATATCGGAATAACCTTTTATCCAGTTGTTGATAACGTCGGTTGGTATCACAAATGTGGAATATAGCATGACCGATGGTTGAATAGGTGAGTTACTCAACAAATCAATAAGTTCTTTATATAATTCCATTGAAAGGACTGTAACTACCTTTTCATGGCTCTCATAATGCTTCCGGAGAGCCTCGTAATCATGTTTTAGCAAAACCAAATCGAGCATGATCACAGTCTCATCCGAATTATGCCCTTCATCGTCGGATTTCATTGCATTGATGATTCCGTTAGCAGTTTTGTTCGCAATGTCGTGAATTGAGCCCGCCGTCTGGCATATAAGATAATCTTTATTGCTCGCTACTCGCACTTCTTTATGAAAATCATTAACGATGTTTTCAAGTCCTAACAGGTATAGCTTTTTCCTAACATCATCCTCTTGATTTATTAGCTTAGAGTTTATCAGGTAATTAATAAACGTTTGATATATCGCCTGATTGACATTGTTTATTGAGTTCTCATCATGCTCATAGTTAAGCTCTGAAGGTGCATAATCCCCCATTATATATATTTCGGATGATATTTCCTTATCCCACAACTGGGGAAAAATATTCTGTATGACAGCTTTCATCGCACTCTCGTCGTCATCAATCCAAATAACACGTTTTACCATAACAATTATTCTCCTTTACCTACAATCGGAAGACGGGTTTCAAAGTAGTCACCATTGTAACGGAACATATTCTCTATCAAAGTTTCCTCTACGGAGGGATTGAACAGCTTAGACATATATTGTATTTCTACCATTAGGGAAATATGCCCATCATTATAATCGAGAGGATCTCTAAGCTTACGCTTTATTGTTTCAATATCCGCTCTGCGGTAATCGAACACCCTGTTTTTTATTACAAGCCAATCGAATTCTTCATTTGGGTAAGTCTCCTCATAGCTAAAGATAATTTCGCAGGCGTGAATGTTCTGATTAGGCTTCAGCAAATTTTTCGAAAGAGCAGGGATACAATCTTGTGTTCCTATTTTTTGAGAATGTTTGAAATAATAGTGATTGGATATTCTGTCAAGAAAATTATCGTATTCAGCTCCTGCGCCGTTGCTGAAACGAAGTGCGTCAAGACAGATTCGGTATATTATATTTTTTACATACACCTCGTTAAAAACATAACGAGTTTCTTCCTTGACACACTTACTGACAGCTTTTCTGTTTTTTTGAAGTGCATCTCCGCTGAAATCAATAATATGACTGAACAGTGCAAAAACTTTATCATTTTCTGTCGCATTTGTCATAGGCAAGATATTGAAAATATTAGTCAAAGGAATACTATTTCCGTCATTTTTACTGGCATTGACGTAAAGCTTCATGGTTTCACGCTCATGCACCTCGGCAATTATTTCCTCAAGTGGTTTATTGATATTGCGAAGCACACGATTATAAAGCCTTGCGGTCATTGTATTGCAATGATTTCTCGCAATTGCCCATTTCATCAGTTCGGTATTATCAATAGGATTTTCGCAAGATGGATATGCATTAGTGAAATTTGCATCAGAGCAATATTCGCCGAGCAAGTCTAATAATCTGATGTCTTCAACTAATGGGCTGTGGCTGATTGCTCTGTCAGTTTCAAGTATAGCCTCCGTACCCATAGAATGAGCATACTTTTCAATAGCATCACTGGTGAAATCCGACATAAGATATTTTGTGAGGCTGTTTCTATATGTCATAATATCCCGCATTATCAGCCATGAAAGCATTTTACTGTCTTTTAGTTTCGCATTTATGCTTATATAAAAATATACGGGAACAATATTCATAAGCGAACTGTCAGCTTTGCACATATTATCGGAAATTGAAAAACGAATTACAAAGTATATTTCATCAGAACAGTCACAAACGGATGAGTTTTCAGTCACTTCATCAGCTGTCATCAGTGCCGAGTAATACCCGTGCTTTTTAAGAATATTCGATTTATAATTATCGTTCAGAATATTTACAATTCTGTCCTTGATGGTGTATTTTTCATTTGAATGCTTTTTTAATTCTTTGAGGCTTATCCATGAAACAATTTCCATATCACGATGGCGTGTTGCTCCCTGTCCTTTTTTAGACGTTGACTGCGTGAGTATCGCAGTGTTAATAACGTCGTCTGAATTAAGACCATATTTTTTGAGTATCATATTATTCATATTGCGCAAAAGTCCGTCATAGCGCTTTTTAATTATCTTTTGCCCATTGTCCGTGAAATCCTCAGAGCTCGCAACGTCTAGAATATTTTCCGAAGAATTGAGGTAAATGTAAAAATACTGCTCATCATCAATCCCAAGACAATCACTCGCAGCAATCTTTTTTGCAAGCCTGCTGTAATCAGCTTCGCGGAATTTTCTCCAATGTTCAAGAAAATATATGTCGGAAAACTCAGCTTTATCACCATTTTTTAAATTGCGGGATTCTTCTGTCGAAAGTTGTTTAATTCGGTCAAAAAGAATTCTACCATTGCCAATAAATAATTCGCTGCAAAACATTTCAACACTTGTTTTAACAGTTTTTGAGGGAGTTCCCACCGCCTCGTCCAGAAGAATTTTTGAAAGGGAAGTGAACTCTTCCGACAAGCAGGACTTTTGATTTGATTCGTTGCCATAAATAAGCAAATGCTCCAACCACAGATTTCTTGTTTCGTCAGAACTACAATTTACGGTTTTTTGAACATATACGGAATAGCGAAGCCAGAAGTTATTTATCATAGCATTAAATTCGGCAGAGTCTGATGCTCCTTCTGAAAACGAGATTGTAAAGTTCAACACAGCAAGAATTGTCTGCAAACGCATAAGATAAGTACTGTGCAGATCTACTAGTGCCTCAAAGACATAATCCTGAAGAAAAATCAGCAACATTTCCCTGTTTTCCGAAAACAGTTCTGCAATTTTTCCAAACGTGTTGGTAACATCATAATTCCACACGCCATGCAGAATTTCCTCAGAAAGTCTAATCATAAATTTAAGCACCTGTTTTTTAATTGCATAATTGAATGTAAAAAAGGGTCTGCTTATGATTTTTATCAGACATTTGATTACGTTGCGCTTTTCATCTACTGTATTATTTTCAAATAATGCGCATTTATTCACATGGAGATCAATAATATTAATTATTTCGGAATTTTCAACAATATTTCCTGTGAAATAATCAAATAGTGTATTTATGGCGCAACAATACTCATCATCGCACTGAGAGTTCAGCTTGAAGATGTTGTTGATCATATTTGACAGCACCAGCCTTGTATAGGAATCCTTGTATAGGTCAGCCTGTATTTTTTCAAAAGAAATAGGCTTAAATCTGTCAGACTTATCACTCCAGTAGTCAATAGAAAAACAAGTTGCACTGCTTTTCATAAGATGTCGTGCATCTGCGAGCAATTTACAGCCCACACATGAATCTCCGTGTCTTCTTGTATTTGAAATATCAATATGGCAGTATGAGAAGAAATTCTCGACGGGAAGAACATAAGACTGCTTTGAACTGTCTGACAATCTATCAATCAAGCAAAAACATTTTTCAAAAACATTTGTCGTATATATATGCAGATGTTCTGAAGGTATCAGCGACTGAATAAGCCTGTTGGCCTTGCGGTAGGTTGAGCCAGTTATAATGTTGTCATCAACGAAATAAAATCTTACAGGACGATAGCCGCTTTTTGTATTGACACTAAACCGACCGCCGTAAAAATTCTCAAAGAGATTGTTGATGACATTTTTTAAGGCTGCGTGTTCACATATAAAATTAGAGCGGTATTCCTTGTCTTCGTTGAGTGAAATTATTTCTGCATTTCCGCTAAAATAATATGTATTTACATATTGAGAAAAACCAACATTCGTGTTATGCTCAGGTGAGAAAATAATGTGTTGACAAGGGAGTATTTCGTTATATCCTTTCTCCCTTTGACGAGGTCCGCCTGGAAGATTACTGAGCCAATCCTTAACATCTTCCGCTACTTCTGCGAAAAACTTATATGTGTCAATGTAATATTGAAAATGGTTTTTACCGCGCATGAAATGCCCGTAAAATACCATACCCTTTAATTTAGCAATACGCGTAAGATTGATCGGGTCTACAGCGGATGATGACATTGAGTTTTTCTTTAGATATATTTGCTGAGAAGGAACCGTTGAAGTTGGATCTGTTTCTATAAGAGGAACCTCATTAAGCACATCATTGGGGAAACATTGCTTACATTCTTCCGGTCTTTGCCAAAATGAATGACCAATAAATATAAAGTCAACGGTTTCACAGTCCTTTAATTCTTTGAATTTGGTTTTTACACACTTGTCCTCGGGAGTATAATAATAGCTTTCCTCTATATCGGTAGGCGATAAATCAGGAATATCTTTTTTCTTCCCGTCGTCCCTTACCCAAATCACTGTATGATTATGTGCCAACTTAAATACATAGTCTGAGCTGTGGCTATATTTCTGTTCAAACTTAGTCCACATTTTGCTAAATGTAGTCAACGTAGAACTAATGGGTACAATCTGAACAACTTTGATATTGCCTTTTAAATCACGAGTATTGTTTATATATACCTGTATTTCCTCAGCATCTGCCTCGGATTGAAGATTATATTGATAAACAGCATAGGAAATATATCCAGCAGATTCATGCTTTTGTCTGTGTTCTTTCAGAATACAGGTTAGCGACATCAATATTGCCTGTGAATACGAAGCATAACCGTAAAACAGTATATTATCTTTTAAAATATCAAAACCTTTGCTTATCAACGTAGTGATGATTTCAAAGGCAACATGATTTGCCATAATCGTGCGATAAAACAAAAATGACATTTCATAAAAAGCATCAGTGTGTACTTTGTTTCCAAGACGGGTATGGGTTTTATTGATTTTGTAACCATTTCCATCGCACAGATTTTTTTCAGCCATCAGCTGAACGCGTTCAAAGAACATGGAAGAATCCTTAATTTTTCTTCCCTTAATATAATGTGTAAACGGCACTAGGAATATCTTTTCCTTTTTCTCAAGGCTGTCCTTGTCCGCAGTAAACGGTCTGATAATAGCACTGACAGTGTAAAAAATATTTATGTCATAATTGGTGACACCGTTTTCAATTGCCAACATATAGGCATTTTCGATTGCTTCGCCGTAGCTGCTGCCAATAAGATGAATTTGAGAGTGACCCGAATCATGTTCACTGCTTAACAAGAATACCTGGAGATTTCGAGGGAATGATTTTATTGCAATGGAAGCAGTGATATGCTCATAACATTTCATAACATCCTCACCGATATTGATAACAGCAATATACACGCCGCGTGAACTGTTCTTTTCCGCAAAAATATTTGTGGCATTTATGAAGCCCTTTATAAACACCTCACATCTTATCTTATCTTCAACAACATTGTCCAAAACTGACATTATCTCGTCGAAATCAATGATCAGAATGTCATTCGCAGACAATATACCGCTTTTATAACGATAATTAAGCACTTCAAACCAATATTTTGTCCACAGCAGCTGACGTACAAATTTATTATGCATTTTTTTATTCAGTATATTTTGCGCAATAATTCCTATATTTTTTATATGGTCAACACCACCTATGATCTGTCGAGAACTGCTGATTATTGACTTTAAATCCAGATAGAAGCTTTTGCTGTTTATGAAATATGCGAAGCTTTCATAATTCTCGCAATAATTTCCCTCCAACTGTGAGAAACCCTCCGCATTCGTTTCATAATTTATAAACATAGGTATAGATATATTGTACTCCGTGCCAGGAAATACAATATTTAAATCCTTGCTGTAATCCTCTTTTGAACTGAAGCAAAGCGACGGATCGCACTCAAATTCACTATTGCTCATAACTGTAAATTTCGCACTGCACATTGCCATTGTGTTGGCGAATAATGCCATTCCAACATGTGCAGCGGAATCGCATTGCCTGAATTGATGCCAACATTTTATAGTACGCTCATCTGCTCCCTTAAAATCGTTGAAAAAATACTGCAGTTTAAGAACGTCTTTATTTGCAATCATATCATTGTTTGCTTGCATAATGCTATCAGAAGTGTCTTTCATAAATTCTGATAATTCGGAATTTTCACGCAATAAGCTGATAGTTTTGTTTTCTGTTTCAGAATTTTGACTGAATGTCTGTGTAATAGTTGAGGAACTTAAATCCGACAATATTATTCGAAGACAATCAGAACATCCTTCGTTCGAGTATGCCAAAGTATGCTCGACATAAAAAGAAAGCAGACAAACATGCTCCGTCGAGTAAAGTAGGGAATTCTGTACAAGCTGGCTTAATGCGTTTGATATATCATTGGAAATCTCACAGAAATTGCAAATCAGCTTATCAATATCAGAATTCTTTTTTTCGTCGGATTGGGGTAAAGACAGTAAGAAGGAAAAAACCGCGAATGACAAAATGCCTAGCTTACCGACAGTATTATATGCTGCGGTAAATTTATCGGGAAAATCATTGATTTCGACTCCAAATTCCGAAAATTTAGCTTTTACACGAAGAAATGCTGCTTCAAACGCATAGTCAGCAATCGCTGCTCTCGGGTAAACACTATTAGCAAATCCAAACCGATGTTTATTTTTTAGCTTAAACGCCTCATCAAGGTAGTGCTTAACTGTGCCGTCATTAAACAACAATGCATAGATATTCAGATCTTCGATTTCTTCATGGGTTAATTCAACTTTATTTTTATCAGCAGCTTTTGGCGCAGATAAGTATTTATCAACTGCCTCGCTGCTGCTCATCGGATCATCTCCCCTAAAAACCATTATAGGGAAGAAGTCGACTAATGGCGTTATTGTCTTAAAATTGAGGGCTTTTGTGATATTTATATTTTTTTCAGTGCGCGGAGTTCCTACTCCAAAAAAAATCCCTTTTTTCTCATCGTCAATCAGAGCGCGCAAATATGAAGAAGCATACTGATACAATTTCGTATCTACCTTTTCTCCACCAAAAGGGTACTCTTCACCCGTATTAGGAACAAGAAAAACACTGATCCTTTTTTGTTCAGCAA
>CATJTQ010000135.1 GCA_949743325.1 uncultured Lachnospiraceae bacterium
GATGTACTTAGAGATTCAAATGGTATAATCGAATCATTGACAGGTGATGTAGAGAAATTAATAGAAAATGTTGACAGATTTAGATTATAAATAATAAAAGGGAGCTGTCCTGAAAACGTAATTCAGCAATAGCACAAAAACAAACATCCTGAATAAGCTCGCCTTTTGTCGGGCTTATTCTCTTTCCTATGATAAAATCAGAGAGAAGCTATTTGGGCTGAATAATTACATCTACTCCTAATTTTTTAATGAACGGAGATTTCTATTTATTATTTTTTCCTAATTGATAACACAATAGTAATTTGCCACTTAATTACAAAACGGAACTTTTTCCTTTAGCATATGATAGATAGCTATTAAAATGGTATTCACAATGGCTATCAGGGACAGTTTTCATCCCCTGTGTGCGTCAATCCGCTGGTATCGCGAATAAAAATAGCTTCGCTTATTTAGTTTCGTAGCACGGGCACATTCTACTAATCATTCTTTCAGATATTTATTCCCTTTTCGTATTCTGCTGCTCATATTTTTACTGGCACTTTCTTTATGTTCCGGTACGTGGACTGCCTAAGAGCCATTTTGAAAATGTTCCATCTCTACCCCTGGCTCTGCAAGAATGCGTTATGCACTTTGTTTCCCGCTTCACGGAATAGCCTCCAAAGCATGAACAGCCCAGTTTATAGACTCTGTTTTTTTGATATCTTCATCAATGTCTAAGATTAAATAAGTAAGACTGTCAATGTGCCGAAGTTGATGTTTTAACAGGTTTCGTTGATACTCCAGAACCCTTCCCTGCAAAGCTCTCTGCATTTCCGGAAGTTTATTACTGGTCCGTCCTTTTGCCAAATCACTTAATAAAGTTGGATCTGTCTCTTCAGATATGATTGTCTTTAATATAGCATTTCATTTTTTCCACTGATATCAGTAATAACACTGTATAACTTAATGTTACAGCCTTCAAATACAGCATGTATCCGGTTTAATTCACGAGCGCGTTCCTCAATTAGCTCCTGACGGTAGTGAGTGATTTCACGCAATTCTCTTTGTTACCGATTGTGTATGTAACTTGCTTTTACTAATCCATGATGTATCAAACCGGCGATCCATTTTGCATCCTTCATGTCTGTCCTACGTCAAAGCCCCACTTTTGATATGTTGTGCATATACGACCATAATAGGGTTCTCCTTCAAGTATGTTATATACAGGTTTCCAATAGGAACCAGTACTTTCCATGGCAGGCATCTCACAACCTGTTTCTTTCAGCCATGAAACCAGTTGAAGGATATCTTCAGTAATGGTTGAAAACTGACAGATTTCTTTTTTCCTGACACTCGTAAAACATAGGCTACCATCATATTTTTATGAATGTCAATCCAACAACACCGCATATACAATACTTCCATAAAACAAACCTCCTTCGCATAAGTTGATGCAGCTCCTTGCTTATTTGTTGGCTGTCCTGCGTCCTCATCAAAATCCGATGAAAACAAAATGTGGTACACCTAAGGAGCTGAAAATCAGTCTGTCGGCAAATTAATAGTCCAAAATAGCGGGAACTGTGGTATATGTGGTAATAATTTTCGCTGACCTGTGTGCTTGGTATGGCACTAATCCAGTTGATATAAATCCAACCATTGTTTTTTATTGTTTAGTTTAACGAAACGCAATATGGTATCTGTAGTTGTATATATGAAGAAATTGGTGTAACAAAGTTCTTGAGAATAATAACAGAAACTTTGATAAAGTGAATTAGGTGGGTAAGAATATTAGGAACGTAACCAAGGGATGTTATCTTATCAGGTGGTGTGTATCAACAATCATGGATTTAAATTGTTATTTGTTGCCAACATAGCTGATGATTAAGTCATTTTTAACTATTATTGAATTTATCTTATCAATAATGTATTTTCATTTTAATTGCAGAAGATTTTCATTTTGTAATCTGTCAATAAGTTGTTCGTTTGTATTACCATGAACCTTGGCGTTTGTTTTATTACTCCATGCATAAGCGTATTTGTTTAAAGCTCCCAATGAATTATATTTAATTTTCACCTTAAAGTTTTCAGTTAATATCTTACGGTTCGTTCAGCTTTATCTTTTATTTGGCCTCTGTAATGATGTTAGAATTAGTAATGGACACGAAAAACTAAACAGCTTATAATCTATATTATAATGTAAAGGAGCTGTTCAATAGGGTAAAAAAACAAAAGAAATACAACATGAATTTAAGAAGCAAATTGTATATTTATAAAATATTGCATTTTATTCATTATTACAGTTATCAATTGAGTATGGTGTTGCAAAATCGACTATTTCGGTTGAATTTAAAAATTTAACTCTTGTTAAAGTTTCGGATACACAAATAATTTCAATAAAGAAGTATAAAGAACTACAAAAAAATGCGTGAATTGCAGATTGAAAATAAAATATTAAAAAAAGCTATTTCCATATTCGCAAAAGAAAGATAACGAAATATAATCAGTGGTAGTTTGAAAGCATAATTATAAAACAAATCAGAGCAAGATTCCAAACAACAAAGAAAATATCATTATACTTTATCTTAAAATCATAACAATTAATGAAAAATGGGTAAGAAATATTTCTTAATATGATTACTTGTATATTTTGTTAGCATCCATTTTTTTGAGAACTATTTAAGTTTTAGATTGAAAAAATAATAAAAATTGGTATAATTAAAAGAAAAAGTGTCCAATGAAGGATTAAAAATGTTGCATAATATGGAGATGGGATTATGAATTATTCAGCAACGCAGTTAGCAAAAAAATTAGACATTTCTCGGTCATATTTATATTATTTGAAGGATAATGGAATGATTGAGGTTGAAGTGAATGATAACGGAAGAGTTATTTGGAGTGATGAAGTATACTACAAGATTCAGGAATATATAAGGAAGAATAAAGGTGAAAGTATTGTTGAACAGATTGATGCGTCAAAAGCTTTTAAGACAACTAAGATTAATAATCGTAGATATTTGGGAAATAAATATAAACTACTACCATTTATTACAAAGGTCGTTGACGAAGAGTGTGACTATATAAATACTGTGGCAGACATATTTGCAGGGACAGGGGTGGTAGCTTCTGCATTTATCAATAAAAAGATTATTACTAATGATATTATGTACAGTAATTATATATGTCATGTTGCTTGGTTTAATAATGAAACATATTCAAAAGATAAAATTGTTGAACTTATTTTACAATATAATAAGTTGGGTGTAAATGAAGAGAATTATATGAGTGATAACTTTTCAGATACATACTTTTCGATTGAGGATTGTAGAAAGATAGGGTTTATTAGGCAGGATATTGAGGACAGGTACAGTTCAGGTGAAATTAACTTTCGAGAAAGAGCCTTGCTTATAACGTCATTATTGTATGCAATGGATAAGATTGCTAATACTTGCGGACATTATGATGCATATAGACAGGGTGTAGAATTTGAAAAACACTTAGAATTATTGGTTCCAGAACCAGAATCGAATCTTAATGAAAACAATATATGTTACAATATGGATACAAATGATCTAGCATCTGAAATAGAAGCGGATTTGGTGTATATAGATCCACCATATAATTCTAGACAGTATTGTGACGCGTATCATTTACTTGAAAATGTAGCCAGATGGAAGAAACCAGAAGTCTTTGGCGTTGCAAGAAAAATGGACAGAACAGATTTAAAGAGTGAATATTGTACACAAAAGGCAACATCAGCATTTGAAAACTTGATTAATTCAATTCATGCAAAATATATTTTATTATCCTATAATAATATGGCAAATAAAGGAAATGACCGTTCTAATGCAAAGATAAGTGATGATGATATTATGAGAATTTTGCAAAAAAAAGGTGAAGTAAAAGTATTTGCTGAAGACTACAAGGCATTTTCTACAGGAAAATCAGATATTAAAGCTAATCAGGAGAGGTTGTTTTTATGTATATGTCGTAATGAAGAAAAAGAAGTAATTCCCTCTGCTTTAAATTATACAGGTGGTAAGTATAAATTGCTTTCTCAGATATTACCATTGTTTCCTCAAGATACAGATCAAGTTGTAGATTTATTTTGTGGAGGTTGTAATGTAGGAATAAATCTTAACTGCAATAAGGTATTATTTAATGACAGCAATAAACACCTTATGGGTATGTTAGATACGTTTAGAAGAATGTCAAAAGATGATATATTTAAATGGATATATAGTGCTATTGATAAATATGGTTTATCTCTGGTAAGTAAAAATGGATATAAATTTTATAACTGTGAAAGTTCAAAAGGTTTAGGAGAATATAATAAAGAGGGATATAATAAGTTAAGAGATGACTTTAATAAAAAGAAAATACAAGATGATGAGTATTTTCTGATGTTGTATTTGTTGGTTGTACATTCATTTAATAATCAGATACGCTTTAACAGAAAGGGAGAATTTAATCTGCCTGTGGGAAAAAGAGATTTTAATTCAAAAATGCAAAGGAAATTAGAAGCATTTCTTGATAGGGTTAAGAATGGAGATTATATATTTACTAATGACGATTTTAGAAATGTAAGTATGGAAGGATATACAGATAAGAGCTTTTTTTATGTTGATCCTCCATATTTAATTACATGTGCGACATATAATGAGCAGTCAGGATGGACAGAGAGTGATGAAAGAGACTTATTTTATTATCTAGAACAGCTTGATGAAAGAGGAATTCGTTTTGCTCTTTCAAATGTATTGGAGAGCAAGGGGAAAAAAAATGTTCTTTTATCTGATTGGATAAAAGAACATAAAAAATTTAGAGCCATCTCATTAAATTATGATTATACTAATTCAAATTATCATACTATAAAAGATGGAGTGACTAAGGAAGTTTTGATTGTAAACTATTGATTTGAGGAGATATACTGTGAAAGAAAGTAGAGGCCAGCCGATAAATGGCGCACTTAAACAAGTTGTCTCATGGCAGACTTAAAAAAAGTATTGTTTTAGAGAACTAAGAAGCCAGTTGGGATTCAGAAATGATCCCTTCGCAGATCAGTAGTTTCTTAGTCTGCTTGATAGCCTTTTCCTTTTGCTTTTCTTTCAGAGGTTCAGGCATATCAAACTTATATAAATCGGTCGGATTCCACACTTCACCAGTAGACAGTATCTGATAAATGGCAGTAAAGATCATCCGGTCGATAGCAATAATGGCACGTTTTTTACCGCGGCGTTTCATAATACGCTCGTATTTCTGCTTATAGTAAGGCGATTTATAAGATTTCATGGCTACATGGACAACTTGTACCAATGCAGGTTTGAGGTATACACCAGTACGTGTTATCATGACAGATTTCTTTTTACCAACAGATTCGTTGTTGCCAGGAGTTAATCCCGTTCAACAGTAGAGGCTTTTTGAATCAGAAAACGGAGTCATATCGGTGCCAATCTCGGAGATAACAGTGATTGCGCTGTACGGTCAACACCCGGAATGGTACACAGTAACTGGACAGCATTTTCATAAGGAGCAATTAAAGAATTAAGCATAGTGTCTATATCATTTATCGCAGATGTGATATAATCCAAATGTGCGTAAACGGTATTTAGAGGAGTCAGTCATCTGATACCCTTTGATGGATTCAATAACACTGATAGACTTCTTTTTTAAGGAACGCAAGAGTCAGGAGGCTATTTCTTCGTGGTTGATGGAATTGTTAGATAGCTCGACTAGGTAGTCAATAACAGATGTAGCTGATCTCCCAAAGATATAGGAAACAACAGAGTTTAATGTGCCATTACAGACAGTAAGCACATTCTGGTATCTGTTTTTTTCGCTGGAACGGCAGGAAATCAGCTTGTAACGATATCTTGTAAATTCACGCAGGATACGGATGGGTTTACAGGGATATAGCTTCCCGGAACCAGATCTAGTCGAAATAAATCCCCAATCAATTTGGAATCTTTCGTATCATCCTTATTACCTTTGACTGCTTTTACTCATTTGGGGTTGGCAATTGTGACGTTAATATCGTCCTCCAAAAGGTTGAATACAGGAACCCAGTATTTACTGGTAGATTTCACACAGACATCATGGTATTGATTTTCAATAAGCCAGTTTTTGAATAGCAGGATAGAATTGTTAAAGGTGGAGAAGCGCTTTTTCTGATAGGAAGGCTGAACACCAGAAGTGGTTTTGATGATTGTGGCAACGAGAAAAGATTTGTGAACATCGACGCCACAACAGGTTTGATATACAACTTTCATGGTCGAAATCTCCTTTCAAAGTAAGATAAAAGAAGCCATTGACTGTTCCATCACACATTTAACAGGGAAGTTAAAATAATTCTTACTGTACAGTCTAATAGAGCCACTTATTTGTGCTTGAAATATGAAACTTGCACTGATTTCTATGCTGTCTAAAATCGAATAAAGTCTTTACGACTCGCCTCCCCGTGATTTGAAGTGTAGCTTCTTTACAAACTATTTTATCAGCAACGTGGAGAGAGTGGAACACTTATATTACTTTTTGTGCCGCCAGACAAAGGCGGCGGAATGGAGATTTCTATGGCAAATGAGATTGGTTTTAAGAGTTATTGCTGGGCTATCGGTACAACAAGCTATCGTACTGATAATTTCAATATGAGTATAGAGAAGCAGTTGCAATTACTTAAACAGTTTAGAGAATTGAAAGAAAATGTGGGGAAGAAATGGAATAGTAATAATGAATTTCAGGCAGATTATTATAATTATTTAAGAGAGAACGCATTTGTAAAGGGCGATGCAGTTAGACCTGATAAAGATGCAAGAGAGAAAACTTCGGGATTAAGAGATATAGGATTACTTGATGATGAGCGTAATATAACAGAAGCAGGAATGGAGCTTTTAAAAATTACTGATTCAGACGATTTTACATCAGATAACTTTTTGGAAATATCCAAAGATAGTTATTTATATTTTAAACAGTTATTAAAAACATCTAATGTTGTTGGTGATAAAACTATAAGACCTTTTATAGTGTTCTTGTATGTAGTTAATAAAGTAGGATGTCTTACAAATAATGAATTTACATATTTACTGCCATTATGTGTTGATGAGCATACGACAATAAAGATTATTAGCTGTATAAAAAAGGCTAGAAGTATTGGTTCAGAGAATTATGACGATATCATTTTATCAGTTCTTATGGAAATGAATAATTACCATAGTGCATTAGAATTACTTAAAGCTGAGCCAATAACGGAAGAGTTGATTTGTAATGTTGGCCTCAATAGAAAAAGTGCGAAGTATGATAGACCTTATTATAAGTTGTATACTATATTGAGAAATATAGTATTATGTGGTGAAAATTTGGCAATAGAATTTTATGAAGCTACAAAGAAATTAACTAACAGCAAGATTAGAGGTGCTTGGAGAAAATATTTCTTTAACAGCAGTTCTAGAAGTGTAATATCAAGAGATGGTTTATCAGTATTAAATATGGTTCCTATACTGAGTGTAATTTCAGAGGAGCAATTCAAGGAAGAATTCTTTAAAATTATGCACCTTTTTAAAGCGAAAGCAACATTGTCAGATTATTTTGACTTGAATAGGCGATATTTTAAAATCACAGATATAGTTTTATTTGAGGATAATAAAGTAAAGCTAGATGTGTTGCCTCAATGTTATGTTGAAATTATTTGTGATAGTTTATTGGAAATTGCTTTTGAGCATACTGAATTATTACCAAAGAATGTAGATTTAAAAGAAATTGATTTATTCTTTGATATAGATATAAATTTACTTTATCAGAAGTTAGGACAGTTTCTTGAAACAAGTGTATCTAGTAAGGAGATGGCTCAAAAAGTTATTAAAGATGAACGATATGCAAGATTTAATAAGCTTATAGATGAGAAGTTTGATAAAAAAACTCTTATTACATTGCTTAATGATTTTGAGAACAGAAACGATGATGAAATAAGAAGTATAGTTACAGATAATGCTGATATTCCTACGATATTTGAATATGTGCTTGGTATAGTATGGTATATAATAAGCGAACGAAAAGGTGATGTGCTTGAATATATGAATTTATCTTTAGAGGCAAACCTATTACCTAAAACGCATGCTGGTGGAGGGGAGGCTGATATTGTATGGAAGTATGATGAGACATATTCTTATCCGAAGCATATATTATTAATTGAAGCTACTCTTTCGGATGGATCTAACCAGCGAAGAATGGAGATGGAGCCAGTTTCAAGACATTTGGGGGATTATTGTTTGGCGCATTCAGACGAAGAAGTATATTGTGTATTTATAACAACATATTTGAATAATAATGTTATATCTGATTTTAGAGCTAGAAGATATATGGAATATTATAATAATGCTGGTACACAGTATATTACAGGTATGAAGATAATGCCAATACAGACTACTGAATTGAAGACCTTGTTGAAATTTGATGTTAGGTATTCACAGATGTATAAAATGTTTGATATCGCTTATAATAGAGAGGGTGCACCTAAAGAATGGTATGAGAATAATATTGTGAGAGAAACTAGTATGTTTAATGGGCAGGAGATATAATATAATGTAAATCAGAGTCAAGCGATAATGCATTTGCATTGTGAATTTCGCTAGAATTTATGTTTTATGTTATCAAACATTT
This sequence comes from uncultured Lachnospiraceae bacterium, assembly GCA_949743325.1. GTDB lineage: Bacteria > Bacillota > Clostridia > Lachnospirales > Lachnospiraceae > CAJJNI01. The sequence continues at coordinate 8,626 of CATJTQ010000135.1, forward strand.
ATAGCGATTAAAGTAAGATGAAACGGAATAACTTGCCATTAGTTGGAATTAAAAAAAGAGTTGCAAGAATCCGTTATTGTATTCATACAAATGTGGTTAAGGATTTTTTGATAGTACCTATATGATCTCCATAGTAAATGCATTACATTTACGCAGTAGCGGAAAATATTTTATTTCACTTGCAATTGAAAGAAAGGAAAAGCCTTATTCTATTTCTAGATTATTTAGATAATGAAATTTATTTGTTAGTACTTATTAAACCTTGCTTTCTTTGACATTTTGGTCATAATATGATAATATTATTTAAATAAGGTAATAGAGACAAAATGTATTGAAAGGATGTACTGAAGAA
>CATJTQ010000136.1 GCA_949743325.1 uncultured Lachnospiraceae bacterium
ATTCATATGAATTCAAGAATTATGAGCAGGCTCCTTCTGATGTTCAGCAAAAAGAAGTTGAGGCACGCGCGTCAAAATTAGATAACAGCGAAGATTAAAATTACAGTTTTGATGGGGTTAATATTGATATTTATAAATAAAAGTAATGACAAAAAATTTATTGCAGCATACATGATTATTTTAGTTGTTTTGGCAGCAGCAACAGTAGCGTTGGGAGCTGGTATCTTTTAGATACCAGCTTTCCGTTGTTTCACAAGGTATACTTACAGTATACCGTAAGACATGACCCTGCGGGGCGGGTAAACAACTGCGTTGTTTCACAAGGTATACATTTTAGACATAGTATTGTCACATGTTAATTATATAATATATAAGACTTTTGTGTATATAAAACAGTTATTGTGTTTATGTAATTGTTTGTTGTATACAGAAATAAAATTTCATATTCATGCACCAAAATGCATTTCAACAGACACTATATATATGTCAACATGTTGAACGGTAACATATAAAGGAGAAATCTATGGAAAAAAGTAGTTTGGTACAGCGCGCAAAAGACGGAGATGTCAATGCTTTTGCAGAGTTGTACAAGGAAATTTACAAAGATTTGTATAGATTTGCGCTCTATATGCTTAAGAATCCAACGGATGCAGAAGATATTGTGAGTGATACAGTAGTTAACGCCTTTGCCGCAATACATAAACTTCGCTCAGCGGATGCATTTAAGGCATGGATATTTAAAATTCTTTCAAATAAATGCCGCAGTAAGCTAAAAGAGTACAGCGATAAATATACGGTCTTTGATGTATGTGCAGACCCTGTTTTGACAGTGGATAGCTGTGCAGATGATGTTATAACAAGACAGGCGTTTTATGAGCTGACTGAGCAGGAACGTATTATTATAGGGCTTCATATATTCGGAGGTTATACAAGTAAAGAAATTTCCAGAGCCCTCAAATTAAACGAAAATACTGTGCGCTCAAAGGAACGTCGGGCTTTAGAAAAATTAGCTGAAAAATTGAGGTGATTTATATGTATGAAAGAGAAATTTTAGATAAGATAAGAGATTCAGCAGAAAATATTGAGGTACCCAAAAATCTTTCTCCTGATAATCTACAGAAAGTGTTGTTATGCAAGAATAGCAAGAGTCAAGAAGATAAAAATATTTTTAGTAAGAGGAAGTTATGGCATATAAATAAAATTCTTGCAAAGACAGCAGTGTTTGTATTGATTATTGCGGCCACAGCAGGCATTGGACTTGGAATTTATTCCAATACATTGAACAGTGGGAGTGATAAAGCAAATGTGGATGGAAATAAAATAAATATTTTCAATACTAAAGATGAAAAATCTGACAGCGAAGAATTAACAGGTACGCAAAAGAAACAGTCTGTAGGTGATGCATATGTAATTGCACAAGATTATAATAATGTCTATAATACTATTGAAAAATATTATTCAACTTATGTTCGTGATAGTAATATCAGTGGAATGGAAAGCGGAATTGCTTTTGAAGAGAAGTCAGCTGATCTTTCTGAAAAGGCTGAGTATGGCAGTGCAAACCGTCAGGAAGATGCTGAATCGTTGTTGGAATATTCAACTACAAATGTTCAAACTGAAAATATTGATGAGAGTGATATTGTAAAAACAGACGGAAGATATATATACAAGACAACAATAGACGGCGTATGCATAACAGATATACAAACAGACGATATGAAAGTTGTCGGGAATATTAAATTAGACATATATAAAAAAGAAGGTTTCAAGGAAATTAAAGAAATATATGTGGATAATAATAAGCTGAATATTATTGTTGAAACTGATAACAGCGATATTTTAGATGATGGCATTATTGCATATGAAGAAATAGGTTATCTAACAGATGTTAAGCGTATTAGTACAAAAGTAAGCACAAGTGTTATCACATATGATATTACTGACAGAGAGAATCCGTTATACGAAGGTGAAGTAGAACAGGATGGAAGTTATTATAGTTCAAGAAAAAAAGGTGATATAGTTTATCTTTTTACGAATAAATATATGGAGCTTCCTGATAATGATACTCACAAAATAGAGGATGAGATACCAAAAGTCGGAGGTCAGAAAATACCTGCTGAAGACATTTATTTAGCTGATATGGGTTGTAATGCGTTTATTATCACTTCAGTAGATATTATGGAATGTAAAAAATATGTTGATACAGCAATGATTTTAAATAATGCTGATATTTATATGGGCAGTGAATATCTATATCTATATAATAATGGATATAATTCCGATAATACTGTTATTACAAGATTTTCTATGACTGATGGAGTAATAAGCGGGGATACTTCTGGAATAGTTAAAGGTAATATCACGGATACATTTTCTATAAATGAATATAATGGTAAATTACGTGTTGTTACATGGAGCTGGAATGAAGAAAGTTCAAGTGATGTTTTTCTGCTTGATGATGATTTAAGCGTTACAGGCGCAATTAGAGGTTTGGCAAGAAATGAGGAGATAAAATCTGCAAGATTTATAGGAGATAAATTGTATTTAGTGACATATGAAAATACAGATCCTTTGTTTATAATAGATTTATCTGATGAAGCCAATCCTGAAGTGCTTTCCAGTCTTGAAATAACAGGTTTTTCAGAATATCTTCATATTTGGAATGATGGTATGCTGTTAGGTTTTGGTATTGAGACAGATCCACATTCAGGAGAATGGGAAGGAATTAAACTGTGTGCGTTTGATGTCAGAGATGAAGCTGACGTAAAAGTTGCAGACACATTCTATTTGAAAAATAAAAATTATTCATCAGATGCATTATATGATTATAAATGCATTCTTGCGGACAGAAATGCAAATTTATTTGGATTTGCTGTTGAACTTGGTGATAGAACTACTACTGTAAAATATGAACTTTTTACATTAAAGGACGGAAAGCTGCACAGGCTTCTTGATGAGGAAATAGATAAATCTGTTTTAGTGTCGGAAGTTAGGGGTTTATATTCAGGTAAACATTTCTATATTGTCAGTGAAAAGGGAATAAAATCTTTTGATATGGAAAATAATTATTCAAAAGTCAATGAAATTTTATTTCCGTGAGCAACAAGCCAGGCGACTGTTTGAGTCTTAGGTCCTGACAACTTACTGCGGCATATTCTTCCGAATATTATTGACAAAAGAGGAGATAGTAATGAAGCGACAATTAAGAAGAAAGAAATATCGAAGAAAAAAATTCAAACACCTACTATTTGTTTTGTCAGTGCTTGTAGTCTTTCTTATTGTGTTGTTAAGAGGAGAGATTATTGCAAATATTAGTGATGGTGAAGTTATACAAGATATTGAACAGCAACCGCAGTATAACCAGTCAGTGACAGAAAATAATGAGCCGGAAGTTGAGCTGCCAAAGGATAGGTGGAATTATAGTTCTAAGTATGAATATACACCTCCGACAGTTAGAAATGGTATAGAAGTTAAAAGTATTTTAGCAAATTATGCTGAAAGTTATCCTGAGTTTCAGGATGTGTACAATAATATATCTGATTTTCCTGAAGATATGCTTGCTGCTTTATGTAATAATCCTGATATGCTTGAATTTGTTAAAGGATATCCATCAGCTGATACAAGTGTAATTGGAAGTATTAGTGAAGAGGATACTGCAGAAAGAATACCGCTTTTGATACAGTGGGATACGAGGTGGGGATATTATCCTTATGGAGATGATAATGTTGCTTTATCAGGGTGTGCGCCTACTTGTCTGTCTATGGTAATTGTTGGGCTTACCGGAAATAACAATATAACGCCTGCAGTTGTAGCTCAATACGCGACTGATCATGATTATTATTTAAAAGGAACAGGGACTGTGTGGAAAATAATGACAGAGGGTTGTGTTCATTTTGGTGTTCGTGGAAAAATGATTGCTCTTAGCAGAGCAAAAGTTTTCAGTGAACTTGAAAAAGGGCATCCAATAATTTGCAGTATGGGTGCGGGAGATTTCACAACACTGGGACATTTTATTGTTCTTGCGGGAATAAAGGATGGAAAAATTATTGTAAATGATCCAAACAGTAAGGTTCGCAGCAGTCGTTTATGGGATTATGAAGTGCTTGAGGGACAGATTAAAAATTTGTGGGCGTTTAGTTAATGAAATAGTGAAAATATATATAAATAAATTGACAGGGGTGTCGAAAAATGACGGTCTATTTTTTCATAATATTTTGAGATTCAGTGATTATCACAAAATATATTGTGCACAAACGTCATTTTTCGACACCCCGTAATTATTTATTTTTTATGAATAATTAGTCAAATAGCCATTTTGCATGTTATTTGACTAATTTGATAAAGTATTTGATTTATTTATGTTACTATAAAGCTGATGTCAATTCGTTAATATCCTTATCATCAACGCCTGCATCTTCAGCGGCCTTAATAAAAGAATCGGCGTCTTTATCAAGTTTTTCTTCTATTTCATCATATTTATTATCAAGCTCATCCAGTGTTGCGTCATCTACATTTTCAGAATCAGAAAGGCTGTATACATCTTCAAGTAATTTAAAGAGATCTTTAAAATCTTCCTTTATCTCTTTTCCCTCATCAGTCTTTACTTTCATATCATTAACTACGTTCCGAGCTTTTTTAATTTCTGTTAAATCGGTGAAATCATCTCCGTCAAGTTTATCATTAGTATCTACGATTGCTTCAATATCAGATATGTAGTTTTTCTTGTCTGCATTTCCACAGCCTGTTAGAGTTACTAAACTCATAGTAATGGTGATTCCAAATATTGCCAGTCTTTTTTTCATAACGTATCTCCTTTAGTTTATAATATTAGTTAAAAGGTACATAAATTAATATAGCATTATGTTAATATTTTTGCAACTGATAAATAGTACAAAATTGTATTTATAAGAGTATATAAAAGCACTATTTGATTTAGTATAGGTATTATTTCGTGTTAAGAAAAAGATTGAATTATAATCACTATAATGTTATCATATTGTCGGTGGCACTTTTTAGCACGAATCTAAAATATAAAAGAGGATGGGTTAAATGAGGCATATAGTATTAGATTTGGAAATGAATGAGCTTGCAAAACAATATAATAAAGAGAGAAAAATTTGCCGTTTTGAAATTATAGAAATAGGTGCAGTTATGTTAGATAATAATTTCAAAGAGACAGATAGTTTTAAAACATATGTAAAGCCTCAGTATAATGATGAAATATTGGAAGTATATGAAAATCTTACAGGGATAAAGACAGAGATGGTTAGTGATGCGCCTGTTTTTTGGAAGTCTTTTCGTATGTTTTCTGATTGGTGTGGTAAAAGCGGTGATAAGTATATGATATATGCTTGGGGAGACAGTGATTATAATCAAGTTGTTAAAGAAATGAAACTCAAGGCTTATAAACCAAATAAAAATGAAAAAGCTATGTTAAATAATTGGTGTAATTTTCAGCAATTATATACTCATAAGCTTGGAGTTGACCATGCCATTTCATTAAAAAAAGCTTTGACTTATGCAGGTCTTGACTTTGAGGGGAAACAGCATGATGCTCTGTTTGATGCTAGAAATACTTCTGAACTTGTTGCAATATGTAATGATAAAGTAAGGTTTGAAAAAATGCTTGGCAGCGTAGTTGATGCATTTAAAGAAAAGGAAATAAGTAATTCTTTAGGGGATATGTTTGATTTCTCCAAAATGCTGCTACCGTTAGATGAAGAATAATATTTGACAATTTATATTATTATATGATAATATGCTATTAAGCATTTTCTAAATGAATAAATTCAGACAGCAGAAATCGGTATAGTTAAGTTGTTCCGGTTTCTTTTTAATACAATCTTTTAATAATTTCTACAAAGCAGGGATAATAGCAATTGTAAAATTAAATTGTTATTAATTTGCTTGTATGTTCCGGGTTCACGGAAAAAAATCAATCAATTATAATTCAGTTATTAAATAATTAATATTTATATTCAGGTTTAATAAAGCGGATGTAAATAAATCTGTAATTTAAAGAAGAGCAGAAGGGTCAAAAACTGTTTGAAAAAATAAACATTTATACATTAAGAAACAGAAAGGGAGGGGAGGACAGTATTGTTTAGTAAAATTTTGTCAGCGTTTATACAAGGGTTGGAGGTGGTTTTAATAAATGTAGAGGCGGATGTAAGTGATGGTTTGCCAATGTTTGATATGGTTGGATTTTTGAGCAGTGAAGTAAGGGAGGCAAGAGAGCGAGTGCGGACAAGCATTAGAAATTCGAATATAAAGCTTCCGCCAAAGCATATTGTGCTAAATTTATCCCCAGCAAATATTAGAAAATATGGAACATGTTTTGATTTGGCGATTGCGTTATCTGTATTATCAGCAATGGAATATTTTCCAAAGAATTTTATTAAGGATAAGCTTGTACTTGGCGAGTTAAGTCTTGACGGTAAGGTAAGTCCTATAAGGGGAATACTGCCAATAATTGTAAAAGCTAAAAATCAAGGTATTACGTCTTGTATACTTCCGGTTGATAATATAAAAGAGGCGTCATTGGTAAGCGGAATGAATTTGTATGGAGTGTCGAAACTTGCAGATATAATTTCAGCATTTGATAAGAATAAACCGTTGGTGCCTCTGCATATAGATGTAGCAGATAATATATCTGATGTGAAAGAAATTGAAATTGATTTTTCACAGATTGCTGGACAGGAAACCGCTAAGAGGGCGGCTGTTATAGCGGCAGCAGGTTTTCATAATCTCTTGATTGTGGGGCCGCCTGGAGCGGGTAAAACTATGCTTGCAAAAAGTATTTCTGGTATATTACCTAAAATGAGCATGGAAGAAAGTCTGGAAGTAACGAAAATATATAGTGTTGCGGGTTTGTTAGAAAACGATTCGCCGCTTATTACAGTAAGACCATTTAGAAGTCCGCATCATACAATATCACAGAGTGCAATGAGTGGCGGCGGCAAAATTCCAAGACCAGGTGAGATAACATTGGCACATAGAGGGGTATTGTTTTTAGATGAGCTTCCAGAGTTCGAAAAGAATGTTTTGGAAGTTCTCAGACAGCCAATGGAGGATGGTAAAATACATATATCAAGAGTTTTGGGTACATATGACTATCCTGCTGATTTTTTGCTTGCAGGATCAATGAATCCTTGCAAATGCGGTTATTTTCCAGATTATAACAAATGCACTTGTACACCGGACGAAGTACGCAGATATCTTGCCAGAGTTAGCAGACCTTTATTGGACAGAATAGATTTGTGCACTGAAATGCAGACAGTATCTTTTGACGAGCTGCAGCATAGCAGCGGAGGGATCACAACAGAAGAGATAAGACAGAAAGTGGAGTCAGCAAGGAAGATACAGAGGGAACGTTATAAAAATATAAATATAGAGTTTAATTCTCAATTATCTAATGATCAGCTGGAAGAGATTTGTCGGCTTGGAAAAAAGGAACAGGAGTTTATGAGTATGCTATATAGAAAGTATGATCTGACAGCCAGAAGTTATCATAGAATACTAAAAGTGTCAAGAACAATAGCAGATTTAGCAGGAGAAGAGAGTATAAAAATGTCACATATTAGAGAGGCTGTATGTTATCGTACAATGGACAGAAAGTTTTGGACAAGATAAAAGCTTACAGGATTCGCAAGGAGATAAAATGCGTATATATTATAAGAAAGATAAATTATATCCTAATAAACTAAAAGAAATAGATGATGCACCCCTAAAACTGTATGTATTAGGTGAGCTTCCTAATGAAAACAAAAAGACGGTCGCAATAGTAGGCGCTAGGGAGTGTTCGCATTATGGCAGTCAGATGGCATATAAATATGCACAAATTTTAGCTGATGAGGGTGTACAGATAGTCAGCGGAATGGCTAGAGGAATAGATTCAGCAGCACATAGAGGGGCTTTGGAAGCAGGAGGGAAGACTTTTGCTATTATGGGTTGCGGTACTGATATTTGTTATCCCATACAGAATCGTGATTTATATGAGCAAATAAAGACTCACGGTGGAGTTATATCAGAATTTGAAAATGGGGAAAAACCCATATCTTGGCATTTCCCAATGAGAAATCGCATAATAAGCGCACTGTCTGATTTAATACTTGTTGTGGAGGCGAGAAGCAGGAGCGGATCTCTTATAACAGCAGACAGGGCGTTGGACTATGGAAAAGATGTCTTTGCCATTCCGGGAAGGGTAGGAGATTCGTTAAGTGAGGGCTGTAATCAGCTTATTTCTCAAGGTGCAGGAATTGCTTGGAACCCGCAAGAATTATTAGTATCTCTTTTTCACAAGAATTTCCAGAAAAAAGAACGAGTTTCTTCCTATAATAATAAATGCTTTAGTTTACAAGAAAACTCAGGACTAGGAAATGAAAAGTATCAACAAAAAAATATTTCGGGTCTTGAAAGTAAAGAAAAAAAAGTGTATAGTTGTATGGGTTTATATCCAATACATGTAAATGAAATAGTTAAAATTACTGGATTAACTTTGGAAGAAGTGATGACAGCTTTGTTTTCTCTGGAAATACTTGATTTAGTAATTGAGACGACTAAAAACTATTATGCTGTGAGGTAAGTTAAATGGCAAAGTATCTTGTGATTGTGGAATCACCTGCAAAGGTAAAAACAATAAAAAAATTCCTCGGAAGCAATTATCAGGTAGTAGCTTCTAACGGTCATGTCAGAGATTTCCCAAAAAGTAAAATGGGGATAGATTTTGAGAATGATTATGAACCGCAGTATATAACTATTCGCGGAAAAGGGGAAATACTTGCAAAGTTAAGAAAAGAAGCTAAAAAAGCTGATAAAGTATTTCTTGCGACTGACCCTGACCGGGAGGGTGAAGCAATTTCGTGGCATTTGTCAAAATCATTAAAATTAGATGAAACTAAGATGTATAGAATAAGTTTTAATGAGATAACTAAAAATGCGGTAAAAGCTTCAATAAAACAGGGTCGGGAGATTGATATGAACCTTGTTGATGCGCAGCAGGCAAGAAGAATGTTAGATCGAATGGTGGGTTATAGAATTAGCCCGCTTCTCTGGGGTAAAGTAAAGAGAGGTTTAAGTGCAGGAAGGGTGCAATCAGTTGCCCTTCGTATTATATGTGATAGAGAAGAAGAAATAAATGCTTTTATTCCAGAAGAATATTGGACATTGGAAGCTGATTTTAACATTAAAGGTGAAAAAAAGCCAATTCATGCAAAATTCTATGGTACAGCGGCTGGTAAGAAAATTACAATTCGTTCTAAAGAAGAGATGGATGAAATTTTAAGGGCAATTGAAGGAAAGGATTGTAAAGTTTCAGAAGTTAAAAGAGGGAGTCGAAAAAAGAAAGCTCCTCTGCCATTTACAACAAGCACACTTCAGCAAGAGGCATCAAAAGTTTTAAATTTTTCTACACAGAAAACTATGAGGTTGGCGCAGCAGCTCTATGAGGGCGTTGAAATAAAGGGTCAGGGGACTGTCGGAATAATCACATATTTGCGTACTGATTCAACTAGAATATCAAATGAAGCGTTGGAAGCTTCAAAGGAATATATAGAAGAAAATTATGGAAAAAATTATGTAGCAAAAAGTACTGTGTCTAAAAAAGATAATAAGAAAATTCAAGATGCTCATGAGGCTATACGTCCTACAGATATATCTAGGACTCCGGCATCAGTAAAGGATTCTCTTTCCAGAGATCAATTTAGGCTTTATCAGTTGATATGGAAAATGTTTACTGCAAGCAGAATGACATCTGCTGAGTATGAAACCACATCGGTTAAAATAGATGTTGGAGATTATAGGTTTACCGTGGCTGCTTCTAAACTTGTATTTGACGGTTTTATGTCCGTTTATATTATGTCTGATGATAAAGAAGAAGGCGTTAATACTCTTATAAAGGGTGTTGATAAGGATAGTGAGATTTCACTTATTGATACAGAAAGCAAACAGCACTTTACACAGCCTCCATCACATTATACAGAGGCAGCATTGGTAAAGACATTGGAGGAATTAGGCATCGGAAGACCGAGTACTTATTCTCCTACAATTTCTACAATTATTGCGAGGCGTTATGTTGCCAAGGAAAACAAAAACCTGTATGTCACAGAGTTGGGAGAAGTAGTAAATTCTATTATGAAAGACTCGTTTACAAGTATTGTAGATGTTAATTTTACAGCCAACTTAGAATCTCTTTTTGATAAAATTGGAGAAGGATCACTGCAGTGGAAAACTGTTATAAGAAATTTTTATCCTGATTTAAATGAGGCGGTAGAAATAGCTGAAAAAGAGTTAGAAAAAGTAGTAATAGCAGATGAAGTTACAGATGTGATTTGTGAAGAGTGCGGACGCAACATGGTAATTAAGTATGGACCACACGGAAAGTTTTTGGCTTGTCCTGCTTTTCCTGAATGCCGCAATACGAAGCCTTATTTGGAGAAAACCGGGGTGCCGTGTCCGGTATGCGGTAAAGATATTGTTCTTAAAAAAACTAAAAAAGGACGTAAATATTATGGTTGTGAAGATAATCCTGAATGTGAGTTTATGTCATGGCAGAAACCATCATTAAAAAAATGTCCAAATTGTGGAGGTGTTTTGCTGGAAAAAGGTAATAAACTTGCATGTATGGATAATCAGTGTGGTTATACAGAGGTTGTAAAAAAGAAAAAAGAATAAACATGTTTTATAGTTTTTTTTGCTTTTGTTAGAATATAATAAAATTATTTGTTTTACGTTGTGAATATTGTTGATTTTTTTGTGTGTATATGTTAATATAATGTAAACTATAGCTTCATGAACAGCCAATTGACAGACAACTTTGCTGTAAGGATTAACAGCTTGTTGTAGTTAGGAGGTGCAAAAATGAGTGTTCAATTATTAGACAAGACAAGAAAGATTAATAAGCTTCTTCACAACAATAATTCTTCAAAAGTGGTGTTTAATGATATTTGTCAGGTTCTTACAGAGACGCTTGTATCAAATATACTTGTGATAAGTAAGAAGGGTAAAATACTTGGCATGAGTGTATGTGATGGAATTGAAGCGATTACAGAAATGATAGATGATAAAGTAGGGGGACATATAGACCCACTATTAAATGAAAGGCTGCTTGGTGTACTTTCGACTAAAGAAAATGTAAATCTGATGACTCTTGGTTTTGTTTCAGATAATGTCGTACAATATCAGGCAATAATTACTCCTATTGATATAGCAGGGGAGCGCCTGGGAACATTGTTTATTTACAAATGCAGTGATCAGTACGATATAGATGATATAATACTGAGTGAATATGGGACGACAGTAGTTGGGCTTGAAATGATGAGATCAGTAAATGAAGAGAATGCAGAAGAAAAAAGAAAGATTCAGATTGTAAAATCAGCTATCAATACTCTATCATATTCAGAACTTGAAGCTATTGTCCATATTTTTGATGAATTAGAAGGAAATGAAGGTGTTTTAGTTGCGAGTAAAATAGCTGACAGGGTTGGAATAACAAGGTCGGTTATTGTAAATGCACTCAGGAAATTTGAGAGTGCAGGAGTAATTGAGTCTAGATCTTCAGGAATGAAGGGAACATATATAAGAGTGTTAAATGATGTTGTTTTTGAAGAACTTGAGAATATAGACTTAAAATCTGTCAGGTGAATTTCTACGAAAGCGTAAAATATTTTTTACGCTTTCATTTACTTTTTTCGACAAAATCTGAAAAATTTTATTTTTGCAAAATTTTCTATTGTATCTTATTAAAAAAAGAGTTATAATGTTGCGAGAAGTAAAATGGTGAGTCAAATCGAATAAATTATAAGGAGATGGTAATTTGTGATTAGTACGGGAGTGTATGATTACATAGATGTTCTCGGAAAAGCCGCTGGGGCAAGCTGGTTAAGAAACGAGGTAATAAATAATAATATAGCTAATGTTAATACTCCTTTTTATAAAAGACAGGATGTATCATTTGATGATATGTTGGCTATTGAGCTGAAGAAGACCGGTACAACACAGATAGATTTGGATAAAAGGGTGGCAGGAGCGGACAAGACACACCTTCAAGGACGAATTTATACTGATTCTACCGGTTATTCATATCGTATAGATGGAAATAATGTTGATATTGATACTGAGAATGTTGAGTTGGCTTCGAATGAAATTAAGTATTATGGTTTGGTTTCCAGTATCAATGCTGAGTTTGCAAGATTACAGAGTGTTATTAAATAGGAGGATTGACAATGGCTTTATTTAACGCGTTTAATATAAATGCTTCAGGTATGACAGCGGAACGTTTCAGAACGGATATAATATCTCAAAATATTGCGAATGTTGATACAACAAGAACAGAGGACGGTGAAGCGTACCGCAGAAAGACAGTTACGTTTGCGGAGAGAACAAAAACACCTTTTGCACATGTGCTTGACAGAGTTGTAAGCGCACATACACAAGGGACAGGGGTTAAAGTCACTTCAGTTTATGAAGATCATGAGAATGATATGAAGATGGTTTATGACCCAGCACATCCGGATGCCGATGAAAATGGATATGTAACTTATCCTAATGTTAATATGGTTACAGAAATGACTAATATGATAGATGCGACCCGTGCATATGAGGCGAATGTTACAGCTTTTGAGGCGAGCAAAGCTATGGCTGTTAAAGGTCTTGAAATTGCAGAGGGTTAATATTTTTTTGATTAGGAGGATTTTACAATGGCAAATGGTGTTTTAGATGTTTCGGCACTGAATCCTGTGAATAGTGTCTCCACATATTCTAAATTATTTGAAAACTCAAAGAACAGAGATAATACTGATTTTGCGACAATTTTAAAAAATGCGATTGATGGTTCTTTGGGAAGTACACAGGCTCTTATAGATGAATCTGAGAATGCTGAGATAGATTTCGCTTTGGGAAATGCGAAAAGTACTGATGAGCTGGGAATTGCCCAGAGAAAAGCTTCGTTGGCTGTTTCATATACAGTAGCACTTAGAGACCGCTTTTTAGATGCGTATAAAGAGATAATGCAGATGCAGATATAAAAGATTGATAGTATAATTTAGGGAAGATGAATAATTAGGAGATTACTCATGGTGGAACGACTGAAAGAAATAGGAAAACGAATATTAGAATGGTGGAAAAAATTTGATATTAAAAAGCGTGTTGCTATAATTAGCGCTATCGCTGCAGTAGTTCTGACCTTTGTTATACTGGGAATGGTGCTTACAAGAACAAAAATGGTTGATTTGATAACTTGTGAAAGTACTGCCGAGTCTTCAAAGATTAAAGAATTATTGGATGCAGCAGGAATAGAGAATAAAGTTTCGGATGATGGTTTGCGTATACAGGTTGATGAGGGGGATAAGTCTGCTGCGACGCTTGAATTGGGGGCCAATGGTTATCCTACAGCAGACTATGATATGAATTCTGTGTTCTCTGGCGGGTTTAGTGCGACAGAGAGCGATAAAGAAAAAAAGTACAATGCTTATGTTGAGTCAAAAATAGCTTCAGATTTATCTTCAATGGATTTGATAGATGAAGCTAAAGTTACATTATATGCAGCGGCAGATAATGGCACAATATATACTTTAGATGAAGAAGCTTTTGTCAGTGTATCATTAAAGTTAAATGATGAGATTGATGAGGATACTGCTGCAGGCCTGGCAAGATTTATTGCTACAGCAGTTGGAAATAAAGATACGTCTAATATTACTATTATGGATTATTCAGCTAAGCTTTTATTTTCTGGCGAGGCACCAGATAGTACGGGGATTGCTTCAAGCACAATGATGAGCCAGCTGAAAAAATCTACAGATCAGATGAAATCGGCAGTTAAAGAAATTTTTCTTTCTCAGGGATATGATGCTGTAACAGTTGCTCCGCAGCTTAAATTGGATGCTTCAAAGAGCAGTGAGACATCAGTTGAGTATTCAGCCCCAGAGGGTCGAGATGAAGGAATGCTGGATTCAGAAGAGTGGTTTCGTTCAAATTCTACAAATGGTGTGAATGGGACTCCAGGTACAGACTCTAATGATGATGCTACATACATGATTGAGACTGGCGGAGAAAGTTCCAGTGAGTCGGACGAAGGTAATAAAAAATATCTTCCTAATAGAAAAGAGACTACTACAGAACGTTCGGCTGGAAATATAATACCTGAAGAATCATCAATTTCTGTAGTTTTGACTAATTATGTATATTATGATGAAGATGAATTGAAAGCACAGGGAGAACTTGATGATATAACTTTTGATGAGTTTGTTGCTCAGAATAGAGGTCGTGTTCAGGTTGATGTTGATGATGAATTGATTAACTCTGTTTCAATGGCTACAGGTATCAATGCAGAAAATATTTCGGTGTTGTCATATGAGGAACCATTCTTCCAGCCTTCAACAGCTGGCGGACTTCCTTGGTCAATGATATTGACAATAATTGTTCTGGTTCTGATTGTACTGCTTCTTGCATTTGTAGTATTCCGCAGTACAAGACCAGTAGTTGTAGAAGAAATTGAACCTGAAACATCTGTTGAAGATTTGATTGCTTCAACTACGTCCCCTCTGGAAGAGATTGAATATGACGAAGGAACGGAAGCTCTTAAGGCGATTAATAAATTTGTTGATGAGAATCCGGAAGCAGTTGCACAATTACTTAGAAATTGGCTTAATGATGATTGGGGTGAATAGACTATGGCAGCAGAAGATTTTAGTGGAGTACAGAAAGCAGCAATACTTTTAATAGCATTAGGTCCTGAAAAGTCAGCGTCTATTTTTAAACAGCTGAAGGAAGATGAGATTGAGGAATTGACGTTGGCCATTGCCAACACAAGAAGTATATCAGCGGCAGTAAAAGAAGAGATTTTAAATGAGTTTTATCAGATTTGCCTTGCTCAGCAGTATATTGCAGAGGGTGGTATAAATTATGCGAAAGAATTGTTAGAAAAATCATTTGGTACAGACCGTGCAATGGATGTTATCGGAAAACTTACTGCATCATTGCAGGTTCGTCCGTTTGAATTTATCAGAAAAACAGATGCATCTCAGTTGCTTAACTTTATTCAGGATGAACATCCTCAGACGATAGCGTTGATATTGTCTTATTTGTCGCCTAAACAGGCTGCTGCTATTGTAAGTGCAATACCTCCAAATAAACAGGCTGATGTTGCCAAGAGAATTGCACAGATGGATAGAACATCACCGGATGTTGTTCAGGAAGTGGAGAGGATTTTGGAGAGAAAGCTTTCATCATTGGTAAATCAGGATTATACTATTATTGGTGGTGTAGATGCTATTGTTGAGATATTGAATACAGTAGACAGAGGAACTGAAAAGCATATTATGGAGATTATGGAAATTGACGAACCTGAACTTGCAGAAGAAATTCGTAAGAAGATGTTCGTATTTGAAGATATTCTTATTCTGGATGACCGTGCTATTCAGAGAGTTCTGCGAGATGTTGATAATAATGATCTGGCAATTGCTCTTAAAGGTTCAAATGAAGAGGTTCAGAATGTAATCTTTAATAATCAGTCCAAACGACTTGCAACAATGATTAAAGAAGATATGGAATTTATGGGACCAGTTCGTATGAAGGATGTTGAGGAAGCACAGCAGAAAATTGTTAATGTTATTAGAAAACTGGAGGATGCAGGAGAAATTGTTATCTCTCGTGGTGGAGGTGACGAAATCGTTGGCTAATAATCTGGTTAAATTTACACAAGTTATTTGTGATGATGAAGATAAGAGAGTTATCAATTCTAATGAATTAATAGCTGAAAAAATTAAGGAATATATGAAGGACCATCAGGAAGATGATGAAAATTATGCTGATGAGTTTTCAGAGCTGCTTGATTCTGAGAAGGTTGAAAAACTTTTAGAAGATAAAGATGAAGCGCTTGAAAGTGTTGAGAGAGAAGAAATTTTAGAGGAAGCAAGACAAGAAGCAGAGAGAATTTTGGAGCAAGCTAGGCAGGAAGCTGACATCTGTAAGCAGCAAGTTTATAATGATGCTGAAAAAGAGGGCTACAACAGCGGATATTCAAAGGGATTAGAAGAGGCTGATCAGATGAAGAGGGCTGTTGAGCAGGAAAGGTTAAATCTGCAGCAAGATTATGAGAGAGAATTTGACAGAATGGAATCTGTGTTAGTTGATGCAATATTAGAAGTTGTTGAGAATGTGTTTCAGATTCAATTTGCTGAAAAAAGAGAATTTGTTATGCATTTATTACAGGGTACTCTGAATAAGATTGAAGGTAGTAAAGATTACCTTATAAGAGTTTCGAAAGAAGATTTTACTGTTCTTACAGAGATGAAGAGTGAAATACAATCTCAGCTGCCAAGAAATTCTTCTCTTGAGCTTGTGGAAGATTTGACTCTTACAAAAAATCAGTGCCTAATAGAGACTGACGGAGGAGTGTTTGACTGCAGTCTTGATACACAGATGGATAATCTTATATGTGATTTGCGTACATTATCAGGTTTATAAGACAAGAAAGTTGGAGATAAGATTTGCCTAAGTTGAATTTAAATAAATATTACAATTTAAAAGATCGCACATTTTTTCGTAAGCTTGGGCGGGTTGTAAAAGTTGTTGGTTTAACTATAGAATCAATTGGTCCTGATGCAAAGCTAAATGATTTGTGCAGGATTTTGGTTGATGGTGAGGAACAGCCTGTTTTGGCAGAAGTAGTGGGATTTAGAGAAAAAAGAGTCTTGCTGATGCCTTATGAAAATGTAGAAGGAGTAGGAGTTGGCTGTGTTGTTGAAAATGTTGGTCATCCGCTTACTGTAAGAGTTGGTGATGAGATGCTTGGTCAGACTCTTGATGGTATTGGGAGACCAATTGACAGCGCTGAGTTGGATTTTGGACAACAGTACCCAGTTGAGGCACCGCCTCCGGATCCTCTGAAGAGAGAGATAATTGGTGAAGTCCTACCTCTTGGTGTGAAAGCTGTAGATGGATTGATAACAGTAGGCAAAGGTCAGAGAATTGGTATATTTGCAGGAAGCGGAGTTGGAAAGAGCACTCTTCTTGGTATGTTTGCCCGTAACACAAAAGCTGATATAAATGTAATAGCCCTTATTGGTGAACGTGGAAGAGAAGTAAGAGAGTTCATAGAGAGAGATATGGGCGAAGAAGGAATGAGAAGATCTGTAGTTATTGTGGCAACTTCCGATAAGCCTGCTTTGATTAGAAATAAGGCTGCTAAGACAGCTACAGCGATTGCTGAATATTTTAGAGATCAGGGAAAAGATGTGCTGTTAATGATGGATTCGTTGACTCGTTTTTCTATGGCACAAAGGGAAATAGGGCTTGCTTCCGGTGAACCTCCCGTTACAAGAGGATATCCGCCTAGTGTGTATTCTGAGATGCCAAAGCTTCTTGAGAGAGCGGGAAATTCAGATGTAGGTTCTATTACAGGTTTATATACGGTTCTTGTAGATGGTGATGATTTTAATGAGCCGATTACAGATACAGCCAGAAGCATCTTAGATGGTCATATTATGTTGTCAAGAAAGCTGGCACATAGAAATCACTATCCGGCAATAGATGTTCTGCAGAGTATATCTCGTGTAATGTCACAGATTGCCAGCAGAGAGCATAAGTTATTTGCAGGAAAACTTAAAAGTACACTTGCTACATATAATGAAGCAGAAGATTTAATAAATATCGGTGCGTACAAATCAGGTTCTAATCCTAATATTGACTATGCTGTTGCAAAGATTGATGAAGTAAATAAATTTCTTATGCAGGATGTTGATGATAAGGTTGATTTTGAGACAACACTTGGGAAACTGCAGAAAATATTTGCAGAATAAAAAACATATAAGGCGGAAAAATGGCGAAATTTGTTTTTGAATTACAGAGTATTCTTGATATAAAAGAAAAGCTGGAATCACAAGAAAAAATGGTATATGCAGCTGCTCAAGCGAGATTGTTTGAAGAACTTGATAAACTTGAGAGCTTTAAAAATAAAAAACTTTTATATGAGTCGCAAATGAGAGATAATGTTTCTTCAAAGCTGGACATTCAGATATTAAATGAATGTTATCGCGGAATAGAGATAATGAAAGATGCTATAAAAACACAGCAGCTTGAAGTGAGTAAAGCTCAAAAAAATGCTGATATTGCTCAGGAAAAATTAAATGAGGCTGTTAAAGAGAGAAAGACATATGAGAAACTTCGTGAGAATGCGTTTGAAGAGTTTATGCAGGAAATAAATGCACAGGAAGGAAAAGCTATAGATGAGCTGGTGAGTTACAATTATCAGTCAGCTTCCAATGACTATTAAAGTGCAGGAGGACTAATCATGGCTAAGAAAAAAAAGAATGTAAAAGCTGTTGAAGGTGAAGAAGAAAAGGGTGGAAGTAAAATTGTAGTTGCTCTTGTAGCTATATTAATTATATTAATATGGTTGGCTATATTTGCACTTTGTGTTCGGTGGGATGTAGGAGGATTCGGTTCTTCAGTTTTAGAACCTGTATTGAAAGACGTTCCAGTTCTGAACAAGATTTTACCTGATACAGAGAAAGAGAGTCTTATTGTAGATGATAAATATCCATATGCTACCTTAAATGAGGCAGTAGCCAGAATAAAAGAGTTGGAGACTCAGCTTGAAAATTCAAAGAACAACAGTAATGAAGATACAACTAAAATAACAGAGCTTCAGGCTGAGATTGACAGGCTGAAGAGATATGAAAATGATCAGGTGCAGTTTGAAAATTTAAAGTCAGAGTTTTATGAACAGATTGTTTATGCGGATAATGCTCCTGATGCAGAAGAGTATAAGAAGTATTATGAACAGATAGAGCCTGAAAAGGCAGCAGAATTATACAAACAGGTTGTACAGAGTGAGCAGGCAAGCGCAGAAATTCAGGAGTATGCTAAAGCTTACAGTTCTATGAAGGCTGCACAGGCAGCCAAAATATTTGAGGCAATGACAGATAATTTGGAATTGGCTGCACAGATTTTAAATGCAATGGGCAGTGATTCAAGAGGAGCAATTTTAGGGGCAATGAACCCGGATGTGGCTGCACAGATTACAAAGATAATGGAGCCATAAATTTTTAGTTTCTAACTGCGAATAAGCAGATAGAATAAATATCATTTAGGAAAGGAGGAAAAAGAATGGGCGTACGGGTTGACAATGTGTATAGTGCAGCGGCAGGCGTTATTGAGACTATAACTGAAAATAAAGTTCAGAAAACTCAGAAGGCTTTTGCATCATTTTTAGACAGTGCGGTAAAAGGAAAAACTTCTTCATCAGATGATGTTGGCAAGTATCTTTCTTCTAATACTGAGAGTGATAAAAAGTGTGTTAATGATAAAATAGCTGCTGGAAATGAGGCTGGAGAGCCTAAACAAACTGCTGCTAAGACAGAACGCAAAGATAAAAATGTCGATTCTGCAAATAAAGCTGATAAGTCTAATGATAATGTAACAGACGATGATGTTAAGCTTGTGGAGAATGTAGAGGAAGCAATTAAATCAGTTATTGCACAACAGCTTGGGATTACGATTGAAGAGCTTGAACAGACATTGAATACTATGGGAATAAGTGCATTGGATCTGCTTGATAATATGACGCTTTTAGATTTTACAATGCAGATAAATGGTATTGATGATGTCAGTGTTATTCTTACAGATGAAAATCTTATGGCTCAATATACAAATTTAACTGATGAAATTAGTTTTGCAGTGGAAAATATTCTTGACGAAAATAATATTTCTGTTGAAGAGTTGACGAATATTGTTGAAAATGTTAAGTCAAAAGAAGCAAATGCTGCAACTGATTTAAATTATGCTGAAGTGCAGGTTAATACAGCGGCTCAAGCGTCTGCGGCAAAAGTTGATAGTACGGCTGACAAAACAAATTTGATAGAATATGAAGTTAATGAGACAGATGAAACTGAAGCAGATAATATAAAATCTGTAGAAGCATCTAATCAGAAAGATGACGGTCAATCAGGTGAAAAGAGTGCATCTGACAGCGGGCGTCAAGATAACGGTAATTTATTCGCACAGCATAATAAAACGGATATCAATAATGGTATACCAGTTGGAATGAGTCAGCAGAATCAGACTGTCAATACAATAGTTGATAATATCAGCAGTGCGCAGATGAGTTATACTACAGTTGAAATGGAAGATATTGTAAACCAGATTGTTGAAAGGATTAAAGTAGAAGTGAATTCTCAGACAACAAGTATGGAAATGCAGTTGAATCCGGAGAGCTATGGAAAGTTGCAGCTGCATGTTGCAGTTAAAGAGGGAATGGTAACTGCTCAGATGACAGTAGAAAGTGAAGCTGCTCGTCGTGCGGTTGAGACACAGATTGTTCAGCTTAGGGAAAATATGAATAATCAGGGTCTTAAGGTTGAGGCTATAGAAGTTACAGTTGCCAGCCATGAATTTGACCGCAATCTTCAGCAAGAAAGCAATGCCAATCAACAAGCTTTTGAAGAGGAACAGCAAAAAGCCGCAAGTAAGAGAATGAATTTAAATCTTACCATGGAAGATTGGGATGAAGATGGTTTTGAAGAGTTATCTGATGCGGAAGTATTGGAGAGAAAAATCATGCTTGAAAGCGGTAACAGAATGAGTATTCAGGCATAGAAAGGGAGGTATTTTATATGGCATATTCAGCAGTAGTTGAAGATGGTAAAATTGTAGATACAAGATCACAAGCTGTCTCAGATTCTACTATTAAAAAAAGTAATTCAACAGGTTCTCTGGATAAGGAAGCGTTTTTGCAGCTGCTTGTTGCACAGATGCAGTATCAGGATCCGTTAGAGCCTATGGATAACACAGAATATGTTTCACAGCTAGCAACATTCTCTGAATTAGAGGCTATGAACAATTTAAATGATTCAATGGGCTTTTCAAGAGCTGCACAGTTAGTTGGTAAAAATGTACTTGTGCGTACAACATCCAAAACAACAGGTGAGACATATATGACTCAAGGTGTTGTCGATTATGTTGTATATGAGAATGGTGAAGCTTACTTGGCAATTAAGGATGAACTTTTCGCGCTGGATGATTTAGATACAGTAATTTCTGATGAATATTGGGAAGAGTTTAAAAAAGATCACGAGACAAGTGCTCCTGTTACAAGCGTTAGGGAACTTATGGAAGAAATTGCAAAACTCCCTAAGGAAGATGAAGTAACAGAGGATGATGAAAAGGCAATTAAAGCGGCAAGAGAAAAATATAATTCACTCAGTGAAGAGGATAAGGCTTTAGTTGACAATGAAGCATTGTATTACTTGATTAGGGCAGAGGCAGCGCTTGCAAAACTGTTGGGAGATAAAGGACAGCAGGGCGGAACAGACGATGCCGGTACAGAAGATAAAGATTCAGAGGAAGAAAAGACTGAGCCGGAAACAGTTTAGTTAGAGCGACATTAAGAAGAGTATTTTTGGAGAGGAAGATGAGTATGCAAATTGAAAATGGACGCTTCTCATCAATACAGCAGGTAACAGGGAAGTACCTTAACCCCAAACCAGACAGCCGGCGTGTTGAAAATAATCAGGAAGAGACTTTTCAGCAGGTTCTTCAGAGAAAAGTTGATATTGCAGAGGGCTTAAAGTTTTCAAAGCATGCCAATATGCGGATTAACAATAGACAGATTACAATATCTGATGAACAGATGAAGCGGCTGCAGGACGGCGCTAACAGAGCCGGTGAAAAGGGAATAAAAGAATCCCTTGTGCTTGTAGATTCATTGGCATTTATTGTAAATACTAAGCAGAATACTGTGATAACAGCTATGAATCAAAATGAAGCGAATGAGAATATTTATACAAATATTGATGGAGCAGTAATTATTTAGCCGGACCTTATAAAGGAGGCGATTGTCTCTGAATGACAGAGGAGACAGCTGCTCATAGCCATAAATAATAGGAGGAAAATGCGCTATGATGAGATCATTGTTTGCTGGTGTTTCAGGTCTTAGGACACATCAGACAAAAATGGACGTTATTGGTAATAATATTGCCAATGTTAATACAGTAGGTTTTAAATCACAAAGTGTTACATTTCAGGAGCTTTTATATGAGACGACACAGTCTGCGTCAGGTCCTAATGGAGATACCGGACGAGGCGGTACAAATGCAAAGCAGATAGGTCTTGGTGTTACTCAAGGTGCGATTAATACAGCTATAACTACCCAAGGTGCAAGCCAGACAACAGGAAATCCATTTGATATTCGTATTTCAGGAGAGAATTTCTTTATTGTAAATGATGGTTCCAGTAATTTCTTTACCAGAGCCGGAGCTTTTACAGTAGATAGTGTTGGTAACTTGGTAATGACAACAAATGGTTACAAGGTTATGGGCTGGCAGCCGGATCCTGTAGATCCTACAATTGTAAAACAGGATACAGTTTCTCCGATTAGAATTACTACACCTGAAAATTTGTCTGTTCCGCCTTCACCTACAACTTATGCTATGGCAAGCGGTATTATAGATAAACATAATAAGAGCCTTAATGCACAGGGCGGAGCATCATATAACTTGAATTTCTATGATAACTTAGGTTATGCATATGCAGCTAAGTTCAGCATTGAAATTAAGGATGCTGATTTGGGACAGTATACTATTACACTTAAAGATATTATGAATTCTGAGGGTGATTCTATTGTACCAGAAGGAAGCGATATAACAGATTTGGTTGATTTTGGTACAGACGGCCGTTCAGATTTACAGTATGATAAAGATAAAGGTTTCTTCATTAATGTCAATGGAACTCATGAGGAGATTGATGTAAACGGAAATCCAATACAGGTAAATAATCTTACAACTATGATGCATTTTAAAACACCTGCAGAAGGTTTTCAATATGCAAATGGTGCAGATCTTGGACATTTCTCAGATGTTGAGATTGATTTCTCAACAACTAACAATTATGATAACAGCGGAACAAGTACATTTGGTATGGATGCTGGTGATGCAGAAGGAAATTTTGCCGGTAAGCAGATGGGTAATATGACAGGTGTTAGTATTACTACAAGCGGTATGATCTATGGAACATATGATAACGGTGATAAAAAACTGTTGGGACAGATTGCAACAGCATCTTTTGCAAATGCAGCAGGTCTAGCAAAAGTAGGAGAGAACTTGTATGAGGAAACTCTTAACTCAGGTGTATTTGATGGAATAGGTGTAGACGTTACAGCAGACGGCGGAAGTATGTCAACTGGTGTACTAGAGATGTCAAATGTTGACTTGTCTTCAGAGTTTACGGAAATGATTACTACACAGAGAGGTTTCCAGGCCAATTCAAGAATAATAACTACATCAGATACAATGTTAGAGGAATTAGTTAACTTGAAGAGATAAATGTAATTAAATTAAAAATCAATCTTTGTGGGGCAGCTGTAAAGCTGCTCCGCAGAGTGAATAACTTAAGAAAATACTTGTCTTATAAGTTATGAGGTGTTAAAATGATAGAGTTGACAAAACTTAATGACAAAATTTTTATGTTAAATCCGGATTTGATAGAAACTGTCGAAGAAACACCGGATACAGTCATAACATTGGTCTCCGGAAAAAAAATAATTGTAAAAGAAAGTAGACAAGAGGTTAAAAATTTAGTAATATCATATAGAAAGATAATTTTTTCTAGGATGTTCGAAGAAGATTAGATAGGGTAGGTGGAAATTTTGGATATAGCATCATTAATTGGTATTATAGCGGGTATAGCATTGATTATTTATGGTATTGCTTCCGGTGACAGCGGAGTTGCAGCTCTGGGAGATTTCGTTGACGGTCAGTCTATAATCATTACACTTGGTGGAACATTTACTGCTGTTTTGACGGGGTACACATTAAAGGACTACATAAACAACCTGAAGGGGTTTACAATGATTTTCAAATCATCACCTCTTGATGTTACAGGTATGATTACGAATATTATCGGGCTCTCCAATGTGGCTCGTAAAGAAGGTTTGCTTGCATTGGAAGAAGCGGCGAATGAAATAGATGATTCATTTTTAAAAAAGGGCATTTTACTTATAGTCGATGGTACGGATCCAGAATTAGTCCGTGCGATTTTAGAGACTGAGATGATTAGTATAGAGGGAAGGCATAAAAATGTTATGGGCTTTTGGGAGGATATAGCTTCCATGGGTCCTGCATGGGGTATGATTGGTACCCTGATTGGTCTTGTTAATATGCTTAAGCATTTGGACGATGCTTCGGCAATCGGACCGGCTATGGCGGTTGCTTTGCTGACAACTTTGTATGGTTCGATGCTTGCTAACTGGATAGGTATACCGGCAGCAAATAAGCTTAAACATAATAATGCAGATGAGATGCAGCTTAAAGAAGTTATGATTGAAGGTCTGTTATCCATTCAGGCTGGTGAAAATCCTCGTGTAATTGAGGAGAAGCTTAAATCATTCTTATCACCTAAAGTAAGAGAACAGCTAAGTGGTGAAAATGGTGGAGGTGATGAGGCAGATGGCTAAAAAAAAGCAAGAAGAACCACCGAAGGGCTCTCCCGCATGGATGAGTACTTTTTCAGATTTAATGAATCTTCTGTTATGTTTTTTTGTTTTGCTTTTTTCAATGTCAACTGTAGATGCAGAGCAGTTTGAGTTAGTGGCTGCTTCATTATCTAACAGTTTTAGTATCTTGCCGGCTGGTGGTTCGGCTATAGGTGATGGGACTCTAGTAGCAAATGGTATTAGTCAATTAAATAATTTAGCCGAATATGTCCAGAATATGGGTGTCTCTATGGACGAAGCTGAAGATAAAGAACTTGAAGAAGAAATTGAAGAGATTAAATTGGAACAGTCAGAAGCAATGGCTGAACAGATAGAGGAATATGTTGAAGAGCAGAATATGCAGGAATATATCGAGATTGATTTTAATTCTCAATATGTTCTGCTGACATTGAATGGTTCTGTGCTGTTTGATTCCGGTTCATCTGATTTGCGGGAAGATGCAGTTCCATTAATTGATTCTATAGGCAATATGCTTTTAGAATACACAGATAATATTATCGAGATAGAAGGTCATACCGATAATGTTCCGATTCATAATGCGAAGTATGAAAGCAATAATGTTCTTTCATCATATCGTGCTCTTTCAGTTGCTGAGTATTTTATTAATAATAAAAACATTGATCCAACAAAGTTAAAATATTCAGGCAGAGGCGAATATATCCCCGTTGCTGATAATGCCACATCAGATGGCAGGGCGTTGAATCGGCGTGTGGAAATAAAAATATATAATGAACTTAGTTCTAATTGAAAAGGGAGTTGAAAAAAGTGAAAAAGCATTTATTAAGTATTATTACAACAGCACTTGTAGTTGTAAATTTGATTATGTCAGTTGTTATTGTTTTTACTGTTTTACCGACAACTACTAAAATCAATAATTTGGTTACCGAGATTTGCGCTGCATTGGCACTGGATCTTGAGTCAGGCGGTGATGGAACGAGTTCTCTGAAGATTGAAGATCTTGATCCAATTGCAATTGAAGATGAACTGACAATTAACCTGAAAACAGGTGAGGATGGTAAGGACCATTTTGCTATTATACAAGTAGCGATAATTACAAATAAAAAACATGAAGATTACAAATCTCTTGTTGGTTCAATCACAGAGAAATCAAGTTTAGTTAAGGATGCAATTATTGCTGAAGTTTCTGATTTTTCAATTGAAGAATTAAAGGCTCATCCGGAAGATGTTCAACAGAAAATATTAGATAGCCTGCAGAGGTTATTTAACTCACGTTTCATTGTAAAAGTATCATTTGAAA
Source organism: uncultured Lachnospiraceae bacterium (assembly GCA_949743325.1). GTDB lineage: Bacteria > Bacillota > Clostridia > Lachnospirales > Lachnospiraceae > CAJJNI01. Next base: position 25,743 of record CATJTQ010000136.1, read on the forward strand.
GTATTGTATATCAATAAAAATATATGGATAAATCACCCGGGAGGTGAAATTGATGGGAGATATTTTATCCCAAGATGAGATTGACCAACTGCTTAATGCGTTGAATTCAGGAGAATTAGATGCAGATGAAATTAAAGGAAATGATGAGAAACCAGTTAAAAATTACGATTTTGCCCGTCCTTCCAAGTTTTCTAAAGATCATCTGCGTACTTTAGAGATAATATTTGAACATTTTGCGCGTATGCTGGCGACAGAATTGACAGTACAACTGAGAAAGACTGTTCAAGTTGAAGTTATGAACTCAGAAGCGGTTACATATTCAGAGTTTTCTAATGCGTTATCAAATCCTGTTGTATTAGGGATTATTGATGCGCCGCCATTGCAGGGCAATTTGTTGTTGGAAATGGCATCTAACATAGCGTATGCAATTGTTGACAGAATGCTTGGCGGTAATGGTTCTACACTGGCAAGGATGAGAGATTTTTCAGAAATAGAGATTACAATAATTGAGAAAGTGCTGTCAGTTATTATAGGGCTGCTTGATGAACCATGGAAGACTGTTGTAGAGATGGCCCCTCGTCTGTCAAGAGTGGAAACTAATTCACAGTTTGCACAGATAATTTCACCTACTGAAATGACCGCCATAGTTACAATGAATGTTGTAATTGGAGATGTAAAAGGTCTTATGAATGTCTGCATTCCATATATGGCGGTTGAAGATTTTGTTGACAGATTGAATACTAAATACTGGTATTCTACTATGCGTGAAAATGATGAAAATTCATATCATGAGGCCATTGAGACTTTGATTTCAAAGACTAATATACCAGTAAAAGCAGTACTTGGAAGAAGCAAAATCTCAGTTATGGATTTTGGAACATTGCAGGTTGGAGATATTATTAAAATAGATAAAAAAGTTAATGAAGAGCTTAGTGTGTATGTGGGAAATATTAAGAAATTTACTGCTCTCCCAGGCGCCGTAGGCGATAAATATGCAGTAAGAGTCACATCAATTTATAGAGAGGAGCAGTGAAAAAATGGACGGAATGCTATCGCAGGATGAGATAAATGCACTGTTAAATGGAATAGATGATTCTCCAGCAGAAAATGCAGATGCCTCATCGGCAGGAAGCGCCCCGGAAGATACGGGTTTAGAGAATGTATTAAGTGATGTTGAAAAGGATGCAGTTGGTGAAATATCAAATATTAGTATGGGTACTGCGGCCACAACATTATATTCACTTGTCAATAGAAAAGTTGTAATTTCTACTCCAGTAGTACGAGTTGGAAAATGGGAAGATTTAATTGGAAATTACGACAGACCATGTGTATTTATACAAATATCATACACGGTGGGTCTGGATGGAAAAAACATCTTGATACTTAAAGAAAATGATGTTAAAATTATCACCGATTTGATGATGGGTGGTGATGGAACTAATACAGATGGTGAGCTTGGTGAATTGCATTTAAGTGCTATAAGTGAAGCTATGAATCAGATGATGGGTTCCTCTGCAACATCTCTTTCATCTATGCTCGATAAGATGATTGATATAAGTACACCTAATGCAAGTCTTGTAAAAATTGATGAGACTTTTGATAAAGGTGGATTTGAAGAGTTTTTGGAATCTGATTTTGTCAAGATAACTTTTAAAATGGAAATTGATGATCTTGTTGATAGTGAGATTATGCAATTATATCCAATTGATTTTGCTAAAGAGTTATATGACAGTTTTATAAATGGAATGATTACACCAGTTGATGAACCGGCGCCGCAGACAGCTCCAGAACCTCAAGCACAGCCTGCGCCACAGCCAGCACAGCCACAACCACAGCCTGCGCCACAACCTATGATGCAGCCTGATATGCAGATGAATCAGATGATGGGTATGAATCCAATGATGGGTGCACAGCCAATGATGGGTATGCCTCAGATGATGGGAACACAGCAGCCAATGCAGAATGTAAATGTTCAGCCTGCGCAATTCCAAGCATTTAGTAATGATGTTAATTTTGCTGGTGTTCACGAAAATATTGATTTGATTATGGATGTACCTTTAGAGGTTACTGTAGAGTTAGGTAGAACTCGTAAATCAATTCAGGAAATTTTGGATTTTGCACCTGGAACAATTATAGAGTTAAATAAGATTGCCGGTGAACCGATAGATGTATTGGTAAACGGCAAACTGGTTGCTAAAGGAGAAGTTGTTGTTATTGAAGAAAGTTTCGGTATAAGGGTAACTGAAATAATTCGATAAACTTAAATTTAAGAATATAGGAGTGAAGAGATTATGGCAAAGAATATTTTAATTTGTGACGATGCAGCTTTTATGAGAATGATGATCAAGGACATTTTAACCAAAAACGGATATAATGTTGTTGGTGAAGCAGAAAACGGTCTTAAGGCAGTGGAAAAATACAACGAGACAAAACCGGATCTTGTATTGATGGATATAACAATGCCTGAGATGGATGGTATTCAGGCGTTAAAGAAAATTAAAGAGACTGATGCCGGAGCATTAGTTATCATGTGTTCAGCGATGGGACAGCAGGCAATGGTTATTGAATCAATTCAGTCTGGAGCAAAGGATTTTATTGTTAAGCCATTCCAGGCAGATCGTGTTTTAGAGGCTGTTAAGAAAGTTGTTGGATAATAATTGAGTATGTTAGCCGCAAATTTTGGAAGCAGTGGAAATAGTTTCTTACAGCTTTTATGTTCAATTGCTGTATTTGTTGCAATACTTTTTGTTGCATTTATTGTTACTAAATGGATTGGCAACTATCAGCAGATTCAGATGAAAAACAACAACATGGAAGTATTAGAGACAATGCGTATTATGAATGGCAAATGTATACAGATTGTGCGTATAGCAGAAGAGTATATTGTTATTGCAGTCTGTAAAGATACAGTTACATTTTTGACTAAATTAGATGCTGACAGTATTGAAGAACTAAGAAATAATATATCTGAAGAAAAAGAAAGTTTTCAGGATGTTCTGAACAAATTTAGATTGAAAAAAAAGTAGGTTGTTACAATGAATCAAAAAAGGGCAAAACATTTAAAAAAAATAACAAAGATTTTGCTTATAGTATGTTGCATTATACTATTGACCGGTTCTGAAGTGAGTCCGGTGTCAGCAGCTTTAAATAGACCTACAGAAGGTTCTGCTCTTACAGATGGCACTGGCTTTTCGCTTGATTTTAACGGAGAGTCTGCTAATCTGTCGGGTACATTAAGAATACTGATTATTTTGACAATAGTTTCTTTGGCACCTTCAATTTTAATAATGTTTACGTCCTTTACGCGAATCATAATAGTGCTTCACTTTGTTAGGACCGCATTGTCTACTAATTCCAGCCCGCCAAATCAAGTATTAGTTGGTCTGTCTTTGTTTTTAACATTGTTTATAATGTCACCTACATTTACAACAATCTATACAGAGGCAATTCAGCCGTTTGATGCTGGAGAGATTACACAAGAAGAGGCTTTGGACAGAGGTGTGGCGCCTTTAAGGGAATTTATGTATGGTCAGACACAGACAAAAGATTTAAGGCTGTTTATGGATATAGCTAAGATTGAAACTGTAGAGACCGCAGATGATATACCTATGACGGTGTTGGCACCGAGCTTTATGTTAAGTGAACTTAGGACCGCATTTATAATTGGATTTTTAGTATATATTCCGTTTATTATAATTGATATGGTTGTTGCGTCGACACTTATGTCGATGGGTATGATGATGCTTCCGCCTACAACTATTTCAATGCCGTTTAAAATACTTTTATTTATATTGGTAGATGGCTGGAATCTTGTGATTGGAAATTTAGTGAAGACTTTTTATTAGCTATGAAGGTGAGAAAATATGAGTGAACAGGCTGTGTTAGACTTGTTCAATGAAGTAATTTGGATTATTATAAAGTCATCTGCACCAATGCTGGCGGTGTCGTTGATTATTGGTCTTGTTATAAGTATTTTCCAGACAGTTACATCTATTCAGGAGCAGACATTAACATTTGTGCCAAAGCTTCTTGGTATATTTATAACAATGATGTTGTGTGGTTCATGGATTTTAAATAATATAACAGATTTTATCAATGAGCTGTGGACTAATTTTTCTATGTATATTAGGTAATTGATATGGTAGAATTACAACTTACACAATATGATGTTGAGCAGTTTTTACTAATACTTGTAAGAATTGCTTCGTTTCTTTATACAGCGCCGATTTTTTCTATTTCAAGAACAATACCGAATAAGGTAAAAATTGGTTTTGCAGTTTTGATATCCTTCTTGTTATTTCCTATTGTGCCTGTGAGTACAGTGGAGTATAATTCATTAATACAGTATACGACAGTTATTCTAAAGGAAGCTTCGGTTGGTCTTGTAATAGGGTATATGGCCAATATTTGTCTCAATATTTTGAATTTTGCCGGTCGAATAATTGATATGGAAATTGGTTTTGCCATGGTAACATTGTTTGATCCTGCAACAAATGAACAGACAAGTATAACAGGTACATTATATACTTATTTTGTTATGCTGATGCTAGTAGTTTCAGATATGTATCAGTATGTGGTAAGAGCAGTTGTTGATTCATATGATGTTATTCCAATAGATGGGGCTGTATTTAATATGGGTTCATTATTTGAACTTATTGTGCAGTACACTGTAGATTGTTTTGTTTTAGGATTTCGTATAGTATTGCCGTTTTTTACGGTGACGCTTATATTAAATATTGTTTTAGGAATACTCGCAAAAATAGCACCTCAGATGAATATGTTTGTAATTGGTATGCAGTTAAAAGTGTTTGCGGGATTTATAGTAATGATGATAACAGCAATGTTGTTAAGCTCAGTTGCAAATATTATATTTTCTGAGATGAAAACCCTTATTGTTTCGGCAGTTGCTGCAATGACATAATGAAGGTGATTTTGAATGCTACAATATAATTTGCAGTATTTTGCAAAAGACGGCGAAGGTGGAGAAAAGACAGAAGAGCCTACTGCGAAAAAACTGGATGACGCCCGAAAAAAAGGTCAAGTTGCCAAAAGTAAAGAGTTGCCCTCAGCAATTATGCTGTTAGGGCTGTTTCTGACAATAAAGATATATATGGGAGTGCTTGGTGAGGGCTTAATGAAAAACTTTAATATGTTTTTCAATAAAATTCCGGATTATGCAGGTCAAAATGTTTCTCAAATAACATCTGTTGCGTTTGCAGATATTATTTCAAATGTTATGCTTCAGATAGTTATTTTGTCGATACCTTTTTTTTTAGTTAGTTTTGTGCTTGCTTTTATATCAAATGTTGCACAGGTAAAGTGGAAAGCTACAGCAGAACCGCTTAAGCCCAAATTTAATAAATTAAATCCAATTAGCGGATTTAAGAAAATATTTTCAAAAAGATCATTGTTTGAATTGGTTAAAGCAGTGGCAAAAATAGGTCTTTTGGCATACATAGCATATAGTACGCTGAAAGATAAGGCAGGAGTAATAAAGTTATTATATGAAATTCCATTAAATAGTGCTCTGACAGTAATAGGAGAAATAATTGTAGATGTAGGGATTAAGATGAGCGTACTTTACTTAGTACTTGGCTTTGTAGATTTTGCTTATGAAAAGTATAAATTTAAAGATGAGATGAAGATGACAAAGCAGGAAGTTAAAGATGAGTATAAGAATACTGAAGGTGATCCGCAGATTAAAGGTAAAATACGTCAGAGAATGAGAGAGGCTTCACAGAGAAGAATGATGCAGTCCGTTCCTGAAGCCGATGTAGTAATTACTAACCCTACACACTATGCTGTAGCTATAAAGTATGATGCAGATACACAGAGAGCGCCTGTTGTTGTTGCAAAAGGAGCTGATTATTTGGCACAGCGTATAAAGGAGACTGCACGAGAAAATAAAGTAGAAATAGTTGAGAATAAACCGCTGGCACGTATGCTGTACAATAATGTGGAGTTAGATCAGGAAATACCTCCAGAATTGTATCAGGCAGTTGCAGAAGTGCTTGCGTTTGTATATAATTTAAAACATAAATAATTTTAGCAGAAGAAGGAGGTAGTGGATATGACAATCAAAAAGACAGATATCGGTGTCGGTATATATATATTGGCAGCAATTGTATTCTTGATTATTCCATTGCCAAATACAATATTGGATGTAATGCTTGCCTTTAATATAGGTATGGCGCTTGTTATTTTGTTTAATGCTTTGTTTGTAAAAGAAGTGTTGGATATGGCAGCTTTTCCTACAATGCTCCTTTTTTCAACAATTTTTAGAATATCGCTTAACGTTTCATCCACAAAGCTTATTCTTCGTACAGGTAATCCTGGTAAAGTTGTAGAGACTTTCGGGTCATTTGTAGGTGGTAATGATATAATTATTGGAGCAATTGTTTTTATCATACTTATTCTTGTTCAGTTTATGGTAATAAATAAAGGTTCTGAGAGAGTTTCAGAAGTAACTGCTCGTTTTACATTGGATGCAATGCCAGGTAAACAGATGGCGATTGATGCAGATTTGAATACTGGTGCAATAACAGATGAGGAAGCAAAGGAGAGAAGAGAGAAGATTCAACAAGAATCTAATTTCTTCGGTTCTATGGACGGTGCTGTTAAATATGTTAAAGGAGACGCACTTGCAGGTCTTATTATTACTGTAATTAATATTGCAGGTGGTATTGTTATGGGAGTGTTGCGTCAAGGTATGGAGATGTCTGACGCTTTACAAAAATATACAATATTGACAATCGGTGATGGTTTGGTAAGTCAGATACCTTCACTCTGTATTTCGCTGGCAACAGGTATTCTTGTTACAAAGGCTTCTAAAGAAGCCGATTTTTCGGATGTCCTTGTACGTCAGCTATTTGGCGTTTCAAAAGTGTTGTATGTAGTAGGTGCAACGATGGTTATACTTGCATTTACACCACTTCCTACAATGTTGTTCCTTGTTTATGGTGCAGTATTTATAGGTGTAGCTACAGTAATGAACAAAAAAACTACCATTACGGCTATAGAGGAAGAGGTAGATAGTGATGAAGCACAGGCAGAAGAAATTAGAAGACCAGAAAATGTTACTTCATTACTTCAGGTTGATCCTATAGAACTTGAGTTTGGATATGGTATTATTCCTCTTGCAGATGTAAATCAGGGAGGAGATTTGTTAGACCGTGTTGTTATGATCAGAAGACAGATTGCGTTAGAATTGGGTACAGTTGTTCCAATTATTCGTCTTCGTGATAATATTCAGTTGAATCCTAATCAGTATATTATTAAAATAAAAGGTATACAAGTAAGCGAAGGTGAAATACTTTTTGATCATTATATGGCAATGAATCCAGGTTTTGTAGAGGAGGAAATCACAGGTATTCCAACATTTGAACCATCTTTCCATCTCCCGGCAATATGGATTACTGAAGGACAGAGAGAGCGTGCAGAAAGCCTTGGATATACAGTAGTAGATCCGCCTTCAATTATTGCTACTCACTTAACAGAGATTATCAGAGATCACATTGCTGAGCTTCTGACAAGACAGGATGTTCAGAGTCTTGTGGACAATTTAAAGGAGAACAATCCTACTTTACTGGAAGAACTTGTGCCGAAACTACTTGGAATTGGAGAGATACAGAAAGTATTGCAGAATTTGTTGTCAGAGGGTATTTCTATCAGAGATTTGTTAACAATATTTGAGACACTTGCGGATCATGCTGCGGTTACAAGAGATACAGATGTTCTTACTGAATATGTACGTCAGAGCTTGAAGCGTGCAATATCAAATAAATATTTCTCGGCAAATGAAATGACGAGTGTAGTTACTCTTGATCCAAAAATTGAACAGGAAATTATGGCTTCTGTCAAACAGACAGAACAGGGTGCATATCTAACTCTTGAACCTGAGAAGATTAAGAACATTGTTGCGTCCGTTAAGGCTGAGATTGAGAAATTAGAAAATCTTGGAAAAAATGCAATAATAATAACCTCTCCTATTGTTAGAATGTATTTTAAAAAGATGACAGAAGATTATATCAAAAACTTAATAGTAGTATCCTATAATGAAATTGATTCAAATATAGAATTACAATCAGTTGGGATGGTGACTGTATAATGATTATTAAAAAATTTCAGGCTGAAACAGAGGAAGATGCAATTTTACAGGCTAAGGACAGCCTTGGAAGCAATGCAGTTGTAGTCAACATTAAGACAATAAAACCAAGGGGAGTAATGGGATGGTTTAAAAAAACTACAGTTGAAGTTACAGCAGCATTGGAAGAAAAAGAATCAGCTGAACAGGGAAGTACAGTTAAGAAAGTGTCTTCGGACAATGGAAGGGATATAATAAAGGCAATTGATGAAATACGCATAAGAGAGGAGCAGAAAAAGGAAACACATGTGTCCAATACCGATAATCTTGTGCGTCAGCGTAAAGAGGAGAGAAATCCATATATACGGCAGTATGAAGAAAAGAGTTTAAGTGAAAAGAAAGATGATAATGATTTAGAGAAAAAGTTAGAATCGCTTCAGCAGCTTCTTGAAGAGAATATTGTTAAAAAAGATGATAAAAATTTTAAGCCTTATGAAGAAATTAATGAAGATGAGAGTGAAATTGAAATTTATTCAAAATTAATATATAATAAATTACTAGATTATGAAGTTGATGAAAAGTACGCGAATATTATAGTTGATGAGATTGATAAAAATGTTAGACCAGAAGGTTGTCTTGATTATGTAATATCTACTGTATATCAGAAGATGATTTTGAAGCTTGGAGAGCCAAAGCCTATAAAACTTACGCAGAAGAAACCTAAAATCGTGTTTTTTATAGGGCCGACAGGTGTTGGAAAGACAACTACTATAGCAAAAATTGCATCAAAATTTGCACTAGAAGATAAATGTAAAGTTGCAATGCTGACAGCTGATACTTACAGAATAGCGGCTACAGATCAACTTGAAACATACGCAAAAATACTTAATGTTCCATTTAAAGTTGTATATACACAAGATGAAGTCAGAAGTGCTGTAAATCAATTTGAAGATTACGATTTGATATTAGTTGATACGGCAGGTCATTCACATCAGAATGAAAAGCAGTTGAGTGACACTAAAAAATTGACTGACAGCATAGAAGATGGAGAACAAAAAGAAGTATTTCTTGTGCTGAGCGCTACTACAAAATATCATGATTTACTAAGAATAGCGGATTCATATAAGGAAATACCAGGTTATAAACTTATATTTACTAAGTTAGATGAAACAACGTATTATGGTAATATATTAAATCTTAGAATGTATACAGATGCAGATTTGTCTTATTTGACTTGCGGACAGAATGTTCCTGATGATATTGAAAAAATTGATTCACAGAAGATTGTCAAGCAGTTACTTGGAGGAAACTAATATATGGATCAGGCAGAGCAGCTAAGAAATATTGTTAGAATGAACAATAAAACAGAAAAAACAGAAAAAGTTGCAAGGGTTATTACTGTTACAAGCGGAAAAGGCGGGGTCGGCAAATCTAATATGTCGGTTAACCTTGCAATTCAGCTTCGCAAATTAGGAAAAAGTGTACTCATTTTTGATGCTGACTTTGGTTTGGCCAATATTGAAGTTTTATTTGGGGCAATTCCTAAATACAATTTGGGAGATGTCATTTATAGAAATAAAAATATAAAAGAAGTTATTACTGCCGGTCCTATGGGTATAAAATTTATATCCGGAGGAACAGGTATTGATGGTCTTGGTAATTTAAATAAAGGTCAAATAGAAACATTAGTAAATAATCTGTCAGAGCTTGACAATTTAGCCGATGTAATAGTTGTAGATACTGGTGCTGGTATATCTGACAGTGTATTAGACTTTGTTATGTCGGGTTCAGAAGTGATTCTTGTCACTACACCTGAGCCTACATCAATTACTGATTCATATTCAATGCTAAAGGCAATAAATAGAAATTCTAATTATAAAAAATCTAATTTGCAGATAAGGGTTGCTGTAAATAAAGTATCGTCACAGAATGAGGGGAAGGCACTTTTTAGCAAATTAAATGTAGTAGTACAGCGTTTTTTGGAGTTGTCAATAGAATATCTTGGGGCGATTCCTATGGATGACAGCATATATAAGGCTGTTATGCAGCAAAGCCCAGTTTCTTTTAAGTTCCCTAATTCAAAAGCAACAAGAGCATATGAAGATATTGCTAAAATAATTGTTAGCGGTGAAGAAGAACAGATCATTTCCAAGAAAGGAATTGCACATTTATTTACAAATTTTATTAGAAAAAAAACGTAAGTATGAAAAGGAGAGGGAATAATGTCACCAGATATGTTTAAAATTGGAAATAAAGTTGAGATAGTTAGAAGCAGTGCCGTACATAATGGTATAGTAGATGATAAAAAAAACCCTGTCCTTGTCAGTCAGATTTATGAAATAACTGACAGTGATCATTTACAGTTGGAGATGCCTTTTAGAGGAACAGAGATTGTACTTTTAGATATTGGTATAAGATATAATATTTGTATCTATACATCACATGGACTATTTAAGTGTATGGTTCAGGTAACAGATCGATTTAAGACTGAAAACCGTTATATTGCTGCAGTTGAAGTTAAGAGTGCTTTTAAGAGGGTTCAGAGAAGAGAGTACTTTAGGCTGGAGAAGTTATTTGAAGTTAAGTATCGTCGTTTAATGGATTATGAGACAGACAAAAGTTCAACAGAGGAAATACTGAACTTTGAGGAGATTGGAACAGAATACAAGTCAGCTGTTGCAGTTGATTTGAGTGGAGGCGGAGCCCGTCTAATAATGAATGAAAGATTTACGCTTAAAGATACACTTATGTTGCGTTTTAAAATAGCTCCTGAAAGTGATGATATAAATTTTGCAGCCACAGTTGTTTCATCAACTCCAATGAAAATGGATAGTACACAGTATGAGAATCGTGTGAAGTTTATAAAACTTCGTGAGAGTCAAAGAGAAAAACTTATTCGCTATATTTTTGAGGAAGAAAGAAAAATGCGTTTTAAGGAGAAGAGTTGATAAAAAATGAAAAATTTTCTTGTGGTAGATGACTCTGCACTCATGAGAAAGGTCATCTGTGATATAATACAATCAAATAACAGATATCATGTTGAAGATTTTGCCCGTGATGGGCAGGATGCATATGACCTTCTGAAAGAAAAGACCTACGATGTGGTAGTGTTAGATATTAATATGCCACGAATGACGGGTCTTGAATTGTTAGAAGCGCTGAAGAGGGATAATATAAAAGTAAAGGTTGTTGTAGCAAGCACGCTTACCGTAGACGGTGGTAAAGAGACAATGCAGGCATTGGAATTAGGAGCGCTTGATTTTGTTACAAAGCCAGGAAATTTTATAGAAGCAAAAGGGGAACAATTTCACGATGCTCTTTTGAGAGTAATAGATGCAGCGGTTATGATTAATGTAAGCAGACCAGTGCCAAAAGTTTTGCAGCAAAAAAAGATGGCTACAACTGCTGTTACTACTCGTGGAAAGAAAACTAGCAGTACAAGAAATCATATTATAGCGCTTGCCTGTTCTACAGGAGGACCTAAATCTTTGCAGAGTGTATTGCCTAAATTGCCAGCAAATTTAGATGCTCCCATATTATTAGTACAGCATATGCCTGTAGGGTTTACTGCAACATTGGCTGCAAGACTTGATGAACTCAGCTCTGTAAAAGTAAAAGAAGCAGAGGATGGGGAAACAATAAACAATGGAGTAGTATATATAGCTCCGGGAGGTAAACATCTGATTTGTGAATATGATGGAAGCGTACATAGAATTAAGCTAACTGATGACCCTCCAAGAGATGCACTAAGGCCATGCGCAAATATAATGTATGAATCTCTTGTAAACTGTAGATATCAAGAAGTTATTTGTGTTGTTTTGACAGGAATGGGTTCAGATGGAACTAAAGGCATCACTCGTTTAAGTCAGGACAAAGAAGTTTATGTTATTTCGCAGGATGAGTCCACAAGTGTTGTTTATGGAATGCCAAAGGCAATAGCTCAGGCTGGTTTATCAAATGAGGTTGTGCCTTTAGAGACAGTTGCAGACTCAATTACAAAATACGTGGGGGTATATTAATATGGATACTAATCAATACCTTGAGATTTTTATTGACGAAACAAAAGAACATATTCAAACTCTTAATGACCAGCTTCTTATTATTGAGAATGAACCTGAAAATAAAGATTGTATAAATGAAATATTCCGTGCTGCTCATTCTTTAAAAGGTATGGCAGGAACTATGGGATATAAGAGAATGCAGAGACTTACACATGATATGGAAAATATTTTTTCTGAAATAAGAAATGATAAGATGAAGGTGACAGCAAGTCTTGTAGATGTATTATTTCAGTCGTTAGATGCTATTGAAGGATATTTAGCAAATATTATGGAAAGTACAGATGAAGGTACAGATGATAATGAACCTATAATACAGGAGCTTAACAAAATTATGAAAGAAGGATTAGGAGGCAGTGCAGAAGATTCATCTTCTCCAAAACCTGCAGAAAAGTCTGTTTGTGCAGTGTCTTCTGATGGAAAATTTGTTGAGAAATATTCTCAGATTAAAATTGATGATAGTGAAGCTTCTGTTTTCGAAGAAGCTAAGAATAAGGGTATGAACATATTTGGAATTACAGTGTATGTTCAGGAAACGTGTATTTTAAAGGCAGCAAGGGCTTTTTTAGTCTTTAAAGCTTTAGAGGAATTTGGAGAGATAATGAACTCTACGCCAAGCCCTCAGGATATCGAAGATGAGAAATTTAATTACGATTTCAGTTTGTTCTTAATAACAACAGAATCTTTGGATAAAATTATGGAGTCAATTAAGTCTGTTTCAGAAATTGAGACTGCACTAGCAGAGTCATATGATGAGATATTGGCTAAGAAGCAGACTGAGCCTAAAGAAGAGAAAACTATTAAGGAAGAAACACAGGAAACTACAGTATCAAAAACTAATGATACGGCTGCTGTTAAAGCCGCTGAAAATAAACCAACAGCTGTACAAAATAATAAGCCGGCAGCAAAAAGCGCTGCAAAAGTTGGAAATCGTACAGTTCGTGTGGATATTGAAAAACTGGACTCCCTTATGAATCAGGTAAGTGAGTTAATTATTGCAAAAAATAGTCTTGTTTCAATTAGTCAGACAGCTAATGAGTCCGGAGTGGCAATAAATGGTCTGCATGATCAGATTGAGTATTTGGAAAGAATAACTACAAATCTTCATGAATCTGTTATGAAGGTTCGTATGGTGCCTATTGAGAGTGTTGTTAATAAATTCCCTAGAATGATTAGGGATTTGCAAAAGAAACTCGGTAAAGAAATGAATCTGTATATGACAGGTGAAGATACAGAACTTGACAGAAGTGTAATTGACGAGATAGGCGATCCTCTTATGCACCTTCTAAGAAATTCGGCGGATCATGGTCTTGAAGCCAATGATGTTCGTGCTCAGAGAGGAAAGCCGGAGGCTGGCTCAATTTACCTGGATGCTTATCAAGATGGTAATAATGTAGTTATTGAAGTTAGAGATGATGGTAACGGCATAGATGTTGATGCAGTTAAAAATAAGGCTATTGAGCGTGGAACAATTACACCGGAACAAGGAGCTACAATGAGCGATAAAGATATTATCGACTTATTATTCCTTCCAAGTTTCTCAACAGCTAAAAAGATATCTGATGTCTCAGGAAGAGGCGTAGGTCTTGACGTTGTAAAATCTAAAATCGAAGCTCTGGGCGGAGATGTTGAAGTAAAATCAACATTGGGAGAAGGCAGTCGCTGGATTGTACGTCTTCCATTGACTTTAGCTATTATTCAGGCTTTGATGGTTGAAGTTGGCACAGAAAAATATGCGATATCACTTGGATCTATTGTCACAATTGAAGATATTCCAATTGAAGATATTAAACATGTTGAGTCTAGAGAGGTTATACATTTGAGAGGACTTGTAATTCCTATTATTAGGATGAAGCAGGTTCTTGATATAGAGGAAAATGAAGATGACGAGAGCATGGTAGTAGTTATTGTTAAGAAAGGTGATAAGCAAGTTGGTCTCGTTGTTGATAATTTAATTGGACAGCAGGAGATTGTTATTAAATCACTTGGTAAATACATAACTAACAATAAGATAATCAGTGGCGCAACTATTCTTGGTGACGGCGAAGTTGCTCTGATTGTCGATGTCAACACATTAATATAATGGGGGTGTCGAAAATGGGAACAAGTTTAGCAAAGTCAACAATGTCAGAAATTGATTTAGAATATGTTGTTGTAAAAATTGGAACAGAGCAGTATGGTATAAATATTAAATATGTTGATAATATAACAAGGCTTCAGAAAATTACTCGAGTGCCCAAAGTTCAGCCATACATGCAAGGCGTAATGAATCTTCGCGGTGAAGTTGTAGCTGTTATGAGCTTGCGAAAAAAAATGAATCTTCCTGCTGATGAATTTACTAACAGTACAAGGATCATAATATTGAAACTTAATTCACAGGATGAGGTGGGTGTTCTTGTAGATGAGGTAAAGGAAGTTGTAAATCTGGACGAAAATGAAATAGAGAAAGTTTTTTATGATGTGAAAGATGAAAAATCTTCATATATATCAGGTATTGGCAAGCACAATGGTGAATTGATATCACTTCTTGATATTAGCGCTGTTATATCTGATAAAGAAAAAGATATAATTTCATAAAAAGGTAAGGTGGTGTTTTTTTATGGATAATGTTGAACAGATGAATGGAGTCCAATTTGATATTTTAAAAGAAATTGGAAATATTGGTGCTGGAAATGCAACTACAGCTTTGGCACAAATGTTAAATAAAAAGCTTGATATGCAGGTTCCTGTTGTCAAGATGGTAGATTTTCCTTCGCTGTCATGTATAGTTGGAGGTGAGGAAAATTTAGTCGTTGCAATATATCTTATGCTTGACGAGGACATTGATGGAAGCATGATGTTTATGATGCCTGAGGAGGCTGCACATAAGCTTGTAAATGGTTTGCTGGGAAGACCTGAAGATAATAATGAACCATTTACAGATATGGATTTATCAGCTATTCAGGAAATTGGTAATATTATTACAGGAGCATATCTTTCGGCAATATCAACATTAACCAATTTGACAATAGGTGCTTCGGTACCATATTTAAGTATTGATATGGCAGCTGCTGTTTTAAGTGTACCTGCTATTGAATTTGGCAAGATGGGAGATCATGCATTATTGATTCAAACACAGTTTGGTGATGAACTTGAAATTGATGGTTATTTTATATTATTGCCGGCAATGGATTCTTATGGAAGGATTATGTCTGCGTTAGGATTTTAAAATATAGAAGGTGAGAATAGTGCAAATTATAAAAGTCGGAATGGCAGATTTAAATGTTTGTGCCAGCCCTGACGGAATAACAACTCTTGGTCTCGGGTCGTGCGTTGGTGTCGTTTTGTATGATTCGGTAACAAAAATTTGTGGCATGGTCCATGTAATGTTACCAGATAGTACTGCAGTGAAAAATAATTGTAATATTGCAAAGTTTGCAGATACAGGTATAAAAGAATTACTTAGACGGATAGAGAAAAAAGGTGTCAGCCGAAATCGTCTTAAAGCAAAAATTGCTGGAGGGGCTCAGATGTTTGCATTTGGAAGTCAATCCGAAATGATGCGTGTGGGAGATAGAAATGTTGAGGCTTGTAAGAAAATTTTGAGGGAGTTGCAGATTCCGATTGTGGCGGAAGATACAGGTTTAAATTATGGACGAACAGTAACATTTTATCCGGAAACATCGAATTTTGAAATAAAATCAGTTGGCAAGCCGGTTAAAATTATATAAGGAGACAACATGAATACGAAAAACATACCGGCTATTGTGACATTAGCAGCAGGCTTAGTAGCCATGATAGTTATGATTCAAAGAGGAATAACAGAAGATATGCTTCGAATGTTATTAACACTTCTTGTTGTTCTTATTGTATTCTTTATAATTGGAAATATAATAAAGGTTATATTTGATAAAGTATTTGCAGAGCCTATTGAAGAGGAGGCAGAAGAAGGTCTTGAAGAGAGCGTGGAGGAAGAAGATACTGAGGATACGTTAGAAGAAGATGAAGAAACTGCAGATAGTGAAGAAGAATAGAATATAGTTTAATAATATTGTTGCCTGGAGGGTCCCCATGACAGAGAATGAAAAAAAACAACTTTGGGAAGAATACGAAAAAACAAAATCAGCAAAGATTAGAGAGCAGATAATAATTGAATATTCACCATTGGTAAAACTCGTTGCGGGGCGTCTGAATATGTATTTGGGACATAATGTTGAATATGATGATTTAGTTGGGTATGGAGTATTTGGGTTAATTGATGCAATAGATAAATTTGATTTTGATAAAGAAGTTAAGTTTGAAACTTATGCAAGTCTGCGTATTAGGGGAGCAATACTTGATCATATAAGAAAGATGGACTGGATACCAAGAACCGTTCGGCAGAAACAAAAAAAAATGGATCAGGCAGCGAGGGAGATAGAGTTATCTACTGGGTGTGCACCTACAGATAAACAGTTAGCAGATGCTCTTGAGATTAGTGAGAAAGAACTTAATGAGTGGCAGTCCCAAATAAATTTAAATAGTGTTGTATCTTTAAATGAATGTATAGAACAAGGTATTGAAATAGAGATGGATACAGTACAAAATTCTCATTTTGAGCAGCCTGAGAAAGTAGTAGAAAAAGAAGAATTAAAAAAGATACTTGCAGAATCTTTTGATAGTCTTACTGAGAAAGAAAAGAAGGTAGTCTCTTTATATTATTATAACGAATTGACTTTAAAAGAAATAAGTTTAGTACTAGAAGTATCAGAATCTAGAGTTTCACAGCTTCATACAAAAGCATTACAGAAGCTTAGAAAGCATCTTGGCAATCAGATGGAAATACTTATAAGTTATTAAAAAATTAGGGTTAATACCCCGCAGCTTGCTGCGGGGTTGTTGACGCTTATAATTAAAATTAGAAATAAAATAATAATATAATTATATTAATGAAAGCAGGTGTTATAATGTCAGATTTAATAAGACCAGTAGATTTCAGCGGTTTAGTACAAAGATCGCATGATGTATCAACTACAAAGCAAAATGAGGACAATAAGCCTATGCTGGATCAGCAGAATATTCAGCAAACATTTGAAAAGGATGTAGAACGAGCTTCAAAAGAGGTAATAAAAAAACAGGATGCAGATTATCATCAGCGGAAATTCGATGCCAAAGAAAAGGGCAGAGGACAAGAATACACGAAACAGGATCAGAAGAGGAAGAAAAAGGAAAGCCAAGATAAGGTTGTAAAGAAGGAAAAAAGTTCAGGATTTGATATAAAAATATAAAAAAGCAAACTAGTAAAGGAGAGCCTATGATTGTTGTTATAGTAATATTGATAATTTTAGGAATAGCAGCTGTTGTAAGCAGCTTTTTTATAAATGTAAAAAAAGAAGATGAGAAAACCGCCAATACAGGGGAGTATCTGGATCAAATGTTTGAAGAGCGGATCAATCAGGTTGAGCATCGTCTTGATCATGCTGCTGAAAAATCGGCAACATCTATACAAAAACAGGCTAAGCGAGAAATAGAAAAGTTATCTAAGGAAAAATTGAGTCAAGTTAATGAATATTCTGACCAAGTAATGGATCAGATTAATAAAAATCATAATGAAGTTATGTTTTTATATGGTCTTCTATCTGATAAACAGAAGCAGTTAGATGAAACGGTTGAAAAACTTGATCGTGCTCAGAAGGAACTTCAAGTTTCTCAAATGTTGAATCGACAAGAAGAGCGTAATTTTAAGTGGGGAGAAGAACCTAATATTAATTCAGAAAATGAGAATTCTAATGATAAGAAAAACATTACAATAGAAAATAGTGTTGTTGACGCACAAGATAGTATGAATAAAAATATGGAAAATATGTTTTCTGCAAGTTATAATGAAAAAGAAGCTCAGAAAGATGTTAACGAATTGGAAGGAAGTTATGGAAGAAGGGCACAGATACTTATGCTTTCCAAGGAAGGCAAAACAGATTTTGAAATAGCAAGACAGTTAGAGATGGGTGTAGGAGAAGTGAGATTAGTTCTGGAATTGAGCAAGGGAGTGTAGGAATATGAAACGTTTTTTACAGGGACTTGGAGCTGGAATATTAGCGACAGCTTTAGTATTTACGGTTGCATATTATACAGTTGGCAGTAAAAAAATGTCTGACAGAGAAATAATAAATAAGGCACAGAAACTGGGAATGGTACAAGTTACAGAGCCTCCGTTGTTTACTGATAATGACAATAAAGAGAATGAAACTCAACAGAACGAGGTACAGCCAGATAATGTTGAAAATCCTAATGAACAGGGTCAAAATGGAGAACAAAATGGAGACAGTGATGGAGTAACACAAGAGCAAGAAGAACCATCTGAGGGAGACGCCGTTGATTTAAATAATGATAGTAATTCTTCAGTGCCAGAAAATGATACTGCAGAGAATAATGGTATTCAGAATAGTGAAGGTAATGATACAGAAGACAATAATGTAGTAAAAATTACAATTAACAGTGGTGATGATGCTATAATTGTTTCCAGAAGACTGGAGAAACTGGGAATTATTTCTGATGCAGCTGAGTTTGATAAATATTTAAGAGATAATAGTCAGAGCCATACAATTCAGATTGGTACTTTTGATTTACATCCAGGAATGACTTATGAGGAGGTATCTGCAGTTATTTCAGGAAGAGTTTAGTCAAAGATTCTATTAATCCTTAACATCATAAGAGCTTTAGGTTATATTTAAGGAGGTTGATATATGGGTAAAGAAATTAAGAAGAAAGAAGAAAATGAAAAAGTAAGTTTGTGGTCGGCGTTAAAGAGTAATTGTTACATGCTTCGTATTTCGTTTCAGGCTTGTCCAAGTAGAGTTATCGGTTCATTTGTATACAGAATTTTACAACACCTGAATGGAATTTATTCTTCAATAATCTTTTGGGAAATTCTGTTAGGATTTGTTGAAAAAGGTGCTTCATTTTCAAAAGTGATTCCATTTTTAATTTTTACAGTTTTATTATATTTTATTATTTTTATAGTTTTCCAGTACAGTAATAATATTCTTGATCCGGTTGGAAATCAGAAATTATATGAAAAACTGCATGTTAAAATGTTTGAGAAAGCAACAGATTCTGAATTGGAGTGTTATGAAAATCCTGATTTTTATAATAAATATATGAAAGCAGCAACCCAGATTAAAGGCAGAGCTTTTAGGGTATTAGTTAATATAAGCGGTCTTATGATAAGTTTAATAGCTTTGGTTTACCTGTGTTATAAGACGATACAGATTGATCCGGTTGCTGTTTTATTTGCTGTATTTCCTATGATTTCTACTTATTTTATAGGAAAAAAAATCAACAAACTTAACTATGAACTTTATCAGATGAATATTTTTGCAGACCGGAAGAAGGAATATGTTAAACGCAGTATATATCAGCAGGATTATGCCAAAGAGCTAAGGCTTTCAAATGGTTTTGTACTTTTGATAACTAATTTTCAGGATGCGGTAAATACTGTAATTAAAAATACAAAAAAATATGGATTTAAAGTTGGTCTTCTTTCTTGTTTTTCAGAAGGTTTAAACCAGGTATTTGTTACAGCAGGTTCTATTATTTATGCATCTGTTCGTTTATTGTATTTTAAAAATCTGGAAATAAGTGAGTATATTGTCCTTATAAATGCAATCACATATATATCAGAAATATTGGTTGCTGATGCAGCGTGTATATCTAAATTGCAGGATAATCATATGTACATACAAAATATTCGGGAATTTTTTGATTATAAACCAAATATTTCGGAAAGCCAGCCTGGTTTAAGTATAAATACAGATGATATACTTCTTAAAATGGAGAATGTTTCATTTTCTTATTTTGGTCATGCTCAGGAAGTTCTTAAAGATATTAATATTTCAATTTCCAAAAAGGAGAAAATTGTGTTGGTTGGAGAAAACGGCGCAGGGAAGACAACACTTGTTAAACTTCTTATGAGGCTTTATGATCCAACCAAGGGCAAATTGACATTAAATGGAAATAATATTAAAGAGTATTCAGTGAAAGAGTACCGAAATATGTTTGGAACCATTTTTCAGGATTTCCGTATATTTAGTTTGACGGTTGCTGAAAATGTCCTTATGCGCCGAATGAAAAAAGAAGATCGTAAGACTGTGGAAATGGCATTGAAAAACAGTGGAGTATATGAGAAGGTGCAGACACTTCCAAAAGGAATTGAAACTACGCTTACTAAAGAATTTGATTCTGATGGGGCGGTACTTTCTGGCGGAGAATATCAGAAGATAGCTATTGCGCGTGTATTTGCCAAAGACTGTGCTATTGCAATTTTGGATGAGCCAAGTTCGGCGCTTGATCCGATTGCAGAATACCAGATGTATAAGAGTATGCTTAAAGCTTGTGAAAATAAGGCTGTCGTCTTTATCTCACATCGTCTTTCATCTGCAGTTTTGGCTGATAGAATTTATATGTTGGAACATGGGCGAATTATAGAGAGCGGTTCACATCGTGAGCTTATGAAAAAAAATGGAAAATATGCAGAAATGTTCCGTTTTCAGGCAGGAAATTATGTCAAAGAGGAGGGAGCATAATGGCAAAGGATAATGAAAAGCTAACTATTTTAAGGGTGTTTAGTAATAATTTATTAATGTTAAAATTTATTGCCAAATATACCCCTGGACTTTTAATATGGATTATTTTCTCATCTTTGGTTTCTGGAACAGTACGAGTGCTAGATACAGTTTATATTGCTAAATATGTACTGGATGGATTGCAGACAAATAGACCATTTGTAGAAATGCTTCCATTTTTGCTTTTTGTATTAATATTAAATCTGTTTCTATCTTTGTTAAAAGGGTTGTATGAAGGCAGTTATTTTCCTAGGAAAAAAGAATATTTATACGGAAAGATGCATGAAGAGCTTTTTACAAAGGCTATGGATATGGAACTTGCCTGTTATGATAATCCTAAGTTTTATAATGATTTTATCTGGGCAATGTCTGAATCAGATGAAAAGGCATTAAGTGTGTTGGAGTCGGTTGGTCAAGCGTTGACCTTCTTTACTGTTGTGATAGGATCCACTGCAGTTATTGTCAGTATAAATTCTATTGGTCTGGCAGTTGTTGGTTTAGGTTTGGTTTTGCAGGGCATTGTACAAAATAAGATGAATCGGCTGGAATTTAGCCTTTCTGAGGAACAGAAACCGTTGCAGAGAAAAAGAGATTATACAAGCAGAGTTTTGTATCAGCGCGAGTATGCAAAAGAGGTACGTTTATCACCAGTAAAAGAGGTATTAATTGATAATTTTTGTAAAACTAATGTTCAATTGATTGGTGCGATACGCAAGTATGGAATCAAAATTATGTTAATAAGAGGAGTGTTAGAATCATTTTTTTATAACGCTCTGTTAAAAGGTTTCTATATGGGATATCTTCTATACGGTGTTTTGGATCAGCATAAGTATACATATGGAAGTTTTTTTGCTTTGTATTCAGGAACTTTAAGCTTAGATAATAGTTGGGGTGGAATGGTATATTTCTTTTCTAGACTAAAAAAGGATAGCTTGTATATTGAGAAATTTCGATGCTTTTTGGAATACAAGCCTAAAATGGTTGATCCGAAAGATGGATTACCTATTCCAAAAAATTCAGAGAAAATTATTTTGGATCATGTGTCATTTGCATATGAAGGTATGAAAGAACCGACATTAAAAGATATTAGTTTGACAATACATCCGGGGGAAAAAGTGGCTCTTGTTGGTTATAACGGTGCGGGAAAGACTACTTTGATTAAGCTGATTATGCGTTTGTATGATGTCAGTGAAGGTAAAATATGTTTAGGTAGGTCAGATATAAGAGATTATAAGCTGGAAGATTACCGAAATTATTATGGAGTTGTTTTTCAGGATTATCAGCTGCTGGCCGCAACTATTGCAGAGAATGTAAAGATGGATTGTGTAGAGCAGGAAGATGAACAGATTATTCAGAATGCTCTTGAAAAAAGTGGTTTTCAGAATAAATTGGCGCAGCTTGAATTGGGTACAAGTACTGTCCTGTCCCGTGAGTTTGATGATAAAGGCGTACTCCTTTCAGGCGGTGAAGGTCAAAAAGTTGCAATTGCCAGAGTTTTCCCAAGAAACTGTAATGTTGTTATCCTAGATGAACCATCTTCAGCATTAGACCCAATCAGTGAGTATTATGTAAATCAAAGTATGCTTGAAGCTGCTAAAGATAAAACTGTATTGTTTATTTCTCATCGCCTGTCAACAACGAAGATTGCGGATCGTATCCTTATGCTTGAGAACGGCCGCATTATTGAGCAGGGTAGCCATGAGGAGCTGATGGCGCAGAAAGGAAAATATGCGGAGATGTTTGAAATGCAGGCAGAAAAATATAAGGATAAGACAAGCGCATAAATCTTCAGTGATTATGTATACTATATTTTTGCTTGCAATAATGGAAAATATATGGTATCATATTGAAGTTCGAAAAAACACGAATGTTGATTTTGACGTGGTGCATAGTTGTAGCGTTGGGAGATGACACATTCGGAAGATTAACCAAATGGAGGTATTAAAATGAGTGTAATTTCAATGAAACAGTTACTTGAGGCAGGTGTTCATTTTGGACATCAGACTAGAAGATGGAACCCAAAGATGGCTCCATATATCTATACAGAGAGAAATGGTATTTACATTATTGATTTGCAGAAATCAGTAGGTAAAGTGGATGAAGCATACAGAGCTATATCCGATATAGTTGCTGATGGCGGTTCAATTCTTTTTGTTGGTACTAAAAAGCAGGCTCAGGATGCTATTAGAACAGAGGCAGAGAGATGCGGAATGTACTATGTTAATGAGAGATGGCTTGGAGGTATGCTTACTAACTTTAAGACTATACAGAGTAGAATTGCAAGATTAAAAGCTATTGAAGCTATGCAGGAAGATGGTACATTTGATGTTCTTCCTAAGAAAGAAGTTATTAAATTAAAGAAAGAATTAGATAAATTAGAGAGAAACCTTGGCGGTATCAAAAATATGAAGAGGATACCTGATGCAATTTTTGTTGTTGATCCTAAGAAAGAGAGAATTTGTATTCAGGAAGCTCACTCTCTTGGCATTCCGCTTATTGGTATTGCAGATACTAACTGTGATCCTGAAGAATTAGATTATGTAATTCCTGGTAATGATGATGCTATCAGAGCCGTAAAATTGATTGTATCTAAAATGGCGGATGCTGTAGTTGAAGCTAATCAGGGTGCAGCAGAGGAAATTGCAGCAGAAGAAACTTCTGAGGAAGATGCTGAATAATTAATTTGCAGGCAATAGTCCATATATGCATAACTTGTTATATATATGTATGGGTAATGTCACTAGAGTCAAAGCCAACGCTGCTTGGGCGTTTTAAGTTTTGGTGCTTCGTTGTTTGTGTCGGAGTCTTTGACTATCATAGACAGTATGTCAAGCAGCTGTGTTTGTGCAGTTAATTGAAAATTGTTATATAATTTTTATTTGATAATATATGGAGGAGATAATAATGGCTATTACAGCAGCTATGGTAAAAGAACTGCGTGAGATGACCGGCGCAGGTATGATGGATTGTAAAAAAGCATTGAATGAGACTAACGGAGATATGGATGCAGCAGTAGATTTCCTTAGAAAGAACGGACAGGCTAAGGCTGAGAAGAAAGCTGGAAGAATTGCTGCAGAAGGTCTTTCAAAAGTTGTTATAGATGGAAACACAGCAGCGGTTGTTGAGGTTAATTCAGAGACTGATTTCGTTGCTAAGAACGAAGAGTTTCAGAATTTTGTTGAGGCAGTTGCTAATCAGGCATTAAAATCAGATTCTTCTGATATTGATGCATTCTTGGCTGAAAGCTGGAACTTAGATTCAAGCAAGACTGTTAAAGATGCTTTAACAGATAAAGTTGCAGTTATTGGTGAGAATTTAACAATAAGAAGATTTGAAAAGGTTGTTGCCAATAATGGTTGTGTAGTGTCATATACACACGGCGGCGGCAGAATTGGTGTTATTGTTGAGGCAGAGACAACTGCCGTTACAGATGAAGTAAAAGAGGCGCTTACCAATGTAGCTATGCAGATTGCAGCGCTCAATCCTAAATATATTTCTCAGGAAGATGTAAGTGAAGAATACAAAGAGCATGAGAAGAGCATTCTCTTAGAGCAGGCTAAGAATGATCCTAAAAACGCAGGAAAGCCTGATAACATTATTGAGAAAATGATTATTGGACGTCTCAACAAAGAGCTTAAGGAAGTATGCCTGTTAGAGCAGGAATATGTAAAAGCTGAGAATAAAGAGACAGTTAAGAAATATTTAGAATCAGTATCAAAGGCTGCTGGTGCAGATGTTAAGATTGCGAAGTTTGTTCGTTATGAGACTGGTGAAGGTATTGAAAAGAAACAAGAAGATTTTGCAGCTGAGGTTGCGGCACAGATGAACGCATAAGGCGAAGTTTGACTGGTTATTTTGAATGAAGAAACCCTTGTGAATGGTGTGGGATGCCATTTGCAGGGGTTTTTTAATATGTGATATCATGTAAAAAATTGTGATGGATATTGTTCGTAAAACATGATAAAATAAATAAAAAAGAATATGGGAGTTGATTTTATGCTAGTCAGTACAGACAAAAAATGGGATTATGCATTAGGTATGATTAAAGTAGACGGATTAGAGCCATCCCCAGAATTTAAAAAATTAATTGAAAAAGA
>CATJTQ010000137.1 GCA_949743325.1 uncultured Lachnospiraceae bacterium
AGGAGTTGCTGCTCATCATTTGATAATAGATAATGAGATTCTTCGCCTGTAACAAGATAGTTTACAGACCAGCCAAAGTAGTTTGCGATTTTGATTAGTTTATTTGCAGAATTAACTATAGCAACAGGCTTGTTTTCTAATTTATCATTCTTCCAATTTGTAACATTAGAACTACTTATACCAACAGCTTTGGCAAATTTTTTTTGCGCCCCTCTGTCGTCCTTTAATTCTAAAAGTATTCTATCAACAATATCCATTTTTTCTCCTTTTGTTCAAATACTTGAAAACATTGCTTGACAAATTCAAATTTATGAAGTATAATAGTTATAGCATTACAGCACTATTATTTACATAGAGTTTATCACAAACTTTTTATGCTGTCAACATTTTGTTTTTATGTAAAAATGTGACAATCTTTTTATCGTTTTTGTGGTATAATTGATAAAATTTAACAAGTGCTGTTGAATAAATTGGAATATTATGATAAAATAGGAGGTAATATATTACTTGGAGGAATTCATTATGACGAATCCTTATAAACCTGGTGCAGGGACTATGCCTGAATATTTAGCAGGAAGAGATGATATTATTGATAATATAAAAACTATCTTGTTGGATTTGCGGGATGGTGGAATGGCTACACATACAATTTTTTATGGTGTGCGTGGTGTTGGGAAAACCGTATTGCTTAATAAAGTAGAAGATATAGCTGCAACGTATAATTACTTGTATGAACATATTGAATGTGATGAGCATTTTGACTTTGTTCATTCGATTACTTTAACTTGCAAATATTTTATAAGACAAATGAGTAGAATGGAATCTGTAAAAGCATTAGTTGAAAATGCTAAAGCAGTATTGTTATCATTCAAGATGACATATGGTGTAGAGGATAATGATGTTTCTTTCGGAGTTGACGCAGACACTTTAAACACATTTGAAACTGCAAACAGTGGTGATTTATCAAGAGACTTATTGACTCTTTTTATAACACTTGGAGAATTGGCTGTTAAATGCAAGAAACAAATATGTTTTTTAATAGATGAAATACAAAATCTAAAAAAGAAAGATTTGACTGCATTAATAGTATCTCTTCATCGTGTCAATCAACTAAATCTTCCTATTATTTTAATTGGTGCTGGACTTCCTACTATATTAAGAATTTCTTCAGACGCAAAGTCATATGCTGAAAGATTGTTTGATTTTGTAAAGATTACATCATTGAAACAATATGATGCAGTTAAGGCATTGACAGAACCCGCAAAGAAAAGTAAGATCAGATATTCAGGTGAAGCTATAAAATACATCTTAAATGCAACCGGGAATTACCCATATTTTATTCAGCAGTATGGAAGAATATTATGGAAACTTTCTAACGGCATAGGATATGAATTCACGAAAGATGATGCAGAAAATGTTTATAATGAATACATTGAAAAAATAGATGATAGCTTTTTCAGTACAAGATTCAACAAAAGTACGAAAGCTGAGAAAAATTTCCTTCTTGCTATGGTTTCGTTTGACAAGTTTCCGTGTTCAACGAAAGAGCTAGCTATTAAGATGAATTCAAATCAAAGTAAAATCTCTCCAATAAGAAATAATTTGATTAACAAAGGATTGCTCTATGCACCTTCATATGGAGAAATTGATTTTACTGTTCCGTTTTTTGATGATTATTTGCGGAGAATTTTATTGGAAAAAGGTTAATACTCGATAAAAATCGATAATACAAAAAGAGACCGTTTATTTTATAATGGCAGGTCTCTTTTCTGTGTGTAAAAACACAAATATTTATGAAAGGAGATAATTATGACAGTGATTAACTTTAAACAAAAAGTACCTTAGATATTAGAAAACTGACCCACATTTATTACAGTGCCACTGCTTTCCTATCTTCTTTGACCCTAAGCCAAATATACTGGTAGATATAGAACGACTTACTATTCCGATTTTTCTTACATTGGTTGCTTTGCAATAGGGGCAGGTTATGTTGTAGGGATTGCCTTTGTCGGTGGCTTCCATTACGGCTTTGCCGTGCTGTTTAAGAAATAAGCTAAAACTTTATTATTTTTTGTTAGCAATTTGAACTTCAGGAAACTTTGGTTGATGATATTTAAGAATGACATCTTTGATTAGATATTGTGGTAAAGTATTTTTCTTATATTCATCAATAAACGCTTTGTCTTTTACCCATTTATCTGTTGCCCATTTCCACGATTCAATCTTACTACCTCTTTCAATTAAAATACTGATATGATCAAGAAGTTGCCTTTGAGTCATTATATTTGTTTCTATTAAAAGAGTAAGAATTCTTTGTCGTTGAATATCGGATAAATTTTTCTTGGTTTGAACATTATAACCATATTGGGCTAATAGTGATTTTCTTTGTTCAAATTCGGAATAATTATTAGAAAGTGAAATAGGATATGTATTTGTTTCATCAATAACTTTACATACTACAACATCTTTAATTTTATCAAATTCATTTTTTAATACTGTAAATCTTTTACAGGTAAAACAATAAGATGCTTTAAGTTTATGTGATTTAATATTACCGGCATAATCAACTACTGGAAGTTGTATTTCAACATCATTGGTCTGGTGATTTGAAGAGCATTTTAAAGTATGTTTTAATACAACAACACTGTAAATATCTGCCATGGGAGGATTTTGGTCATCAATATCATTTATAACTTCTTCAGATTTAGGTTTAATGTTTATGCTATCAATATTGCGAATAAAATTCCGAAGTGTCTTTATTTCTTGCCATAGTATGTCTTCATCATCAGCCATGATTTCTCCATTACTAATTTTACAAAGTGTATTTGATAAATTATTTAAAATTGATTGCAAATTAAATGTTATTGCGTTAATGCTTTTGTTAATTTCAATAAGATAGTTTTGATTATCAAACTGGTATTTTTCAAGAATATCTACAATTTCCTTTGGTAACATAATATATAACTCTCCTTACCAAGTATATCCACAATGATTGCACTTAAAACTTTTGTTTATCTTTTTGCTAAATAAACCTAATGTTGCAACAGATATGCCACGTTCCAATCCTGTTATTTTTTGAACATTAGTTGAACCACAGGTTGGACATTTGGGGTGATTAGCTTGTTCTTGTTTAATTTTATTATTAAGGTTATCATCATATTCTTCCCAGTGGATCCTTCTATCCCAAGCTGATTGATCAAAGTCTGGAGAGGTTTTTATAACATTTTCAATAAATTCTTCCTTAAGGTCTTTATTTAACATAGGAATTGTTCCAGCGATATAAGATATATATTTTTCTGGAATTAGTTTAATATATTTTGTTTCTAAGCAACCTAAACACTGTTGTTCATCAGTGTTAATGTTCCCACATTTGGCACAATAATATTTTTGACCCATTATACTACTCCTTATTTATTATAACATTATCAAAAATAAGCATCTCCATAAATGCTTATGTGATTCTCCACAAATCACAAACGGTAATCCTTATTTTGGCATATTTATCATTTTATTAAATATCTTTAAATAATTCTTGCTGATCTACTATCGCACCATTTTGATATAAAAGTTCTTTTAAATATCCATCTACAAAAAATGCTTTACTAAAGTCACAACCATATACATCTGTTGTAACTATTGGTTCAATAATTTTTACTACTTGTTCTTCTTTGTTTGTAACATATATTTTATTATAATATAGACTATCGTCTACACCAATTGACAATTTATTGTTGAAAATTTCTAAATACTTTTTTCTATCAATAATATTACATTTTTGTTTTCTTGTATTTATGCATCTAAAAATATTTAAATCCCAAGTTTGAACTATATCATTCTTTAACCAAACTTCTAAATTTTTATCTGATACACAATCGATGTGTAGAATAGAATAATCACCATAGTAATTTATAAAATTATTTATATATAAAACAGTGTTTTCAAATTTAGTTTGATAATCCATTGCCCTAAGTGTAATCTGATTAAAATTAATTCCATACAGATTTAAGCCAGAAAAATCCATTCTTGAAAAATCTCCATTAGTTATATCCCTCAATATGCTGAAAGCATTTCGTTGAATGTTATCATTATAAGAGTTTTTTATAATATCTAATATTTTTTCAATATCTAAGAGTTTATAGTTTTTTCTTTTTTCTATTCCATTAATATTAAGAACATCAAGAGATTTGTAAATTTCCATTGTTTTTTTAGATGGTAACGAAACATATATCCCTTTTGCCAATTTTAATAAATCATTTTTTGCGCTCTCATCAAAAATATGATTTGTATTTGAAACGATTTTATATTTTTTATTTGAAATTTCTTCTATTGTTTGTACGTGAATATGTTCCCAATAACATTGAGATGTTGTTGTATTTACAAAAATCACAATAACAGGAAGAGAATAATTCTTCCAATATCTATAATGTTTTTCATTAAAAATAATTTTTCCTTTATCCCCACTTTTATTAAAATAACTGTCCCCAGTTTTTATTTGAACCCCAATAATTTTCCCACACGCATAACAGTTTTCTTTTATCTCAATATGTGCATCTACTCCATAATCATCCGAAACTTGTTCCCTAAAAATCCAATGTAATCTTGAACATACAATATCTTGAACCTTCGCAACGCCTATTCTATCAATATTTTTAGTATCTATCATTTTATATTATTTCCTTTATCTATGTAATTCATTTAAATAGTATAATTATTCCGCAAATTAAGCAATGTTTCAGTAAAGTTATAATTATATCTCTAATTTTCTACTAAATATAGTATAGATTTCAATTAGGTTTATTTATTGTATACAAACTATTTGCAATAGTCTTGCTACAATTGCAATACCATGATAAATATTATTGTTAAAAACATATTCAATATCAAATTTACTTTTTGTAGAATAAAACAAATTATGTATCTCTAATGTTGAATTTTTTTATACATATTATCCACAGTTATTACAATGCCATTGTCTATTGATTTTCTTAGACCCAATCCCAAATAATCCGACAGATACTGACATACTAATAACGTCGATTTTCTTTGTATCGGTGCTTTTACAGTAAGGACAAGTTATTTTGGGCTCGGAAGGTTTTCTTGGATATGAAGCATAATAGTCCACGTATTTTTGTTAGCTAATGCCATAAAGCTTAAAGAAAATGTTAATTAAATACTGATGTCGATTATTTATAAAAGATAAATACCGATCATATGTCATTGTATTTGCTGAAGTAGTAAATGACAATTCTGATTTTTCAGGATAAAGGAAATCATTTAATGTATTTTGATCATTATTGGTTATAGTTTTCCTTAATTCTTCATCTTCGTAAAGAGTGTATGTCTGGGCACTTCTATTCTCATGTTCTGGGAGAATACAAGTATTTCCAACCGCTGCTAATCCTGGTTTATTGTTAAAGCTTGCATTAAATCGATTTTTTGTAATTATCAATGCAAAATCAAATTTTTTACCGGCGTAACGTGTTTCAGCAATTTGTTTGCGTATTATATAATTAAGAAACAGTTTACTTTCTGGGGCAATTCTTTTGGAAGGTTTTTGTATTTGATCATTCATCCATTCCGAAAGAATTGTTTCCCATGACTCTTTTGGGATTGGAAGCATATAAATATTATTTTCAAGTGATTTAGACAATTCGTCTGTTGCCTTTGTATCTCCAGACCCTGACCAGTATCCTCGAATTATATCATATAGATACCTTTTAGGCATACAAACTTCAAATGCTGATAGCATTTTTTTACAATTGGGATTGGGTGTAACTGAAAAAGAATTCGGATTAAATGTATATTTAATTTTAAAAAGAGAGGCTACAATAGTAATCATTTGTGAATCTATCGCTTTAGCTAAACTTGTCTTCTCATCAATTGGCATAATATATTTGCAAAGAATATTTTCCACTTTTTTGGCGCACTCTAATATTTTTACCTTTAAATCAAATAAATCTTTAGTATAATTATTTTTAGAATTCTCAAAAAATTTTTTTATGCCGTCTAATGATTTAATATTATTATTCAAAATTGCACTAAGTAATACAAAACCTATTGAATCAACATCCGATGATGTGGTTCTTTTGGTTAGAAAAATACTTGGGCATTCAGTTTTTAATTGTTTTCCAAAAGCAAAACAAAACTCAAAAAGATTAATATGTTGTTCTTTTTTTACTTGTCCAGGATAATAATTTAAAATTTCCACTCCTGTTCGTTCTATCATGTCCGTATATTTTGCATCAACAAATTCTAAAATTGTAGTATCATTATAATCAAACTTAATTTGACTCCAAGTGGCAGCATATATATCATATCTACTTAATGTAGTTCCATTACCATTTACTTTTTCAAAAATTGATGGCAAATCATCGTAATCTCCTTGATAAATTATCAAAGGGATTTCCATATTGAGAATATTATATTGAGTTTGTAGTTTTTGAAGGATGGTTAAAAGTGTAATGATACACTTCGATTCCTGTTGTAAAATTGGAATATTATTCACAATTGACTGCACCATTTCGTTCAAATCTTTAGAAAAAGAAAATGTTTCCTTAATATTGTTAATAACATTAAGTTTAAACGAAGAAAAATTTGTTTGTACTCCCGATTTTCTAAGTGTTTCTATTATATTGTTTATTTCGGTTTTACATTCTTTTTCAATGTTTATGTAATTTTGAGGGTATTTTAAAAAATCTTCTAATACTTTGTTATATCCAAAACTTATATAAAACAAAAAAGAATTTTATGCAATGCGTAGAAAACTCTAAGTCAAAATAATAGGATAAAGATGTTTGA
>CATJTQ010000138.1 GCA_949743325.1 uncultured Lachnospiraceae bacterium
ACCACCAAAATTCACAAAGCGAAGCGGAGTGAATTTTGGTGGTGATCCAAAAAACTCGTTTTTTTGAGAAAATTGTGTAAAGTAATATTGACAAAATCAGGATTATTAATCTTTCCGGCAAAGTTGTGTTTTATATCTAGAATTATTTCATTGCGAAGATCACTATCAATATCAAAACTACCTTTACTCCATTTTGTAAAATGGATATCAGACAAGTGTACAAATGAAATCATTAAATTGCCTCCTTACTAATGACTTGCTTTGCTATTATAGTTCCATTAGACTTGCTTGCGTTGAAAATTGTTTTTTTAATAAGCCATTCTATCTTTAAGTCAGTTGTGAAACTATTTGATCGTTATACCAACTTGTGATGCTTCTATTAGACTGAAAAGCTTTCTCAAAAATCTCATACAGCTTTTTGTAAGTAATGTGATTCCTAATAATTGCTTTAATCTCCGATGTCTGCAGCGGAATAATCTTCATTCCTCTAACCGAATTCGTCATATCCTTGCTTAGATATTCGTATGTCTTTCGATTACGAAAATCAGAAATAACATTTCTATCAAGATATGTGGTCGAAAACACACAGTACGATTTTGTGTTACCGTATTTTAGGATATGTTCACCCAAATGGCGCGAAACAGGCTCCATTTCCATACGGCGTTGATTCGTTCCATCAGCTAAAGTTACCTCTAGCAACATACAATGTTCCGGATATTCATTGCAAGCTTCATACCAATATTCGATATCTGCTTCGCCGCCTCCAGCGTGAGTTTTGGGCAGCAGATCAGCTTCAAGCGACAGGTTCATATAGTCAAGAATATTCCCCTTGCGTTCGCTTACCTTATACCAAATTACTCCCAAGATATACTCAAATATCGTTGGAATATCCGCATTATTGGTAACACTGTCCATAATTTGTTTGTCTTTACGCTCTTCAAAGCATTCCAACAATTCAATCAATTTTTCGTCACTAAATTGTTTATCAATAAGCTCGTTAAAGCGTTTGTGACGATTATCTTGTACTGCTTTACGTGCTTCATCAATGGACTTAACGTTGAGATCAAGTTCTTCATTTATGCCGTTAATTATACCGCTTTCCTCAATCACAAGACAAGGAGCGATTTCTGTCAGAGTACAGTTTTCAAACAAATTATCAGATGGCTTAAATGCGTATTCAAATAGCTCGTCCGATATAGAATTCAAAAAATACTTAGGGATAACATCAAGCGAAACCTTGTCATCCTCAAAGATAACAGCATCTGTCGCTTTGAAATATCGACGATTCAAATCAAGATAGTCGTGTAGTGTTGCTTTCGCCTTAAACAGATGTAAAAGTCTAAAAAACTCTTTTTTGAATTCAGATTCATCTTTTGAGCAAGTTATCTGCACATTTTTAAGTGATTTCTTAGGGGCAATGTTGACCGCCTTTTTAGTTGCTTTGCCAAAAAGTAATTTCTTCCACCAGCCACCAATATTAATATTCTCGATAGCTTCATACACATCAATTATCGCGCTTTCTCGCTGATCGAAAACTACACACTTTAATGATGTATATAATTTAAAATACGGGGCATCGTAACCTCTGCTTTTCCTATTAATTCCGATATCGCATATCAAAGTTTCATCAACATCATTATTTAACAGTATATCCAGAGCCTTTTTGTAGTTGTCCATTGACATTATAATGCTGTAGATGACCTCGTCAATCGTTAATCTTCCTTGCCGAATAGCCTTTATTTTATTTACCATATCAACGGTGATTTCTTTAGTTATGCATAGCGGCATTAAATATGTCGCCTCATCGAGAGTAAGATAATCCAGCTTTGACAAAAGATATGCCAACACAAGCATAGGACGGACAATTTTTCCATCAACATTGTTGTAGGTCTTTAAAAGCTGTTTAAAGTAAATGAAGCTGTCCTTGGGTAACATTAGACCGTTATCTGGAGTAAAGTCACCCAATAGGCTAATATCAAGGAGAGCCTTTCCGGCATTAGTGAGCTTACGATTTGAATCTATCAGACCTATATCAACCAAACCGGATGTCTTTTCACGGGCGTCTTTGTCCTTCCTTGGAGCATTACCTTTAACGAATCCATTCTCTTGCATAAACTCGTAATATTCTTCTTGGACATAGTCGCTGCCGCTCCACGAAAAATCTTTTTCCGGATGCAGACTCCAAAATTTATTGAGTAGACGAAGTTGTTGTTCTATTTTGAGATTGAAATTCTCTGTTCTGAAACTAGTCGTTCCCAGACACCAGCAAAAGCTCTTGTATGTAAGTTCTTCGTATGGCATAAAACACCTCAATAATTTACGATCAGCACTTCGTCCGATCCACTTTCTCTATCCTTTTTTTGATAGTTGGAATTGGAGTAGTTATAATCCAAATGAATAACCTTATAGCTGTTCTTTGTCACCCATTCGGACAAAATCTCGTTTGTTTTACCCTCACTGCTGATAACGTTGGATAGAGCAAATCGTACGCCTTTGCTGTTGGCATTATCCAAAAAGTTGTACAAATCGCGCTCATCATCTTCACTCCAGCCCCCCTGCTCGTTGTATGTAGCACAGGTAATGAAATACGGCGGATCGGCATAAATAAAATCGTCTGCTCCATATTTATCCAAGTCGATATTCCTAAAATCCACATAAGTAAAAGTATAGTCGCCGCTCTTTATTCGGTCAACAAATTTTGATAGCTTTTCTTGCATCTTATCGTTAAAATCACGTTTGCCTACAGGAAGATTGAACTTACCCTCCCGATTAAATCGAATTTGGTTATTGAACGAGTAGATTACCAATACATACAACATTGTGTAATAGTAGTAATCTAAATTAGTGTGTTCATTAAAGTCCTCTCTCATTTTCAAAAAAGGTTCTTTGTTATATGAACCAAGTCCCTTTGAACTGTCACATCCATAAAAAGCATACCCTTTCTCACTCGAACGCGACAAACCGTATTTATCAATTATTACATTAATAAACCTAAAGAGTTCGGATTTATCCAAGTTTTTAAAAGTGTTATACATATAACAAAGATCACGGTTTTTGTCATTCAAAATAGCTTTGTTACAGTCAACGTTAATTCCAACGTTACATCCACCGCAAAACAAATCAATGAATGTTCCAGAAATCTGTGGAAACAAGGGAAGAATCTGTGGCAACAGTTTAAACTTACCCCCGATATAATTCAGTGGCGAGGGTATGATCTCTTTTTTGTCATAGCACTCACACAAGAAAAGACGCTCTTGATTGTCATCTATATTGGACTTCCCCGCAGTAAACGCCTTATATGTTTCGGAGTACACCGTTACCGCTCCCTTTTTTTCAAGGATTCTGAATATGTCCTCATCGGAAATCTTAGCATTGGAACGTTGATTACCTTTTTCAGCCATATTATTGTAAGAAAGCAAAATATATTTTGCACTGATGTTTTCAATCAATTCCTCAAAGGCTTTAGTTGCATTTTGAGTACAATAATCACTCTTTAATGCAGTTCTATCCATTTTGCGGGCTACTCCGGTAACCTCCGGCTTTTCCCAACGAGCCACATTTTCAATCAAATGATATGCATCGCAATATTGGCGTGAGTTATACGGAGGATCTATGTAGACCAAATCAGCTTGAATGTGTTTCACAAGATCATTAGCATCTTCGTTGTAGCAGATATTGTTTGAATTGTTATGCTCTTCGGGAATCGGAACCGACAGTTCCAAATGTTTATCGAATACAACGCCTTGACGATACGCATCATAATGACCGCAGGTGTTTGCAATCTTGTCCATTGCATATAGTAACGACGTGATGAGTAATGCTCTTTCGCGATCATTAATTTTATGAGCAGCATACTCCTTTTCAATATCCTCACGAATATAACCGATCTTGCTGCAATCGCCTCTGCAAAAATAAGTGTCGGCAAAGTTGTCGGTCATGTAGTTGCTTTCGTCTATATTCATGCTATTGTATTGTTGAATATATTGAACGATTTTCGCTTGCGAAAATTGTTCAGAACCAAACCATGCAACATGACAGATGTAGTTGCTATACATATTGTCATTTGTGACAATCTTCTTATCTGTAAAGGCTGAGGCTACCGCACCCGTTCCTGCAAAAATATCGGCAACGGTATTGATACCTATACAGTTCTCATCAACAATACGCTTAATGAATGGCAACAGTTTATACTTATTACCTAAATACCGGCGGTTATTGATTTTAGTTGTCTTATATTCCGGTGAAGATGCTTTAGCAGAATTATCAGCATTACTTGCCATATATTTCTTTACATCATCTATAATGGCAGTATCCCACTTATTGTTCTTTAGCGCAAATACGCCATTCTCAAGCAAGGTTAATAGATAAGAACTGGAAATGTTCAATTCATAAGCAATTTGCGTTGCTGTTGTTAATGCCATTATATCACTTCCTTCATCAAAAACCAAACTATGTTTTGTAGTACACTATACCATATTAATTATACACCTTTTGTGTAAATTTTTCAATAGAAATCTTGGAAATTTTATGCAAGTTGATATTTATGGACAATTAGAATTTACAAACCTCTACCATCTTCGTGAATTTAAGACGCTTTTTTACGCTCCTAAAGCACTGTTGACTTAGATTTTCATAAATTGCCTGTTCTCATTCTCTGCAATAAGTTTTCTGTAATAAGAAATTTGTGTTTCAAGACTTGATTCCTGCTCTTCATTATTAGTTCTTATCTTACGATAAGCCGCCATTCTAAATTTGTTCTTTTTGTTTTCTCTAAACATAAAGCTGTAATCTGTTTAGATCTGAGGTTAGCTATTGTGTAAAGAAAAAGCTATATTCTTTATGCAACTCGCAAAAAAATATAGCTTTCAACTTGGAGCTGGTGAACGGACTCGAACCCCCGACCTGCGCATTACGAATGCGCTGCTCTACCGACTGAGCTACACCAGCATATTTAATTTTCCCGGCAGACTAAACTGCCATTCCGATACAGGGAACTAAATGTTCACCCTATCCGCCCCATTAAACTGTAAAAAAATCTGCAAGACCCGCGATCCGCCGCCGCGTCCCCTTATCGAGCACACACGACCTGCGCATTACGAATGCGCTGCTCTACCGACTGAGCTACACTAGCATATTAAATAATTGTAAATAAAATAAAAA
>CATJTQ010000139.1 GCA_949743325.1 uncultured Lachnospiraceae bacterium
ATCAAACATTGATGAATTTATACTTAAGTGATTGCGCCAAGAATAACAAAAGACCAACAATTTTGTGGGAAAAGTAAAAAAATTGCCAATAGAAAGCCACTGGCGAACTTTTTATAGGTATTTATAGAAAAAGAGACTACCCCTTCTATGGCAAGTAGTCTCTTTTCTGTATGCAAGCCCTGCTCTTGACTGGTTGGATTTGCTTTTACACAAAATTTTATGGAGTGTCCAAAAAATCATCTTTCGTTTGGATAATATTCGTCAATTATTGATTGACAAAATGCGATTGCGTTTTCACGAGCTTGAATTTCATTTTTATACTCAATAATATATTGTAATATCTTTATTTGAAGTGCTTCATAATCTTCTTTGAGCTGTTTGGTTTCATTCATATCTTGTATTGTCTGTCCTGTTGCATATCCATTTGAAATTTTATTTTCACAATTGTTAATGATTTCATCACAATTGACAATCATATCGTTGCACTTAGAATATTGCTCTGCTAATTCATTAATAGCATCTAAATATTGAGTATTTTCCGATTCAAAATTGCTAATGGATTGTTTAATATCATCAAGAGAAGGAACATCATCTTTGTTTTCATTTGAGTTGTCGCTTAGATTTGTCTGATTGTCAGTGTAATTTTGTGAATTGTTTATATCCTGACGAAGTTGTTCGCGTTCATAATAATCATAGATTTTGCCTTTATATTTAACGTGGATTTTTAGGCACCCATCAATAGCTCTTGCTCCCAGTTCAGAAAGGCTGTCGGGAAAAACTATCTGGGAGAGCATATCGCAATCGGTGAATGCGTCAAATTCTATTGTTTTGAGATTATCACTAAACTCAATTTCGGAAAGGCTTTTGCAATACCCAAAGGCTCCAGGTGATATTACGGAAATATTCTCGCAGCCTTTGACACTTTTTAAACGAGAACATCTATAAAATGCTCCGTCATCAAGTGTAGTAACACTGTCGGGAATTGTCACGGATAATAACTGTTTACAATCTTGAAAGGCCTTGCTTCCGATTGCTTCTGTCCCTGATGGAATAGAATAGTCACCATTTCTTCCGCAGGGAAATTGAATTAAGTATGAACTGTCTTTATTGAACAAAACTCCGTCCTTAGACGAGAAATTTATGTTGTTGTCATCAACGTTTATATTTAGCAAGTTGTCACAGCCATTAAATACCAAAAGTCCTATTGTCAAAATGCTGTCAGGGATAGTAATATCCGTAATATGTGTGCAGTCATAAAACGCTTTATGATCTAATTCAGATATGGGTTTTCCGTCTGTTTCAGATGGAATTATTACAATGCTGTCTTGTCCAATATATTTTGTTATAACAATTTCCCCATAGTCATTCGTTTTGTATTCAAAATCGGTTATCGGTGAGGATTTCGTTTCTAATTCATTGGCTCCAATAGATTCGTAATTATCATAGTAGGAGGTGTTCTCAATCTCATTGGTAGAGGTAATTTCTTCTTCCGAAGAAATAGTCTTTGCTCCAATGGTAATCTCTGATGATACACTTTCGTTTTTTTCTGTTATCAACTGGGGACGTCCGCTGACCGTTTTTGTTGGAGTCTTTCGTCCACTCTCTGAACATCCGGTAAGCATTAACGACAGTATAATTATACTCGATACTGTTTGCAATAGAACCGAGTATAATGTAATGAGTCTCTTTTTCATTTTAATCTCCATTCTACCGCAAAATCGTCAGCACAAATAGAAATGAAAGAGTGCTGCAAAGCGGCAAATTTTGTTGTATAATTGGTATGAGGACAGAAACAAACTCAACGCAGGAGTAAGAATGTTGGCTGCAAAAACCCAAATGTATTATGGCACTTTATGGAATGAGCTTTATAAAAATCTGCAATACAAGTATGGCAGATGTATAAAGCAAAGAGGGGAGAAGCCTTATTTACAATGGGTTAGAGAATCTGAATGGTCTAATGTAATTAAGACATTTTGTGCAATGTGCGAAAGCCTATAAACAATCTCCCACGAAAATGTTTCAGCAGATAACGCCTACACAAAATTTGAATTGATTCTTACATAGTTACATGGATATAAAGTGGTATTTTTTTAAGTTGAGAAAATTTAAAAACATGCTATAATGCAAACAGTTACAAATAATAAATTAATTGACATAATTAAAGGTTTATATATTAGAAAAAATAATTTATTTTATAAATAGAGAGGTAAAATAATAAGTAAGATTATCCAAATGTATCTTAAAAAACGTCTGATTCAATTATACAGTCTCTACAAGGTTTATAACCTGATGTCTTAGCTTCTGCAGATGAAATACAAATTAAATTATCCTTATCTCGTATATGATAACAGTTTTCAATATGATAACTCTTGCCACTAACAGTTACGTAAACCATTTCCGAGTTTACTTGTTGATTATAATTGGAAATATATTTAAGTGTCACAAATCCAATAATTAACAGAAAAAATACAATACCAGAAGTAATTATCCCAAGTTTCCTAATTTTCCTATCTCTGGAGTTATTTATTGGAAATATCCGGTTAGATAATGCAATATCAATATCAGTTTCAGGAAAATTCAATTTAATATTTTCCATATGTAAAATTGCTTGATTTTTATTAAGCAAGCCTGTTTTTATTAAATCGTCAATAGTTTTAATTGCTGATTTTCTTAAAAAAAATATTGGTGCTGCCATCTCGGCAGCAAACGCCTCAGCTTCTTGTTCCTGTTTAGATTGCTGTTCTGAATCTTGACTATATCCAACAATATAACTATCTTC
The DNA here is from genome assembly GCA_949743325.1 of uncultured Lachnospiraceae bacterium. Classification (GTDB taxonomy): domain Bacteria; phylum Bacillota; class Clostridia; order Lachnospirales; family Lachnospiraceae; genus CAJJNI01. The sequence goes on from CATJTQ010000139.1 coordinate 2,780, forward strand.
TGTATGTTCAAGGATAATATGTCCGAATTCATGGCATATGCAGTGAATTTTTTCTTCATAGGAAAGTTTCCCGTCATACATTATAATATTTTCCCCATTGTGTTTTAAAGTAAAAGCATAATGTGATTTAATGTAATCAGAAAGATTTAAAGCATTAATAAGATCTTTTCCTTGTTGATATGTAGTTATTAACCATCCTTCAGATTTTGCAATTGTTCTCAGATCTTTAAAAGAAAGGGGAATGGCTTTTATATTGTTCTCAATTAAAAGTTTGTCAGCTTCATTTAAAACAGATTTTATAACCATAAAAATTGACCTCCTAATGTAATTTATAATTGAATTAAAATCACCATAAGGGGTCAATCCAAAAATGTCAGGATTTTAATATATTATTCTTGTTTTTCTTTTATTTTACGTATTGCTTCATCAACATCTCCTTTTTTGGTTTTTGTTATAATAGTATCTCCTTCAAAAGCTGCAATCGTATGAATTTCTTCTAAATCGGGTTGCTGAATGATTTCATAATTATCTGGCTTATATTCTAAGATGTCACCTGGTTGGCAATCAAGGAGTTTACATATAGTTTCAATATTTTTTAAATTAATATTAGTATCTTTTTGATTAAACTTTGTTACTGTTGATTGACTAAAATATTTATTTTTCAATATTGTATACGTTGTTATTCCTTTATCTTTTAATTTGGGAATAATGTCAAATTTATATAGCAAGGGCATTTTATCATCTCACTTGTTAAAATTGTATATATTATATACGAAAATTCGTACATTATAACTATTGCATATATACGATTGTTCGTATATAATATAAATATCAGGAGTTAAAACTTCTTATAAGATATTATACCAATTTAAACGAAGAATGTCAAGAAAACCATAAAAAGGAGAAAAATAAAATGAAAAAGAATGAAATAACAGTATTTGAAAGTCCTGATTTTGGAGAAATTCGCACGCTCAACATTAATAGGGAACCGTGGTGTGTGCTAAAGGACATATGCAGAGTTTTAAACATCTTAAATCTTAAAGATTTAGTTAAAAGATAAGACGAAGATGAGGTGGGTAGATTTGCCCCCACCCCCAAAACCCCCGCTAAAACAATAAAAATGGTATTTGTCAATGAAAGCGGCCTCTATAATGTAATCCTTCGTTCTGAGAAAACCAATGCAAAACCTTTTCGTAAATGGATAACCTCTAAAGTCCTCCCCACCCTCCGCAAAACAGGCTCCTATTCCCTTGCACAGAAACCTAACAGTTACACAATCGAAGACTCCATAGCCCGCGCCAAACGCTGGATAGAAGAAAAAGAACAATATATCGGCTTAGAGAACAAAATCAAAGCAGACGAGCTGTTAGTGGAGTTTGCAAGTCATATACAATCCTCAAAAAACAGCATTTCTATGAACGATATGGCAAAATTGTCCGAAAAGAACGGCATAAAAATCGGCAGAAGCAGGCTTTTTTAAATTGCTGCGTGCGAAAGGGATACTCGATGAAAGGAATATACCTTATCACCGTTACATATAAGCTCAACCTTGGTTTGAGGTCAATGAATTTAAATACTTTGCAAATGGACAATCAAATTTATCAATAACTGCCAAAGTCACTTCAAGGGAACAAATAGGGATTGTTAGAATGCTGAAAGGAGAGAAAATAAATGTCCCAAACAGTGTTTAAAATTCTTTATAAGAGCCTACTACCTTCCCCACAACCGAAATCCGCATTACATCCTCCCCTACAAATTTTTGTACCGGATAGTCCGGATTAATGGAAATTAAAACAATCCAATCGGATCCGTATTCCACCTTTTTAACCAGTCCCTCCTCCCGGTCGACCAGTACCACGGCAATGTCTCCGCTGTCAACGCTGGACATTTTCCGCACGATAACAATGTCTCCGTCTTCGATTTTTGGGTACATACTGTCTCCGGTAACCTTGATGGCAATAGTATTTTTAGCGTCATACTGACTATGAAGC
>CATJTQ010000140.1 GCA_949743325.1 uncultured Lachnospiraceae bacterium
ATGCTTGAGAGCGTATCCGACAAGTCATCTGGTCTGCCATAGCCGAGCGACATCGTTAAATTTGCCTGTGCATCGGCATCAATCAGAAGCACTTTTTTATCCTGCTGTGCCAGACTTACACCCAGATTTACCGCCGTGGTGGTCTTTCCGACACCGCCTTTCTGGTTTGCCAGAGCGATTACTTTGCAATTTGACATAGGTGCGTCCTCCTTTCGAATAGATTTAGCCACTTTGTCAAGGTGGCTATGTAACAGTACCAGAGAACGCAAAAAAGCCGATTACTCTTAAAAACAAATAAGAATAAGCGGCTTCATAATGATGTGCCTTAGACATATTCAATTCTCATTCTCTTAACAGGTGCGTTTGTGACTTTAAAGATAAGCTCGTCAACGCAGTCCGTATATCTGCCCTGTTGAATAAGCTGATTTTTCAGTTCCACAAGGCTATGTAATAAAATGCTTCGTTCTTGACTATCCACATACAAATGATTTTTTCATTAGTCACTTCTCCTTACCTTACATTAAACTATCCTCAACAACAGTTCCCTCATCTCTAAAAACAAAAAACTTAGAGTTGTAATATTGTGAACTCAATTTAACCTTCATTAATTCATAGAAATTTTCTTCATGAGTTGATATAATAATTTGCCAGTTTGTTTCACTTATTATAGTTCTTATAACATCAATAAAAGATAATACATTCAAATCATCAAAATGTCCTATTGGATCATCTATAAAAATCGTATTTGTAATTGGACTAGCAGCAGAAAGGGCTCCTCCCAAAAATACGCTTAATGCAACCGCATTTAATTGAGCAGAACTGAAAAATAGTTCTGGTATTACTCCATCTTCTTTTCCGCTTAAAGCCTTAATATACAATTCAGGCTTCCCATCATCATTAAATCCAATCTGATATTGCAAATGTCTAAATCGCTTATGTGGCTCTATTTTTTCATAAATATGACTTATTGTAATACCTCCAAAAACATTTTTTATATGTTCTTCCAATTGGGTCTGTGCAGAAGAAAAAAACTCCTCTGCAACCTTAAGTTTACATTCGCTAAGTTTACATTCTAGCTGCAATTTTTCTATTTCTTCTTCCAATTTATTATACTTTTTAATGCAATCTTTAATTGATAAATCGCTCAAACAATTATTCAATATTTCAATCTTTATCTGAGCCAAATCTGTAGTATGATCAAAAATATTTTTACGCTTAAGAATAGTTTTATGTGAAATACATTTTTTATTAAATACATTTTTCCTATAATGTTCGAATATGTCAATCCATTCTTCAGTAGGGATTTTCAATTTATTTAAAAGCAATAAGTATTTCCCTGTATTTTCAGTCTGATATATTTTATAAGATTCAAGCGTATTTTGTATTTGACTAATATCATTTTCAATATTATCAATCCTATCATTATACTCACTTATTACTTCTAAATAATCTTTATATGAAAATAATTTCCATTGTTCCAAAATCTCCAGTTTCTTTCGATTATTAGAATCATTATAAAAATTATACTGACTTTTCTCCAGTTCTTCTAACAAAATCATATCTTGTTCTATTTTATTATCAAGCTTTTCTATTTCCTTTTGTTGTATATTTATTTTTTCGGTTGATTCATTCAACTTTGTATTTATATCATTTATCTTTTTTTCATATGCTTGACTGACACATAAACTAGTAAGTTCAGGAATCTCTATACCGATAATTTCACTAATTTTTAATTTGAGTTTTTCTTTATTATCCTTTAATTCCTCTAAGGAATCTACCTTTTCCTTTATTTCTTTTCTATATTTTTCACTTATTCCTTCTAGCTCTACAATATTCTGTTGTATTTTGTATATCATTTTTTCTATAGTTTCTTTAACATACCCACATTCACTTTCATAATCTTTTGTCGACTTTCTTACAGCCTCTTTATTTGCATCCCAATGCGTTTTTAATGTGAATAAAACTTTTTGTTGAGTAGATAAATCTATTTTATTTAACAACTCTTCCATGCTTGCAAAGGGACTATTACATATCGGACAAACATGTGAATTTTTCTTTTGTATCTCTTTTCTTGCTAAAGACAATAAATTATCTAAATTATCTGTTTCCTCTTTAATTTTTTCATATTGGTCTTTCGACTTTTGTTCTTGTTCTATATGATATTCCAATATGTTTTTTGATTTTTCAATTTTTGCAAAAAGTTGTTTTATCCAAGGATATTGTAATAATTCTTCCTCACTTAAAGAATCTACGAATTTTGTATAATCCCCTTTACGTGCTTTTAATAAATACCCTAACTCTTTTCCTTCTTTATCCTTTTTAGCATCAACCTCTTCTTTCATTTCATTAAGACGATTTAATGGAGTATCACACAAAATAGAATCCTCTCGAGATTTCAGTGTTTCTATTTGCTCTCTCCATCCAACATAACTATCTGATAAATTTTTTAAATTTACAGTATAAAATTTATTGCTTTCATTCAGCCGTTCATTGCTACTATTCAGATTTTGTTTTGATAATTTATTACTTTGTATTTTCTCTTCAACTGATGTGTATTTTATTTTTTCCTCTAAAATTCTTTGATAACTAAGAAACCATTGTTCATCAAATTCATTACCTATCTTATCTCTTTCTTCTATAAATTTAGTTTTCTTTTTTAACAGAGTCGCTTTCTGCACCATTAATTCTCTTTTTTGATTACACTTTATCAGTATCCTTTCCCATCTTTTTTTCCTACTTAACACCTCTTCTCGATATTGTATAAACCGCTCATATTCTTCAAAATATTTCTCCAAATAATCACACTGATTACTCAAATAACCATTTTCTGTTATAATATTTTGCAGTGGTTCTATTAATTTTTCACCTGATAAAATAGTATCTACATCTATTTTTTTATTACAAACAAATTGCAAAGGTTCTAATTCTGCAATTTCATGTATCTTTAAATTATTAAACTTTAAAACCGCTTTATTATAATCATCTATTTTCTTCACTATTTGCAAATCGGTCTGTTCTACCGACAGTTCCTGCAATTTGTCACCAAATTCCTTATTTTTATTATTTATGTTTCTATACACATTATATATGTTTTTAAAAATTTCACGTTGACTATTGTCTGGGTCCCAAAAATTTCCCCACTCATCATACATTTGTGATGGCTTACTTGCATATACAAAACTATCTATTTTGCTATGAGGCAAAATCTGTTTTTTATTCACCATATTTCTGTATGCACCACTAGGCATCCCTTTATTATAATCATTTATAGAATCGATTCTCTTAATTATTGTCCTATGCCCTTGTGTTCCATCTGAATACTCAATATTAATACCTGCATTTTCATCATTAGATGCATATCTATTTCTAAGGATATCACCCGTATATCTTGAAACATTGATTATTAAATCTTTCTCCAACAAATGTATCTCTCCTGTAAAAAACCACTCAAATCCATCAAATAGCGATGTTTTCCCAGAACCATTTTTTCCATAGATACAAACAAAATCTGCTGGCTCATTATTAGAATTATTGAAGTCGATTTCTTTTTTCCCTAAAAAAGCTCTGAAATTTTCAAGAGCAATTTTACTAATTTTTTTCATTTATTATCTCCCTAGCATTTTTTTCTATATATTTTTCAATCTCTGTTTCATGATTTTTATTTGTCAAATCAGATATAAAGTTCATCTTATCAACAAAACAAAATTGTGCTTTATCATCTTTTTCAATTTTTAAATCAAACAGTTTTGAGTCTACAATCTTCTCTAATTCCATTTTATCTTCTGGCATTTCTTGCGAAATTACAAATTTTCTAGAAGAATATTTATTTTGCTCAATATTATATAATAAAACTTCCTCTACATTTGACTGAAAAAAAACAATATAGACATTATAAATTTCTATTAATTCTTTCAAATTCTTTTGAACAACTTCTGATACATTATTTACCAATTCCCTCCAATTTTCCTTCAATGTTTCAACACTTGTAAATTGACAACAAATAATGTGTACAAAATAATTTCTAACGTTTTTTTTCATATATTTAATCTTACACTCTTTATCTAAAATATTATCATACAAAAGCTTAGATTCCTCAAGATATATATATTTCATCATTTTTCTAACTCCCCAATATATTCAATAAACTTTTCTTCCAGTTTTTGCAATTTTCCATTTCTCAACATAGTAATTATCTCATCAATATGTACAATTGCTTTAGGATGCGGTTCTTTAAATATACTTGTTATATTTAGCGCATTATCTGGCATATGTGTGATATCAATCAGGACATTTTTAAACCTTGAATAGCTACACTTTTTTTGACTATCTCTTGGCTGCTTCTCTGAGCCCCATATAATAATGCAATTATCTTCCAGTCTATGAGACAATTCTTTCTGTGACTTAAGTGCATAAACAAAATGATTGATTTTTAATTGTGCTTGTGTATTCCGCCCCATTCCCTCACTGCAAACAAAATAAACTGGTATTTCTTTTGAAGCACTAATTTGAGGTGATTTTAAATCTACAGCACCATTAACTGCCTTTAAAAAAACAGACAAAATTAATAGAAATCCCCTAAAATTCTTGCATTGATGATAATTTGTTTTATATTTACACTCATTACAAAAATCATAGAAAATTCCATTAATGGCTTCAGCCATATCTTGCTTAATTACTTCATCTAATAATGATAATACCTTTATTGTATCTTCCTGTTCCAAATCCTCTAATATTTCTTCTTTAAAATATTCAATCTGATCTGAAAGATTTCCATTTATCTCATTCATCTGAATAGGAACATCCAATTTATTTTTACTACACATATTTCTAACAAAATCTGATGTCGTTCCTATTAGACTTCCTCTTTCACCACCACTTCCGATAGAGCCTTTATGTATTCCAACAAAAATAAACTCTGATTTCACATCATAAAAAAGACCCGCACCTGAGAAGCCTTCCATTTCTTCATTTCGGTTTGACTGATCAATATTACTATTGTCAAGTTTATATTTTAACATAGAAATATTATTGTCTACACTGGCATATCTAAGCTCCATCGTTTCCATAGATAATTCAAAAGATTGATTTAAATACCCCTCCTTTGGAAATCCTAACATAATTAGTTTTTTACCTTCATATATATTCTGTAAATTACTATGAAATGAAATAAATCTAAAACTTGGCAATTCATTGTATACATAATTTAATGTAATAATCGCCACATCACCAAAATCACCTTCATTTTGGTATGTCTCAGATATTACAATCATACTTCGGTCAACCGATAAGTTTACCACTTCATTATTGCGCAAAAACTCTACTTCTATCTCATCATAATTTTTTAAAACATGTGCCGCTGTAAAAATATAAATATGGTTTTCTTCATTCTGTTGCGGTTTCCATAATACTCCGCTACCTAAATACTTATGATTCTCTTTTATCCGCACAATATATTTTTTTAAATCTTCTACACGATTCTCCATTATAAAATTATTTTTTCATCTCCTATGTATTTCATCATAATTCTATTAGTATTTATATATTTTTCTATATCACTACTTGTAAAATAACCGTTAGACCACCAATCATAATTAATTAATAATTCCGTATTCTCTCTTTCTTCTACGAAACGCAACAATGTAGCCTTATCAATTCTCTTATTTGTAGAAATTATAAACCTATCTGCTTTAATTTTTTTTATTAATTCTCTTGATATATTTCTAGGGCTACCATGATGAGGCAATTTTATAATCTCAAACTTATCACGAATACAATATTTATCGAGAGCTTCTAATATGTTTTCAGATGTATTATCGCCAGAAAATAATATTTTCTTATCTTCATACTCTACAACCATTATAATTGATGCTTTATTTGTTACTGACGTATCAGGCTTATACTCATCTATAATCTCATCAATATTACCTACATACGCTGTTGAAGTGTGTTCTCTTACCTTACTACTGTCTATCTTAACTGCAGCAGCTAAAATGTCTGTATCGCTTGGTCCAATTACTTTAATTGTAACCCCATTACACTCATATTCTTTTCCAGCAAATATTGGATATTCTATTGAGATACCATCTTTTTTTAACAAATCGACAAAATCAGATACATTGTTAACAGAATGTTCTTGCAAATTTGAGTATACATTTGTACCAAATCCATTTATCCATACTTTGTCAATAATTTTATCGCCAGTATCCTGTAAATAACGAACACATCCTTGTATATGATCATCATCTATATGTGAAAAAACTAACAAATCTATTCTTTCTCCACAACTTACAATTTTATTTATCAAATTTTTAAATCCTGCTGCAAATGTTGATGGACCCGCATCAATTACAATATTAACCCTTTTTTCTGTACCACATCGAATCCAAATACATTCACCGTGGCGCGCTTTTTGCACTTCTATCTCTATCATTTCGTGTCTCCCAACCCTTTCTTTATTCTATCATTCTCGCATATCTTTTTTCCCTAAAAACTATAATCACTGTTGATACCTAATTGCAAAATCATTGCCTTTGATTTCCATTTAGCATGAATTGTCGTGGTTTGCCTACCATTACACCCACACCCCAATCAAATCCTTCACACGCTTTTGCACTCGCAGTATTTTCGCATATTCCATAAGGTTCGGTATATTCTTTTTCGGGTCTTTTACATACCTCTGAACTGCCTTGTTAAAAATCTCCTTATCTATCTTGTTCCTCATCCGCAACACATCACAAATAGTGCGGTCACGGTCATAAATACGAATCTTGTGAAAATCTATTTCTCCCTCCGCTTCACCGAGCATAACCAGAGCAGTCTCTACACGGTATGCCTTGATAAATGGATACTCAATTTTCGTCCGCCGTTTTGAAACATTTTTATCTATGGCAAAATTCCATTCTGTAGGATTCCTATCGCTGTATTTGTAATAGAAAAGAGCTGTTTCCATACAAAGCACCGCATCGGGGAACAAACGATTGATAATCACAATTTCGCTTTCTCCGCAATCTTCAATCCAGTAATAGTAACCTCTCTTGATTTTTTTATTAAGCCTTCCTCCAGAAGTAGCTTTATATCTGCATAATATAGCTTCGAAGCAGTGAGTTCAGCGGTAGTCATAACATAATTGTACTGACGAAACAGTGTTCTCAATATTTCAATATTCTTTTCTGGAAGCATTTCTTCACCTCTGCTTAACTCTCCCTGCATTAAATCATTACCTGAATACTTTACTATATTATATTTGTTTTTCGGTACTAAGTCAATAATAGCAAAGTGAACACTTTTGATTCCATCAAATGGGTACTTTAATATAAAAATCAGACCTGCTTGTCCACAATAATAACAAATAGGTCTGACAGAATTTAACCTACTATATCAAATCTCGTTAAGGCAATGCCATATATGTTTATCGTCCTTTCTGCACCTCTAACCTCGATAGAATAAGACTTTTTGACATTCCCCGTATTTTCATTTTCATTATACTTCTTTATCCTTTCATACGTCGAAAAGCTATGTATCGGAAAGCCCACTGTATCATGCTCATTCCCGAATACGGTAAGTGGAACATTACCGATTCTTCCCTGTGGTTGTCGTCTATCACGTCCCACATAATATTTGAAAACGTATATAATTAATCATCTGATCTGCCATAGCCAAACACAATCGCTAAATTTGCCTGTGCATCAACATCAAGTAGCAACACTTTCTTATCCTACTGTGCCAAATTCACACCCAGATTGACCGCCGTAGTAACCTTACCTACACCGCCTTTCTGGTTCGTCAAAGTGATTGCTTTGCAATTTGATATCGTTACGTTCTCCATTCGCATAAATTTAGCCACTTTATCAAAGTTGCTATGTAACAGTAGCAGAGAACACAACTCAATTAGCATCTAGTTAAACGTGGCAGTCCCAAATGGAAATACAAGTATTTTTGTTTGGCTCGTTACAACATACAAAAAAGCCACTTACTCTTAAAAATCAATAAGAATAAATAGCTTCGTAATATTCCTTAGTCATATTCAACTTTCATTTTCTTAATAGGTGCATTCATGACCTTGAAGATAAGCTCATCAATGCTGTACGTATATCTGCCATGCTGTATAAGCTAATTTTCTAACTCCACAAGGCTATGTAATAAAATGCATCATTCTTTGCTATCCACATACAAATGATTCATTTTTCTCTCATAATCAATTCCAACCTTTCTTGGCTTCATTATATTGAAGAAACAATGTGGCATTCAAATGTGTAAATTCAAGTAATTTTTATTATCGTGACAGGGCAATTAATCTAATTTTTCAGAAGTAGTAAATTAGTAGTAAATTCTTTTGGAAAATCCCAGAAATATAAGGAATATCAGTGATTAAGATATGCTTATTGGTGTACTGCCGTGGCAAATAAAGAGTATTTTTATCATCTTGAATATATCCTTTCATAAGCCTTTAAACCTTGATATATTGGGCTTCTTGGCACTTTTCTTCAATTTTGTATTTTGCCCTAACTTCACGCAAATCTATATAAATCTACGCAAATTTATGGGCAAATGGTGTAGTAAGTGGTGTAGTAGATTGGTGTATTTTCAACTTGATTTTCTTTGTTTTC
>CATJTQ010000141.1 GCA_949743325.1 uncultured Lachnospiraceae bacterium
AGGCGGACCATCAGTCACTGGCGTTACCGTTTCATTATATAAAGTGTAAGACTCAGTATGAACAGTCCATGTTGAGTCATATACATCCGACTCTATTATATATTTGCCTCCGCCTCTGCACCATATGACTGGTGAAGAGCTTTGTGTCATCTCTGTAAATCCGTGTGGCCAGCGTTTATCATTTTGATCTATCCATCTGGCGGTATAATTCAGGCATAAAGACTCTCCATCAGCTTGCCCCCACCCATAACCTACAAATAGTAAATCTAATGAGCAATAGAATCCATTTTGGTGTGCAGCCCATGAAGGAGTTCCAGAATTACCATGATTAGCAGTCATTCTAATATGTTTAAAAAAAGTTGGTTTTTTATCAAAACCTCTTCCGACGATCGGATACCAAGTATTTTCATCATATGTAGAGATGTCAGATAAATCTATTGTTTGAGTTTTTATGCTTTTAATATTATCTAATCGTTGTTTATCTAAACTGCTCATCAATCCGTCACAAGAAGGAGTGACAATGTTGTATCTAATATCTGAATCATCTCTCCATGCAGGATTTCCATCAGAATCAGTCTTCCAGACCTTATTAGCATGGCCGTTTCCACTTGCAACATATCCTTCGCTTGATGAAGTGTTGGCTTTCCAAGTATCGTTATCTGCAGTTTTATATCCGCTGTCATTTTCGAGCTCAGATAGTTTTGTAGGAATAACAGGCTTGTTTTTGATATATGCATCAGAGGCAGTATCATTTATATTCCAATCAGACTGTATATTTTTCTCTGCTCCGTTTTCTATTTCGTGTAACTTGTCTTTCTCTTGAGTGGTATAATCGTTTGTTGACAGCTGTTTTCCAGCAACTTTATCAACTTTTTCATCAAGTTTTATCTTAATTGGTATTGTTGTGACAGTTTCATTAAGTACTGTACCGGTTGAATTCTTTATTGATGTTCTTAAATTAAAATCGCTGTCAATAGATGAATTGATTTCACTAACTGTATTTTCTTCTAAAGCAAAATCGGCGGATTTATTTAAAATCATTGATCTGCTTTTTTCATCATAGTGACCGTCGGTCACAGCATTGCCGTTGCCTTCAAAAAGAAGGGAAGTAGAACCTTTGTCATATGCCTGAAACATTTCTTCTAATGTTCTTTCATTATTTTCAGGAGCTATAAGAATATCTTTCTCGTGAATAATATCATCTTTAATTTCTATATTGAAAGGTGTAGTCTTTAAAACTTGTGAATCTGATGATATAATTGTAATTTTTCCGACAATAATGCCTGATTTTTCAGTAATGTTACCAGGGACAATGTAATAGATTTTGTATCCGTCAGATTTATCAAATGTAAAATATGGATTGGATGTCGGATTTGAATCTGCAGTTGCATAAATACTTTTTCCATCTGGTCTTATAAATTGAAGCCGAAACTGCTTTGCATTTTTATCTAAAAACGGAAGACCGTCTGTGTAAATTGAAATACACAGCTGCCTTCCGCAATGTTCACCTCTCTGAAATGTAGTGTAGATTTTGTTTTTTCCAATAGAGGTGTCTAAGGTTAAATTTGTAGTAATATATTTCATATTATACCTCCTTAATAATATTCATAACCATATACTTTTTTGATTCTCATTTGGGTTGATATAAGTTCCTGCTGACAAAAACAGGAACCATGTGAAATATATAAATTTCCTGAAGAGCGGCTAAGTTCTATAAATACTCCAGCAATAATTAGAAAGCTTGACTTTCCAGGGTAAATAAAAGTTGATGATAAGAATTGTCTGTAACTATTGTCAGGGTCTAAGTTTGCGGTTTCAATTATTTTAAAATCTGCAAAACGGTAAATGTTGTCATCTGCTCTTATTTCAAAACTATAATTAAATCCCAATTCTTTATATTTGTCTTTATCGATATAAATATCTGTAGCTCCATGAGGGTATTGGTCTAGTATTGATATCTGACAGTTTCCGTTAAATAGTTCTGTCCTTTTAACGCTTGCAGCTCTGTCAATTGCACCATTAAATCTGCCGGCGGTAATTTCACCAGGGGTCTCAATATTTCCGCTGTTGTAATATATTTTAACGCTATTATTTTTGTCTTGATTAAATATATTAAAATAGCTGCTGTCGCTGACTCCGCTTTTGGGCACAAAGTTTCCGTACATATCAGTTTCATAACCATTATTTGACGGTGTTGATAAATTAGACGCCGAACCGCTAGATTCTGATATTGCAAGTTCTCTCTTTAGTTCTTCAACTGTTATATTGTCGCTTAAATCTAAATTGGCAATTTTTCTTGTCTCAGGAACTAAATTGTTTCTAAGGGCGGATAAATCAACTCCAGACTGGCTTAAAGTTACATTGCTGGAGTTTTTTAATATTGTGTTCAGTCTATAGTTGTTGTCAATAGATGTCACAATTTTATTTCCTGCGGCTGACTGCAGAGAAAATGTTTTATCTTTGGATAATGTTATCATACGGGTTTTCTCATCATAGCTGCCGCTTGTTACAGCGTTTCCAATTCCGTCAAATTGAACAGAAGTTGCCCCTTTGTCAAATGATTCAAATAATTCCTCCAAAGTTTTGTTTTCTTCATTTGGATATGCAATATCTTTGTCATCAATCATGTTGTCATCAACCATTATTTTAAATATGCAGGTTTTAAGTATATCGTCTGTTTCTGACAGAATAGAAATTTTGGCTTTTACAATTCCGCATATGTCGTTAACTTTACCAGGAACGTTATAATATATTTTATATCCTTTTTTATCATCAAATGTAAAATAAGGATTTTTTGTGGAATCAGTTGTATATGCATACGCCAAAATGCTCTTATTATCAGGTCTGTCAAACTGAAGCCTGAATTTGTCAACATTGTTGTCTAAAAAAGGAAGGCCGCCTGTGTAAATTGAAATGCACAGCTGCCTTCCGTATCTTTCACCTTTTTGGAAAGTCGTATATATCTTATCTTTTGCTAAATCTGTATCTAATTTTAAATTTGTAGTAATAAAACTCATAAAATGCCTCCTTTATATATTATTTGTTAGCTGTTCTAATTTGGTATTCAGCTCTTTAATAGCTCCCCATGTAAGTGCCAGCATAGAGTAGAGCTTTATCCCATCTTTGTTTTTATTCATAACTTCATCAGGAGTTAGATAATTTTCACCGATTACGAGTCCATATTCAGTCTCTTCGGGATTTACCTTTAAATTGTATTGATAGATTTGAGACTGATTTATTATATCAAGTGCATTATTGTACGGCATAATATTTTCTTTTGAAGTTTCTGATGAGTTGTTGATAAATGTTCCTTCCAGTTTCAGTTCATTGGAGCGGATAAGAATACCATTTGAGGAAAAACCGATTGTTCCATGATCGGTGATATTTTTATCAGCATAATCTTTAAATGATATTAAAGAGTTGGCAAGATCTATACAGTTTCCATTTAAGATAGAATCAGAGGAAATATTTTTATCAGCAATATGTATTCCGCCCTTGTCCCAGAAAATATTGTTTTCATCTTTTTTAGAAGAAAAGGTTAATTTGTCAGTAGTGTTTTCAAATCCTTCAGTAAATGCCTTTGATGTTTCGGCATTATTTTGTGAGATTTTGTAAAGGCTGTTTTTCTGTCTCGAAATTTCCTGTTTGACTTGGGATACATCTTTTATAATATGGGAAATATATTCTTTGCCATTTTTTCTTATATTGCTGAATACAAAGCGGAAATCAGTTTTATCTTCAAAGTTAATATGCATTTCCTGCAGCTTTACATTGATAGATAAATCATTTCTGACCGCGATATTGATATAATTTCCAAGCCCCATCATTCCAGCATCAATTAAAGGTTTAAAGGAATCTGATATAAATGGGTTTGCAAGGTCGGCGCTGAATTCAAGAGATGGTTCGTTTATTCTTTTTAATTCATTTTCTGCAAGCTTCTTTAACTCATATTTTCTCTGCATATACTTTACATTATTGTCCAATACTTCAAAATTGTTGTCAGAATATTCACTTTCAATGATAAATTTGTTAATAATATTCTCATCGTTTTTTGTAAAGAATTTATAAGGTAAGGTAGGAGTTAACTGTTCAACTTGCTCATCTGCACTGCCGTCTTTTAAGACTGATTTTATTAGAGCGCTTAACAGATGATTGTATGAAGAGTAGTTATAAGTATATGTAGTTATAGGTGTAGTGTCTTTTAGTACAGTAATAAAGTTGCCATTTTCTAAATTTCCATATATTACTCCGAAGTTTTTGGTGTGTTTCATTGTATTGAAAAAATATTCGGAATTATAAATTTTGTTAAAATTTTTATCAATATTCCATAATGGGGAGTTAAATATTACTATTCTTTTATCAAAGTTATAAAAATATTTAATTGATAATATTTGTGAGATTCTGTACTGCAAGTTTTTTAACATTGACAGTACACTCTGCATTTTTTTTATTTCCTGTTCTTTATCACTTTTTGCAGAAATATATGCGTTGTACCATTTTGATATTTCTTCCATACTCTCATATTCAGAGCTGCCGCCATTTAAGTACAATTCTAATTCATTTTTTATTAAGGTTATTTTTTCTTCAAGATATTTTAAGCCATAATCGATAAAATTTTGATTTTTAAAATTTTCAGGATCGGTAGTATCGTTCTGAGGTCGATTAGTTTCAAGTCCGATTATTCTTGAATCAAATGCAGAAATGTACTTGCCTATCTCGATATAGAATTGTAAATATGATTTGTAAATCTGCATGTATTTTTTGTATTTACCGCACAATGCACCTCCCATCCACTCTGGTGTTACATAATTACTTATATCAGTAATATAATTTGTGCCGTTATTTATATCAGCGATAGTGAAATCTTTATCACCAGCGCTGACCTTTAACGAGGTTTTTATATCATCTTGCGAATAACTTACATCAGCGTTTTTTAATAAGTTTCGGTAGTCGATATTTATATGTGTATTAACTCCATAATTTGCCTCATCATAAATATTGACAATAAAGTTAGTATTGTCAAAAATAATAACGCATCCAAAATAATCCGTTATATCATCAACTAGAAAATCATAGACTGTTGTACTGTCAACAGTTATATTTCTTTTAATTGACAGCAGTGTATGGTCTATATGTCCAACGCTCCATTCTGGAAATTTTTCGAGAAGAGTCATTCCAAGAATACTTTTTGCTGGATGGTCTTTATCGTATAGTTTAATATATTCATCGTCATTATTTTGAGCAGAATCTTTTTCTTTTGAATCTGTATTATCAGTTTTTGTATTATTTATATTGATTGAGATATTGTTTATATATTTATGGGTCAGGTCATATTCAGCGCTGTATGCGCTAATCTCTTTTATTTCTCTGATACCGTCGCTTGATATTTTTGGTTTTTGGATTTGAAAGTATCCTAGCCCTTCAATAAATATGTAACGCAGTCCTTCAACACTGTTATAATAAGGGTTGACATATTTTTCTTTGGAGACAGAATCATAGTAGTAGTAGGGGATATTAAATGACAGTTCGCTGTATGAGTTTAGTTTTATGTCCGCTGTCAGATTCATATATTTAAGTAGTCCTATTTTAGATCTGTCAACATTGCACAGGTACATCAAAGGCTGCCTGTTCAGATCAAATTTGTATGCAAAATTCATTAAAATACACCTGCCTTATATTTTTCTCTGTACTGAATCTTACATTGTATATTCATTGAAGATTCAGATTCTAAGTGAATATTGTTGATTCCGTTTTTTAACATAAAAAATTTATTGCTGGAATTATATTCAATAAACTCTTTTCGGTTATATTTAAGTTGAGAGACAACCTGATTAAGAGTATCAATATATATATTACTGTTTGACGGCAGAAGACAGGAGATATAAACCTCTTCATCTTCCATGGTGTTTACAAGTTTTACATACAGCTCGTCTTTATTATTGTTTATTAAAGTTATTGTTGGATAAATATTTTCCTCATCTTCTTGTGTTATATATGAATAGTGGTTTTCTGTAACAAGCGTTTTTCTTTTCATAGGTGTAATATTAATACACTGTAGATGAGATTTAAGATTATTTAAATCTTCTATGTTGTCAAAGGATTGAAGACCGCCTGTTAGGTTATAATATATTGCAAATTTTACACTTTTATTGAAGATGGACTGATTAACAATTACAGGACTATTGTATTTTGATTCAGCTTTAAAAAGAGTAGAACCATCACCGTCATAAAAAATAATTTTGTCAATTATGTCTGTGTCTATTAAAAATGTTAAACATTCAGTTTTATATTTTTGGTCTGCAAACTCAACAGGCAGCTCGTTTGGGAAGAGTGAAATTGATTTACTGCTTTCTAGTACATAATATGCATATTCCTTTCCGCTCTTAAATTCTTCATAAATTCCAAGGTGTTCAAAATTATCTTTATATTCTTCATAGTTTGTATTGAAGAGTTCTTCGTCTTCACATAGTTTGTAAAGCGAATATGAAAAATCCTTAGTTACAGGTTCATATTTAGAAGCTGTTTTAATATCCATATCAATTTCTTTTATATCAGAGTAGGCAAATGGAGAATCACATGTCACTTCCAGTTCTATTCCTGCTATATTTCCATATAGTCTTTTCTGTACAATAGAAGTGAAGCGGCACAAATAATTGTACTCGGTGTCATCTTCTCCGTCATATATGCTGAGCCATCTTAAATCTTTAGATGACGTAAGCCATTTAGCAATTTCTCTAAATTCTTTATGTGTAAAATAATCATTTGGCGCTTCCTCCGATTTAATTAAAGTCATATGAAACGTCAATACTTCACAGAAACGTCCTCCATAATCAATAATGTTGTCATTTAGAGTATCAGTAATAGGTTCTATGCCAAGCGCTGAAGAAATGTCTTCTTCTCTGTCATTTCCAAATGAGCTGAGTTTTACTTTATAGTCTCTTGAATCTACACCATTAAAAATAAAATGTGTTCCGTATACCATTTATACACCTGCTTTCTTAATTTTTTATTTTAGCGTTCATTTAATAAAATATCTTGGTTTTACATATATTTGAAAACTGCTGCGAGGTTAAGTAAAACTGCCTATGTTTATCTTAATACACGTCCTCCAGTTCCGCGCTGATAACCTCTGTATGCGCTTTCCTGCAGTTTCTCAACAGCCTTTGTAATCTCTTTATTGATTAGCTTTACCGTTTTCGTGTTTTCAATGTCTCCATGTACTGTTACCATAGAGCCAATACTAAGATTGGGCGCTATTATATGCTTTTCCTCATATTTATTTAGGCTTGATATATCTGGCTTATTAAACTGCGGCAGATGCGGTTGGGCTTTTAGCTTTTCTAACATTACCGGAGCCTGTTTTGCCAGCTCCTCAAAAAACTTGTTTTGCTGCGGTGTTAGAATACGTTCTCCCTCTTTGGCTAATACGATTGTATCGTCGCCGTTAGGGAGGGATTTTTCTAAAGTGCTTTCGCTGTTATGTCTTATTACGCCGCCTTTGGAGAATGACAGAAATTCTCTTGTCTCCAGATGATCCCTGATAGCTTCATTTGATGATGAAATATTTTCTCTTGCATCACTAATTGTTAAAAAAGGAATTCCAAAATTAACATTACTATTTTTATACGCAACTATATAGCTTCCTTTAGTTTTATTTATTGTATCCGGTATTATGTCGTTTGTCTGGCGTGTTAGTTCTACGGCTAAGTTAGCTGCTTTAAGCGCATTTTCTGCGTTTTTCTGTGATTTATCTATTTGGATATTAAAATCATGAGCTTTTGCGTTGGCCCTGTCCAGTGCACCCTCTACATTCTGTATTTCTGAAATAAAATCTGAGATATGGTAAGTTGCAGGATTGAATACATTGATAAGACTGTCTTTCATTATATTTGCCGCAGCTGTGTCATTTGACATCTCTTCCTGAAGTAT
>CATJTQ010000142.1 GCA_949743325.1 uncultured Lachnospiraceae bacterium
CGGGATGGCGTTTTTGGTTTGATTCTGAATTGAAACCACTTTGTAAAGAAGCAAATAAATTGGTTGAATTATTAGAAAAAGAGGACTTGCACATAAAAGGAGTAACACCGAATTTGACCACAGAAGAAATTAGAAAAACAAAGAAATTCAGTTTGGTAAAAGCTGACGAAATTCTTTTATGGATAAATTTTCATAATGATATTACCGAATGGGTGGTTCTCGATGATCTTGATTTACATAATGCTCAAGTTGAACAGCATCAAGTAAAACCTGACCAGACAGTTGGTCTGACTCTTGAGAATGTAAAACAAGCTGTAAAAATTTTATTGGGATAAGCTTTTATTGTGTCACGGATTTGTTCGGGAAGAAAAACTTTAATTTGACGGAAAAAATTATAATGAAAACTTTAATATTAAATGGATCGCCGAGAACAAATGGTGATACCAGCAGTCTTATTGGTAAATTTACTGAAAAAATTGGAAGTGAGTACAGAATTGTAGATGCCTATAGGTGCAATATATCACCTTGTATTGATTATCGGTATTGTTGGGAAAATAGCGGATGTGCAATAAATGATGAAATGCAAGATGTTTATAAGTACATACAAGATTGTGACAATATTTTGATTGCTTCACCGCTTTATTTCTCAGAATTGACGGGAAAATTACTAGATGTCGGAAGCAGACTCCAAACATATTTTTGTGCTAGATTTTTTAGAAAAGAAGAACCTATTATGAAATTTAAGAAGGGCGCAGTTATATTAGTTGGAGGTGGCGATGGCCATATAGATACAGCTTACAGTACAGCATGCACGCTTTTGCATCATATGAATTGCTATAACATTCATGATGTAGTGTATAGCCATAACACCAATGAAATACCTGCAATTGATAACAAAAATGTACTTTTGGGATTAAACAACATTTTAGATTATTTTTACAAATAACGTATATTTCAACAAGAATTTACAGGGAGGAAACAATATGGATGGAAGAATCATTGGATTTATAGTGTGGGCGTTATTCGGTTGTTTTATGATTGGTCTTGGAATTAGTGCTTTTTTCTCAAAGAAAGCAGTTGGTTTTTGGGCAAATATTAAGACTTTTCCAGTGAATAATATAAGAGGATACAATCGTGCAACTGGTAAACTTTTTATTACTTATGGATTTATTTTTATTGTATTAGGAGTGCCGTTACTCAGCGGTCAAAATACGCCATATATTTTATTATCTGTTTTAGGAGTAATGATAGAAACAATTGCAATTATGGCAATTTACAGTTTATCTATTACAAAAAAATACAAAGAGAAATAGAAGCAATCCAATTAGTTGATTAGAGTAGTGGAAGACAACGAATTAATATTTGATAGGTTAATGTTAAATAGGTAGAAAGAATAGACTCATTTCTATAATAAAAAGATAGGAGGAATAGCTATGAGGCGAAAAATACATGCATTAAATAAAAAAGGAGTCAAGAACACTTTAGCCCATGCAGAATAGCAGGCATATAGAATACTGTATGGGCCAATAATACTATATGTTTTGCTGTTTCTGCACTTTATTTATGAGTAGATAAATAAGGAGTGGCAGATATGAAATATGTAAATGCAGCAGAAATATTGCCAGAGCAATTAATAAAGGAGATTCAGACCTATATTGATGGGAGTGTACTCTATGTTCCGAAAGCTTCTACTAAGAAAGAATGGGAAGCCGCGAGTGGGGCTCGTAGATTCTATCAAGAACGAAATAAAGAAATACAAAAAATGTATAAAGAGGGTTATTCTATAGAGGAATTAACCGAGCAATATGGTCTGGCGTATAGTACTATTAAGAAAATAATATATGGATAATTTTAAGGCGCTTGCATAAATGGCAGGCGTCTTTTTGTTTCAATGTTAATTATAACTGTTCTTGCTACTTACATGGTTGCACTTTTTTGTTTATAATTTTAGAGACTAAAGTTTATGCGAAAGGAGACAGAAATGAAACATATAACAACAAGACAATTTAGTGTATTAGCAGATTGTGGTAAAATCTATCAGTTTATGCTGGATATTTATGAGCGTGACTGGAGAAATGGTGTTCCTGCCCCATTTTTCGAATATGCTTTTTCATCTTTTTCATATTGGATGGATATCACATATTCTTATAAAAATCGTATTTGGGAAGATAACGGTAAGATCGTCGCATTCTGTTTTTACGAATCACCTGTGAGGGATATTTATTTCAGTTTGAGGCCTGGATATGAGGAAGTGGCATCAGAAATGATCGCATATGCGGATACTCATATGCCAATAAAAGGCGGGGAAATACAACTGGTTCTTTTTGGAGGACAGGACACCTTAATGAATGCTGCAAGACTAGCAGGATATCATCAAAAATCAGAAAATTGGGATATGCAATTTGATTTTGATCATGTATTGGATTATCCTTTGCCAAAAGGATTTCATTTTGTAAATTCAGACGAATATGATATAGATAAGGAAAGTAAGTGTTGTTGGAAAGGATTTAATCATGAACAAAAGGAGGGTCCATGGGATCATCAATATGAGCAAAGTGGTTATTTATTAGAGGTGGCACCACACGCAACGACGAATCTGTCAGTGATTATTGCTGATGAAAAAGGAGAGTATGCATGTTTTGCAGGAATGTGGTGGACTCCCGAAAATAGACTGGCTTATATGGAACCGCTTTGCACAATTCCGGAATATCGCCACAAAGGACTTGCTGCTGCCGCTTTATCTGAAATGTATCGAAAGACAAAGGCATTAGGCGCAACGCATATGACAGGAGGAACAAATGGCTTTTATAAAGCTATTGGTTACAAACCTGCAGTGAAATGGACTTATTGGAAGAAACAGTAAATCAAAGTCATATGTTAAATGCCTGTGTAAATATAAATTAACACAAAATAAACAGAACTCCGATGAAACTTGGCTCAATTTTCATCGGAGTTTGTCTTTACCAACCGTTTAAGTCATGGGGCGGCATGGCGTGCAGTGGAAACCGCTAGGCACAAATAACAAGCACCTGTCTGTACTTGATTTTGAAAAGCAGAAACGGCAGAAAGAGGTTGAAAATTTGAAACAGACAACCTTCAACAGTAAAGAGGAATGATCCGATATGTTTTATCAGCAGATAGCGGGCAGGACGGAAAACGGAGCAAATACAGAAAGAAGATGAAGCGGCACGGCAGGAAGTAGCGGAACTTTCTGCTGCAAACCATCTGTTGAAAGAGCAGACCTGGAGAATTGAAAAGTTGTTAGAACGATAAGGAATGTGGGGGCGTGGCGATTACTATGCTCTGTATTTTTTGTAGTAAACTGTATGAGGATCTGCTATACTTAAAGCAACAAATCAAGATTTACGGAGGGAAAATAACATGAATACACCTACATTGGAAACAGAACGCTTGATTTTAAGAAGATTCACAAAAAGAGATATGAAAGCTCTTTTCTTAATTTTGAAAGATGAAGAAGCCAATCAATTTTTACCTTGGTATACCTTGAAAAACCTTGAAGAAACAATAAAATTTTATGAAGAAAGATATGCTACAAAATATGAATATCCACAAGGCTATGCGTATGCTATCTGTTTGAAAGAAAATAATTTCCCAATTGGTTACATCAATGTTAGCATGGAAGAACATCATGATTTTGGTTATGGACTTCGTAAGGAATTTTGGCAAAAGGGAATTGTTACAGAAGCAGGTAAAGCTGTCGTAGAACAAGTTAAAAAAGATGGTTTACCTTATATTACGGCGACACATGATAGAAATAATCCAAGAAGCGGCAATGTCATGCAAAAGGTAGGTATGACATATTGTTATTCTTATGAAGAACAATGGCAGCCAAAGGATTTTCCTGTCATATTCAGAATGTATCAACTCAACTTTGACGGTAACGATGATTTTGTGTATAAAAAGTATTGGAATATGTATAGCAATCATTTCGTTGAAAATTTATAATTATATATCAAATGTAATTTTGTATGTGAATATAAGTTTTATAAAATGTTGCTTTAGTGATATAAAAGACATAGTGCTAGTACTATATAAAAAGAAGTAAAATAGAAAATGGGTATTTTGCTGCGGGTTCTTTGTGCTCTAATATTTTTCAGAATAGTAAAACTGTAGAGATAAATTAGATTATATAGACAAAAATAAGCAGGAAAAACTTTCAGAAATCATTTCCAAAAGCTTATATGAGGGTGGTCGAACTGTTGGATCAGATCGTGTGGCTGCTATCATTGAGTAAATAAAATCCTTGCAATTTTATTAGTAATAAGCTGAATTTTATGTGGCTTTCCGAAAAATAGGAGAGCTCTTTTTGAAAATTTGCAACAGTGAAAAAGTAGTGAGCAATGCCCTAAAAAAGATCTCCGATGAAATGTGGCATGCCATGTAGTAAGTTAAGCAAATTAATTACATATAAATAGTCATGCGCTATAACCGTTTGCTAGAATAAAGTTGCCACAACAAAATTCGTCAAAGAAGGCTGAAAAATCACCTCTGATAGACTAGGTATGTTTCTATGAGCAGATAAAAGAAAATTATACAAACCCTAATCTATACAAAGGAAATAAGAAAAAAGAACCAGATTACCAGAAGGTGAGTGGACACAGTTGCAGCACATAATAGGAATATGCAAAGAGTGTAATAATCTGAAATGAAAAGCAAATGACTGGAAGGATCATAAACTAGAAAATTCGTTGGAACAATACAAATATGTGACGTGATGGTTGTTGTACTCTATATTTGCCTATTGTAAACCAGAGGAGAAAATGGTATAATAATAAAGTGAAATTTAAATTTATTGGAGGTAAAGAAGATGATGGCGTTCATACGATTAAGAAATATCTAAGTACATGAAACTTTGTTAAATAGTTTTATGTACAAACAGGACACTAAAAACTATTTAATATAAGGAGGTCTTGTAATGATATTTCAAGATAATGTAATCAAAGAATATTTAAAGAATGTTTATTTTATAACGGGAACACCTTGTGGAGGAAAGACTACAATTTCACGAGAGTTGGCTAAACGACACAATTTATTAGTTTATGATATTGACGAGCAGTTTGTAAATCATCAAAAAATTTCAAATGCTGCTTTTCAGCCGTCAATGAATAAAGTCTTTAAAAATGCAGATGAGTTTTTTGGGCGCACAATAAAGGAATATAAAAAATGGCTGATAGATAACACACGAGAGCAATTAGACCTTGTGCTATTGGATTTGATCAGTCTTTCACAAAATCAAATCGTATTGTGTGACTGCCATTTAACAGTGGAAGAAGCTGAAAAATACACAGAAGTCTCCCGAATAGTATTTTTAATAAAAGAACCATCCAATTTAGTTGAGGATTATTGCAATCGTCCCGACCATCAAAGATTTAGTGATTTTATTAATAGCGCGTCTGATATTGAAAAAGCAAAGGCGACATGTAATGCAACCTTAAAAACGCTCAATGAAAAAAGATGTAATAATATCAAAAGCAGTAACTATTTGTGGATTGAAAGAACCGAACATAGTACAGTTGATAAAACTGTAAGAAAAGTAGAGCAGCACTTTGGTCTTGTTCAAAAAGATTTCAGCATGGATAATTCAGTAATAAGGAAAGTCGATAGAGATACTGATTTGGCAGACAATTAATCCATTATGTTGAAAACTTTTCTTGGGAAGATGTCAAAGATCATATTTTATGGATGCTTCGGACATGGGTATTTACCGATTGGGAAACGGTATTTGTGGCAATCATGTGTGTTTGTAACAGAAGAATATCACGTACATAAAATTAGTGAACAGCTAATTGATTTTGCAAATGTATATGCAAAAGAAAACGGTTTTAACAGAACATATATCCCATCAGAACATGTTGGTTTGTATGAAAAATATGGATATCACTATCACAAAGATATTGTTAATTTGGGCAATGGAATAGACCGATTGTATGTTAAAGAATTAAGATTATAAAGAAACATAATCCCTTTTAATTTAGCAAACCATTCGAACTTTCATCATAGAGTAATCATTAAATTGGAGCCCAATAATAAGCAGTGCAATTCCTTGAGAAATCAGGGGGGTGCACTGCTTAGTGTTTTTTATAAAAGAAAAGCTACTTGCCAGAATTTTATTAGAAATGTCTAGTGATTCTAGCTATATTTATAAAAATGATATAATTCGTAATAGTTATAAAAAAATTAAAAATTTGATGAAACAAGAAATTATATAATCTCAAATGTGAAATTGACGTTTATATTATCATAAAATAGTTTGCAAAAAGAAGTATATTATCTGAGTAAAAAATCATATGCTCTTTGGAAAGAAGTCTCTGCCGGGAATTTATTGTAGATATATATCCTAAAAAGAATCAGAACTAAGTTTGTGAAAATAAGAAAGACACTGCTCTGCATGAGTTCTATTGACTCCATAACTTGTATGAAAATATTTTTCATTGACCTTTGCGGTTATCTCTATTATAATATTTTAATAGGCGGTTGCTAAGCCCCCAAGCAAATGGATAGATATGAGATTTGGAAGGAGCATTGAAGCGTGGAATTCCATGTGAATAATAAAAATGAACCGATAAATAAAACGAACAATCTGCATAATAAGCTGTCAGCTGGTAAACGAGAAGAACACATGGCAGAGAGCATTGAGCAGAGTATACGTAAAAAATTCCATAAACAGATATTTTCCAGATTTGCCAAAGCAATCAAGGATTATGAGCTGATTAAGAATGGGGATCGGATTGCAGTCTGTATTTCAGGTGGAAAGGATTCCATGCTGATGGCCAAGCTATTTCAAGAAATTCAAAGACATAAGAGGATGGAATTCGAACTGATGTTTCTTACCATGGACCCGGGCTATAATAAAGAAAACCGAAGAATGATTGAACATAACGCAAATTTTCTTAATATTGATTTAACTATATTTGAATCCAATATTTTTGAAGCGGTTTATGATATTGAGAAATCACCTTGCTATCTTTGTGCAAGAATGCGTAGAGGACATTTATATAATAAGGCAAAAGAGCTAGGCTGTAATAAGATTGCCTTGGGCCATCATTATGATGATGTGATTGAGACTATTTTAATGGGTATGCTTTATGGAGGTCAGATACAGACTATGATGCCCAAACTTCATAGTACCAATTTTCCAGGAATGGAACTGATTCGGCCCATGTATTTCATCCGAGAAGAGGATATTGTGCATTGGCAGAATTATAATGAACTGCAGTTTATCCAGTGCGCCTGCCGCTTTACCGAAACGTATGCTTCCCGTAAAGAAGAGGATGTCAGTGCTTCTAAGCGAATGGAAATTAAGCACTTAATTGCAGAGATGAAACAGGTGAATCCCTTTGTGGAGAGTAATATATTCAAGAGTGTGGAAAATGTAAATTTAAGCACTGTGATTGCATATAAAGAAAATGGGATACGTCACCATTTTCTAGAAAA
>CATJTQ010000143.1 GCA_949743325.1 uncultured Lachnospiraceae bacterium
ACATTGACACCTCCTCCCTGTTGCGGGTGTCGGTGAGCAACATAAAAATTATAGCATATTATTTTCTATTCTTCTATCTTTTCTCTAAAAATGGTTTGAAACTGGGATTGCGGCTGACACAATCCAATGCTTGCTCGACCAGTGGACACTGTTTTAAGGCAATCTTCTTTCGTAGTTGATATCTTTGATTTCTGCTTTTACCATCCGAGCAATAAATACTACTCCTTTTTCCTCGGTTTCGTATCATCTGCTTTAAATATATTTTATCCTTATCTGGTTTCATACTTGTATGTGTATTTTAAATATGTTACGATATACATTAAAATATACGGGATTGTATTTAAATACAATCTATATGGAGGTATATACTATGCTTTTTAAATTTATTATATGTTTAATTGCTGGAATTGGAGCGGGGTTAGGAACAGGATTTGCAGGAATGAGCGCAGCTGCTGTAATAAGTCCGATGTTAATTACATTTCTTAATATACCTGCATATGATGCGGTAGGAATTGCACTGGCAAGCGATGTGCTGGCAAGTGCAGTAAGCGCTTACACGTATGGAAAAAATAAGAATCTGGATGTTAGAAATGGTTTGGTTATGATGATAACAGTTCTTATTTTTACATTTGTAGGGAGTCTACTGGCAAGTATTGTTCCAAATACAACGATGGGGAGTTTTTCTGTTTTTATGACATTTCTTCTAGGTATTAAATTTATTATAAAACCAGTTATGACAACGAAAGAGACCATGCAGCAGATTTCCGCAAAAAAAAGGTTTGTCCAGTCTATAATATGCGGGGTAATAATTGGTCTTATATGCGGTTTTATAGGTGCAGGCGGCGGTATGATGATGTTATTGATATTTACCAGTGTTCTCGGCTATGAATTGAAAACCGCAGTTGGAACGAGTGTATTTGTGATGGCTTTTACGGCGTTCACTGGTTCGTTTAGTCATTTTGTTATAGGAGGTATGCCAGATTTATGGTGTTTGCTGTTTTGTGTATTATCAACGTTATTATGGGCCAGAATTGCCGCAAAATTTGCAAATAAGTCTTCGCCAAAGACTTTAAACCGTGTTACGGGAGTTGTGCTTGCGGTGTTGGGAGCTGTAGTTTTGGCCGTAAAATATATATGATATAGTTGTAAAAGAAACCATAATATTATAAAATAATATATAAAAATCAATTATGCAGAATTAATGCATAATTATCAATTATGCAGAATTAATGCATAATTATCAATTATGCAGATTAAATGTATAATTTAAAGGAAGCGTTTTCTATGAACTATATAGCAATTATTGGTGATATTAAAAATTCAAAGAAGATAGATTGTCGTCAAGATATACAAGAAAAACTTAATAATGTCTTAAAAAAAGTAAACGAAACTTATACTTCAGATATATCAGCGAAGTTTGTAATTACATTAGGAGATGAGTTTCAGGGTCTGCTTTATAATAATAAAAATATTTTGGATTTAATTAAATACATTCAGAGAGAAATGTATCCTGTTCGGCTTCGTTTTGGTATAGGATTAGGGAAAATAAGTACAAGTATTTTAAATGATGCTGCTTTAGGAGCTGATGGTCCAGCTTATTATGCAGCGAGAGAAATGATTGAACAATTACGTGAACAAGAAAAAAAATTAAAGAAACAAGCGGCTGATATACAAATATCCTTATATAATATAGAAAATTTTTTTATTGAAGAAATAAATACTCTTTTATTACTTTTGAAAATAATAGAGGATAGATGGACTGAAAAACAGAGATTAACGATATGGGATATGCAACAAAATGGCGGAAGTCAGGAAGAATGTGCAAAACGTATGAATACAACACAGTCAACGGTTGCTCGAAGATTGGCTGATGGCAATTATTTAACTTATGAGAGGGCTAGAAAAACAATTAATGAAGCGCTAATGAGGTTAGGGGAAAGCAGAAATGATAATTAATTATTTATTGCTTCTTATATTAGGATATTTGTTGGGAAATTTCTATATTAATAAGGATAAAATAAATGGTAAATTTAAAGATAAAAAAATTAAGTGTGTATTGATACATTTTATAAAGTATTATATTGTATCTTTGTTTACAATTATACCAATATTCAGTCTGGATATGTTTCTTGCTGTTACATATGCATCAGCATCTTATTTGGTAATAGATACAATTATTTGTGTGTTTTTAATAAAAAGAGTTAGTAAAAATTATATGTTATTTATTATTGGGCAAAGTATGCATTTAATAAGTCTTTTATTATTGGCTTATGTGTTTGATAATTGGAATTTTACAATAGGTCATATAACAATATTAAGTAATATTTTAGGTGCATATGGTTTTGATTCGGAGTTATTTATAAGGTGGTTACTGGCAATATTGTTTATTCATAAACCTGTTAATCTTTTTATAAATTATTTTCTTGAAGATTATAAACCAAAGGATTCTCAATTTATTATTAAAGCTGATAATAGGGCGGGAAGAAGAATTGGAACAATTGAAAGATTGATAATGCTTATTTTTCTGTCAAAGAATCAGTATGCTGCTATAGGTTTTGTACTTACTGCGAAATCAATTGCACGGTACGATAAGATTACAAAACATGAAAAATTTGCAGAATACTATTTGCTTGGCACATTATTAAGTACATTGTGTGTAATTGTATGTAGGATTATTATACTGCTCTAATTGATAGACATTAAATAATGGAGATGTTTTTTGTGGATATTAAAGTAAATGTTTTAATTATTGAAGATGACAAAGCTTTATCAAATGAGATTAAGGAATTTTTAGAAAGATGGGGTTATAATGCTTATATAGCTGAAAATTTTGAAGATATTCTCTCTGAGTTCTGCAAATTGATGCCTCAGCTATTGTTAATGGATGTTAATCTGCCATATTACGATGGATTTTATTGGTGCGGAAAAATCCGTAATGTCTCTAATGTACCTATTATATATATAAGCAGCAGAAATGATGACAAAGATAAGATAATGGCTATAGCCTGCGGCGGTGATGATTATGTGGAAAAACCGTTTCATTTAGAACTATTGAAGGCAAAAATAGATGCAATTATAAGAAGGACATATCAATATAAAGTGAAGGACAGGTTATATATTACTCAGACGCTTTATTTTGAATATGCTGATACATCGTTGCATTATAATGGTGCAGAGTTGGATTTAACTAAATCAGAGAGAAAAATAATATCAAAATTGGTTGAACAGAAATCTCAGGTTGTTACAAGAGAACAACTGATGATGGAGTTATGGAGCACAGATGAATTTGTGTCAGAAGGTACATTAACTACGCTAGTTTGCAGATTAAGAAATAAATTAAAAGCATCTTGTGGTGATGAAATAATAATGACAAAGAAAGGACAAGGTTATTATATTGCATGACTTATATATCAAAAAATAAAAAAACTATAATGTTTTGTTTGTTTTTATGTGTTTCTTATAATTCTTATTTTATATTTCTTCTTCCGCAGCTGAAGTTGTCATATCTTTTATATTTGGACTTCCTCTTACTTATATTTTCAATAATTTTCATACTAATTGATTATAGTACGTTCTGTAAAAAAAATAAAAAAAAATTGGAATTGATGAAGTGCAATACAATAATTTACAGTCAATTTCCTGATATGGAAGATTTTGAAGTAGCAGAACATGATGTTTGTATCTTGCAGGAACAGCTGCAGAAGCAAATAGAATTAAATGTTGATGTTCAGGATTATATCGCAAAATGGTGTCATGAAGTTAAGATTCCGCTGGCAGCTGCATTGCTTATGTATAGTAAAATAGAAGATATAGAATTAAGAGGGCTTATGCATGAACAGTTAGAGCGGATGAATCATCAGTTAAAATATGCATTGCTGGGCTGCAAGGTACAGAGTACTATATTTGATATACAGATAAAATTAGTGAATATTGATAGCTGTGTAAGTATTGCAATACACAATAATCAGTTTTTTTTAATAAAGAATCATTTTGAAATGGAAATTGATACTTGCGGTTTATCAGTATATACTGATAAAAGTTGGTTTGTTTATGTGTTGGACCAGCTTATCAGTAATGCAGTTAAATACTCATTGTCTTCTCCTAAATTAAAAATATGGTGCAGTAAACAAGAGAATAAGGCTTGTCTTTATATTAAAGATTATGGTGAGGGGATTCAGGACTGTGATATAAGAAGAATTTTTGAAAAGGGATTTACAGGCAGCAATCATCATAATGGCAGATATAGATCTACGGGAATGGGGTTATATATGGTAAAGAAGATTATTGAAAAATTAGGTCATAATATTTATGTTGAGAGTGAACCAGAACGATACACGCAATTTACTATTGAAATGCAAATGTAATGTTAGGGCGATTTTTGTAATTTAGATGTAAAGATTTTTCATAATGTTTCTTCTATAATAAAAAATAAGGAGGAATTGATTATGGATAATAAAAAAGTTTTGGAAATTAAAAATTTAACAAAAAATTATGGAGCCAGAGGGTTTTGCACAACAGTCTTAAAAGGTGTAGATTTAGAAATATGTCAAAATGATTTTATAGCAGTGATGGGGCCAAGTGGTTCAGGCAAGACAACATTGTTAAATATATTGTCAACAATAGATAAGCCGACGCAAGGATCTGTAATGTTAGGCGGAAAAGACATTACTAGAGTTTCAAATAAAGAATTATCTAAAATTAGAAGAGACAAAATCGGGTTTATATTTCAGAATTATAATTTGCTTGATACAATGACATTACAGGATAATATTTCACTTCCGCTTTCATTAAACGGCGTTTCAAGTAAAATATGTATACAAAAAACGCTTGAGTTTGCAAGAATTTTTGATTTAAGCGATCATTTGAAAAAATATCCTTATCAGCTTTCAGGCGGACAGAAACAAAGAGGAGCAGCCTGCCGCGCGTTAATAACAAATCCAGAGATAATTTTTGCTGACGAGCCGACAGGGGCGTTAGATTCAAGATCAGGCAAATCACTATTAGAATGTTTGAAGAAGGTTAATGACAGTGAAAGTGCAACAATATTGATGGTAACACATGATGCGTTCAGCGCCTCATATGCTAAAGATGTGTATATTTTAAGAGACGGCATGATTCAGTGCAGACTTACAAGAGGAGAGGACCGAAAAGAATTTTACAATAAAATAACAGATATGCAGGCTTCTATGGGAGGTGATTCTCTTTGAGTATGAGAAAATTAGCCTTTCAGAATTTTAAAAACAGTATAAAAAACTATATGTCTCTTATTTTATCATTGTCATTTACAATTTTAGTGTTTATGAATTTTCAGAATATAATTTATTCTGATATGTTTGAGGTGCTTGGGGAACATAACAAAGAGTATATTGATATAGTAGTTCAGGCAATTTCGTTTATTCTTGGCTGTTTTATGTTTTTCTTTATCTGGTATTCAACAAATGTATTTTTGACAAAGAGGAAAAAAGAAATTGGAATATATGTTTTTATGGGACTGAGCAATCAGAAAATAGGAAAACTGTATATTATAGAAACTTTTATGATTGGCTTGTCGTCAGCAGTAATAGGAATTGTGTTCGGTATAATTATGACGCAATTATTTCAGATGATACTTCTTGCAATATCCGGAATTGAAGCAGATATTCATTTTAAGTTTTCAGCTGAATCATTTATTATAACATTAGTAATTTACGCTGTCATATATTTGATTTTTGCAGTTAAAGGATATATAAATATTGTTAGAAGCAGCGTTTTGGATATGATTTCAGCTTCAAGTCAAAATGAATATGTAAAACAGAATTCAGCAGTTTTGGCAATAAAAACTATTTTGGGGTTAGCTGTTCTTTCAGCAGGATATTATCTGGCTATTAAAGAAGGCGGGCAGGAGGTTATGGGAAATGTACTGCTTGCAGTAGTTTTGGTGACTTTGGGAGTATATTTACTGTTTGGTGGTTTTGTTCCAGTATTATTTCAGAGCTTATCAAGAAATAAAAAGTTTCTTTATAAAAAGGAGAGGAATTTATGGATAAATAATGTTGTATTTCGTATTCGGAAAAATTACCGAACTTATGCGATAACATGTGTGCTTATGCTCTGTTCAGTTACGGCGCTGGTATGCGGATTTGCAATGAAGACGCGTTATGATAATATGGTGCATTTTAGAAACACATACACTTATCAGTTTCTAAGTTCAAATGCAGACTTGGATAATCAAATAAAGGGATTGATTGAAAAGGAAAATGAGATTGAATATAGTTCTGAAATTTCTATATTAAATATGGATTCATCTCTGGTAGATACAGATTTACAATCTCAACAATATTCTTTTCTATCATATTCGCAGGTGAAAAGTCTTGCAGCTGAGGTGGGATTGGAATTTAAGCTGGCAGAGCCCAAAGAAGATGAAATAATAAAGGCCTCACATCTATATATGTTGTCTCTTCTTACAGACCGTTCAGATAAAACAGTTACAATTAATGGAAAGAATTATAAACAGATAGAAGATATAAGTGTTCCTTATTTGGGATATTTTCAGGAGATGATAAGCTTCTATATAGTAAATGATAACGAATATAAGGAATTACTTGAATTTGGCGAGGAATTATACACTTACAATTACCGAATAAAAAATATCAATAATTTTGGGGCATCATTAAAAGACTTGGATACACTTGTAGAAAATTCATCTCAAAATTATACTGCGAGGGTTGTTATAGACCCTAACAGTAATGATATTGAATGGGTAAAAGTGCTGTATACTGTTTGTATATTTATGTTTATGGTATTTATATTAGCTAGCGGAAGTATTTTGTTTATGAAACTTTATAATGATGCGTTTGAAGAAAAGGAACGGTATAGTATACTGCAGAAGCTTGGAATAGCTAATAAGAAACTGAAAAAGTCAATGTCATGTGAATTAAAGGCGGCTTATGGTATGCCGTTTGCTGTAATGAGTATATCATCTTATTTCTCAGTTCATGCATTAGAGAAGATGATGTACACAAGTTTGTCTGTAGTTCATTTAGTGTGTATATTAGTTGTATTTTTGTTCTTTTTACTATTTTTTAAGCTTTCAATGATTGTCTATGTAAAAAATACTGGGGTAAAATAAACTATTTTGCGATTTTATTGAAGAAGTTTAGATATTGTGACATTAATTTTATTGCAAATAGAAATTAATTAGCAAAATAAAAGCAATCTGTTTTTTCTTTCTGAATAATTTATATTATTTAAAGTCATACTATTTTTAAAAATATTGAAAATAGTATGGCTTATTTTTTATAAA
>CATJTQ010000144.1 GCA_949743325.1 uncultured Lachnospiraceae bacterium
ACAACACCCTTCAACTGGAATGATCCTTTTGTCTCAGGTAAATCGAATAGTCTTCCTTTTTTCTTTGTTTCTGCCATTAAATAAATATCCTCCTGTAAAATAAAATTATTAAAATATTTTCACATCATATATAACATCAACAGCCCACGTAGGACTGGAACATAAAAGTAAATCTATGTAAATTTCTATGTCAACAGTGGTTTATGGTGCGGCGGAACCAAGGGTATGCTGTGCCACCCGTAATAAGCGTCCCATTATTGAGTTTAACTATAGTATATCACTTATATAATTTTCTTCCACTCAAAAAGATGCAATATCAATATAACTACACATACTCTATGTTTTTAATTGCTTTTTGAAATACCCAAAAATATGAATGAAATTTACGAGCATTTTTCTGATTTTTTACTTGCCAATCTGCTACCACTCTGTTTTTTGCAAGTAATATGAACAAATCTTTGGGGTAAAATCCGATCTTTACAGCTTCGTTCATTATAAATACGTGACTCATATATTGTTTGCCGCTGCTTACCTTGTCCTGACATTTGAATATAAGTATGCCGTTTTGTCGTAAAATTCTATAGGATTCCTTCATGCTATCAATATAAAATTGATGAAGCTCTTTTTCTGAAGGGTATGCTCCAAATCTTTTGGTGATAATATTGTTTTCGCGGTTCTCATTTAATGATTTGCCCGTTGTTGCCAAGAAAGGCGGGTCAAATATTTCACAGTTAATAGAATTATTTTTTAGAGGTAAGTTTCTACTGTCACCGTATGATACTTCATTGCTTTGAGGGTTAATATCAAATATGTACTGGGGCTTGTCTATGCCAGTGGCGTTGTAGAAGTTACCTTTACTGTAAGTCGGATCTAAGTCTATTCTTTTATTAGGAACATGCAATGATAGTATGCTTTTAATAATTTCATCCTGTTGATAGGATGTTGACTTTATTATGGTATCACCTTCTTTCTTCCTGTTGTGTTTTCGTCAAGATTTAACCTTCGATTAACGTCTTGAATTTATCAATAATTTTTGCATTGTGCATTTTTGTTTGATTCAAATCGTTTTCTGTAGATGACAGCTTTATTTTTGCTTCATTGATTTCGCTGATTGTTACATCAATTTTCTCATTTACTGTTGATAGAGAGTTAATGGTAGATGTTACAATATTTAACGCTCTGCTTGATTCTGTTCTCAGTGCTTCCAACTGCTTTTGCTTCTCTTCAATAATGTTTTTTGTTTTCATAAATATTTTTTTTCCTTTTCAACTTTGAATTTTAAACTGTATATTATAGGTTAATACCTTGTTTCACTTATTACTTCTCTATTGGATGCCATGAAACTCTGTTTTCATCAAGTCTCATACTCCGTTAAAGGTCTGCCGCAATTCGGACAAAATTTTGGATAGTATCTTCCGACTACTTTCATTTCATTACAATCCTTATTTGCTGCCTCAAAAATAATACTTACGGGCTTTCCACCACCTGACCAGATCATAATTCTATATCCATCATCAACACTACCAACTGATATATAAGACAAATCATTATCGTCAGTAAGCTCCTCACTTTCATCTACTCTTGCATTAAGGCACATTCGACAAAGTGTTGAAACCTTTGAATGAGTTGTATTGTTTAAATCAACCACGATACCGGCACAATAAAGTTCATCGCCTTCATAGATTCTAAACTTTGCATGGGGCAGTTCTGTTTGATATGCCCATGAACAAGCATAATCCAGTGGACACCATACTGCTTCTATTGATTTAGGTAAACTCCGGCATGTAATTTCTCTGCCGTCATACCACCCAAACTCATCATCAATCGTACCACGAAATTCGCACAAATCATCGCTTGCTCCGAAAACAATAAGCAGATTATTTTTCTTTGCAAGTTGTTCAATTTGATCAGTTGTCTCATTTCGATATTGTATGCCATCAAGCATTGCTGTTAATTTTTCTTTTGTCATTTTGTCATCTCTTTTTAAATTCAAAATTTATAAGAAACATTCGGCAGTTGCGAAAGTAACTTGTTTTATTCGGCATACTGTTTATTTTGTATGTTCCGTATTTGCTTAACAACTGCCTTATATTTCTATAATTACATTATATCATTTTTTAATTTTCTGTCCTGTAAAAAAGATGCCATAGCTTATTTAATCATATTTTACATATAATCCGCAATGACACCCCCCTTTCTCCTGTTCTCTGAATTCTTTGCACATACATCTAGTATCCTCGTTTCGTTCAAGCCGGCATGGACAATAACCGCCCGTTTCTTTTAACCTTTCCCTGATTTCTGCTACAAGTTCTTTGTTTTTTGAAAGTTCAATTTTCATTAACTTATCCTTTCCGCGTACTGGTTTTCGGAGACAAGCTTTACCCCTAATACGTTGTCGAAATGCTCTTTTCCGGACGGAACATATCGTCCATACTTTATTACAATATTGGGGAAGGATTTTAGGCGCGTTATCTCCTTTTGAATTTCTTCCCGGTAGTAGCCGGTGTAAATTACAATATCGTCTTTACAGCCTTTTCCCCTTACATACTTTACCAGTGCATAAACCTCTTCGGACTGCAAGAAAGGTTCAAGTCCTCCTATGACTATTGCGGAAGTAATGGGATTGGTTATGTAACGATTGTAAAGCTTATCAATCGGATATTCAACGGTTTCCGTCTTTGCAAGCTCCGAATTCTGGCATATACTTTTATCCAGATTTTGCTCTGTGCAGCATTTCCAATCACATATCGCCGTGCTTATAAACATTGAAGGTTTTTTATAATTGACAAAATCCTCGTCCTTTAAGCCTTTTATTTTCACTGCCCTAACTCCTTTATTGAGGACAATTCAAACCAATCCCTCTTTTTGAACTCCGCCTTGCGTTCCTTGGAATAAGTTTTTTCGGGAGTATAAAATCCTACGATCCTTTGCCAGGTCGTTTCAACAGGTTCACCGCAGGTGGGACAGATTTTCCCGTAAAATCCATGGTTATTCTTGCAGGAGCTTATTCTTAAACATAAAGCTACATACTGAACGCCTTGATCTGCTATGTAGTTTAACAAATCCCATGCGGTATCAAAATCTTCTATAGGGGTGTCAAGATTGATATGTGCTATACTTCCGCCGGAACATGCTTTATCAAGTTCTGCACTAAGACGTATCTTCTCCTGCATCGTTGTTTTCACTCCAAGGGGGATCCACTGATTGCCGTATAACGGTAGTTCATACGTTTCGTCAGGGAAGAAAAACTTATCCTTCTCCATAAGAACGGCAGCAGCTCTTTCGGCGGGAATTTCCTCAATATTTATCTGATAATCCTTACCTTCGGAAAATTCATTCTTAGTTCTCTTAATTGTGTCAAGAATTTCTTTGGCGAATGCCAGTCCTTCGTCTGTATAAAAAGTATTGCCAAATTCATCTCTTTTTGTAAGACCATATTTCTGCAAAGTTTCATATATTCCTATTATGCCTATTGTGTTGTACTGAGATGATATTGACATAATCCCCTTGGAATAATTGGGAAGCAATCCTTTTTCAACATTTCTTCTGATAATTTGCCTTATGCAGTCTAACGCTTGCAAGTCAATAGTTACCATTTTCTTAAGAGCAGACAAATATCTCCCCTTATTGGTGTTTTCATATGCCAGTCTTGCAAGATTTATTGTGTTTACTTTTATACTTCCGACTTCCAGCGCGGTTCCGCCGATTGAATTAAAATACAAGTTCCCGACTATTTCTAATCGGCTTGGACTATTTCTTATACACTTTAAGTGCATACCCCCATTTCCGAATGCGTGTCAATAACATTCGTACTTCTCTTGGCGAGAATAGTCTCTACAGGTTGCGATTGTTTCCTTCCTTTAAATTTTCTTAACGGGTATTTTTCATTTTGATTGTAATATGTTCGTCTGCTATTTATATGTTTAATAGTTGATGTATTTACTTGGTAATATTTCGCAATTTGAGAACATGGAAATAATGAATTTCGCAACAACCATTTGATTTCTTCAACTTCCTCTCTTTTTAAATTATATGGACATTCCTCTCTAATTGGATATTTTTGATTTGGTTTACGATGCGTAATACCAAAATTTATATTATGAATAAGTGGTTGTTTAAAAGACTTTTTAAACCATCTGCCGATTTCCGGTTCGGTTAAATCGCTGTATTTAAGCAAGCATATAACCATATTTACTTCTTCATTTGTAATAACTGAATTATGATGCTCTTCTCCGTATTTATGAGGCGGTTCTTCTCCGCCTTCACAAATATTGTATCCATTAGGCACCAGAGAATTATATTTTTTTATCAGTTCTTTTTCCCTATTATTATAATCCTCTGTCCAGACAATAATATCCAAACTAAAATTTTGCTTTCCATATTTTTTTATTGCGGAATGCAGTGGGCTATTATTACAGTCATTGATTGCACGACTGTAATGTGCTTGAAACCTGTGATACGGATTTATGCTTTGCCCAATATAGCATTTACCATTTATGTTGTTAGTAATTTTATATATCGCCTTAATCAACTATTTTTCTCAATCGCCTTCCCACGAGATTAGCATATCTAAAATAGGAATTAGACTTAGCTTTCCTCGTTAGCACTTTAAATAAAGTACCCCGCTGACAAGCGGTAAAGGGGTAATAGGGCTATTTTGTCAACCCAGATTTTTAACGTCGCTTATTAACCGGCAGCAATTGCTCAAAGAAGTTATATCCTCGCTGATAAAGAAGTTGCTGTCCGCCCATTTCATGTTGTGTCTACAAGCCCATTTAGCAAATTCCTCATCTGCAAATTTACCGTTTTTCCTCAACAATGAAATGGAAAGAACTGGAAACGTCATCATATTCTTGCTGCGAATATCGCTTACAACTTTCATAAATGCCTTCTGGTATTCAATTATTTCATCTATACTGTCTATCATAAACGAGCCGTCCGGAAATTCTTTTCCGCCGAATATAGCTTCAAGATAAGGTCTGTCAAATATTGAAAAGTTTGTAAAAGCCGACTGATTTACTCTCAAATAGGGCTGATTGAGCTTATAAATTATGCGCTGAAACTCCTGGTCTCTGTATCTTTCCGGAGTTCCGGTGTAATAGCTGTTTTCAACGTCCTTTTTCCAAAAGTAGTACGAATATACCAAAAAGCTTGGAAGCCCACAAGCGCCACTTGATCTGTTTGATGTCCAACTAACAAACTCTCCTACAAAATCCGTATATGTAACAAGGTGTTTTGGCGGCTGGGCGTTAAAATTCTCTATAAAATACAGTCCCTTTTCCACCAGGTCTTTTATGTCATAAGCAAAACAATAGGGGACATATGTCGAGCTGGCGGCATCGTGAAGGTACAAATGTCCGTCCCACTCGTTTTTCAGCCAATTGTTTGCCACCTTAAATCCGTATTTCTTATTGATTTCATAAAATATTTTATTAAAAGCAAGAAGCTTGGAGTGAGGCTTGCTCATTTCGGCGGTGAGGGAGCATATATCCTTTGTTCCAACGTTTGCGTTTCCGTCAATGCTTGCGTCCGCCACGGTCTGCTTGTCCACAAAATTATCTATGAAATCGGTGTAGCTCAGCTGCTCATCGGAAAATCCGTTGAGTTTTGCCATTTCTTCACCGTATTCGTTCATCATTCTGTTAAAAGCGGTTGTAAAATTTTTATTAAGTTTTATGTTAATCTCCACTTGTGACCTCCAAAGAATTTAACCACTCATTTGCGGCACTGAAATCCATAACAGTTCTATCAACATCAAGTATTGGAACAGTGGTAAAACCTTTATTTTTCATAATTTGTGAATCATTTACTTCTACGTATTCCAATTTTTTTGATTTTAACTTTTTTTCAATAACATTGCAGCAAGGGCAATGGGTCGAGTATAATATAATTGACATTTAAAAGTTCTCCTTTACCAACTTTAAATTAAAGGTTATTTTGCATAACCAAGTTTGATTATGCAGAACCCTCTTATTACAAAATAAAGTCACTTAGTAATATCTACTATAGGTGTACCTGAACCTTGCACTTGAGGCAATACACCGTCCCACTGTTCAAACTTGATCTTTTCGATAAGCTCTGGGGTAAGCGACTCTGCAATTTTTCTGTTTGCTTCAGCCTCCACTTCCGCCGCTATCTTCTTGGCGTCCGCCTCACCTTGTGCGACAATTTTTGCCTGCTCTGCCTTAATTTCAGCCGTTTCTTTGTTCTTTTCGGCTTCTATCAGTGCAACCGCCTTATCTTTTTCTGCCTGTATTCTTGCGGTTTCTGCTTCAATGTTGGCAAGTTCAAGCTCCTGCTGTGCCGTTACCTTTTTCTGTATCGCCGCTGCTGTTTCCGTATCTACTGAAATATCCGTGAAGTTGACGGTATCGATAATAATTCCGTAAGGGGTAAACTTGTCCTTCAAATAAATATCAAGCTCGGAATTTATTTCGGTTCTCTTATCTCCGAAAATATCGGTTACAGGATATGTGGCAGATACTTCCTGTGTCCAAGCCATTATTTTAGGCTTTATAAATGTGTTCTTTACTTCTTCTCCGGAACGCCCCTTAAACTGAATGAAAGTGTCAGTTACCTTATCAGGGTCAAATCTGTAGGAAAATTCAAGGTTTACTTTTACAGTCTTACCGTCGGAAGTGGGAATGTTAAAGCTTTCATCATTTTTGGAATCCCCCTTGTTTTCCGAAGTAAGGTAGGACTGCTCAATTCCTATAGAATATGTAGTGACTTTCTTTGTAGGTGAAACCATATGCCAGCCCTGTGTGAGTATTTCTCCATCAACTCCGCCTGACATATTGTATACGACACCTACATATCCTGCCGGAACACATTCTATACACATGCATGCAAGAATTATTCCCACTACCATTACTATTCCCAAAAATATTGCTCCGATTTTGCCTTTTGTCATTTCACTTTTCTCCTTTGTGTTTTTTGTCATTTTTGTTTATTTCATCAACTGCATCTTTCCATATGCGATAAAGTAATCTGCCTAATGGAAAGAATACAAATGATAACAGAAACCATAGTGCGATTGCTCCTAAAATTATTAGGATAAAAAATACTGGGTTCATTACGTAGTTCCTTTCAATATGGAATTATGGTTTTATTGTGCTTCTTTAATAATTTACAATCAACACCTCCACATCCTTGCTCTTATCAATCTTATGGTAATTACA
>CATJTQ010000145.1 GCA_949743325.1 uncultured Lachnospiraceae bacterium
CATCCTAAGCTGCTGCAGTTTTTTCACAAGACAGAGTGATTTTTATTAATCAAAAGAAAGGGAAATAGAGGATGGCAAACTTATCTCAGTCAAAAGCTCCAATTTTCGAAGCATTAGAAAATTTTAGAAATATGAGGGTTGTTCCTTTTGACGTTCCAGGACACAAAAGAGGAAGAGGTAATCAGGAGTTAAAAGATTTTTTAGGTGAAAAATGTGTAAGTATTGATGTAAACAGCATGAAGCCCTTAGATAATTTATGCCACCCTGTCTCTGTAATTCATGAAGCTGAACAGCTTGCAGCTCAGGCGTTTCACGCTGCGAACGCCTTCCTAATGGTTGGCGGTACAACGAGCGCAGTGCAGAGTATGGTACTCACAATGTGTAAACGCGGTGATAAAATTATTTTGCCAAGAAATGTACACCGCAGTGTAATCAATGCATTAGTGTTATGTGGTGCAGTTCCTGTATATGTAAACCCTGAGGTCAATATAAATCTGGGAATTTCTCTTGGTATGAAGTTAAATCAAGTTGAACAGGCCATTAAAAAAAATCCTGACGCTGTTGCCGTGTTGGTTAACAATCCCACTTATTATGGAATATGCAGTGATCTGAAAGGTATTGTTGAAACTGCTCATCGCAATAATATGAAAGTTTTAGCTGACGAAGCCCATGGAACACATTTTTATTTTGGTGATAAACTTCCTGTATCAGCAATGGAAGCAGGTGCAGACATGGCTGCAGTTTCTATGCATAAGAGTGGAGGAAGCCTTACACAGAGCAGTTTTCTGCTTACAGGACCAGATGTTCATTCAGGATATGTTAGGCAGATAATAAATCTTACTCAAACTACGTCAGGAAGTTATCTTCTTATGGGAAGTCTTGATATTTCCAGAAGAAATTTGGCTATACATGGCAAGGCGGTGTTCGAACAGGTTAAGTTTCTTGCAGAGTATGCAAGAAATGAAATTAACGATATAGGAGATTATTATGCGTTTGGTCGTGATTTAATTGACGGTGATGCTATATATGATTTTGATACAACAAAACTTTCTGTTCATACACTAGATATTGGACTTGCCGGAATTGAAGTGTATGATATATTGAGGGATGAGTATGATATACAGATAGAATTTGGTGATCTGGGCAATGTCCTTGCATATATTTCAATTGGCGACCGGATTCAGGAAGTCGAGAGACTTGTGAGTGCATTGGCGGAGATACGCAGAAGGTTTAGAAAACCCCGAACTGGTATGCTTAGTCAGGAATATATTGAACCTGATGTTGTTGTATCTCCACAGGAAGCTTTTTATGCAAATAAAGTAAGTTTAGACAGAGAGCAGACATTGGGAAGGATAAGCAGTGAATTTGTAATGTGTTATCCCCCTGGTATTCCTATATTAGCGCCAGGGGAGAGGATTACAAGGGATGTCTTAAATTATATTGCTTATGCAGAAGATAAGGGATGTTCTCTAACAGGACCTGAAGATGTAACTATTAAAAATTTGAATGTTTTGTTATAAGTTTCTGACTGTTGATTGTTAGGGGTGATTTAATATGGATTTATGGTTTTCAGAATTTCATGCGCCTGATGTAAAGTTATCTATCAGGGTTGATAAACATATTTTTTCACAACATTCTGACGTGCAGAGAATAGATGTTTTTGACAGCAAAGAATTTGGAAGAATTTTGACGCTTGACGGTCAGATTATGCTGACTGAGAGAGATGAGTTTATATATGCTGAGATGATTACACATGTTCCGATGGCTGTGCATAAAAATGCAAAAGATATTCTTGTAATTGGAGCTGGGGACGGCGGTGTAATCAGGGAACTTACAAAATATGACCGAGTTCAGCATATTGATCTTGTAGAGATGGATCCTCTTGTAGTTGAAGTTTGCCGTAAGTTTCTGCCTCAGAATGCCTGTCGTTTTAATGATGAGAGAGTAAGTCTGTATCATGAGAACGTACTAAAGTTTCTAAGAAAATGTGAAAATCGGTATGATTTAATAATTGTTGATTCCAATGACCCTTTTGGTGCAGGAGAGAGTCTGTTTACAAAAGAGTTTTATGGAAATTGTTATAAGGCGCTTAGAGAAGATGGGATAATGGTAAACCAACAGGGAAGTCCGTTTTATGCTGAGGATGCGAAAGCATGTCAGAAGTCACATAAAAGTATTGTTACAACGTTTCCTATAAGCAGAGTTTATCAAGCCCATATTCCAACATATGCGGCAGGTTATTGGCTTTTTGGTTTTGCCAGTAAGAAATATCATCCAATTGATGATTTTGACAGTTCATCATGGAGTATGCTGGGATTAAGCACATGTTACTATACAACAAGACTGCATGTCGGTTCTTTTTATCTGCCGGCGTATTTGGAGGAAATGTTATTAGATGTTGAGTGAAAATATTGAGACTTTTATAGGGTGTGAGGCCTCCTACAGGGAGGCTAAAATTGTGTTGTTTGGAGCGCCGTTTGATTCTACAACGAGCTACAGGCCTGGTACAAGGTTTGCCTCTGCTGCAATACGTCACGAGAGTTATGGGCTGGAAACTTACAGTCCATATCAGGATAAAGATTTAAATGATTATAAAATTTTTGACAGTGGTGATTTGGAGCTGTGTTTTGGAAATACAAATAAAGTATTGGACAAAATAAGCGAGAGAACGGATATTATATTAAAAGATAACAAACTTCCTTTTTTAATCGGCGGCGAGCATCTG
Organism: uncultured Lachnospiraceae bacterium; assembly: GCA_949743325.1. Taxonomy (GTDB): domain Bacteria; phylum Bacillota; class Clostridia; order Lachnospirales; family Lachnospiraceae; genus CAJJNI01. The sequence continues at coordinate 2,726 of CATJTQ010000145.1, forward strand.
GTAACACTTGGCGCTGTGCGTTCAGTTTTAAACAAATATCCCGATCTGCATATTATTCATTTTGATGCTCATGCAGATTTAAGAGATGATTATCTTGGTGAAAAATTAAGTCATGCATGTGTTTTAAGGCGGTGTCATGATCTTGTCGGTGACGGCAGAATTTTTCAGTTTGGTATTAGGAGCGGGGACAAAAGTGAGTTTGTGTGGTCTAAACAGGGTCATACATTTATGCATAAATTTGATTTACAAGGAATAGAGGATATTCTTATAAATATACAAGATAAACCAGTGTATTTTACAATAGATTTAGATGTACTTGATCCTTCATGTTTTCCTGGAACTGGTACACCAGAATCCGGAGGAGTGGATTTTATTTCGTTGTTAAATGCAATTATAAAAATATGTTCGCAAACGAATATTGTCGGCTGTGATTTAGTTGAGTTAAGTCCTAATCTTGACATTTCAGGTGCATCGACAGCGCTTGCCTGCAAAGTTGTAAGAGAATTTCTGCTTGCTCTACAAGAATAGATTAATTATTATTTAAATTAAAAAGAGATTATCTATTATGTATATTTCTACAGTATGAAAATTTGTTGTTACAGTAAAACTGTAGATTCTAATACTTATGCTCGTCGTTAAATATTGATATAAGAGCGTTTATTACGATTGCTGCACTAAGGAATAAAATATAAAAAATTATGAAAGAAGGAATAGAGTAATGGG
>CATJTQ010000146.1 GCA_949743325.1 uncultured Lachnospiraceae bacterium
GACATCAGTTTCTGTATTCGCAGATTCAATTCCTGAAGGATACTACAGAATTCAAAATGTATTAAGCGGGCTGTATTTAGACTGTGCCGGATATAATGTGGGTTCAAATATTAGGCAAGAAAAACCTTTATCAACAATGGCAGGAGAAAAGTTTCTTGTTTTAAACTCAGCGAATGGATATTCTACTATTCATCCGGCAGGCGCACAGCAGCTTGCTGTAGATGTGGATGGTGCAATTGACGAAAACAATAGAAATATACAGCTTTACACATCTAATGGGACAGACGCTCAGAAGTGGAAGTTTTTATCTAATAATAACGGTTCTTTCAGAATAATGTCTAAGTGCAGTCAAGATAAGAGGGGAATGACTGTAGCGCATGCAAGTCTTGAAAGCGGAGCAAATGTTTTATTATATGATTACAATGCTACTAAGAATGATATGTGGCTTATGGAGGCATGTTTTGACAGAGCAAAATATTATATCAGAAATAAAGAGACAGGTCTGTATTTAACTGTTTCAAATGTTGGCATTTATAACGCTGATCTTAAACTGGCAGCTTTTGGACAAGGGATCAACCAGCAGTTTAAGCTGTCTGCTAATGCTAATGGATATTATGATATTGCGCCTATGGCAGATACTAATTTAAGTATATATGTTGGAAGTAATGAAAATAATGCCAATGTTTTGTGTGTTTATGGAGGCTACAGCGAAGGGCAATTATGGAAGGCTGTATTGAATGGAGATAATACATTTAGATTAGTTTCTGATATAACAAATTTTCAGAAAGCTATAACAGTAAAGGGTTCTGTAACAGATAAGCTTTATTCTTGCGATTATACAATTAATGCCAATAATAAATGGGAGATAGTTAAAGCGGGATCATTATAATATCTTTATTCATTAAATAGTATTATTTTTAGTGATACATGTTTAAGAATAAATAAAATCTGAAGGAATAATATATACCCCACCGCCTGCGGCGCTGCAGAATTGTTGTTACGCTGCTTGCGGTGGGGTTGACTTTTATGACTGACTGGTTTACTATTTTTTTATTATATACAGAGAGTGGTGTTGGATTATGAGACTTATTACTGTAATTGAAGATAGCTGCGGAAATTCAGACTGTGCTTACGAGCATGGTTTATGTATTTATATTGAGACGGATAATCACAAGTTTCTCTTAGATACAGGTGCAAGCTGTGCGTTTGCTGATAATCTGAAAATATTGGGGATTGATATTTGTAACATTGATACAGTAGTCTTAAGTCATGGACATTATGATCATAGCGGCGGAATTCTAAAATTTATTGAGAATAATGATAGAGCGAAAATATATATGCAGAGAAACGTTGCAGGAGATTATTATAATGGAGAGCGTTATATTGGAATTGATAAGAAAATTTTAGAGGCACCTAATGTCTGTTTGTTAGATGGAGATTATAAAATTGACGAGGAATTATTTCTATTTACAGGGATAACAGGAAGGCGGCTTTGGCCTAAGAGCAATAAAACACTGAACAAAGTTTTACAGGGTATAAAGGTTCAGGATGATTTTTCGCATGAACAATGCATGGTTGTAACACAGGGTGAAAAAAATATTCTGCTGTCTGGATGTGCGCATAATGGAATATTAAATATACTAGATAAGTATAAAAGTCTTTATAATAAAATGCCCGATATGGTTATCAGCGGTTTTCATATGATGAAAAAGTCTGAGTATGAAGAGGATGAGATTTTAAATATTGAGCAGACTGCAAAGCAATTGAAAAAAATGAATACTATATTTTACACAGGACATTGTACAGGACAGAGGGCGTATGATATAATGCATAGTATTATGGGAAAACAATTACGTCAATTGCATAGCGGTGAGGAAATTTTACTTGACTTTTAAAGGCTTTTTCCATATAATGAGTGAAAGATTATAAGCAAATGTAAATGCTAAGACGAAGACAGTAGAGATTGTAGGAAATTTAAAGCGAGCCGGGGACGGTGAAAGTCCGGTAAGAGTAGCACAATTTTGAATATCACTTCTGAGCAGCAGTCTGAACAAAATTATTTTAATATATTGTGTCTTCTTAATATAAGTATATTATTAAAGAGGATAAAGTGTATTGTAATAAAAATTATTTTTATTAGGAACTGCCGGTATTCCGCCGTTATATGGAGAGTATTCTAAGGGATTATTCTGTATAAGTTATGTTGTACAAATTTATCCATTAAGGATATCAGATAAATGTACTAATCACTGCAAAATTTATTTGCGGAAATTTACGGAGTAATGCTTAACATTGAATAAATAGGTGGTTACAGCAGGAGATATTACCTCTTGTCCTATTTGGGGCAAGAGGTTTATTAATTTTAATTCACGCTATTTGCATTGAAGTATTGATTATTAAATAAGGAGGAAAAGATGTACGAGAAGGTTTCGACTAATCTTAATTTTGTAGAGAGAGAAAAGAAAATAGAAAAATTTTGGGCAGACAAGTCTATATTTCAGAAAAGTATGGATTCAAGAAAAGATGGAGAGACTTATACTTTCTATGACGGTCCGCCTACAGCAAACGGTAAACCTCATATAGGACACGTGCTTACTCGTGTTATCAAAGACATGATTCCAAGATACCGCACAATGAAAGGATATATGGTTCCGAGAAAGGCCGGATGGGATACGCATGGGCTTCCCGTTGAGCTGGAAGTAGAAAAGCTTTTAGGGTTAGACGGCAAGGAGCAGATTGAAGAATATGGATTAGAGCCTTTTATAAAACATTGTAAGGAGAGTGTCTGGAAATACAAAGGTATGTGGGAAGACTTTTCTTCTACAGTAGGTTTTTGGGCTGATATGGATAAGCCTTATGTAACATATGATAACAATTTTATTGAGTCTGAGTGGTGGGCTTTAAAACAGATATGGGATAAGAAACTTTTATATAAAGGTTTTAAGATTGTTCCATATTGCCCGCGCTGCGGAACACCGCTGTCCTCACATGAGGTTGCGCAGGGCTACAAAGATGTCAAGGAGCGTTCTGCAATAGCAAGATTTAAAGTAAAGGGAGAGGATGCTTATATATTGGCATGGACAACAACCCCATGGACCCTTCCTTCAAATGTAGCTCTCTGCGTAAATCCGGATGAGAAATATGTTAAAGTTAAAACAGCAGATGGATTTATATATTATATGGCAGACGAATTGACAGATAAAATTCTTGGCGGTGAAAATGTGACAGCTCCGTTTGAAATATTGGAGACATTTACTGGTAAAGAGTTGGAATATAAAGAGTATGAACCATTGTTTGACCATGCGGTTGAAATATGCAATAAGCAGAATAAGAAAGCATTTTATGTAACATGCGATTCTTATGTAACTCTGACAGACGGTACAGGTGTCGTGCATATAGCTCCGGCATTTGGTGAGGATGACGCCAATGTTGGCAGAAATTATGACTTACCGTTTGTTCAGCTTGTTGACGGTAAAGGAGAAATGACAAAAGAGACGCCATGGGAGGGTGTTTTCTGTAAGGATGCGGATAAATTAGTTCTGCAGGCGTTAGAGGACTCTGGTCTTCTATTTGCAGCTCCTAAATTTGAGCACAGCTATCCTCATTGCTGGCGATGCGATACACCTCTTATCTATTATGCAAGAGAGTCATGGTTTATTAAAATGACGGCTGTAAAAGATGATTTAATAGCAAATAATAATACAATTAATTGGATACCTAAGAGTATAGGTCAGGGAAGGTTTGGAGACTGGCTGGAAAATGTCCAGGATTGGGGAATTTCAAGAAACCGTTATTGGGGAACTCCGCTTAATGTATGGGAGTGTGAATGCGGATGTATGCATTCAATAGGCAGTATTGAAGAATTAAAGAAAATGTCAGATAATTGTCCTGATGAAATTGAACTGCATCGTCCATATATTGATGAAGTTACGATAAATTGTCCTGACTGTGGAAAACAGATGCATCGTGTGCCTGAGGTTATAGACTGTTGGTTTGATTCTGGTTCGATGCCATTCGCACAGCACCATTATCCTTTTGAAAATAAAGAACTGTTTGAACAGCAGTTTCCGGCAGATTTTATTTCAGAAGCGGTAGATCAGACAAGAGGATGGTTTTATTCGCTGCTTGCAATTTCTACGCTTATTTTTAATAAGGCTCCATATAAAAATGTTATTGTATTAGGTCATGTTCAGGATAAGGACGGACAGAAGATGAGCAAGTCAAAGGGAAATGCGGTAGATCCTTTTGAGGCGCTTGATAAGTTTGGAGCAGATGCAATCCGCTGGTATTTCTATGTTAATAGTGCTCCTTGGCTTCCTAACCGTTTCTATGAGGATGCAGTAGTAGAGGGTCAGAGAAAATTCATGGGTACGTTGTGGAATACTTATGCATTTTTTGTACTTTATGCCAATATAGATAATTTTGATGCCAGTCTTTATAAGCTTGAGTATGATAAACTTAGCGTTATGGATAAATGGTTGCTGTCACGCCTGAATACGTTGATTAAGACTGTTGATGAAAATTTGGAAAATTATAGAATTCCTGAGAGTGCAAGGGCATTGCAGGAGTTCGTGGATGATATGAGTAATTGGTATGTTCGAAGAAGCCGTGAAAGATTTTGGGCAAAGGATATGCCTCAGGATAAAATAAATGCATATATGACGTTATATACAGCGTTAGTTAATGTTGCAAAAGCAGCAGCTCCTATGATACCTTTTATGACAGAAGATATTTATCAAAATCTTGTTAGGAGTATTGATAAAAATGCACCTGAAAGTATACATTTGTGTAGTTTTCCGATTTGCGATGAGTCTATGATTGACGCCAAATTAGAGGAAGATATGGAAGCTGTTTTAAAAGCAGTTGTTATGGGACGCGCATGCCGTAATGCAGCAAATATTAAGAATCGTCAGCCTATTGGTAAAATGTATCTCAAAGGAAGCTTTACATTTGACGATACTTTTAAGGCAGTAATAGAAGATGAGTTAAATATTAAGGAAGTAATTATCACTGATGATGTAAGGGCATTTACAACATACAGTTTTAAACCTCAGATGCGTACTGTTGGTCCTAAATACGGCAAGCTTTTAAATGCAATTAAGAGTGCGCTGTCAGAACTTGACGGTAATCAGGCAATGGATGAATTAAATGAAAAAGGTTTGTTAAAATTAGCAATAGAGGGCGAGACTGTAGAGCTTACAAAAGATGATCTGCTTATAGAGACGGCTCAGATGGAAGGATATGTTTCTGAGAGTGATAATACAGCAACTGTAGTTATTGATACAAATCTTACAGATGAGTTAATCGAGGAAGGTTTTGTAAGAGAAATAATTAGTAAGGTACAGACCATGAGAAAAGAAGCAGATTTTGAAGTGATGGATAAGATTTGTCTTGCAGTGTGGAATAATGATAAAATACAAAATTTAATAGAAGCCAATAGGGAAGAGATAATGTCAGAAGTCTTAGCAGCTGAAGTTGCTTTAGATAAAGCCGACGGATATGAGAAGGAATGGAATATCAACGGCGAAAAGGTTACTATGTCAGTAAAGAAAATGTGATTAAGAAGGAGGAATAAGATTTATGTTGAGTGAAAAGTTTGAAAAGGAAACTTTTAAAAATGAGGTCAAATCTAATGTAAGAAACCTCTACCGCAAAACTATTGAGGAGGCTACGCCGCATCAGATTTTTCAGGCGGTAAGTTATGCTGTAAAAGATGTGATTATTGAGAATTGGATGGATACACAGAAAGCATATGAAAAGGAAGATCCTAAGACAGTCTACTATTTGTCAATGGAATTTCTTATGGGTCGTGCACTTGGCAATAACCTCATTAATTTAACTGCTTACAAAGAGGTTAAAGAGGCTTTAGAGGAATTAGGACTGGATATTAATGCAATTGAGGATGAGGAACCAGATGCAGCGTTAGGCAACGGCGGTCTTGGACGTCTTGCAGCATGTTTCCTTGATTCGTTGGCAACATTAGGATATTCTGCATATGGATGTGGAATTAGATATCGTTATGGTATGTTTAAACAGGAGATAAAGGATGGTTATCAGATTGAAGTGCCTGATAACTGGCTAAAGGATGGCAATCCTTTTGAGCTTAGACGTCCTGAGTATGCTACGGAAGTAAAGTTTGGCGGTTATGTACGTGTGGAGACAGATGATAAAGGAAAGAATCATTTTGTACAAGACGGTTATCAGTCAGTAATTGCTGTTCCTTATGATTTGCCAATTATCGGTTATGGTAATGGAATTGTAAATACGCTTCGTATATGGGATGCACAGCCGGTTGACTGTTTCCAGCTTGATTCATTTGATAAAGGTGATTACCAGAAAGCTGTTGAGCAGGAGAATCTTGCACGCAATATTGTAGAGGTTCTTTACCCGAATGATAACCATTATTCAGGAAAAGAACTCAGATTAAAACAGCAGTATTTCTTTATTTCGGCAAGTATTCAGACTGCAGTGAAGAAATATAAAGATAAGCATGATGATATAACAAAGCTTCATGAAAAAGTTACTTTCCAGCTTAATGATACACATCCTACAGTTACTGTTGCCGAACTGATGAGAATTCTTCTAGATGATGAGAATCTTGAGTGGGATCAGGCATGGGCAATTACTTCAAAAACATGTGCTTATACTAATCACACAATTATGGCGGAAGCTTTGGAAAAATGGCCAATTGAGCTGTTTTCAAGACTTCTTCCTCGTATTTATCAGATTGTTGAGGAGATTAACCGCCGCTTTATTTTAGAAATTGAGAAAAAATATCCTAACAATCAGGAAAAAATTCGTAAGATGGCTATTATATATGACGGTCAGGTCAAGATGGCTCATCTTGCCATTGCTGCCGGATATTCAGTAAACGGTGTGGCAAGACTTCATACAGAGATTTTGAAGAATCAGGAATTAAAGGATTTCTATGAGATGATGCCTGAGAAATTTAACAATAAGACTAACGGTATTACACAGCGCCGTTTCCTTCTTCACGGCAATCCGCTTCTCGCTGACTGGGTAACTGATCATATTGGAAACGACTGGATAACTGACCTTTCAAAGATTAATAAGTTGGCTGTTTTTGCTGATGATGAAAAAGCTCAGCAGGAGTTTATGAATATTAAATTCAAGAACAAAGAGAGATTGGCAAAATATATTTTAGAACACAATGGTGTTGCAATAAATCCTCATTCAATTTATGATGTGCAGGTTAAGAGACTTCATGAGTACAAGAGACAGCTGCTTAATATTTTACATGTTATGCATTTGTATAATGAAATTAAAGCTCATCCAGAAATGCCATTCTACCCTAGAACATTTATTTTTGGAGCTAAGGCAGCGGCAGGTTACAAGAGAGCTAAATTGACAATTAAATTAATTAATGCAGTTGCGGATGTTGTCAATAATGATGCTTCTATTAACGGTAAATTAAAAGTTGTATTTATTGAAAATTATCGTGTATCAAATGCGGAACTTATTTTTGCGGCAGCTGATGTAAGCGAGCAGATTTCAACAGCAAGTAAGGAAGCATCAGGTACAGGTAATATGAAATTTATGTTAAACGGTGCGTTGACACTTGGAACAATGGACGGAGCCAATGTTGAGATTGTTGAGGAAGTTGGCGATGACAATGCGTTTATTTTTGGTCTAAGTTCAGATGAAGTAATAAATTATGAAAATAACGGCGGATATAATCCAATGGATATTTTTAACAATGACCAGGATATCAGACAGGTGCTTATGCAGTTGATTAATGGCTTCTATTCACCTAATGATCCAGAATTATTTAGAGATATTTATAATTCACTTCTTAATACAATAAGCAGCGATAAAGCGGATACTTACTTTATCTTAAAAGATTTTCGCTCTTACGCGGAAGCGCATAAGAAAGTTGAGGAGGCTTATCGTGATACGGCAGGATGGGCAAAGAGTGCAATTTTAAATACTGCTTGCTGCGGTAAATTCACATCAGATCGTACTATTCAGGAATATGTAGATGAGATTTGGCATTTAGATAAAGTCGTATTAGAAAAATAAATTTTTAATTTTAAATTATAATTTATAAATAAAGCTATTTCTTATAATGAAGGTAATCTTTCTAGATATAATGTAATTTATTTTTTGCAAAAAGTAATCCAAGCGTCTGCGACGCAGAAAGCTGGCTAATGTATCAATATTGAAGGGGTTGTCAGAAAATGATACTGTATGCTCAATATTTTGTCAGATTCATATGATATAATGATAAAATATTGTTGGTACACTGTATTTTTTGACAGCCCCTTGATTGAATTTATCAGGTTTTTTATATAAAATCGGATTTGTCAATTAAACCCTCTGAATAAACTGTCAGAAACAGGCTCAGTCAGTTGCAGAAGCAAGGCAGACAGCAAAAGCCACGAAAGAAATACTTTGACAGAGAAAGGTAACTTTAAGACAAAAGACAACACCACAGGGCAGACCTCTGCCTTGCGGTATTAAATACAGAACCCCTTGCAAGACTTTTTGTCCTGCAAGGGGTTCGCTGTATATGCGTATACCTATAAGCCTGTATGTTGAAATGCTGAAACTGTATTCTAATCAAAGTGCTCATATAATAGCAAATGTGTTATTTTAAATCACTCGCTGATATTGCATACAAATCATCTTTTTCAAACTGCAATAAGCATCCTTTTTTCGTTTGTTGTAACACTTTATAAACATTAAAATAATCAGGATAAGGGGAGGTAAGCCCCATTATCATAAGTCCAAACATAACGCCGTTTAATGCCCTGTTTGTTTCTGGTGATATGAGAAAGATTATGAGCGGAATAACACCGAGAACAATCGGAAGCAAGGACATAAAAATAAATCTGTTACGACTAACTGGGTAGGAAGCTAATGCAACAGCAGTAAACTGCTTTGGCATAATACCTATGTAAACAGTTGCCTCTTTCGGATATACGATAGCGTGAAGCAATTCGTGTACTGGTATTCCAACGAAAAAGCTCAATAAGAACCCTAATACGACATAAAGCGGAGCGATTACAGGTTGCCCTGCGGACAATGTTTTGAAAAACATAGAAAAAACTATAATCACAACGGATGGAATTAAAAACGGAATTGCTTTTAACATCATTGCTCCCATCGTTTCAGGCATATCAAGTTTTATTGCAGTTGCTGGTAAAATGCTAGTTTGGTAATCTGATGTATTTTGTACAACGCCAGCCCACTTGATTTTTGGCATATTAAAATTCCTCCGAAAATATTTTATATCGTGATTTGTGTTAGGTCATATAAATTACTTGTTCGCCACTGATTGTCCATAATATCAGGAGAACAATCTTTGAATTACAGCTATGATACCACTTTTTCGTACAACTATCAATGGCATAAGTATGAACTTTTAAATGTGCTAAGACGCCCAAGCAGCTTTGCACTGCGATAAATGCTTTATTTTCAAGCGTTTTGGAGGGTTTTATTAACGCTCTATGTGGGTCAGTAACAATTTATGAAATCGTGGTTTTAAAATTCAAGTTTAAATTATTGGTATTCTGCTGCGAAAAATTTTCTTAGCATTTTACATATATTTAGTTGTACTAAATATGTGTTTCCTTGTTTGTCCATGAATGTTCTAAAGTTATTTCCTTCATAACCTGATAAAGGTTCGCTTTTAATAATTTCATTTATTGGAATATCTTTATTTAACAATGCTTTTGCAAATTTCTGCACGATATATTTTCCTTCTTCTTCTGTAATCCAGTCATCTTCAGAGATTTCTTCGCTCAATTGAAAATGTTTGGCAACATATTGCACAAGTTTATCACCTTCAAAACTGAAGTAAAACAATGTATCTGAACCAAATGTATCATATTTTGAGTAGTCTGGCTCAGTTTCGCGTATACCCGCAGTAGCATCATATCCGCCGCTCCATTGGCAATAACCTTTTTCAGGAAATTGTTCTGCAATTTCTTTAGGTGTAAACTGAAAAATTTTCTCCCTAAACCATTGATAAGAGTAATTAACCTGCCGTGAATTTTCTTCATCTAATGTGTCAGGTGTTTCTTCTGGTTTAAGGGTTATTGGCATAAATGTCGGAAGTATCTTATTAGATTTTTCTTCTGGTTTATCTTTTGTGTTTATATTACTTGTTTCTGATTGAACATTATCAATTGATGCTGTGTCTTTTATTTGTTTGGTGCAGCCTGAGATATAAAATAATACAGAGACTGTTACTGCAATGTAGAATAACTTTTTTTTCATATAGTATTTCCCCTCATTTTATTTAAATTGTACAATAGTTACACCTGCATCTCCTTCTCCGAATTCTCCAAGACGATATGATTTTACATGTTTTTGTCTTTTTAAGTATTGGTGTACGCCGGCTCTGAGCGCTCCTGTTCCTTTTCCGTGTACAACTCGTACCTGTTCTAAATGTGCAAGATATGCATCATCTAAATATTTATCAAGTTCACATACAGCTTCATCAACTGTAAGTCCGAGAAGATTTATTTCTGGAGAAATAGCAGACGATTTGGACATTTTTATTTTGCCAGTGTTTGTTTTAGTGTTTTTTAATTTGACAGCTGTGGTTTGTTCTGGAATTATTTCTAAGTCGGACATAGGGAGCTTGGATCGTAAAATACCCATTTGTACCATGACCATACCTTTTGAATCAGGCAGTGCAATTACAGAACCTCTAACGTTCATGCTCAGTACATTAACAGAATCGCCAATATGGAAATCTGACGCTTTGTGCTGTTTCTTGCTTTTGGCAGCTGATTTAAGGGTCATGCCTTTTTCTGCTTTGTCCATTCGTTCACGGACTAGGCGGCGTTCTTCTTCCATTTTATTTATATCAATACTTTCCTGACCAAATTTATGAAAATCACGTATTGTTTTGTCTGCAATTTCTTTTGCTTCTGCTAATATGTGGTGTGCTTTTTCATTGGCGTTTCTTATTATATCTTCTGTCCGTTGATTAATACGTTCTTCTTTTGTCTCCAGATGTTTTTTTAACCGCTCAATTTCTTCTTTGTATGACTCAATTTCTGCCTGTTCTTTTTCAATTGTAACTCTGCTGTTATCAAGATTGGCGATTAGGTCCTCAAATGTTTCATCTTCTGCGCTTATCTGGGCTTTTGCATTTTCTATTATGTTTTCTGATAGGCCTAGTTTGGATGAAATAGCAAATGCATTACTTTTTCCAGGAATACCAATTAATATTCTATAAGTCGGCGACAAGGTTTCTACACTAAACTCGCAGCTTGCATTTTCTACTCTTGGCGTATTTAGAGCATATATTTTTAGCTCACTGTAATGTGTAGTCGCCATTATCCTCGCATTTCTACCATGAAGTTCTGAGAGGATTGAGATTGCCAGGGCAGCTCCTTCTGTAGGATCTGTTCCTGCACACAGTTCATCAAAAAGACAGAGACAGTTTTTGTCAGCTTTATTCAATATGCTTATAATGTTAGTCATGTGTGATGAAAATGTACTTAAATTCTGCTCAATGCTCTGTTCGTCTCCGATATCTGCAAATATTTCTCTAAAGACTGCGATTCGTGAGCCCTGAAATGCTGGGATAAGCATTCCCGCCTGTCCCATAAGCGTTAGCAGACCTGTAGTTTTTAATGATACAGTTTTTCCTCCGGTATTAGGTCCAGTTACAATAAGTAAATCAAATTTACGTCCAAGATTTATATTTATAGGAACACATTTATCTTTATCTAACAGTGGGTGTTTTGCCTCTTTTAATTCAATAATTCCATTAGTATTAAGTTCGGGTCTTGTACCTTTGTACTCCTTGGCGTAGGCTGCTTTTGCAAATATAAAATCAAGTGTGGTAAGGAGCTTATAGTTGTCAGACAGAACCTGAGAGTAGCCTGCTACTTCATTGCTTAAGTTTGACAGTATGATTTCTATTTCTTTCTGCTCTTTTAATATAAGTTCTTTTAGATCATTATTTAACTTTACGACAGCCATTGGTTCGACAAAAAGTGTTGAACCTGTCGATGACTGATCATGTATCATGCCAGGAACTTGTGAGCGGTATTCTGCCTTTACTGGGAGGCAGTATCTGTCGTTGCGCATAGTTACTACATTATCCTGCAGATAAGTTTGCATTGAAGCGTTATTGGCAAGGCTCGACATCTGTGAATGTATTTTGTCGTTAATTGAATTCATGCTGCGACGAATGTTGTGAAGAGCGGGACTTGCGTCATCAGCCATTTCTTCTTCAGAAATAATACATTTGTTAATTTTATTGGCAAGAAAAGTTAATGGTTCAATTTGTTCAAAATATTCGTCTAATGAGTCTGCCCCTTCAAAATCTTTATCACGTTTGGAAAATGTCTTTACTCGATTGGCGGCAACTAATAATTTGGCAATCTTTAGCAGTTCCCCCATTCCAAGAACGCTGCCGATTTCTAATCTTTTTAAACTTCCGGTTATATCATAAACGCCTGAAAATGAAATATTGCCTTTTTGATAAATTCGAAGTAATGCGTCTTCAGTTTTAATAAGTTCTTTTTTTATCAGTTCGATATTGGTTTGCGGGACTAAATTTGTACATGCTTTCTTTCCGCCGTCAGAGGAAGCAAAAGCTTCAAGTTTTTCTGTTATTTTATTATATTCCAATGTTTTTAATACTTTGTTATTCATAAAAATTCCTTTCAACTGCAATATTTAAAATAATTTTTCAGAGTTGTCAGATTTCAAAAATATTATGATTGTTTATTGCTTAATATTTAGTTTTATATTTTTTAATATTAATATTTAATTGCTCTGTATTATTTAATTAAAAAAATTAGGTAATTATGGTTATCAGAAATAAGATTGTTGTTTTATATTTACAGATAAAGGCGTTATTATAAATTGTGTTTCTGATGGATACAAAACGCTTTTTTTACTAGGTTTACTTTATTTTACCGATTAATATGTAAGTAGTCAATTATAAATTTATAATTTATTATACTATAGTTCTTTTGATTTTATTGTTAGATTTTATATGATAAAATTCTCTTAAATGAAAGGGGGATTTATTTTATTTATATTTAAAAGATTAAACTATTTAATGAACATGTGATATTTTTTATTTAATAATGTTTCTTGAAATAATTTATTATATGTTTAATTAGATAAGTGGTTGTGATGCGGACGGTCCATAAATGCTTAGGATGTTCAATGTTTTGCTTTTTGATACGCCCAAAGTTTGAAGTTTTGTAAGTTTGTTGTTGATTACCTGTTTAATATCGTTATATAAATTAATAAGTTACAATATTGTTAAAGATAATTTATAGATAATAATTAAAAACCATGATTCACCTTGATATGATTTACTCTAGTTGTTATAATTATAATAATATTGTATTTTATAAGGTTAATATGTATCCTTTTAGCAGCATTTATATGTTGTGTATTTTGTAAAGAATACTCTTTAGCCTAATAACAAAGAAAGGTTAGGAATTGTATGCGTTATATTGAGAATTTAAAAGAAGGGGACAAAATTTCAGATGTTTATATGTGTAAGCAAAAACAGTCTCTTACTACTAAAAATGGAAAGCCATATGAATCGTTGATATTGCAGGATAAGACAGGGAGTGTTGACGCTAAAATTTGGGAGCCTTCATCTTCTGGTATTGATAATTATGATTCATTTGATTATATTGAAGTTGTCGGTGATGTAATTAATTTTCAGGGCGGTCTTCAGGTTAATATCAGACGGCTGCGAAAGTGCTCTGAGGGAGAGTATGATGAGAGCGAATATTTTCCTGTTTCTAATAAAGATATTGAAGAGATGTATAATGAATTTTTATCGTTGATTAAATCAGTTAAAAATCAATATATGAGTCAGCTGCTGAGTTTGTTTTTTATTAACAGTTCGAAAATTGTTGATGCTTTTAAGAAGCATTCGGCAGCGAAAACTGTTCATCATGGGTTTATCGGCGGTTTGCTTGAACATACTTTAGGAGTAGTAAAACTTTGTGATTTTTATTGTAAACAGTACTCTTCTCTGAACAGAGATTTGCTTATTACGGCAGCAGCTCTTCATGATATTGGAAAGATTAAAGAGATTTCTGCATTTCCTGCAAATGATTACACAGATGAAGGACAGCTTCTGGGACATATTGTTATTGGTTCAGAGTGGGTTTCAGATGCAGTTCGGCAAATACCGGATTTTCCTCCTAAGTTAGCGAGAGAGCTGAAACATTGTATTTTAGCCCATCATGGTAAGTTGGAATATGGTTCTCCAAAACTTCCGGCTTTGATGGAAGCAGTAGCGTTAAACTATGCGGATGACACTGATGCAAAGATGCAGACGATGTTTGAGATTTTCTCTGCTCCTGCGGCACAAAAAGGTGAATGGATTGGATATAATCGTCTCTTTGAATCTAATTTAAGGAAAACAAATATATGGGATTAAGTAAAAATGATGAGATTGAAATTTTAATAGAGGATATGGGAACAGACGGAGAGGGTATTGGTCATTTTAACGGTTTTACATTTTTTGTTAAGGATGCGGTTATTGGTGATACAATACTTGCTAAAATAATGAAACTTAAAAAAACTTATGGCTATGCACGTCTTATTAAAGTGTTATCTCCATCTGATAATAGAGGTGAACCTAAGTGCAAATTTTACAGACAATGCGGCGGCTGTCAGCTTCAGGCATTACAATACGATGAGCAGCTCAGGTTTAAGGCGAATAAGATACGGAATAATTTAAAGAGAATTGGCGGTTTTGATGACATACCATTACTGCCGATTGTCGGAATGGAGGAACCTTATTTCTATCGTAATAAGGCGCAGTTTCCAATTGGCACTGACAAAACTGGAAAACCGATTGCGGGCTTTTATGCTTTACATAGCCATAATATAATTGCCAATACTGATTGTGCTTTAGGTGTCTCTGAAAATAAGGCTGTTTTGGAAGTTATCCTTGCTTTTATGGAGAAGCATCATATTCATGCCTATAATGAGACTAACAAAAAGGGTTTAATTCGACATGTTCTGATTCGCAAAGGCTTTATTACCGGCGAAATTATGGTATGTATAGTTATTAATGGAAATGAACTCCCCAATGCTGATATTTTAGTGAGGGATTTATGTATGATAAGCGGTATGACAAGCATTTGTTTAAATGTAAACAAAGAGAACACAAATGTTATTCTCGGCAATAAGCTTATCTCTTTATATGGTCCGTTGTATATAAAGGATTTTATTGGTGAAGTTAGTTTTCAAATATCTCCGTTGTCTTTTTTTCAGGTAAACCCTGTGCAGACAAAAAAGTTATATGATAAGGTTTTGGAGTTTGCAGACTTTAACGGAAGTGAGATTGTGTGGGATTTGTATTGCGGTATTGGCACAATCTCTCTTTATATTGCCAAATATGTCAAAAAAGTTTTCGGAGTGGAAATTGTATCGCAGGCGATAGACGACGCCAAAAGAAATGCGTTGAACAATAATATTGAGAACGTTGAATTTTATGTCGGTAAGGCAGAAGAAGTTGTACCTGAACTATATAAAAAACAAGGAATAACTGCTGACACGGTGATTGTAGACCCGCCGCGTAAAGGCTGCGACGGAGTATTGCTGGACACCATAATTGCAATGGCCCCAAGACGTCTGGTGTATGTAAGCTGCGATTCAGCAACACTGGCTAGAGATCTAAAATACTTGTGTGCAAATGGGTTTGTTTTGGAGAAGGTGCAGGGGGTGGACCAGTTTGGGCAGACGGTGCACGTCGAGTGCGTAGTATTGATGTCAAAAGTACAGAAGTAAATACCAAAAAAGGCTTGAAAACAAGGCATTTTCGAGAAAAAGACATCTTGCTATGATGGCTGCGAAATGAGAAATTTATCATAGTCATGCTGTTCTTTGCGGTTTTTCTTCGGCGGGATCACAGGTTCCATTCCTGCTGAGACCGCATGGCCCCGGTCTGCCGGCAGGGTCTCCGCAGAAATGCCCTCTATCAGGTGGACAGCTTCTTTACAATCCGTCCGGGTACCTTCTGTAACAGGGATCCGGACCGGCATACCATTCGCATCTACGGCCGGATGTATTTTGGTGTTGAGCCCCCTTTTGTTCTGGACATATCCTGATTGCCGCCCTTCGCTCCCGACGCACGGGGATGCACTTTGATATAGCTGGCGTCGATCATCAGCCATTCATAATCCGGCCCGTTGATCAGGATTTCCAGAAGTTTTTCCCAGACACCTTTTCTGCACCAACGGATAAACTGTTGATGAATGCCGTCCCGTTTTCCGTAATCAGGATGCAAATCTCGCCAGGGTTCCTCAGTTCGCAATACCCAAAACACTGCATTGATAAAACGTCGGTTATCCCGGGCGATTCCACCCCACCGGCCGCGCAGTCCCGGCTGATGCGGTTCCAGCAGTGCCCATACTTTGTCACTTATGTCGTGTCGGTGATAGGAAGCATCCATCTTTTTCTCTCCTGTCCTTTAAGATACCTCCATTTTATCACAACCCGTTCACTTTGTGTAGACACTATCTAAATATAAAGCTCATTCCCTTTCCTTGTTGAACAGGCTTTTTTCATTGCCAATGCCGCAACAGAAACCATAGCCCCATTTACTTTACGGGATGACTGC
>CATJTQ010000147.1 GCA_949743325.1 uncultured Lachnospiraceae bacterium
CGAATAAAACGTATGGCAGACAGAATGTCAGTATCACTTGATACACCTATTGATGATAATGACAATAGTACAATTGGTGATTTTATTACGGATAGTTTTGATTTTGAAAAAGAAATATTTAAAAAAAGAGAAGATATATACAGTAGAAAAATGATTAAATATCTTAACAGACTTTCTAAAACACAGAAAGAAATATTGATGATGACTATAGCAGGATATACAACAAAAGAAATTCAAGAAATATTGAATATTACTGATAAAGAATATTCAGATTGTAATTCAGCAATACATTCATATCGTAATGTATCAGTATTATTTTAATAGGAGGTAATTAGAAATGGCAAAACCAAGAAAACAAACTTACACAATGGATATGTACTTAAATAAAATGAAAGATATGGATATTCGCAATGATGCGGATGTACAAAGACAATTTGTATGGAAAAATGAACAGGTAAACGAATTAATTTATACGGTTCTTACAGATGACTATATTCCTTCAATTATATTAGGAGAAGAGCCAAGCTCACAGCTTTATATAGTAGATGGCGGTCAAAGAAGTTCATCGCTTATGAAGTTCAGGCATGGTAATTATAGAATTACAAAATCTATTGAAAATTCTATTATTCATTATAGGGCAAAAGCAAGGGATGATAAAGGTAATATTATTGTTAATAACAAAGGGGATATTAAGTGGGAAGATAGAGAGTTTGATATTAAAAATAGAACTTATGAAGAATTTCCAGAAGAATTAAAGAAAAATTTTAACGAATATCAAATTGAAACTGTAATACATGAGAATAGTGATATGAGACGTATTTCTAAATTAATTAAAAGATACAATAATCATACATCTATGAATGCTAACCAAAAAGCTTTCACTTATCTTGATAATTTTGCAAGGGAAACAAGAAATATATTAGACAGTAATTTCTTTCTTAATTGTGGCAATTATACACAGAAAGAGAAAAATTGTGGAACACTTGAGAGGGTTGTATTGGAATCTATTATGTGCATGTTTCATATGGATAACTGGAAAAAAGAAGCAAAGAAAACAGCAGAATATTTGAATAATAATGCAACAAAGAATGAATTTACAGAGTTTAATAATTGCTTGGAGGAATTGTCAAAAGTAATTACACCAGAAGTATCTAAAATGTTTAATTCTAAAGACACTTTCTTATGGATGGGGTTATATAAAAAATTTTTACGGACAGGACTTGAAAATGTAAAATTTATTCACTTTTTACAAGAATTCTTTGTTTCTGAAGAATTACAGGATAAGGAAATAAACGGTACTACATATAGAGATTTGTGTATAAATAAAGAAACAGGAAAGACAAGAGCAACAAAAGATAAGTATATTATAATTCCTAAATTGGATATTCTGGAAACATTGATGTGTGAATATCTGCATATTGATAAAAAAGATTTAGAAGAAACAAATATATTAGATTTTGTCAAAGAAAGTGTCAATCCTAATGTAACAAATGAAGATATTGAGTTTTATAAAGATA
This sequence comes from uncultured Lachnospiraceae bacterium, assembly GCA_949743325.1. Classification (GTDB taxonomy): domain Bacteria; phylum Bacillota; class Clostridia; order Lachnospirales; family Lachnospiraceae; genus CAJJNI01. The sequence goes on from CATJTQ010000147.1 coordinate 1,518, forward strand.
TGCTTTCAGATTTTATAATCAATATAGACAAAGGCAGCAGGCTTTTAAACAAGCGTAATATGCCTTCTCTGATTGCAGTTATAGCTTATTCATGTGAAAAAGATATAAAACTTGACGATTGGATAATAGATTACTTTACTAAGAATGACAGTTATATAGACAATCAATTAGAAAATTATGAGTATATGAGATGTGAACTTGATGATTATATAAAAATGGTGGAAGTTGCATAATAAACAGTCAGTTTTGATATGTATATTAAGCTGCAAACAGTTCAATATTATAAATAGATAAATTCTATAAAATTGTTTTTCCATGCTAATATGAAGCAGTGGGACATGTTCTATATTTCTCATGAACAAAAGAAGTAGTTGACTAAATATTGCTTTTTAGGAGGATAAAATATAATGAATGAAAAAGAAGTAGTATGTTTTGATTTTAGAATTATACAACAAGCCGATGGATCGCAAATCATTGATGATAGAGTAAAAACCCCGATAGATTCGTTAACGCCTGAAATGCAAGTTGAATATATGGATGTACATAATCAATTATCAAAAATGGAACGTATTAAGAAAAAGGAACAAAGGGAAGCAGCCTATAAACAAAAACTTGTTAAAAATCCATTTTGGAAATTAGCTTGTTTTTGTAGATTAGTTTAGTTAGTAATTGTAAAAGTAAAACAATTGTAACTGATATATAAGAAATGTAGATTGAAAATAATATGTAGTAATGTTGTTATGCATATAAAGTTCACTGTTAATATGGTTTATACAAATAAAAGAGAGGGTGTTCCTTAATTACAGCAATAAGGCAGGAAGCTACACAAATGTTAGAGAAAGTGCCAGTTGATAAATTAAGTTATGTAATTCAGATTATGAAGGGTGTAAATGGACTTATAGCTAATAATAAAAAGATGTAGAAAAAGAAGTATAGAATTAGACATATTTATTATGCCAGCAACAGAAAAGATGATGAAGGCAGATGATTTTTTAGTGGAGTTGAGAGATGGTGACAGGATATAATAACAGTTTTTGTCTATGCTGATTGTAAAGAATGGTAATAAATGATATAATACATGAACAAACTATTTAGTTTTAGGAAGGAATAAAATTGATATAGATAAAATTACAGCAAAGAAAAATATTTTTCAACAGCAGAAGAAAAACATTGATGTGGTTACTCTTTCTTCATATTAAAAGGATTTTGAACTTACATTTACTCACAATTCTACTGCAATAGAAGGAAATACACTAACATTGTTAGAAACAAAAGTTTTATTAGAAGATGGTATTTCTATAGGTGGAAAAGAATTAAGAGAAATTTATGAGGTTATCAACCATAAAAAGGCATATCAATATGTGAAGAAGTGTATTTCACAAAAAAGACAATTAGATGAAAATATTGTTAAGGATATACATTCAATTCTTATGGAAAATATTATTATAGGTGGAATATACAGAAATCAAGAAGTAAGGATTAGTGGAGCAGGTCATACACCGCCATCAGGTAATGATATGTTTGCACAAATAAAGAATTTTTATGCTGATTTATTATGGAAAAGTAAAGAACTTAATCCTATTGATTTAGCTGTTTGGACACATGCTGAATTTGTGCGAATACATCCTTTTATAGATGGCAACGGAAGAACATCAAGACTTATTATGAATTATCAACTAATGATGAGTGATTTTCTACCTATATCAATTGCAAAGGAAAATAGAGTTGAATATTATAATGCATTGGAGGAGTATGCTGTTAATGGTGATCTGGAGTTGGTTTCAAAATTAGTTGCAGAATTAGAAGAGAAACAGTTAGATATGTATATTAAATTACTTTAGTAACAGTAATTAAGAAATAAGCAATTCACATATTTATTACATAACAGGATAAAAATAGGCTGTGTCAGTTGTGACATGGCTTTTTATATTATTTGGTAAGTATATTTTAGTGTGTACATAAAAATCAAAAGAATGGAATATTAAGATTTTTTTGTAACGATTTAGATCGTATAATAATTATAAATCACAGTTTTTGGTTTACATAATGAATATTAATATATAAATAGGCAGCAAATTCTAAGTATATTAGCAGTTTTCTTATGTTTTTTATATAAGAAGGCTGCTTTTTGTGTTTAATATTTTCTATGTAGTTCGGTAGACAGTAATAATTAGGATTGTTTTATCTCAAAAGTAATGATTTACAAAGGTTTTTTAAGATTATGCTTTAAAGATTTAAGTATGATGTTATGCAAATATAGTCAATTTTATGTAAACTTCGGGTTTTTGTTGATATATTGGGGATATATTAAAAATTAATAGCAAAAATATGCCATTAAACATACTATCGGTATGTTATTCGGCGAGATTTTAATGAAAGTGGTTAAAATGCTTAAAAATCAAGTGATTTATAGTAAATAGATGGGTTTTAAGAGTTAATAAGAGTTAGTAGTTATAATGTCGTAAAATGCTTTAATTTATAAGTGTTTTTGGGGATTTAGTGTAATATTGGAATTTATGTTCGGGAGTGTTAAAAAAAATGCAGTTGATTTACATAATTATTATTCATACCCATATAATCATTCTTCAGCATTTCCCTACATTCATTTAATCCTATTTTTATTAAGTATGAATTAAACTATTCATCTGCCATACAAAAAAATGTATAAATTTTTTAAATAATAATATGAAATGCAAAAGCTAATTAATGAATTATTTCTACATTTTGGTGTCGAACAAAAAACGTACACAAAATATAGTTGCAAATGAGTAAAAGTTGTGATAGAATTACTTTTAAATTAAGGAGTAATTGTTTATTTTGTTGTTGGGAGGGTATACATATGTACTACACTAATATAATACGTATTCAAACTAGTATAAATATGAAGAGTTTAAATGAAATTTCTAATTCTATGGATTATTTAAAGTTGCAGTTAAACATTAGCAATTTACAAAAAGCAATGCTTCCGCTGTGTAATTTTAGGTTTGATGATTTACAAATAATTTCTAAGCAATGGTCAAATATGTTAACAATCTTACATAGTAATTTTAGCGACAATTTAGCTAATCTTTCCTATAAAATAAAATCCATTTTATCAAATTTTAATAGTATACAGAAAATAGATATGTCATCTTTTCCGCATTTAAAAATTTTATATGAAAATAGTCTTTTTTTAAAAATTGCTGATGAAATGGGCTTCCCTATATATATGGAAATTGATACAACATTAAAAGATAGATTAATATTATCTTATAAAAAGAACAAAAATCAATGTAACAAAAAAGAGATGTGTGAAATTATTCTTGACTATTATAATGATGAATATATAGATTATATTTTGAATGGGATTAAAAATGTTCAGGTTTTTAATTCAGAGAGGGTGACATTAATTGAAGAAGGGATTGAAGCATATCAATTTGGATTTTATGGTTCGGCCGCTTCTTTATTTGCTACTCAATTGAGTGGAATGATAAGTGATGTATATAAAGAGTTATCTACATTCCACAGGCTGTCAAATAAAGAAAAGCAGGATCTTATAATTAGCTTTAATCAAAATTGTAAACCAAATAGTGAAAAGGGGATGCTTCTTCAAATAGTTGTTAGCCAGTCACAAGGATTTATAATATGGCATAAAGTATTAAAACATTTTTTAAAGATTGTATACTCTTCAAATGAATACGACATTGATTCACAGCCACAGCGTCATATGATTTGTCATGGAAAACAAACAAATTATAATACAAAGGAAATGAACTTGAAATTAATTTTGTGCATGGATATTATTACAAAGATTGCATGGAGAGTAAAGAGTATGAAAGAGGAATGTTCAAAAACGATTATTGATGTGTAGATTATTAATAATGATAATCTCTATATTTTAAGGTGTATATGAATTGCATGAGACATAAGTAACGATTTGTTAAAACAATCGCAACCACAATATAACCTTTTAACATACACTGTATTCATAATATTATAATCAACCAGTAAACCATTCATACAATAAATATGAGAGGTTAAATGACAATATTTAATTGAGAACTAAAAGTGTCTTAACTGCTTCTAGTATTCGTTTAAAAGCGAAAGGTCAATATATTTTCTAGCAAACAATTTAAAATGTTAGATTTGGACATTTTGTCCATAACTAATTTAAAACGAGCACTACGAATAGAACGCAATCTCACAGATTCAATGAAAGAATTGTTAGATGCTGGAGAGATAACAAAGATTTTTTCAAATATTAAATTTACATTTTTATTGATAATATATACATATAATGATATAATTTGACTATAAATTAATGGAGGACACACAACATGGAAACAATAAGACCATCTTCAGATTTGAGAAATCATTATACAGAAATATCAAAGCAGTGTCATGAAGAAAGAAGTCCAGTAATAATTACAGTGAATGGTCGTGGCGATACGGCAATAATGGGGTTACAGGACTTTTACCAAATGAAGTCTGAACTTGAGTTATTGCGTACATTAGCGGAAGCAGAAGAAGATGTTGCTAATGGCGATACTGCACCAATACAAGGTACTTTTGATCGTATTAGAAAGTCACTTATGGAGAGAAAAGAATGAAATATAAGATACACAGAACAAGTAAGGCAGAGGAGCAGTTAAGAGAAATTATTTTTTATATTGCTGATGATTCTGGTAGTGTTGATATTGCATTAAATTATTTGGATAAAATTGAAACAGCTATAAAGAAGTTAGAAGATTTTCCAAACGTAGGCAGTCTGCCTAAATATTCTATACTTCGTAAGCAAGGCTTTAGAGTTTTGATTGTTGAAAGACATTTGATATTTTATAAGATTAATGAATTAGAAAAAATTGTTATGATATATGCTATTGTAGATGGAAGAAGAGAGTATAAGAATTTGTTATAAAGGTATTTTAATAAATTGTATAAATATTTGTATTAAAATAAAACCTCAATTTCATTTCCAAATTAAATAAACACAAACCCAGCCAGCCTAGATAAAAATAGGTTGGCTGTTTCATTATATAAATAAATTCTTTGCTACATCTATATTAAAGTTTATCCGGCAGCTTCATTGTGAATTTAATTTATAACATTATTGTTGATGTACAATTAATTATTCCAAAAAAGATAGAATACATTCATATTACAATCAGATTATATATTAACTATAAAAAATATATTTCTAAGCTAAACAAATACTAAAAACAACCAAACAAATGTTCGAAAAGCTATTGACAAATACAAACAAGTGTTCTATAATTGCTATTGTTAGATGAAAACAAAAGACCTATCTATTCATACAAACGGTGTTGGCGCACCTCTGAATTAGACAGGTCTTAACACATACACACAAATTCAATGCCGATAGGCTAAGAATTTGAATGAGCAGAACGCTCACTTGTATTTTACATATTCTTAG
>CATJTQ010000148.1 GCA_949743325.1 uncultured Lachnospiraceae bacterium
AATATTATCAAGCGGCACTTTGCCCTCACCCTCGCCAAACTCGACTTTTACGTTGATTACGCTATCGGGCTTTTTGTGGGAAAGCATTACAACCGTCTCCACATGAGTACAAAATCAAAACATATCCCCACAAAACCGCGGAAATATGGGCAATATTTTTACAGTACGAATACCGTTCGTGTATCCCTTTTCCCACAAAATGAGCAGAAAACCTACATTCGCTTATTTCAATATGTATTTTTATCTCTTACCCAATATACAACAATAAACGTTACTCTTATACCATACAACAGAACTTTCAACTTTTACCAAATCAATTAAACTTGTCACTCTCTGTTATTTATCCGCTCTTGTTGCTCTTTCTTCCTTATTTTTTCCCATCTCTTTAAATATGCATCATAATTAACCTTATCTGTGCTTAGTGTATAAGCATATAAAATATTAAAAATCACAAACACGCCAGCAACTACATACAAAACAATTTTTATGCATAACGCATAATGACTTTTGTAAACATTTACTACTATTCTAAAAACCATAAATGCTACTAATCCTAAAATAATAAAATGTTTTACAATTCTTCCAAAACGAACCACCACTTTATTTATTATCTTTTTTCTCAATTTCCCATTTTCATAGCCATATCCTTCTTTTTTAAATTTTCTTAATCTAGTCTCCCATTTAAAATCAGAATCCTTTTCCAAAAACACAGACATATATGTAGAAATATAATATATTATATTTCTATATTCTAACATCCGTAGTTGCAATAATGTAGATAAAAATAATATTAAAAATAAAAACAGAACATTTTCACTAATGTGAGAAAAAACATTTGTTAATCCTAAAATAGATATAATAGTACTAAATACCTGATCCTGTTTTTTTAGACATTCTTCTATTTCTGACCTTAACATTAAATACTCTTTATCCATAATATCCTAACTTTCAATATTTAAATATGCTCTCAATTTTATCGGATCACTTTGCACGATATAACCATCTCTTTCTCTTATATAGAATCCATAAAATGTGATATTATCGATTACATATATAAAATCTCTTCTCTCTAATACTTTATCCTTCAAATCATTAATACACAATTTCTCTAATAATCCATTTGAAACATGTAGCTCTAAAGCAGAAATAAAAGCCAATAACTCTGTTTTCCTTGTCATCAAAAAAGTACTATAATCATATACTGCTTCCATATCAATTGTTCCAATTTTATAATTATGATTTAATGCATAAAAGAATAAATCAAAAACTAAGCTATATCCATTTGATTTATCTAATGATAATCTTAAATCTTCATTGAGTTTAATTGCTTTATATCCACATGAAATATCATTGTATTTTTGACCTGAAATTTTTTTTATAATAATTGAGGCCAACAAATTTGATCCCAACTTAATATCGGGTGCTGTCGTATGATTATGAAATCTATTTCCCACTACAAAATCATACTTTTCAAGCATTTTAATAAAAACGTCAATATATTTGGGAGAATGTTGCCCATCTGAATCCATAAAAATGGCATTTTGATACCCATTACTCATTGCATAATTTATACCTATTCTAATTGCACTTGCAACTCCACCATTTTTATCTTGTCTAATAACATTGTAATTTAAAGAATCAATAATTTGAAATGTATTATCAGTACTTCCATCATCCACAATTATCGTATTATTCCTATAATTTTGCATTTCAAACAACAAATTGTAAATTTCTTTCTCAACATTATATGCCGGCATAATAATTAACGTATTTCTCATTATCTCCTCCATCATGTACTAGCTAAGCACTCTGTAAGCAATCGCCTTACTTCTAAAGATGACATATCTTGTTTGATTATCCCATCTGCCTTGAACTTTGAGTATTTTTCATTTTCACATACAATTATACTTTTCTCAGCCTTATTTAACATTTCAAAATCTGAAACAGAATCACCAAATGCTATCTTGGGTATTTTTCCCATTTTATTACATATCTCTTCTACTTTTAAACTTTTGTTATAGCCATAGTTGTATGACACTTTTCCAGAAAATCTATCATTCTCCACTTCCGCAACAAAACCATATATTTTATAAATATTAAATATCATATGATATCTTTCTAAAATGTCACTTGGTGCTCCACTTATTATAATAGGCAATATTTTATTTTCATTAAGCACATCAAATATCTCTTGTGTAAACCCATATAACTTAGTACTATCTTCACACATATAATCCTTGATTTGCCGTTCTAAAATAGATTTCTTCATGCCCTTTATAGATTTTGCAAAAACATCGCATGCATCTTTAGCTAATTGATCATGCGATATTTTTTCTTTTTTATATTCCTCTATATAATAATCAACTTCTTGACGAACTACGCTCTCAACAATCCCAATATCTATTAAATAATCCAGCCACGTAAAAAGCGTGTATCCTTTTCGCAGTGTATTATCCCAATCTAACAACGCATAATCCATTAACGTCCTCCATTTTCTTTTATTAACTTAATTTTTATCATGCTTATACCGGAATTTTCAGCCTTTAAATATAAGCCTTCATATATAAAATCCTCTTTTAATACAGCATATATGCATCCATCACTTTTAATTACATCTTCAGACCAAAATAACAATATCAAATGTTCGCCGCTTAAAACCCCAGAACATTTCCATCTACGATGAATTTGTTCCACTGGTGCCACACGGCTTATAGTTCCTGTTATAGTATTATTCCTCTTATGATGTTTCAAAACATAAATATCTCTTTTAACAATATTTCCGTTACTATCATAAATTTCATCTTTCCATTTACCGCTATATTTTGACTGCGTATAACATATAATATTTGTGTAAATTATTTTACCCACTATAATTATTATTGATGAAACAACTCCTGTCACAATACCAAGCCAAAAGTCACCCATTTTTCTCCCTCCTCTTTTTTAACAGCATTTCATAATATTTTTCTTTTATTAAATCTTGTTCCTCAACCTCTAGCTCTAACAATATCTTTCTTATTTCTTCATATATTATATTTTTATCATTCCTCTTATCAGATACCCTTTCTACTTCAATAAAATCTCCTAATCCTTCAACTTCATCAATACAAATATTAAATCCTTTATATTTTGTAATTTCTCTTCTTTTTACAATTTGTATCTTTGGCAAAAAACCTATAATTTGTAACATCTTGTCCATTATTTTTTCATCGCTGATATTTAATTCCAATTCTTCAGCAGTATCAAAATCTCCCTCTAAAACCTTAAGTGTTAGAATTTTTTGGTCCCCACATTTCCGTATTCTAAAAATAGGTGTATGTACAATTTGCTGCATATCATTTTTTTCATAAATTATATCTTCTTGCAGCCCAACTAGTACCCACTCACATCCACACTTTTCTAGTTTTTTCATAACTTGTGATTTATTTTTCAATAATGCTTTCAATTCCATTTCTATCATTATATCACATTCCTCTATAATTTATATTTTTATTACATTTACTATGCAATCCTAGTATTAAAATTTCCCACTCTTAAATAGTAAGTATCCACATAATCAAATAACCCCCAAATGTTTCAACGCATCCTTTATCGCTTCTACTTTCTCCACTGTCGGGGGTTTCCTCGGCTGTTTCAATTCTTCCACCGCATTAGGGGCATCATACATCGGCAAGCCTAAATCCCGCTTTACCTCTGCGATGTATGCGGTATGTACTTTGAAGCCGTATTTTGCTTCTATGTACTCCTTAATCATTTTGTAGGTAACTCGCTCTTTCGGCTTGTATGCTTCGGCTCTCTTGGCGATATTATCAAGCGGCACTTTGCCCTCACCCTCGCCAAACTCCACTTTTACGTTGATTACACTATCGGGTTTTTTGTGGGAAAGCATTACAACCGTCTC
>CATJTQ010000149.1 GCA_949743325.1 uncultured Lachnospiraceae bacterium
AGAGTATGCAGATAAAATTAGCTTGAGTTTTGATTTAAAATGTTTCTTTGGTACAATCAAAAGTGTGCTTAAAAGTGATGGTGTTGTTGAAGGCGGCACTGGTGAGATAGAGCGGAAGAGAAAGTAAGATTTAGATATAATATTATATTAAACAGAAGATGACATTGCGTAAGAGGTAGTAAATATCTTTTGAATTCTAACTGCAATGTCATTTTTATTTTTCTAAAAATAAATTTTGTGGGGGGGGGTAGTAATAGCAGGGGAGTCTTTTATATATTTTTTAGCGTCTATCATAAAACTTGTTATAATAAGAACAATTATTATTCCTATCGGAAAAGCAGCTATTATACTTACCGATTGTAAATTATTTATTGAACTCTCAGCAAATAAGAGTGAAATTGGGAGAAGAATAAGTAAAATACACCATAGTAATTGAATTAGTTTATGGGGCTGTTCTCCACTGTTTAACTTTCTATAACTATAACATGAAGCCGTCAAAGCAATAGAATCAAAGGAGGTCGCATAAAATGCTATCATTGTCAACAATACAATAATAAGTACAAATTGTGCACAAGGCATACTTTTAATCATTGATACAATAGCTTCGAATAAATCTCCATTTTGAGTATATTGTTTAATAAAGTCAGCTTGTCCGGATATTTGCATTCCCATAGAATAATTTCCCAACACTATAAAACTAACTATTGTTGAGCCTGCTCCAAAAACATAACCTCCCAAAATTGTTTGTTTTATAGTGCGTCCTCTTGATATATTTCCAATAAAAAATGGAGCTGCAACACACCATACCATCCAATAGGCCCAATAGTATATAGTCCAGTTTTGAGGAAAATTAGACGTTCTAAGAGGATCCGTATAAGTTGATAATTCAAAGAAATTCTGTATCATTCTTCCAAAAGAAGAAAATCCGTTTTCAATAATAAATTTGGTTTTGCCGCCAAAAAGTAAAACATAAAATAAAAGTCCAAAGAATAAAAAGATACATGATTTTGCAAGAATACCTATTCCTTTAAAGCCATTTAATAATGAATATGTGTAAATGACACATGTAATAACAACAATAATAATATTGATAAGTGTACGGCTTATTTCAATATGGAAACAGTCTGTAATTATTGCAGCCATAAGCGGCGTGGCAACGCTGAATGTTGTTGCAGTGCCTGCAAGAAGAGCAAAAACTGCAAGAAGATCTATTATTCTTCCTAAAATGCCATCTGTATATTTACCTAATATTGGTCTGCATGCTTCACTGTATTTTTGGCGTTCTTTTTTACGCACATGCAGCATAAATCCGAAAGCAACAGCAAGTACAAGATAAAAAGCCCATGGAATAAAACTCCAATGAAATTGTGAATAAACGCCTGCCCAATCTTGCATACTGCCCATTTCAGATATATGAGGATCAGTGGCATATAGTATCCATTCTCCAAAAGAATAGAAGAGTATATCAGCAGCAAGACCACATGTAAACATCATTGCTCCCCATGCAAAGAAAGAGTATTTAGGTTTTTCGTTTTTTTCACCTAAAACAATTTTTCCATATTTTGATGTGGCTATAAAAAAAGATAAAAGAAAAATTCCCAATCCGATTATTAAATAATAAACTCCAAAAGTGTCACCAAAAAAAAACCTAATTTTATTTAATATAAGATTAGATTGTTCAGGCATTATGAAAAAAAGGACACATAATATTATAATAATGCTTAATGGAAATAGGGTAATAATCCAATCTATATTTTTTTCTTTTGATAAATTCTTATTCATATTTTTTTCCATTCTTATAAATACTTTTTATATTGTTTGTCTATGGCAGCCAGTTCTTGAATATTGTCTATTTCAATAACATCTCCCTCATTCATTTTCCAAATTTTAAGTTTGTATTCTTCGGAATGACAAAACATAACTATATCGTCCCAATAAATATTATGGTTTAGTTTTTGTTCAAACTCATATTCCAGATGTTCCTTTAATTTATTTCCATCATCCTTGTTCCAACGGGAGATGCTAAAAAGTCTCCAGCCATTTTTACCACCTGTTCTGCTGCATTCTATAACCTGGTTATCAGGATATACTGTCTGCATCCATTCTTTAGTTTCATAATTCGTCCATACGCTGTTATAACCAGAACTTTCAAAATATGGGGATAAAACTTTTGGATTCAAAATAGTCTGATCTCCATCAAGGATCATAACATCTTCTAAATGGTGTCTGGCGACATATAATGATGAAATATTGTTGCAAGAGTCAAAATATGGATTATCAATTAATTGCAATCCAAAATATTTTTTTTCTAAAAACTTAAAATGCTCTTTTTTATAACCTACTACAACATATATTTCTCTAATGTCATTTTTGTGTAATCCATTAATAATAGTTTCTATCATTTTTTTTCCATTGACTGTAATTAATGGTTTTGGTGTTTTCAGTGTAAGCGGTTTCATTCTATTTCCTTTGCCGGCGGCTAAAATAATGGCTCGCTTTACTTTGTTCATCAAAAAGTGCCTCCCAATTTATTAAATTCAGATTGTACTATTCTGTAATATTCTTTTGCATAGCAATACTGTTGCAGTGAATAATCTCCAAATTCAACACCTAAAATTCTCTTATATTCACACCAGTTGCTCCATAGTAACCCACAAGCGGCAATATAACAATAAATTTTAATGCGTATGTTATGTTTACAGTTTTGCTTAAAATAAATTGATATAAGATTATCTATCTGTCTTTTATTGTATAAAGAATATATACAAAACATGGCTATATCGACATGCGGATCCTGCATGCCGGCATATTCCCAATCAATCAAATATAAATCGTTATTTTTGGTAAACAGAAAATTATCAGCAACTGCATCCATATGAGTCAAAACTTTTTTTTCAATATTTTTATCAATAAAAGCTCTAAGCGAAAATATATTTTGCTTTGTTATTTCATAATCTTTATATGCAGATTGTGTTTCACCACGAAGTGACTCATAAAATTTAATTTGAGAAAAAATATCAAATTCATGAGAAACTGATAAATTTAGATCATGAAAGTGCCGCAAAAAGTTCATACACAAAATAACATCTTCGTTTTTCATTGGATTACATACTCTTGTTTCTTCAAGATACTCTGTAATTTTATATCCATTTTCAGGGTTTATATAAACAATATTATCACATATATTTTTGTTGTTAATAACCTTATACACATCCGCTTCATTTTTTCGGTTAATAAGATATTCGGTACCTTTTCCAGGAATTCGCATTATATATCTTTTGCCGTTATATGTAAATAAAAATGACTTGTTGGTCATACCATTTTTTAGCGCTACAATATCTTTTATCTCAGAAGAATTGATATGAAATTCATCACAAATAACTTTTATATATAATGCGTTCAAAAGCTCACTTTCTTGTTTGTTCATTTACTGACAACTTCTCCTTTCATAAACTTATGGACTTAAAAAAGTAAAAATCTAAGTTCATTCCCATATTTTAAAAGGATTTCATTCTCACTTCTGAAAAAATAATCTCCCTCTTTTATTCTTGTAACATCTTCAAGCAAAAAATTTTCTTCATTGTGTTCAAATATTATATCAAGAAGTTCCTGAGTATAATAAACATCTGCATTTGCAATTAGGATTTCATTTGTGTTAAACTCATTACGCGCATACCATAATCTGCCAATACTGTTAGTAACTTTATAGAAGGAATTATAATATATAGTAACATTGTAATCTTTCAATGCCTCTTCAATAATATTATGATTAAAACCTGTTATAACAATACAAATGTAATTTTATATTCATCATATGCTATTCCATAAGTTTTGCAAATTTTACAAAACCTTTCTCCAAAACCCCCGCCATTAATAATAAGGACTCTATCCGTTTCATTAAGAGTGTTGATAACGGCGGCTTCCATAGCGCCCGTTCCACTACATGTAAGTCCGACAAACAGGGCGTCATCTGCGGCATAAATAGATTTTAAGAAGTTTTTTTCTATTTTTTTCATAATCCCGCTAAATTCTTTAGTACGAAAATATGGCTGTTGACTTCCCTCAATTTTTAACGTTTCTGGATACATTTCTACCGGAACGACTGTAAATAATTTCAATTCTCATCCCTTCTTTCTTTGTCGATTTTATTTAGTAAATTTTCATAAAATTTATCCCCGGCGTATTTTTTCTGTAAAATTGTATGGCGTTGTCTAAAAATATCAATATATTTATTTATAAGTTCTGATTTTTTTAGTTTTTTTACTATGTTTATTTTTTGTTCAGGATCTTTTCTTATATTATAAATCTCTTTAATGCAACTATATTTAAATTCATTATTCAGACTACATTCTGCGCTTATACAATAATCTTTATCAATAAGCGTATACCAGATAGGTTTTTCTGATATTACAGGACAGCCCGGACCGCCATATTCACATAATATATAATCTCTGTTTACAAATGATATTTTAGAAGCAGAATTTGAATTAAAAGACAAATCCTGCATTATATTAACTATATCCATATTTGATGTAAGGTTATTTACTGTTATATTATTTCTTAGTGATGAATCATAAATTATTGCTGGAATATGAAACGCTTCTGTATATGTTTGATTGTAAGTGAATGGTCGCGGCGGATTTTCATATGATGGAAAACCATGATCTGCTGTTATAACAAATAAAAATTCATTTTTTAATTTCTCTGATAAAGAATTAAAAAATTGTTCTATTTTTAGATCGCAGAATCTTGCGCTTAAAGCGGCAATTATGTTTCCTTTAAATTCATTATCCAACTGCTCTAATAATTCAAATGCAATATCAAATTCCTCTGAAATAAGTTGTAAATTATTAGAATCAAAAGTATGAAATACTGATGGAAGGTGAAAATCCTGGACATGTATATAAGAAAAATAATTTTCATTATTTTTATCATAAGTTAGTATATCGTGCTCAAAAATATCAAATAGTTCTTTCATACTTATTTCAATTTTAGCTTCTTCATCTATCTTATTTAAATAAGAACTTAATGGTGTGTTATTGTAAAAATTTAAATAGGAATGCAGTAAATTCCTGAAGTTTTGCCATCCTCTTTTTTTGTCTTTATCATTTAGCAATGTTGCAAGTAGATATTTAAAATCAATATGTTGTTTTTTTGCAATTTTAGTAAATTTGTATTGATAAGTATCCATTTTTTCTGAATATAATTTTATTAAGTCACTTCTATGTGGAAGTTGTTTGGTTTTATTGAACTCTTTGTTGAGTTTTAATAAAATGTGTTTTTCGCTATTTAAAAGAATATTGTGTAAATATGATGTACAATTTTCTTTAAATTTGTTTCTTTCAGTTTCAAGCTTTTCCAAAATATCTGCAATGTTAACTTCATCTGCAATTTTATCTTTTATTACTTTAATCTCTTCTGCATTATCTAATAGTTGTTGGCATTGAAGTATCCAAGTATCCAATGCTTCTTCAAGCAAAAGTATACAAATTTTATATTCAGCCTCTGTCAAAGTTTTTTCATTGGACAGTTTTTCTCTGTAATAATTAAATCGATATAAAAATAGTGGTTCTATACGATACAATCGGGTATAATAATATTTATCAACATTGCGTAAATATTCTTTTGAATAAACATAAGGAGAATATGAAAACAATGTTTTATATCCTTTTTGTTGAAAGGTCTGAAACATTGGAGTTTTAATCGTCTTATTGCCAAGTAAGTACCCACCGTTTTCCAACGTGTTTTCACCGCTGAGAAGAGTAATTTGCGATGCCTCGGTGTACGGTGCTTGTGAGTATAACTGCGTAAAGTTAGTAGATTTTGAACTTAATTTGTTTAGAAAAGGTGTAATCGGTTTTGACCCAACTTTCATATTTAGATTGTTATAACAAAAAGCGTCAACAATTATATAAATTATATTTTTATATTTCATTCCGGTTCTCTCTTTCATATTTATTTCCACAAGCAATAAGCCAAGCGATTGCGAAGAAGAGATTTGGCAAAGCCGCGGAGCCTTTGATTATCCGACGCTGTGGTATTGATGGCTTAACACAGTGTGTACATCTATCAAAAGTTTTTTATTCTTGACAAAAGATTTTTGAATTCAGGATTTCTTCCATAAATACAAAAACAATATATGTTAGCAATAATGAAATAACTTATAGCTTTTATTAACCACATTATCCATGAATGTGATACCCAAATCTTATTAAGCAGAAACATAATTATAAATAAAATGAATAAATAAATGCAATCTTTTAATCGTTTCATAAAATATTCTTTTGAAGAACATTTAAAACATTCATTATAAAGAAGTACCGGTTCATACCATACATATGTTACAAGCATTGAAATAATTGATGCAAATAATATTCCGGCTACTCCCCATTGATATCCCATTATAATTGACAATATAATGTTAATAAGCGCTGATAAAAGCATAGTATATTTTGTCTTTTTATATAATCCTAAAGCCTCTCTGTAACTAAATAGTGGCTGTAATGCGCAGCTTAGAAATAATGCTAATGCTTTTGCCAATACAACTGATTTATCCATCACATATTTTGAGCCAATCCACAGTGTAATAAATTCATCTGATAAACATAATAAACAGCTAGAAAAAATAATTGCCATCCATGTGCTTATGTACAACATTTGATTAAATACCTGTTTTTTCTGAGCTTCCGTTCCTGTAACAACTAAGTTACCAATACCT
>CATJTQ010000150.1 GCA_949743325.1 uncultured Lachnospiraceae bacterium
ACAATATGTATTGTTGTTTATAGGAGTGTTTTGTAGTGAGATATTTATTGGAGCTGTACAAATTATAAGTAGTGGAGAGGATTTGCCAGCACGTGCAGAAACTGCAGCAGGAATAGCATTGGTTCTTGGTTGTGTAATATTTATAGTCTTATGCCTTTGGCAGGGAATAATTATGTACCAGAGGATGGAATATAAAAATCAGATGGAAAAGTATGAGGAGTTTATGCAGATGCAGGAGGAGCAGATACATAGTATAGTAGACAGGGATGAGAAGATGAGAAGGTTCCGCCATGATATGAATGCACATATGACAGCGTTGAGGGCATGTGTAAGGGAGAGGGATTATAATAAGATGAGTGAATATCTGGATGAGATAGAGGGGTATTCATACATAATGAAGGAGATTGTGTATACAGGGGACAGTGCAGTGGATGCGGTGTACCGTGAGATGATAGAGAATGCATGGGAAAAGGAGATAGCAGTAGAGTATGATATAAACTTAAACAGCGGTTATGCAGTAAAGAGCTTTGATTTGTGTGTAATAGTATCAAATCTGCTGAAAAATGCGATAGAGGCAAATGAGAAGATAGAAGATGCGGATAAGAGGAAGATAGAAGTAAAGATGTATGCTGTGGATAATTATATGCAGATGACAGTGGAGAATCCGGTCAACAGGAAAGTGGAGATAGTAGACAATGTGTTGAGGACAAGCAAAAGAGATAAGAAATATCATGGTATAGGAAGTGAGAATGTAAGGCAGACGGTAGAGA
Source organism: uncultured Lachnospiraceae bacterium (assembly GCA_949743325.1). GTDB lineage: Bacteria > Bacillota > Clostridia > Lachnospirales > Lachnospiraceae > CAJJNI01. The sequence continues at coordinate 771 of CATJTQ010000150.1, forward strand.
AATATAATGGAAGCGTAGAATATAAATGTGATGACAATAAATTTTCTGCGGAAGTGTTTTTGCAGATGAAATGACGAAAGAAAAAATTTTTATCGTATAATTATAAATGACTGTTAAAGAAAGTTTGTAAAAATAATTATAAAATATTACAAAAAAACAAATACAATTGTAGAAATATGTCGTTTACATGAAATGACAGTAATTGACAAAGCAGTAATTGTTTTTACTGAGCCTCTCTGTTATATTGAAACAGGGAGGTGAGGGGTAGTGGTATTTTATATTTGTGATTTAACAGATTGGTTGAAGTGGATTCTTGGAATTCATAAGTAATAATTTTTTAATTATTACTTAGAGTTTATCGCTTTGTTCAAATGATATTTTTAATTTATGCAAGTGCTTTGTAAGTTATATTAATAACTAAAAAGATATAATAAGGATAAAGTGCTAAACAATTAATGGAGGTGCTGCTTATCAATTTAATTTGTGATTTGCAGCGCCTCATTTTTTATGTAAAATTTTATATTTTATTTAGCGTTAAGTGCTTATTTAATAAACTGTAAAAGTTCTCATAGTTTATTTAAAGCCTTCTAATCTATTCTGTTGACATAATTTCCGGAAATTCCAAGCGAGGTAGAAGTAAAGATGTATACTTTAGTTAATTATATTCTGATAACAGTAGAGAATCCTTTTATCAAGAAAGTGAAAATAGTTTACAATGTGTAAAGTATAAGCAAAAAAGATAAGAAGTATCATGGTATAGGAAGTGAGAATGTAAGACAGATGGTAGAGAAATATAATGGAAGCGTAGAATATAAGTGTGATGACAATAAATTTTCTGCAGAACTGTTTTTGCAGGTTAAATGGCAAAATAATAAAATGTTTATTGTAAAATAATAAATTACTTTATAAGAAAATTATCTAAAAAAATTATAAAATATCACAAAAAAATAATACAATTGTAGAAAAAAGTCATTTGCATGAAATGACAGTAATTGACAAAGCAACAATTGTTTTTATTGAACCTGTCTGTTATTGTAAAACAGGGAGGTGAGGGGTAATGGTATTTTATATTTGTGATTTAACAGATTGGTTAAAGCATATATTTGGTTTTTAATATAATTGCTTTTAAAATTAATTATTGCTACTATATGTTTATAACTTTATTTCTATAACTTTTCTAAGTATAAGCAAGTGCTGTGTAAATTACTATCAAAAATAGTTTAATAGGAATAAAGTGTTGAACAATAAATGGGAGTGCTGCTTATCAATTAATTTGTGATTTGCAGCACCTCATTTTATTATAATAAAATCTCATAATTTAGTTGGCGTTAAGCGTTTATTTATCAAGTTGAAAACATTCTAATAGTTTCCCTAAAGAATTCGTTTTCTATTCTTGCTGATGTAGCTTCTGGAAATTCAAAACAAGATATAAGTAAAGATGTATGCTTTAGACAAATATATATAGATAACATTTGAGAATCTGGTCAACAGGAAAGAGGAGATAGCTTCTTGTATTTCTTTATTGCCCACCGCATCTCATTTTCTATATGTAACATTACTTTCGGTTTATCATCCTTGCGGATATGGTTATGTAAGGGCTGTTGCCTGTCCAATGTTAATTGCCTGCATAATTTGTTCCTTCAAATTATTTAATTATTTCAGCCTTGACTGATGTTGATAATTTTATTATTCTTAGACAGAAATATAATTCAAATACTCGGAATTATCTTACAAAGTATTATGTACCAAACTAAATATAGTTTTTCATACTTATAAAAAAGGTCATGAATAAAGACATGACCTATAGTGAGTTTCAGGAGAACGTAAAACAAGGTGCTACTTCCACCAATGGTTGCCTAAATATATTGATTTATCCTGATTCATTATTGCCAATCCCGTACCAATACAACCACGCTATAGTTTTAAATTGATTTATTTTCATGATATTCAACATAGTTTAAAAATTCTAAAAAATCAAAAAGAGCAATAGAATAAACCTGTTCTTCATCTCTAATTTTTTAAAAATATTTTTTATCTTCTGCTTCATAAGTAAGTGCCTGTTCATTTTTAATATTGTCTTTTTACTATTTTTACACATAAGGTTTAATAATGACTGTGCAAATACCTTATGTTGCTTCTTCAAATCTGCCATTAAAGCATTAGGATTGCCAATGCGTCCCGCCGCAAACCTATCTGTTTTATCTAATACAGCCTCCACATCATTCGTCAAATTTTAATACTCTACAAAGCTAAGAATCACCATTGCTCCATATCAGTTTTTTGTTAAATATACCAGATCTCCTTCATTTACAATTTTTTCAATATCAGGGAACTTATTTCTTAAATCTTAAACAGGTCTAATTTTTAACATAGGCGTTCACTCTTTATAAATATTTTTTCTTAATTTTATCATTATATATTTTCTATCTTATTATTCTAAAAAAATAACCACTGTTAAAAATCTTTCTTCCTTATCTTTATGTATATATACAAAAGCATAATTGATTTATTTAAGGTAAATGGCATTTATTTGTCACTAAGAAAAATGCTAACTTGTAAACTGATTTATTTAGCTGTAAACAATGCCATTTCAAGCCTCTTTCAAAAATGGTGTATAAGCACCTTTACTTGTGAGAATATAAGTGTGATGAAAATAAATTTTCTGTGGAAGTATTTTTGCAGGTGAAATGATGAAAGAATAGATTTTTTATTTTATAATTTTAAATTAATGTTTAAGAAAGTTAGACAAAAGTATTATAAAAATATATATCGCAAAAAAATATTACAATTGTAGAAAAATGTCATTTGCATGAAATGACAGTAATTGACAAATTGTCAATTGTTTTTACCAAGTCTGTTTGTTATTGTAATAAAGGGAGGTGAGGGGTAATGGTATTTTATATTTGTGATTTTACGGATTTGTTAAAGATTTTGTTGGGACTGAAAAAATAATAATTTTTTAACAGCATTTCTTCGTAAGTTTTGCTTTATTAAATGATATTTTTAATTTATGAAAGTGCTTTGTAAATTATATGAATGATTAAAAAGATATAATAAGGATAAAGTGCTGAACAATAAATGGGAGTGCTGCTTATCAATTAATTTGTGATTTGCAGCACCTCATTTTATTATAGTAAAATCTCATAATTTAGTTGGCGTTAAGCGCTTATTTATCAAGCTGAAAACGTTTTAATAGTTTCTCTAAAGCCTTCTTTTCTATTCTGCTGACATAACTTCTGGAAATTCCAAGAGAGTCTGCTATTTCTTTTTGGGTAGTCTCATGCGAGCCAAAAAGCCCATAACGTAATTTAATGATCTGCTGTTCCCTTTGTGTAAGTACATTGCAAAAGTATTCATAAAGTTTTTTTGTATCATCTTTTAGTTCTATCTGTTCACAAATATCTTTTTCATTGCTCTCTAAAATGTCAAGAAGATTTATTTCATTTCCTTCAGAATCATTGCCAATAGGGTCGTACAGAGAGATTTCTCTAGAAGTTTTTTTCTTAGCCCGAAGCATCATTAATAATTCATTGTCAATACATCTGGCTGCATATGTGGCAAGGCGGCTGCCTTTATTAGTATCAAAGGTGTTAATTGCTTTGATTAAACCGATTGTTCCAATAGAAATTAAATCGGATACATCATCAGTACTTTGATATTTTTTTACTATATGTGCCACCAGCCGCAGGTTTCTTTCAATAAGTATATTTTTTGCGTCTAAATCGTTTTTTTCTTTATATAGACGCAAATATTTCTGTTCTTCGTCAATGGTCAGTGGATTTTGAAAAGTTTTCACACCGATGCTCCGAAAAAATATTAATATACTCTATGAAAGTATTGTGAAAATTGTGCTTTTCCATAATAAAAAAGGTTTGTCATTATTATTTAGTATAAATTAAAAAAGTGCCACCTCACATCATAAAGATGATTGGCAGCACTTTTATCTATCCCCCGACACCTACGATACCAAAATATTAAAATAAAAACAATAATTAATGTGTAAACAACAAAATAAACGGATAAACGACATTTTTCTTGCATATTTGTCAATGTAGATAGCTAAACTGTACACATATTATCTTAATTATAAATTAAATCCAAAGTATCTAACTGCATTGTTGTATGATATATCATCAACTATTTGTCCTAAAGCTTCCATATCTGCAGGGTATTCGCCATTTTCAACCCAGCTGCCAATAAGGTCGCATAATATTCTTCTAAAATATTCGTGTCTTGTGTATGACAGGAAGCTTCTCGAATCTGTAAGCATACCAATAAAATTACTTAACAGTCCTAAGTTTGCAAGTGATATCATTTGCTCTGTCATTCCGGTCTTATGGTCATTAAACCACCAAGCTGAACCTTGCTGAATTTTACCAATAGCTGTTGAATCTTGGAAACATCCAAGTACTGTTCCGATGGCAGCATTGTCAATAGGGTTAAGTGAATAAATAATTGTCTTCGGAAGCTCATCAGTTGCATTTAGTGCATTTAGGAAAGCTGCCATTTCTGCTGAAGAGCTGTATGTGTTTATACAGTCAAAACCTGTGTCAGGTCCAAGTTGTTTATATCTTAAAATATTATTGTCTCTCTTTGTTCCATAATGTAACTGCATTGCCCAGCCTAATTTGTGATATTCTTTGCCTACGAATGTCATAAAAGCTGTTTTAAACTGAAGTTCTTCAATATCGCTTATATTGCCGCCATTCATTCTTTTAGAGAAAATAGCTTCAATATCGTTATCTGTAGCTGGTTTGTACATTACATATTCAAGTGCATGATCACTTGCACGGCACCCCATAGAATTAAAGAAAGTGAGGCGTTCTTTTAATGCTTGCTTCAAATCGGCAAATGTTTTAATATCAACGCCGCTTGCTTCGGATAATTTTATTAAATAGTCTAAGTATTCAGGCTTTTCGATATTCATTGCCTTGTCAGGACGCCATGCCGGGAGTACTTGAATATCAAATGATTCATCATCAGCAATTTGCTTATGCCATTCTAGGCTGTCAACAGGGTCGTCCGTAGTGCAAATAAGCGTAACGTTTGATTGTTTTATAATATTGCGTACGCTCATTGATTTTTCTTGAAGTTTAGCATTGCAAATATTCCATACTTCTTCAGCAGTATCGCCATTCAATACTCCTGTGTAGCCGAAATATCTCTGCAATTCAAGGTGGCTCCAATGATATAGCGGATTACCAATTGCCTTGCTCAAAGTTTCTGCCCATTTCTGAAATTTTTCTCTGTCAGGAGCATCGCCTGTTATGTAGTATTCATCAATGCCGTTGGATCGCATTTGACGCCATTTATAGTGATCTCCGCCAAGCCAAACCTGTGTTATATTTTCAAACTGACGGTCTTCTGCAATTTCTTGTGGATTGATGTGACAGTGATAATCAAGAACAGGCATTTTTTCAGCATAATTATGGAATAAGTCTTGGGCTGTTTTAGTTGAAAGTAAAAAGTCTTTGTCCATAAAAGGTTTCATAATATAAATCCTCCTTTGAATAATATATGATATTAAAAATAAAGCGTATGATTTCTTAATATTGTAAAGGAATCAATACACCGGTTTCAAATTGATTATACAATATAATATTTTAAAATACAAGAATAATAAAAATCGATAAAATTAATAAAGTATAGAAAAAGAATAGATATTCACATGATATTTTAAAGAAGAAATTGTTAAAAAAGGAAAATTATGTTAAAATAACAGAAAGAGTCAAATAAGCTAAAAAAGAAGCATTAGGCAGAAAGAGCAAAATGTTTTGATGTTAATATAAACTACAAAAGAGGAAAATGTACAAAAAAATGTGCAGTAAGGAGCGGGCTATGAGAGTGGGAATAGTAGATGATAATGATGCAGAGAGGTATTTAATAAAAAAGTGTATTCAGGAATGTTTTC
>CATJTQ010000151.1 GCA_949743325.1 uncultured Lachnospiraceae bacterium
ATCTGCCCAATATATGCAGCATTTGATAAAGGGAAAATGATTGGAATTATAGGTATGCGTTCAAACAGAACACATATTAACTTAGTATTTACCAAGAAAGAATATCATCGTCAAGGTGTAGCTACTTCAATTTTCCAGTATCTTTTAGCAGATATTTTGAAAGATAACCCAGTGCCACAGGAGATTACTTTAAATTCGTCACCATATGGTAAGCCATTTTATCTTCATATAGGATTTAAGCCTCAATCTGATGAGCAGGAAATAGACGGAATTAGGTTTACCCCTATGAAGTACACAATATGACAGATTCTAACTTGTTTAACTGTAAAATCGGGATTGGAGAAAGTACATGGATTTGGAGCAATTATTATTTACACGAGCCAATATAGAAAATGTTGGAGAGTTACTTGTTATAATTCACAGGTGCATGAATGAAGTTAATTATAAGGATTATGCACCATATGAGTTTGAAAAATATCTTGCTCATTTTACAGCGGATTGGTTAATTGATATTATAAATACACGACATTATTATGAAGTGTGGTATCAGGGAAAAATCGTTGCCTGCGGTGGAGTTAGCAGAGATTACAGTCAAGAAAAACAAAGCTATTTTACTGCAATTTTTGTAAACCCCGATTATCATGGGAAGGGAATTGGAAGAAAACTAATCCAATTTTTAGAAAAAGATGAATGGTGCTTATGCAGTAATTTAATCGAAATACCATCATCTAAAAGTTCCCATGAGTTTTATTACAAATGCGGTTATAAATATCGGAACAATCCACCGATTTTTAGTGAGATAGACGGTTCAACAATTATGTATAAAGAAGTAACACCACATGTTTGACAAACTAATTTCTTATTTATCAAGAAAGATATACTAAGCACTTAGGAAAATCTAAGTGCTTTTCTTCTGCCAAACGTACAATATCAAAGAGGATATAAAAACTGAATATTGTTTACTTTTAGGTAGCGATTATCTTAACAGACAATCAGCTACCTTTTTTATTTTCAGAAATTATCAACACAGTACAGAAAGAATGAGGTATCAAAATGATTGAAAGCAAGAATGACGCAAGCAGGAACTTAGAAAAAGCATTGCAGTCATTGGAACAGGCAAAACAGCGTGTTGTCAACAAAAAGAAAAAGCAGAACGAGAAGAAACGCAAAGCCGAGAAACCACTCCCCCACAATCCACTCCCAACAATGTTGAAAATGAAAGCGAGTGCAGTACGGAATGACAAAGGCGAGGACACTGGAAAGCCGAGGTAACGTATTTATCCTGTTTACAGGGCAGTCGGCAGTTGAAAAAGCGTCTGCAGATTCTATTTCATTTTTTAGTTTATCAATTTGCTCCAAGTAATTTTTTGTAGATGTTGTAGTCGTTTTCCTTGAAAACATTGAATATCACCTCGATTTTGCTCTGTGTTTGTGCTTTGTAACTCTTTACGGTTTGGATTGCAATATTTGCCGCCAATTTATTTGGAAAATGAAACTCACCTGTTGAAATACAGCAGAAAGCAATACTTTTCACATTATTTTCATCCGCAAGTGCAAGGCAGGAACGGTAGCAGGAAGCAAGTTGTTCTTTGTCCTTTAATTTCACTTTTCCCATAATAATTGGTCCAACCGTATGCAATACATATTTGCAAGGGAGATTAAAAGCTGGTGTGATTTTTGCATTGCCTGTCTCTTCTTCGTGTCCTTGCCGGCTCATCAGTTCTGCACAGGCAAGTCGAAGCTGAACGCCTGCAAAGGTATGAATCACATTATCAATGCAGCTGTGGCAGGGGCAAAAACAGCCAAGTAACTGCGAATTTGCGGCATTTACAATAGCGTCACACGCAAGCGTTGTAATATCTCCCTGCCAAAGATAGATTCCTTGTTGTATCGGAGATAAATCAGAGGGATTTGTAATGCCTTTCTGCCTGATTTCCTCTTGAAGATAATTGTCCTGTATCTCTAAAAACTCACTGCGTGCAGGTTTTGGCATACGAACATTCAAAAGTGCCCGTAACATCTGTTTTTGTTCGGCGATAGGATACGGAACAGAAAGTTTTTCGTATTGCATACTCTCTTGCTGTAATTCCCGTATTAAATATAATCCCTTCTCACTTTGTGTCATGACTGTTCCTTTCACCGACAGTACCGCTGAACTTGCAGGTGAATAACTGTTCTTCAGGAAGATAACAGGTGCGTCGTTCCTTTTTTACAAGTTCCTTCACAAACTCTGTAGCAGGATTTTGAAGTAGTTCGCTTGGCGTGGCATATTGTTCAATTTTTCCCTTATCCATAACAAGTACCTTCGTACCAAGTTTCAGTGCTTCGGAAATATCGTGGGTAACAAACAATATGGTAATCCCGGTCTGCTTGTGAATCCGTTTCAATTCTATTTGAAGCTGACCCCGTGTAATTTCATCAACTGCACCAAATGGTTCGTCCATAAGAAGAATATCAGGTGAAGCCGCCAACGCACGGGCAATTCCAACTCTTTGCTGCTGTCCGCCTGAAAGCTCGGACGGATAGCGGTGTTTCAAATCTTCGGAAAGCCCGACGATTTTCATCCACTTTAATACAGCATTTTTTGTTTTTTCTTTATCTCTCTTATTCAGTAAATTTGGCACATAAGAAATATTCTGTTCTACCGTCATATGGGGAAACAATACGCTTCCCTGAATGGCATAGCCGATATTTCTGCGGAGTTGCGTCTGATTTTTGTTGCGGAAATTTTCACCGTTGACAAATATATCTCCTGATGTCGGCTGTATTAAACCATTCACCATTTTCAGGGCAGTTGTTTTTCCGCAGCCCGATGAACCGATAATTGTTACAAACTCACCTTTACTTACGGAAAGGTTGAATTTTTCCATAACAACCTTATCGTCATAAGATTTCTTTATATCCTTAAATTCAATCGCTGTTTTCATTGATTTCCACCTCACTGTAAAAGACTGTGGCTGCGAAGAAAATCTTCTGCTACATCTCTTGGTTCTTTGTTTTCTGTTTCAACGGAATAGTTTATTTCCGCCATATCGCTGTTAGTAATCAGTCCGTCTAACTTTTCAAATACAGTTTTCAGCTCCGGGTATTTTTCCAATACCTCAGCACGGATTACATTGCCGCAAATGTAAGACGGGTAAAACTGTTTGTCATCTTCAAGAACAACTACATCCGATGCGGAAAGTTGTCCGTCTGTTGTGAAAATTACCATAACATCAATCTTTCCCTGATTGATTGCCTGATATTTAAGCCCTATGTCCATATCTATTGTTTTTCCAAACTTAAATCCATAAGTATCGCAGAGAGCGTCGTAACCGTCATCGCGCTCAAAGAAATCATATTCTGCACCAAAGGTAAGGCTGCTGGCTGCTGATTTCAAATCGGAATAGGTTTTAAGGTTGTATTGTTCAGCAATTTCACGGCGTACAGCTAACCCATAAGTATTATTAAAACCGTACATACCAATCCACTGCATATTGTAGGAATCACGGTATCCACTCTCAAGCTCTCTGAACAAATCTTCTGTATATAAGCCATCGTGTTTCAGCACCATATTCCACCCTGTGCCTGTGTACTCAGGATATAAGTCAAATTCTCCGCTTTCCATTGCAGGCTGAATGTTCGATGTTCCGCCGCCAACGCCTTGCGTCAGTTCCACATTCAAATCTGTGTCCTGTTCAATTAAAATGTCAAGCATTTCTCCGAGAACATATTGCTCTGTCATCGGCTTTGTAGCAATATGCAGTGTATCTTTTTGCTGTGTATTGATAAAGATACCGCCTGCAATGCCCAGACAGAGAACTACAGAAATAGCTGCCATTATTCGGTTAGCTTTCTTTGCTTTCACACTACGCTTATTCATCCTCTTTTCTATGAAGCCAAGCACAAAGTCCATAACAAGAGCAAGAAGAGCAATCAGTAAGCTACCAACCATTGTCATTGCCGCATTATTGGTTGTGATACCTCGGTAAATCGCAACACCTAAACCGCCTGCACCGATAAAGGACGCAATACCCGCAAGGGCAATCGTCATCGTAACCATATTGCGGATACCCGACATAATCACCGGCATAGCAAGGGGTAGCTTAATTTTGAACAAAATCTGTATTTTTGTACTGCCCATACCTTTTGCTGCTTCCAAAATAGCGGGGTCTACATTGGCAATACCCGTATTTGTATTTCTTACCATTGGAAGCAGTGCATACACTGTCAATGCGATGATTGCTGTTGCATTTCCAACCCCCGAAAAAGGAATCAAGAAACCGAGCATAGAAATAGACGGTATTGTATAAAGAAAATTGATAACTCCCAAAGTTGGCTTTGCGGTTTTCTGAAACTCGCTGATAAAAATGCCCACAAGACCGCCGAACAGTATTGCAATTAAAATGGAAATTAGTGAAATTTCCAAGTGTTCAAATAGCAAATCTGCGAAAAACTCTTTTCTATCAATAAAAACAGACCAAATATCTTTTATCATTTTAACTTACACACTCCTTTTTTATTGCATTTGCGGGACACTTTTCAAAGCACAATCCACAATGTAAACAGTGATTCTGCTCAATCGAATATGGTTTTCCGTCGGTAATACATTGCTGTGGGCAATTTCTTTTGCACTTTCCGCAGCCAATGCAGGAATCGGTAATTACAAATCCCTTTTCCGCTGCATTCCAGTTCCCAATCCCAAAGCTTTCACGATAAATCGGTGTCTGTCCTAAATCAAAAAACTCAATCTGTGCATTGGCAATACAGAAAGGCTCTAATATATACCGGCTTTCATTTGGATAGACACTGTTCATCGAAGTATTTTCTTCAAAAATATAGTCTATCCAATATTTTTGTTCAGATAACTTTTCTGCGATACCTGTCACACGAATCATTTGATAATTTCGGTTCATAGCGGTAATAGCGACATGACCGTCACGCATAAGTTGATGGTAAAAATCTTTTCCCCTTGCCGTGCAGAAATAAAGTTTTTTGTTTTCTGTCAGCATAATGTCAATCATTCGGATTTGCGGAAATCCGTTCTCATCTACTGTTGCAAATGCTGTGTCCTTTATTTCCCGTAACATCTGTAAACATTGTTGTGTATTCATATTTTCCCTCCATAAAATGCAGTCGATGAATGCGGCTTTCTTTCCCTGATCCAGGGAAAGAATCCCTCCGGGACAAACCTACGCATTTTCCGCAGCCCACACACCGTTTCGTGTCAACAGCGAAGTTTGCCTGCTTCATAACTAAGCATCTTCATTCCTTATTTCTGATGTCATTATAGCTAAGATTTTATATCCATACAAGTACGCACTTTTTTATAACTTAGGTTACCTTTTTGTAACTTTTGGGTGTTTGCAAGGCTTTTAAGCGTAATTTATTTTGTAAATCTTTTATGAACGATGTAATAGATATTGAGTTTCGGGCTGTAATATTATAAAATAAATATAGCATTAAAATATAATGTAACATTCCAACAAGAGGTGTTTACTATGATGAAAAAAGATGAATTGCCACATTGCCCTGTGGCAACAACTGTGCAGATGATAGGGAGCAAGTGGAAACTATTGATTATGAGAAACTTACTTGCCCGTCCGTGTCGGTTTAATGAGTTGCAACGTGATTTGGAAGGCATCAGCCAAAAAGTTTTAACGGACAGTCTGCGTTCTATGGAAACAGATGGTATCGTTATCCGTACTGTATTTCCTGAAGTCCCCCCACGAGTGGAATACTCTTTATCTGAATTGGGAGAATCTATGCGACCGATTATGAATGCAATGGAACAATGGGGAAAAGACTATAAAGTCCAAAATAGTTGAAAAATTCAAGAATAATATGTAATGCAAGAATACCAGAGAAGTTAATTCTTGGTATTCTTTTTTAGTATGCCGAAATCCCGTATCCCTAAATAAAGTAACGGTAAAGGGATTTGGTGATAATAAGATATAAGGCTGCTTCAATTAATATATTTGTAAAAGCTATTAATATAGACTATAATAGTATTATCGAAAAATGCTTAGCTTAATAATCAATTAGGCGGGCACTCTCTTTTTAGGGAGTGTCCTTTTGGGAGGAGACATGAAAAAAGACAGAAGCAATCAAAAATTAACAAAAGCTGATTTTGAGAAATTTGCAGATTATGATACACGTTTTTATGGATTGTTTTATACAAAGACAGATAATGGCATAAAAGTAAAAATTGATCCCAAACGAATGAAAAGCACTGTAGGTTGCAAGCCTGTATGCTTCTTTTATACATCAAATGGCATCACAGATTGAAGCGGTTACTGTATTAGTTCTTTCAAAACAAAATGCAATGCGTAACCGATTTGATAGGAATACGTTATATGCGACTGCTGATGGAAGAGATAAAAAAGTTGATGAGTTACCTTTCTTTGAATATTACAATAAACTTTATTGTCTATGGAATTTTATAAAGTATAATAACATTTCGACTTATAAAAAATTACGTTCAGCATACCCAGAATTGATTTATGAAAATGTAGAATATAAACAAGGTTTTCCCGGTTTTCACATTGTGAAATTTTCAGATGAGTTAATCGTAGAATTGTTAAATGGCTGTGATTCATTTTTTAAGGAATACTGCGAGTTAGTATATAAGGAAAACTATGATGAGGCGCAGTGGAATTATGGCAG
>CATJTQ010000152.1 GCA_949743325.1 uncultured Lachnospiraceae bacterium
CTGGCGGATTTCGGGAACCATGTGTTTGTGCCATGCAGCCGGGAGGAAGTGTCGGAAAATCTTCTGGACTACATGGCAGATGGGGATATGGAAAGGTAGAACTGAAGATATAAATATAGTTTAAAAGGCATATATCCATCACAAAATCTATGTGGAAAAATCAGATACCTTATGATATACTTTTAAATATATATGGGAATTTATAGAAATATACAAAGATAGTAATTTGAGTATATAAGGCCACCTTTACTATTTTAAATTATGTTGAATATATGGAGGAGTAAAAGATGAATTATTTACTTGATCAGCGGGGAAACTGTGTTTCTTTTATGTTAAATGTAAAATATCCTGCGTATAATGCACTTATTGAAAGTGCTTATCAGAATCGTGGAGGTATAGAAGGGCAGAGAGGCGCATTGAAATCTAGTACTGCAATAAGAATTCGTAAGCGCATGGTTAATGACATAGCAAAGGGAACAGTTCTTCCGCCAGTAGTTATTGGTGCTGCCATAGCTGAAACTGATTTTTCATTTTTTTTTGAAATGAGAGATGAAGAAATGATTCAATGGTTAACACGAAATGCGAATGATTTATCTCTTATTGATGGAATGCAAAGAACAACTGCTATGATAGAAGCGTCTAAAGTGAGTAATTTATCTGACTATGAAATTCGCCTTGAATTTTGGTTGACTAAAAGTGTCAATAATCTTATTTATAGAATGTTGGTATTAAATTCAGGGCAGGTTCCTTGGGATGTTAGGAGGCAATTAGAAACAGTATTTAGTAGTGTCTTAAAACAAATTAAACTTGATAATACAGATATTTCAATTTTTGGCATAGATGAAGGACGTAGAAGGAGAAACGCCAGACAATATCAATCAGATGATATTCTGGAGTTATATTTAGTATTCGGATCAAGGAAGGAGAAGATTGATATAAAAGAACGTCTTTCAGATGAGTTTGTAAGACTTGATTTTCTTGATTTAACTTCAAATGATGATTCAATTTGCCAATTTAGTGAGGCACTCTCTTTAATGAGCAGATTAGATTCATGCTTTTGTAAGGTGAATCAAACCGAGTGTAAAGAACGTTTCCAAAATGGTATTGATATTTTTAATAGTCAACCTGCTTGTGTTGGTTTTATTGTTTCGACAGCAATACTTATGCTTGGTAGACCAGGTGGGACTCAAGGCAAGGATGTTTTATTAACAAGATGGACTAATTGTAAAGATTCTTTAATAACATTAATTAAGAAAATGGAAGAAATGCAGTTGGATGAATTGACTTCTTTTCTGTCGTTAAATACTCTGTCTGAAAAGTTGAATACAAAGAGAACAGGAAAAGTGGGAGATTTTGAAAGAGAGTTTTTTAAGTTAGCATTTATGACTCTTTATGAAGAAGGAGAGAGCCTAAGTTCTTTTGAGATTTGTTGGAATGCATATTAAACTAAAGAAGGATATAAGATAATGTCCAGAAATATGATAACTGCAAATAGTTCTTTTTTTAAACATGTACTTTCTATGATGGATGAGGATGTTGCTGAGAAAGTCTCTTCTTCTAAACGATATATTGCTACAAATGACGAAGATAAAAATTGGCTTCAAAATCTTAATATTGGATATTCTTTTCGCATAGCGAGAGATGCCTATGCTTTGTTGCTATACTTAAAATCACAGGATTATCTTTGTTTGATAAATATTGAGAAAAAAAGTAATAGGATACCATTCCTGTTAGAAGAGATATTAGTAAATGCTGGCTTAATTACGGTTTTAGGTTCAGAAGGATATTTAACTCCCAAAGTCCCTCATGCATTACAGCTACGAATTTGTGATGAAGTGATGTATGATACAAAAGCTATTGATTATCATGGGCATCAGTGGGAAGATATCAAGATGCTTTTTCCAACTGTTTATTGTTATAAGATTAATTTGGAGAACGAGGATGTAGATATTCGTGAAAATATTAATCTATTCTATCAGATTTTGTGTCAAATCATCTTTGAATTTGATGCCGGAAATAATCCGTATACAAATGATTTAAAATCTATATGGGAAAAGATTTTTTATGAGGGTACATTATCAAAGATTAATTACAAAAGCCTTTTAATGTCCTATATTGCATTGACATGGGATATATCATATCTATATTTATATCAATGCATTGAAGATAAATTTGCTTGTAATTCAGTACGTTCACTTCATAAAAGACTTGGTGTGGAGATTCCAGAACAGGATTTGAGTAGAGTATTGTATGAGGAGTTATCATGGCAACCACGAGATTTGGAGGGAATAGAAAGTATAATTAAAGAATGTTCTAACTCACTAGGAATAGATTTATTAAAAGAGTTAGCTTTAGAAGAAGGATTGGCTAAATATATATATTCTATTCGTAATAGTATTGTGCATGAAACAAAAGCAGCAAAAATTCCCCTTGAAGATAATTCTAAGTGGGAAAAACTGATTAAAGGAATTCTTTATATATTAATGGATATATAGTTTGTTCAGATCTAAATTGTCGTTTTATTTATGCTTACATATCTGCCATATATTGCTTAAGTACAGCTTCTTGCTTCTATCTCCGTTAGGGGTTCAGATATCGCTTATGTATCACGAGATGGCAAAGTATAAGCGAAAAGAAACAGATGAAGAACTGATGGAGCATTTTGACAGCTTTGTCAGGGCGGCTGTCTTAGAGGAAGGGAATAAACTGCGGGCAGAGAAGGGGTATCCGTTCCTGACGGTTTCAGCAGATGAAAAGATCCTGGACGAAAACGGGAAGATCGACCCGACAAAGCTGGAACCCATTGTGTTTGACCCGGTGAACAATGTATATCTGAAGCTGGGCGAAAAGGCAGGGAACGCTTTTCAGGATGGAATGAAGCTGAAATAATGACAGATGAGACAGAAACAATAACAGAATAACAGCAAAGTAATCATACAGTGCAGGGCGCTGGCAGAATGGAAGAAAAACCATTTTGCCGGCGCCTTTTCTGATTGCAGGGAGGTGACGGTTACGGACAGACAAACAGCCATGAGGCGGCGCCCTATGCCTTTTACGGAAGA
>CATJTQ010000153.1 GCA_949743325.1 uncultured Lachnospiraceae bacterium
CAGATAAGATATTCACTCCACATATTTGTGTCTGCTGTCTTAAACACAATTTTTGAGTTTTGTCCTTATCTGGTTTCATACTTGTCTGTAATAGATATATTTCAAAAGAATCGTTTCTATATATTTTAGATAAATATTCCTATTCCCTTTTTTTCTACCATCATCAGCTGGTAACGGCTCATCGTATATATCTAAAATCACAAGACTTCTTCCCCTCCCTTTTTCCATTTTGAAATATCTTGCCCATCTTTTTAATTGAGCCTTATATGAATTGCTGCCAGACTTTAATGGAGTTTCATGTAATAAAGCACATAGTTCTTTATACCCTTTGGGGAGAAACATCCCTTCTTCTATATTCGCTATATCAACATCTTGTTCTATGATTGAATTTACTCTTTGCGTATTATCGCTTTCATTGCCCTCTTTTGAATCAGATGCAAATAATTTCCAAGCCTCTTCCAATAAGCATATAAACTTCCCAATGATTTCTTGAACTAATTCCATTAGTTCTTTTTCATTAGAAAAATCATCTACAGTGCTACATAGTGTCATAATTGCACCTGCTATAAAGAAATCATATTCATCTCTTATTCCACTCGTTATTGGATGTATTTCATTTTCAATAATTTTATCTATGGTATATTTACTGCATTTGTTTTTCTGTACATAGTCCAAAAGGAAAATCACATTTTTAAATGCCTGTATCATTCCGTCTGTGCTTTCAATCGGAAATACCCATTTTAATTGTAATGTCTCATATGCATTCTGATTCTCATTATCTGCCATATAATAAAGCTGTGTTTTTAGGATATGGCATACCCTGTCTTGTGTTATTTTCTCATTCCTCCAATCTCTACTGCACATTTACATATGTACGATTTTCATATTTACTATAAATAACTTTAGTATGTGAACTACCACGGAGCTAAAGCTCCGATGGCTTCCTAGTCAATATACCCAATGGTACAAGTTTATTTAGGCTATCCCGACAATTCCTGCCGTTCTTATTCTCAATCCTTCATTCAGGATGTTTATTGCAGCATTGATATCTCTTTCATGATGTGTACCACATTCAGGACAAGTCCATTCTCTAATAGATACTGTTTTCTTGCCATCTTTGTGTCCACAATTAGAGCATATCTGACTTGATGGAAACCATGTATCAATCTTTATAATTTCTCGTCCGTACCATCTAGCTTTATATTCTAACTGTCTAACAAATTCACTCCAAGATACATCAGTTATTGATTTTGCTAATTTATGATTGTTCATCATATTCTTTACTTTTAAGCTCTCAAGACAGATAACTTGGTTTTCGTCAATCAATCTTTTAGACAGTTTATGTAAAAAATCTTTTCTTTGATTTGTAATCTTTTCATGTTGTTTTGCAACTTTTATTCTGCATTTTTCTCTATTGTGACTTCCTTTTTTGCATCTTGATAAATTCTTTTGTAATTTCCGTAACTTCTTTTCAGACTTTCTAAAATACTTCGGATTTTCAACCATTTCTCCATCAGAAGTAATAGCAAATTCCTTAATTCCTAAGTCAATACCAATCTTATTTTTTTGTTTAAGAAGTTTAGTTTGTTCATTACAATCTACTAAAACAGATATATAATATTTTCCACTTGGGTTTTTAGAAACTGTAACAGATTTGATTATTCCTTCAAAATCCCTATGTTTTTTTACTCTTATTAATCCAATTTTAGGCAATTTAATATGTCTTTCAGATACATAAATATTTCCACCTTGATTGTTTGTCGTATAAGAATAGTTGTGATTCTTTTTACTTTTGAATTTTGGAAATCCTGTTTCTGGTCTTTTGAAGAAATTATTATAGGCTGTTTGTAAGTTCATCTGTGCATTCGCAAGCGCAAGTGAATCAACTTCTTTCAGCCAAGAAAATTCTTTCTTATACTGTGCTGGAGTATTATTAAGTTTCTGTTTTGTCTCTTTATAATAGTTTATCTTATCCGAAAGCATACGGTTATAGATAAACCGTACACATCCAAAACATTTTGCAAAATATTTCTGTTGCTCCTTATTAGGGTACAATCTGTATTTATATGCCTTTAACATCTATAACCACCTACTTTTTGTATATTATTTCTACATTTATCCTTGGTTTTCTATGTATTTCTTTAATTGTTTTTCGCTTATATTGCCAATACTGCAAATGAAATATCCATCTGTCCAAAATGTATTTTCTTTCCAGAAGTGTTTGGATAAATAATTCTTATACAATTTCCATATATGATAAGTTGTATAAGATTTCATTGTCCTAACAAGATTTGACAGATTTATAGTTGGATCGGTTTCTATCATGTAGTGGATATGATCTTTATCTGTCTCTATTTTATGAATGATTACATTGTATTTCTGGCATATCTCATAAGAAAACTGTTTTATATCATTTGATATATTTGCAGATACTAATAATTTCTTCCTATATTTACATACAAAAATCAAATGATACTGTAATAGATATTTGTGCCTATTCTTTGATTTCCAGTTATTATTCATACTTATATATTCTATTTTGCCATTCATCCCATAAGCTAAAGCTTAATGGGATTTCTGGTTAATGCTTTAAATTTGCAACAATAACATAATTACCACTTAATAATTCACTTACAATCTTCTCTGCCGACCTTTCTAATAAACAATTTTTTGATAATTTAAACTGACTCATAATAACTTTTACTCCAATCCTTTATAGTAATGAGTGGGAATTCCCACTCATTAAATATGTAATCAACCCTATAAATCTAAAGTTGACTACAATTCCCATTGCTGCTTTAGTTTATTTATAAGTGTCATAGCTTCATTTGAACCTTCCTGAGTATCAGGGTGATACTTTTGGCTCAATACCCGGTAAAACCTTTTCAATAAAATTTTTTCTTCATCTGTGTAAGCACTTGTATGTCCTAAGAGTTGACTACTTCCACTATTAAATTGTTTAAAATAATCATCCCATCTTTTCTGTTGCTGTTTACGTGATTCTTCTTCATATCTGCATTTGGCAGTATAATCTATTTTAAGTTGTTTCATTAGTCCAGGATTTTTTATATTACCGTAAAAGTCTATTACTTTGCAGTATGTCCCTTTTCCATATTTTTCTTCAAATACCCGTACATGTTCTTTATATTCATTTATCTGTTGATTTACTTTAGTACTTACTTTGTATTCTTCTGTTTTTGAAAATTCTAAATTTACTTGCTCATATACTTTGTCAACTTCATTTTCAAAAAGTGTAAGCAACTCTTCCAAATTAGAGTTGTCTACATCTAATTTTTTCTGAATTTTAATTTTTCGGTTTTCTGTCATATATGTATCTGCATATCCATCTATAAAATCTGACCATGTAAAACTCATCAAATATGCTGCTTTGCTTTTTACTTTTCCATGAAACCTGTATGAATATTTTGCTATAAATTTATACGTTATATTAGGTCTTTCAAAACATTCATCTGATAACTTGTATGAATAAATAGTGTCACCGTTATAATCTTGCGTTGTAACAGCCTCAACAAATTTGTGACCTCCATAACTTACACCTTTATTCTGTATTTTTCTTACCTCTATATACAATCTGCTTTTCTCCTTTTTATAGGCAATATTTTCTAAAATCTCACATCATATTTTATACACATAAAAATCCAAGTTCCAAAACTGTACCATTCTTAAACGAAATCTCTAATACATCCGCTAAAATATCATCTTCTGTTTCGCCTGTCCTAACAGTAGCTTCACACCTTGTAACTTCTTCATAGCGGATTGTCACATCATCAGGAATCAGTGATACTAATGGTGACGCATAATTACTGATAATCAGTTTTGTCTTTGTAGAATCTTCCACTATTTCATATATCTCTGAATCAATATGGAAATTACAGATTGCTTTCCTATTATTTGAATCCAATGATACTGTTACTATTAATTCCTTTTCTTCATGTTCTCCAAAAAAGTCCTCTACTATTTGTTTGATTTTTTTCTTGTTAATTCCATACTTTTATTCCTCCTTAATTTCTAATATTTTATCTATTTCTTCTATATCCACATTTTCACCAACACGCAAATGTGCAATAATAACATTTTCAGAATTTCCGTCCATTCTTCCAGTTTCGATTATATAATCGCCTGTCCTGTAATCTCTCTCATAGTGCCACCCGACACAATCCATAAAGCATCCTGATTCACATAGAAACTGAAAATTTTCAAGAAATGAATCTGTGATTATATCTGTTTCTCTGGAAGTCTTATGATATACTTCTGCTTTTGCGACTTGTAGCAAATTGTTTGATAACACATCACTAATCTTTTTCGTTTTAGTCATTCGCTTCATAATCCTATATTCTCCTTTTCATCTACTTAAATCGCAAACAAATATTGATTTAATTTATTTGCACAATATCTAGCAAAACTCAAATAGCAAGCATTGTCAGGTTTTATGTATATATCTGTCCTTACATCATGTGCAAGTCCAACATTATCAAATATAATCAAGCCTATGTAATGTTTGTTTCGATTGTTTTCATCTACTTGTAACCATGTTACAAGTCTCAACGTTGAAAGATCAGATACTATTCCATATTTATTTTCAAATTTTTTCATTGTTTTAGATATAGCATTATTAATAATATCAGCAATTTCTGATGGTAAATCAGCTATATTCCTAATAGGAATTGTAATACCACACTCCATATTTACTTCTTCTCTATCACATGTATCGTCTAATTGAAAATCTTCAAATTTATATTCTTTCATTTTATATCCCCTCTTCCCTTGAACTAATAGCTACTTTATATATTTGATTATTAAATCTGGTAAATTGTTATTAAACACAATTGTTATTGTTTTATCTTCGTTTAGAAAAATCACTCTTATTGTATTTTCCTGAATCTGTAATTCTTTATTTACACAAATTAGACTTATACTTGAATACTTGCTATTATTCTTCATATCCTTGTGAAAACGTACATCTGTACATAACAAATTAATACTGAAGCCATATGTATTTGCACTAATCACATCAAAGAAACCTTTATTATTTGACATAATTTTATCCAATTCAGTTATTGTAATTGGTTCATAGTTCATAATTAGTTTTTCTCCTTATTTGTATGTAGTAGGTGGCAATATACCACCCACTTATGATTTACTTCTAAGTATTCAGATAGTATTTCTACATCTGATTGTTTCAAACATTCCATACCACCTTTAAATCTGGATAAATCATTTACATCTATGCCCACATTCAAAGCAATAGACCATAGCATCAAGCCTTGATTTGTAATCTCTATCAGTTTGTCTCGTACTGAATCGTTATTTAGCGTCATACTTTACCTACAAAATTACATCATATATTACTTATTCATTTTTTGCACTAATTCATCAAGTTCAGGTATCATATCCGCTAACATCTTATAATTCTGTAAAGTATCCACAGATATTCCCATATCTTTTGCAAGTTGTTCTTGTGTTTTTGGTGCTTCCGAATTCTTCGTAACCACCTTACTATATTGATTTCCTCGAAAATAAGTAGAACCGTTTTGGATTCCATATAATCTTTCTAGTTCTTTAATTCTCAATCCTGTTTTTTTGGCTGACCCTCCGACTTCACCACGCCTACGAATATTGGATTCCAATAAATCTAAAAGAACCTCATTGTCAGAATTATAAATTCTAATTTCAGATTCAATAGCTGGAAGACCAAGTTCTTTAAATGCTCTTACTCGTTGATGTCCAGAAACAATTACCTTATCTTGTGTAATTATTATTGGCTCAATGTTTCCACGTTTTTTTCTTTAACACGTTTTCGTATAGATTCCAGAAGTTCTTCCCATTTATCACCTGTAATATCATCAAAGAACTCATTGTTGCGTGGATGTGGTTTTAATTCATTCTGTTTTTATGATATATAAATGACATATTTGTAACTTATCAATTCATACAAACCCAAAAATAACTGGCTTTTCAGCCTGTATTATGTATTTCTTTCTCTTTTACTTCTGTTTTCTTCTGTTTTTGATACGGATAGATGCTACAAACACCCATCCGACACTCTGGATTATAAAATTTACAACCGTTACACTCTTTGCTGTGTTCCCAACTTTTCTTACTCAAATGTTGAATCCTCCTTACTTATTTTCACAGTACAAAAATAATAATCTTATTCACTCTAAGAATAAGACTATGTTATATTTCTATTTTTTGTATTAATTTACCAATGGATTTTATAGCAGAATCGCTTGAAATTACTTGACTTAGTTTCTAAGAATATGTAAAATACAAGTGAGCGTTCTGCTCATTCAAATTCTTAGCCTATCGGCATTGAATTTGTGTGTATGTGTTAAGACCTGTCTAATTCAG
>CATJTQ010000154.1 GCA_949743325.1 uncultured Lachnospiraceae bacterium
ATTCATAATAAAACTTTTAATCTGTGTACTAATCTGTTCATAAATTGGCTTCTCACTGCTGTTGCTTATAATTATTTCCACTTATTCACCTCCACGCATATACTTTCCGTATATACCGTACTTAATTGATAAGCACAGTATATACGTTTAGCTATAAATTGTCAATAAGAAAAGAAATAATTTTACAAATATTTTTTTATCAAAAATATTTTTTGGTCTCTATCTCTTTATCTTATGGTTTATATTCAATCATGCAATTCATATATTTGGTTGACATAAAAAACCACCGTCTGTTTTTCCGACGGCGGTTTTCTTCTTAAAAATTTAGTAAATATATAGAATATAACTTATGTAAATATATAAATGATCTATAAATTATAAAAATTTACATGATACTGTAAGTCAGAAAATAATTAATTACTACCAATCACGTTCTCTGATAGCTTCCTCCACACCAATATTAATGTCAAACCATTTCAAAATATACGCTACAGTCTCTCCAATACTATCCCTAGCAACAGTCTCTATCTCACTCTCATTCTCTTCAAACTCTTCCTGAAGATCATTTATTGCCAATGTCATTTCATCAAACCTACTTTGTATATTTTCTATATTTCTTTCCCCGTTTTCCAAAAAAGTAATAATATCACAAAGCATTTCTTTTATTTTATCTACCAAAAAATCCGGAAAATATCCATCACTATACATCTCATCAAGCAATTTATAATTTTCATCAAATTTTTTCATATCCAATCCTCCATTTATTAAAAATTTATACTTTCAACATTTATTTTCATCTCAAAATTCTATTCTCAATTTCTCACAAATTAACACTGTTATTCATTATAAATTCAAACCACAATATGGCAATATAATAGAATACTCATCAACAGCATTACCTGATTGCCCGCAGTAATCAATACTCTATCTTATGCCTTGCCTGAATCCCTCTATCATATGGGTGTTTCACCTTTTTTATTTCTGAGATATAATCTGCAAGACCGCATAACTGTGCAGAAGGATTTCTGCCTGTAAGTACTACTTCTAATCCTTTTGGTCTCTCCTGAATAAATCTTACAAGCTGTTGTTCTGAAATAAATTTCAAATTTACCGCATCTATTACCTCATCTAATATTACTAAATCAAAGCTTTTATCAGAGACTAAATCTCTAATTTCAGATAATCGGGTTTCAAAAAAGCAGCCTGCCGCTGCTTTTTCTTCATCTGTCATCTTAAAAGTAAATTTCATCTTATCATATCCTGACAGCAATTTTATATTTTCTATTTTTTCAAGGCTCAATCTCTCTGATGAAATATCTCTCTTTAAAAACTGAAACCAAAGTACACGGCCGCCGCCGCCAGCACAGCGAACCGCCAATCCGGCGGCACATGTAGTCTTACCTTTTCCGTCACCGCAATAAATATGTGTCAATCCAATTTCCACTATAAAACCACCACAACTTTTCTATACATTAATTTCTGCTTTGATTCCTAAATCATCAGAATATCTTTCAAGCAGAGGAGAAACTGTCTCATCTATAAACTCTTTTGTCTGAACAGGCGCAAGACCGACATATTTTGATGGATCCATTGTCTTTTTCAAATCTTCGAGCGTCATATTAAACGCCGGATCGGCTGCGATAAGTTCAAGCAGATTATTGTCCAGCCCCTTCTCTTTAACGTTTCTTCCCGCTTCCATAGAAAGCGTACGGATTTTTTCATGTAATTCCTGACGGTCACCGCCTGCTTTAACGGCATCCATCATTATATTTTCTGTAGCCATAAACGGAAGTTCTGACATTAAACGTTTTTCAATAACCTTTTCATACACTACAAGTCCATCAACAACATTTAAATACAAATCAAGAATTCCATCAATTGCAAGAAATGCTTCAGGAACTGAAATTCTCTTATTTGCAGAATCATCTAAAGTTCTCTCAAACCACTGTGTAGCAGATGTGATTGCAGGATTTAAAGCATCTACCATTACATAGCGTGAAAGTGAAGCAATCCTCTCACTTCTCATCGGATTTCTCTTATAAGCCATAGCTGACGATCCAATCTGATTTTTCTCAAAAGGTTCTTCAACTTCTTTTAAATGCTGCAATAAGCGAATATCATTTGAAAATTTATGAGCGCTGGCAGCAATTCCTGCCAATACATTTAAAACTCTCGTATCCACTTTTCTTGAATATGTCTGTCCTGATACTGGATAGCATGTCTCAAATCCCATCTTCATTGCAATCATCGGCTCTATCTTTTTTATTGTATCTAAATCACCGTCAAATAATTCAAGAAAACTTGCCTGTGTACCTGTTGTCCCTTTAGAACCTAAAAGCTTCATACTGCCTATTATATGTTCAATATCCTCCATATCAAGCATAAGCTCCTGAATCCAAAGCGTCGCCCTTTTACCGACAGTAGTTGGCTGCGCAGGCTGAAAATGGGTAAACGCAAGAGTTGGAAGCTCTCTATATTTCATTGCAAATTTTGAAAGTTCAGAAATAACATTTACCATCTTTTTACGAACTAACTTTAATGCCTCTGTCATCACTATAATATCAGTATTGTCACCAACATAACATGAAGTCGCTCCGAGATGAATAATACCTTTTGCCTTAGGGCACTGCACACCATATGCATACACGTGAGACATAACATCATGCCGTACAAGCTTCTCCCTCTCCTTAGCAACATCATAATTTATATCATCCTTATGAGCCTTCAACTCCTCAATTTGTTCATCAGTAATATTCAGCCCTAATTCTTTCTCAGTCTCTGCAAGAGCAATCCACAATCTCCTCCATGTTCTGAACTTCATATCCGATGAAAAAATATACTGCATATCTTTGCTCGCGTATCTTTCTGATAATGGACTTTGGTATTTATCTGTCATATTAATTTCTCCTTATTGAAAAAAGTTTTTATTTTGAATATTCACCACGAATATCCTCCTGTGGCGGAGTCAGCGGATACTTTCCTGTAAAACAAGCTGTACAATGCGGCAATCCATCAACCATCTGACCCAATCTCTCAACCGAAAGATATCCCAAACTGTCTGCTCCGATAATCTCGCAAATCTCATCAATTGTACGATTATATGCAATAAGCTGTTCACTTGACGGAACATCTGTACCAAAATAACATGGGTATAAAAATGGAGGTGAACTTATCCTTACATGAACTTCTGTTGCTCCTGCATCACGCAGCATTTTTACAATTCTGTCACTTGTTGTACCACGGACAATAGAATCATCAATCATTATAACCCTTTTGCCTTGTACTGCTTCTTTTAACACATTTAATTTAATCTGCACACTGCTCTCACGATTTTTTTGTTTCGGTTTAATAAATGTCCTTCCAACATAACTGTTCTTAACGAACGCCGTGCCATATGGAATACCAGACTGAAGAGAATAACCCAAAGCGGCAGCATTGCCTGACTCAGGAACACCGACAACTAAATCAGCCTCCACCGGAGAATCCATTGCAAGATATTTACCTGCCATAATCCTTGATTGATAAACACCGACACCATCTATATGCGAATCTGGTCTCGCAAAATAAATATATTCAAATATACATCTGGCCTCATCTGCTTTTGGAAGGCACATCTCAGTATTTGATGCAATTCCCTCTGGCGTTATTGTTACTATCTCACCTGGCTCTACATTTCTAATAAATTCTGCCCCAACTGTATCTAAAGCACATGTCTCTGACGCAACAATATATGCATTGTCTCTTTTTCCAATACATAGAGGTTTAAAACCAAATGGATCTCTTGCTGCAATAAGTTTTCTAGGACTTGATATAACAAGAGAATACGCACCCTTTATCTTTTTCATAGCAAGTGCAACCGCCTCCTCGACAGTTCCGCAATTAAGCCTCTCCCTTGCTAAATGATATGCTATAACTTCTGAATCTATTGTAGTCTGAAAAATAGCTCCTGTATATTCCAACTCTCTCCTAAGCTCAGGAGCATTAATTAAGTTACCATTATGCGCCAGCGCCAATGTTCCCTTGACATAATTTAAAACTAATGGCTGTGCATTTTCTCTTGTACTGCTTCCTGCTGTTGAATACCTAACATGTCCAACACCTATATTTCCATTTAATTTTTCAAGCTCATCAGGAGTAAAGACCTCATTGACAAGACCCATGCCCTTATGAGACAAAACTTTACGCTCACCGCTCGTATCACTGACAGCGATACCGCAGCTCTCCTGACCTCTGTGCTGAAGTGCAAACAACCCATAATAAATTGTTGACGCAACATCATTTCCATCTAAATCATAGATACCAAAAACTCCACATTCTTCATGGATGCCCCCGCCATCCCATTCATGCTGATCAGACCTTTTCATCCTCTTCTCCTCTACTTATCAACAAATCTAATTTGCCGAATTTTTAACATAAATTATTAAATACAACATAAAAGACAAAAAAACGACACTTTACGCAAAAATTATAATACATAATTTTGTTAAAAGCAAGTAATTCAAATGTTTTCTCTTTTTTTAATAATTTTACCTAAAAAATACACCTTTTAAACAGCATATGTATAAATTTTTTTTCGAAGATAATACTTCTATATATGAAAAAGATATTAAAAGAAACTATAACATTCAACAAAAATTTTATCAAATGCGGTCTGATAGGCTGGATTCTTGAGGTTTGCTGGACAGGCTTTATTTCATTTAGACGCCGCGAAAAAAAACTTATGTGCAGAACCTCCATATGGATGTTTCCAATATATGGTCTGGCCAGTCTCTTTGCCCCGTTAAGCAACTTTATAAAAAACAGAAATTTTTTTGTCAGGGGAACTATATATACGATATTTATATTTACTATAGAATTGTTAAGCGGAATGTTTTTAAAGAAAAGAAATTCCTGTCCATGGGACTACACAGGAAAAAAATATAACTTTAAAGGATTAATCCGTCTTGATTACTGTCCACTATGGTTTTTTTCAGGTCTATTTTTCGAAAAAACTATACTAAAAAAATGAAAATTATTTATGCTATAATTTAATATTTTCTTGAAATAACGTCCTGAATAGAGTATAATGTACACAGTTAACTTGATAATTTAATAAGAAAAAAGTCTGCATGGAGGATTATACAATGAGACACTTAATGAGCCCACTTGATTTTACTACTGATGAGTTAGATAAGCTGTTTGACCTTGCAAATGATATTGAGATAAATCCTGCAAAATATGCCCATGCCTGTGACGGCAAAAAGCTTGCCACCTGTTTTTATGAGCCCAGTACAAGAACGCGCCTCAGTTTCGAAGCAGCAATGCTTAATTTAGGAGGAAATGTGCTCGGCTTTGCAGATGCAAATTCCAGCTCTGTCAAAAAAGGGGAAAGTGTTGCGGATACTATTCGTATTATTTCATGTTACGCAGATATATGTGCAATGCGGCATAACAAAGAAGGTGCTCCTTTAGTAGCGTCCCTTCACTCAGATATTCCTGTAATCAATGCAGGTGACGGCGGTCACCAGCATCCTACCCAGACTTTAACAGACCTGCTTACAATACGCACATTAAATTCAAAACTCGGCGACCTTGTTATTGGACTGTGCGGCGATTTAAAATTTGGTCGTACTGTACATTCACTGATTGAAGCTCTCGCCAGATATAATAATATAACTTTCATACTTATTTCTCCAGAAGAACTGCGTATACCGGACTACATAAGAGAAGATGTACTTGTCTCCAACAATATAGAATTTAAAGAGGTAGAAAGACTTGAAGATGTACTTGGAGAATTAGACTTCCTGTATATGACACGAGTACAGAAAGAGCGTTTTTTTAATGAAGAAGATTATGTGCGAATGAAAGATTTTTATATTTTGGACAAAGCAAAAATGGCTCTGGCAAGAGAAAATATGTATGTTCTCCATCCACTACCAAGAGTCAATGAAATTTCCGTTGAAATAGATGATGATCCAAGAGCTGTATATTTTAAACAGGCAAAATATGGTGTTTATGCACGAATGGCACTTATTTTAACACTGTTAGACATACATGTAAATTAGAAAGGATGGTATCAGCTAATGCTCAATGTAGGAAAAATAAATGAAGGTTTTGTTTTGGATCATATCCCAGCAGGCACTTGTATGGACATTTACCGGGATTTAAAGCTTGACAAACTCGACTGCTGTGTCGCAATTATTAAAAACGCAAGAAGCAACAAAATGGGAAAGAAAGACATTATTAAAGTAGAAGCATCCGTAGATTTGGTAGACTTAAATATCCTTGGTTTTATTAACCACAACATTACAGTAAATATTATAAAAGACGGCGAGATAGTAGACAAAAAAGAACTCCGTCTGCCAAAAAAGATTGTAAATATAATACACTGTAAAAACCCACGATGTATTACATCAATAGAACAGGAACTAAAACAAATATTTATTTTAACAGATGAAAAAAAAGAGATTTACCGCTGTAAATATTGTGAAGAAAAATATAAACGAATTAATTAGTTTAATAATTGTCTATAATTTTATCAGCAGAAAGGAGATGTAAGAATATGGAAAGCAAATCTCTGGATATCTTGATTTGTGATGATTCAATTCTTTCAAGAAGACAAATGAAAATTATGCTGACTTCAATTACAAACTGTAATATAATTGAAGCAGAAAATGGCGAAGTCGCAATTGAAAAATATAAAAAACATAAAACAGATATCGTTTTTTTGGATTTAGTGATGCCTGTAAAAGACGGTATTACTGCTGCCGAAGAGTTAAAGAAATTTGATTCTGATGTATATATGATAGTTGCCTCATCTGTTGGAACACAACAAAGTATAAAAAAAGCGCTGACTGCAGGTGTTAAAGATTTTATACAAAAACCTGTTGACAAAACACAGCTAATTCGCATTGTTGATGCATTTTTAGATTGGAGGAACTAATGTACACAAAGTTTTTTGGTAATTACCTTTTAAATAATGGATATATTACTTCAGAACAGCTTATTTCTGCATTGGAAGTACAAGGAAATTACTCTATAAAACTCGGCGTTCTCGCTATACACGCCGGCTATATGACCTCATCACAGGTAGAGGATGTTCATATTACACAAACTCACAACAACAAGATGTTTGGAGAAATAGCTATTGAAAAAGGATATTTAACACAAGAACAAGTTGATGACCTTCTAAAATCACAAAAACCTGACTATCTTGTATTCTCACAGACATTAAATGACTTAGGTTATTTAGATGCAAATCACTTTGAGGAAGCTTTTAATGATTATCGTAAAAAATACAAGCTGTCAAAAGATGATTTTTCTCATTCGGAAAATAAAAAATTAATAGATTTAATACATACATATTACAATATAACAGAAGATTACTTATCAAATTTTTTTGCACAATATCTTTCTATATTATTTAATAATATTATTAGATTTATTGGCAAAGATTTTACGCCTCATCCAGCGAAAAAAGTGAAAATTTTTCCTGACGGCCACAGAACATACCAAAAAATTATCGGTGAATTTCCAACAATTAGCTACTATATTTCTGATAATAATACATTGATTAGCTTTGCATCCAGATATGCCCAAGAAGATTTTCCGGAAATAGACGAATATGTAGAAGCGTCTGTAGAAGATTTTCTTAATTTACATAACGGACTTTTTATAACAACAATGTCAAACGAATTTTCTATTGAATTATTTTTAGAACCGCCATGCAGCAATACACGGTTAGAATTAAACAATGATAAAGATTATTATGAAATTCCAATAACATTTTCTTTTGGCACTGTTCATTTTATCGTTGAAAGGACAAGAACAGCTCAGGCTGTCTAAAAAATGTGCCGCAAAATCACTACAACAAAGATTTTGCGGCACATTTTTATATTTTAATAATTTAATTTAAAAAATCACGTACTACCTGAGGCATCTCTTCTACATCACATACTGTATCATGAAGAACTGCAGCTGTGCGTATTTCATTTATTGCATCTGGTACATCAACTTTTGAAATCTTATTCAGCTCATCTACAAGCTCAAAATCTCCCATTGAATCGTATTTATTATCAATTGAAACCATTACACTTCTCGTAAATTTATACGGACTTGCAGTTGAAGCGATTACTGTCTTTGTCTTATCATCAGTATCTGAAATATATTTACCATAAACATTTGCTGCAACCGCTGTATGTGTATCAATTACATATCCTGTATCTTCATATATTTTCTTAATAGTTGCCGATGTATCTTCCTCTGAAGCATAATTGCCATAAAAATCAGACAATTTATGACTCATTTCCTCAGTAATCTCATATTTTCCAGACTTAGACAACTGAGACATTAATTCCACATTTTTATTTGAATCAGCTCCTGCAATATAATAAATTAGCCTCTCTAAATTACTGGAAATCAATATATCCATTGACGGAGAACTTGTAAGCATAAACTCACGATTTCTATCATATATACCAGTTGAAAGGAAATCAAACAATACTTTATTTTCATTCGAAGCACAAATCAGTTTTGCGATTGGAAGTCCCATCTGTTTAGCATAAAATGCAGCAAGAATATTTCCAAAATTTCCTGTTGGCACTACAACATTGATACTCTCTCCGTCTGAAACTTTTCCATCGCCCAGCAATCTTGTATAAGCATATACATAATATACAATCTGAGGAACTAAACGTCCTATGTTAATTGAATTTGCACTTGAAAACTGGAAACCTTTCTTATCCATCTCCGCAGCCAATTCTTTATCTGCAAACATCTTTTTTACACCTGTCTGCGCATCATCAAAATTACCATGTATTCCTACAACTTTTGTATTATCACCTTTCTGTGTAACCATCTGTTTTTCCTGAATTGGACTCACACCATTTTTAGGATAAAACACTACTATTCTTGTACCCTTAACACCCGCAAATCCCGCCAGAGCAGCCTTACCAGTATCTCCAGATGTCGCAGTAAGAATTACAATTTCATTCTTTACATCATTTTTCTTTGCTGCTGTAGTAAGAAGATGCGGAAGTATAGACAATGCCATATCCTTAAAAGCAATCGTAGCTCCATGAAATAATTCAAGGAAATACGCCCCCTGTGCCTCTACAAGAGGTGCGATTAACTCGGTATCAAATTTACTGTCATAAGCACTGTCAATGCAATGTTTTAACTCTGCTTCTGTAAAATCTGTTAAAAAAAGCTTCATAACCTCATATGCAACTTGTCTATATGACATCTTTGCCAACTCTGCAGCCGGCACATCAAGCTTAGGAATCGACACTGGTACGAAAAGACCCCCATCATCCGCCAAGCCTTTTAGTATAGCCTCAGAGGCCGTAACAGTCTGTGTTCCCCTTGTACTTTTAAATAACAATTCCATTATATATCAAACCTTTCTTCACGCGTAAAGCCGCATATACTTAGTAAAATTCAACCCTACATACTATACCATATACACAATAATTTCGCAAGGATTTTATATATTCAAAAAAAGAACCGTCCAAGTATGGACGATTCTAATTATATTATTTAAAACAATTCAATAATACTAATTATTCAATATTTATATTTAAAGCAAGTTTTAATGAAAGAGTTGCATCATTTAAATCTACACTACCATCACCATTAATATCGGCAACTGCTGCTTCTTCATCGCTGAGCTGCATAATATTAAGAGCTGACTTAAGAGTAGTTGTTGCATCATCTAAGCCTACTTGTCCATCATTGTTAATGTCACCAAGCAGTCTTGATACAGATGTACTGTTTGATGTACTGCTTGAAATACTTGTTGATAAATTATTACTAACTGCTGAAGCAAAAACTGGTACAACACCAATTACTGCTACACAAACCATTGCTGCTATTGATTTTACTGATCCCTTTTTCATGTGTTTTTTTCATCCTTTCAACATGTTTCATAATACTGTTAATCATTTGACGTATCTGATTTACCCATGATTTTAAGCATTGGAACATTTTCTAACTGCTCCTGTGCCACCTTATACGGAACAATAAGATATCTGTCAAATGTTATCCCAAATACAAAAGCACCTACGCTTATTATCAATGTACAAATTGTTGCCAGATGATAGTTCCATAGTTGTTTCTTTTTGCAGAAATGATATACCATCATTGAAACTAGGCGAATATTATAAATTGTAATATACAGTGCCATTCTCTCAACTATATAGTGTTTAGTAGACAAAATTGTCAAAACCATACCGAAGAAAAGCATCGGTACAAGATTATCCAATGTGTGAGATTTGCCTTGAATTCTTTTCATTAGTATAAAAAACAGAATTACACAAAACACAGGATAGAAAACAAGCACTATTGAATTTCCTTCCATAAAAGAGGAAGATAAATAGCCTTTATATTTCTCAAATGGACCAACAAGAACATTCTGCAAAATAATGTCACAACTTACATAAATAAATAAACTTATTACAACTGCAAATACTTGAAGCCATCTCTTTCTCCAATTTATATATGACAACAAATAATATAGAAATAATATCAGTGCTGATGCATGGAAACTGGAAGCTAATAAAATAAGAGGTCCAGCGAGAGACCACCTCCGCTTTCTAATATACTCGATAGCAAATAATCCGATTACCATCGCCATACCTTGTCTTAAAAAACAAAAAGACATTGCAAAATAATCCAATGCTATAAAGCTAAGAACCGACAACCATTTCTCTTCACAAAATCGATAAATATACAGCATTAACAACCCGTACATTATACCATGATATATACCCATGAATACTATGATATTGTTAGAGAAGTAAGAAATTAAACGGTTAATTATCAAATATCCTGCTTCATATCGAAATTCAAATACAGCGTCCCAATCTGGAGCTTTCGATATTCCATAAAATGCATGGTAATATTGACTGTAATCAATTCCAGTATCAATTCGGAAAGCAGCCAGAAGAGTCATCTGAATAAATGCATAAATGCAATACAATTTCAGAAGCCTTTTTGATTTTGAAAACTTTTCTACTGCAAAACCTGTTAAAGTAAGCAAAACTGCATTGATAATATAAATTTCCACGTTGATTTGCCATTCCCTCTTATTTTATAAAACACCATATTTTAAACGGTGTTACTTCTGTGTATAGTATTCTATGCATGCTCTCTATACAATTTAGTATTCTATCACAAAAAATTTAGAAGTCAATAAAAAAGCAATTAAAATATACTTAAAATATTTACCAAATGTTTATACTTTTATCATAATTAACAATTTTTCCTGCAATTGCACTTGCTGCAGCAGTAATTGGAGAAGCCAAAAAGATTTCAACTTTAGATGTTCCCATCCTTCCCAAAAAATTACGGTTATTAGTAGCAACTACTCTCTCCTTGTCAGTCAAAATTCCTCCAGTTCTTCCGCAGCACAAACCACAACCCGGATGTGTCACAATTGCACCTGCCTCAAGTAATACAGACAATGTACCATCTTCTGATGCCTGACGATAAATCTTAGTGCTTGCCGGAGTGACAATCAGTTTTACAAAAGGCGCAACTTTCTTGCCCTTTAAAACAGCAGCGGCTTTCTGTAAATCTTCCAATCTTCCGTTAGTACATGAACCAATAAACACTTGATCGATACTAATGTCCGATAATTCGCTTACCGGCTTTATATTATCCACTTGAGAAGGACAGGCAACAACAGGGACAAAATCTTCTGCCCTATATGTTAATTCTTTATTATACACAGCATCATCGTCACCCACAAGATCCCTCTGCATATCATTAAGAGAAATTTCACAATACTCTTCCGTCTTATAATCAGGTGTGAAAAGCGCGCATTTAGCACCCGCCTCAATAGCCATATTGGCAATTGTCATTCTGCTGGCAATACTCATATTTTCAACAGTATCTCCTGCAAATTCAAGCGCTTTATATGTTGCGCCATCAGCGCCCAAATCACCTATAAGCTTGAGTATTATATCTTTAGAAGTAACATTATTAGGCAAAACTCCATTTATTGTAACTTTAATTGTCTCAGGCACCTTTACCCACATCTCACCTGTTCCAAGAATACTCGCCATCTCAGTATATCCAATACCAGAAGAAAAAGCGCCAACACAGCCATAAGTTGTCGTATGACTATCAGTACCAAAAACTACATCGCCCGGTTTAACATATCCTGCCTCTGTCATCAGCTGATGACAAATTCCGTCTGCACGATGAATATTGTTCAAACCATACTTTTTCACAAATTCATTGCCAGCTTTAAAATGCCTTGTATCATCTACCTGACTAGCTGGAACTAGATGGTCATAAATTAATACAACCTTATCAGGATCCCATAATTTCTTAAATCCCATCTCCTCAAATTTATCTGCAACAAAAGGAATAAATATATCATGAATCATAACCCTATCCACATTAACTGTAACAATATCATTTGCTACAGCTTTCTCTAACCCTGTATTATTCCTAATTATCTTTTCAATTATTGTCGCTCCCATCTGTGTTCCTCCTAATCTAAGCCATTTCTTCTTCGCATGGCCTTTACAAGACCACCAGCCTCAATTATATCAACCAAATTCTGAGGAAGTGAGGATATCTTATATTCTCTGCCATTGTAATAAACTGCGTTATTCACTTCCACATCAATTATATCTCCTTCAACAGCATCATCGTGAAGCTGTTTATTTTCAATAAGAAGCAGACCATTATTAATTGAATTTCTATAAAATATTCTTGCAAATGATTTTGCAATTATACATTTTATTCCAAGCGCCTTAATTATTTCAGGAGCCTGCTCTCTCGAGGAACCACAGCCAAAATTTTTTCCCGCAACAATAATATCTCCTTGCCGTATCTGTCCCGCTAACTCTTTTCTTAGGGGAGAAAAAGCATATTTTTTCATATCTTCCACACTTTTTAAGGCAAGATATTCTGTAGGAATAATAATATCTGTGTCAATATCATCATCTAACACCCATATTTTTCCTGAAAATGTATCGTTCATTATTTTCTCCAATCTTTTTCTAATAAACTTTTCTATAACATATCTGCAGTAGTAATTTCACCTTTAACTGCAGAGGCAGTGACAGTGGCAGCACTTGCAAGATACACATAAGAATCTCTGTGTCCGGCACGCCCCTTAAAATTTCTCGTTCCGGTACTTATTAAAACCTCATTCTCACCGATAACCCCTTGACAGCTTCCCCAACACACACTGCAGTTAGGATTCATAACTATTGCACCCGCATCAATAAATATATCAAGCAAACCTTCTGATAAAGCCTCGCTGTAAACCTTTCTGCTTGCAGGAACTACAAGAAATCTCACTTCAGGACTTACTTTTTTACCCTTTATTATCGCTGCGCCAACTCTTAAATCCTCAATTCTTCCATTATTACATGATCCTAAAAATGCCTCGTCAATTTTTATACCCAGACATTCCTTGGCAGGAACAACATTATCTACAAAATGAGGTTTTGCAACTATTGGCTGAATCTCAGTTAAATCAATATCTACAATCTGTGCAAATACTGCATCAACATCGCTGGTAAAGACAGCTTTAGGCTCTCTGCCATGTTCCCTCAGATATTCCATAGCCACATCATCAACTTCCATAAGTGCCGTTTTTGCTCCGGCCTCAACACACAAATTACAGATAGAAATTCTATCACTCATTGTAAGGTTGTGCAAACCTTCTCCGGCAAATTCCATAGCTTTGTAATTAGCTCCATTCGCCCCTATCGTACCAATAATTGTAAGAATTAAATCTCTGGCATATACACCTTCAGGAAGTTTCCCAGTCAAATTAAACCTTATTGTCTCAGGAACTAACAGCCATGAAGTGCCTGTTACCATAGCATATAAATAATCAGTACAACCAACACCTGTGCCAAACGCCCCCAATGCTCCATATGCACATGTATGACTGTCAGCTCCAAATATAAGTTCTCCCGGACATACATGATTCTCCATCATTACCTGATGGCACACACCCTCTCCTTCATAGAATTTTATGCCGTTCTCCTTTGCAAAATCGCGCATTTTCTTATGTGACGCAGCAGTCTTAGGACTATCTGACGGTATATTATGATCTATAATCCACACTAATTTATCCACATCTTTAATATGAGGATTCTTTAAATTGTTGTTATACATATCAATTGTTAAATGAGTAGTTCCGTCATTACTCATCAGTCTGTCAAGTTCAACGGTATGGATATCACCCGCCTTTGCATTTTCAACCCCTGCTGCACAGGCTATAATTTTTTCAGCCATTGTCATTCCCATCATTTACACCTCCTTGTTAAGCGACGCTATCAATCCGCCATCATTTAATATACTCTGCATCTTTGCAGGCAGTTTTGTACATGTAAATGTTTTTCCATTTGATTCGATTAATCCAGATTCTAAATTAAGCTCCATCTCATCATTAGCTTTCACACTATCATACAAATCTTTACAAACAATAACCGGAAGACCTATATTAATCGCATTTCTGTAAAAAATTCTTGCAAATGATTTCGCAATTACAGCCTTTATCCCCAACGCCTTTAAAACTGCAGGAGCCTGTTCCCTTGATGAGCCGCAGCCAAAATTTTCACAAGCAACAACAAAATCTCCAGGCTGCACACTTTTTGCAAAATCTGTATCAAGTGATTCAAATGTATGTTCTTTCATTTCATCTATTGTAGGAAACAAAAGATATTGAGATGCAATTATTTGATCTGTATCTACATCTGTATGAAATCTAAATATTTTACCCATATAAATTCTCCTTTAAATAATAGGAGGCAGGAAAACTCCTGCCTCCTAAATCATCTTACCAGCTGTATTTAAACTTATTAATTGTTAATAAGTTTATCCTCACCATTCCAGCTGTAAAGTTTACGAATCTCTTCACCTACTACCTCTGATGGATGCTCAGCAGCTAATTTTCTCATTGCCCTAAAATGAGCCTGTCCGCCAGCTGGCGACATATCTAATAAGAAGTCTTTTGCAAATGTACCATCCTGAATATCTTTTAAGATCTTCTTCATAGTTTTCTTAGTTTCTTCTGTAATTACCTTAGGTCCTGTAATATAATCACCATACTCTGCAGTATTAGAAATTGAATATCTCATTCCTGCAAATCCGCTTTGATAAATCAAATCTACAATAAGTTTCATCTCATGGATACACTCAAAATATGCATTTCTAGGATCATATCCTGCCTCTACCAAAGTCTCAAAACCAGCCTGCATAAGAGCACATACACCACCGCAAAGTACTGCCTGCTCACCAAAAAGATCTGTTTCTGTCTCTGTTCTAAATGTTGTCTCAAGAACACCTGCTCTTGCGCCGCCAATTGCAGCAGCATATGCCAATGCCATATCAAGAGCTTTGCCTGTTGCGTCCTGATGTACTGCTACAAGACATGGAACACCTTTTCCAACTTGGTATTCACTTCTTACAGTATGTCCAGGTCCTTTAGGAGCGATCATTGTAACATCAACATCTTTAGGCGGAACAATCTGTCCAAAATGAATATTAAAACCATGTGCGAACATTAACATATTACCTGCTTCAAGGTTTGGCTCAATATCATTCTTATACAAATTAGCCTGCAGCTCATCATTTATAAGAATCATTATGATGTCAGCTTTCTTTGCAGCTTCAGCAGCAGTAAATACTTCAAATCCCTGCTCCTCCGCTCTTTTCCATGATTTACTTCCTTCATATAAACCAATAATTACATTGGCACCTGATTCTTTTGCATTTAACGCATGTGCATGTCCCTGACTTCCATATCCGATTACTGCAATTGTCTTTCCTTCTAACAGACTTAAATTACAGTCTTCCTGATAATAAATATTGTTTGCCATTTTTTATTTCCTCCTTAAAAAAGTAATTTATAAAGTTAAAGGTTGTTCCTCTAGCTATCAATCCAAAAATGTAACATCATCACTGCCGCGCGATAACCCTGTCAATCCGGTTCTTGCCAGCTCTAATATCTCATACTTTGACAATAGATTAATAAACGCGCTTAATTTTGCCTGATTACCTGTAAGCTCAATAACAAGTGAATCTTGTGCGACGTCAACTATCTTAGCTCTGAATACATCTGAAATAGCAATAACATCCTGACGGTCAGATGCATTTGCCCTTATTTTAATTAAAATAAGTTCACGACATACTGACTTATCATCATGCAGCATCTTTATCTCAATAACATCTTCCTGCTTTCTAAGCTGCTTCTCAATCTGTTCGATAATTTGATCTTCACCATTTACAACAACAGTCATGCGTGAATATTTTGGGTCTGCAGTAACACCTACAGTCAAACTGTCAATATTATAACCTCTGCGGCTAAACATCCCTGCAATCCGGCTTAACACACCAGATGTATTATCAACTAACAAAGAAAATACTGTCCTCATATATATCAGCCTTTCTAATTTTATATTTAAGAATAACACAAGTATAAGTGATTCATTTATCAATTCAGCGCTGCTAAACTAATACAAACCTACCTTTTGTTATAACCCTAAATTTTATTTTAGCAATAAATAAATTTCTTGTCAATCTATTATACAATACAAGCGCCATATTTTTTTCCAATTTTTTCTGCAAAATTCCTATTTTTATCATTTATAATTACAGCAGCTATACCACAATAATGTTTTAATGCATAATTTAACACATCCTCATTATCTGATACAAAGCATAACGGACAGGATGTATAACCTGAAATTTCACCCAGCAATGCTTTGACAGCGGAAATTGGATTTTCATTTCCATCAACACATAATAAAACTGCATTCTGACCATTATCTTCCATATCATCAAGCAAATCATAAATTGTATCAAATTCATCTTCATCAATTTCATCTTTAATTTCAGCATTTTCTCTTGTGTCAATTTTACAGAATTGTATTTTTGATAAGTCTATATATTCTCGTTCTGCTGCAATATATCGTCCAATATCTGTATTTTTTTCAGTTTTATCGAAATCTTTAGATAGAACATCTTTAACTTTTCTAATATACTCAGGGGTTGTTCCGCAACAACCTCCAAACAGTACCGCACCGGCTTTGGCAATATTTTTCATATGTGCTGCAAATTCATCAGCGTTCATATCGTATATTGTATTTCCGCTTTCTCCCAAAGAAGGCATTCCTGCATTTGGTTTAGCGATAATAGGTAAATTAGTAACCTCACACATTTGGCTCACTAATTCTAACATTTTATCTGGTCCTGCAGAACAATTCATACCAACAGCATCAGCTCCAAGAGATGACAAAACAATCGCCGCCGTCTTTGCATCAGTTCCATAAAGTGTTTTTCCGCCATCGCCAAAAGTCATCGTTACCATAACAGGAAGACTGCTGACATTAGACGCAGCAATAAGAGCAGCCCTCGTCTCCTGAAGACTCATCATTGTCTCAATAACAATCAAATCTGCCCCTGCCTCATCAACAGCACTAATCTGCTGCTCATACGAACTAATCAACTGTTCTAAAGATAAATCTCCAAGAGGCTCCAATGTCTGTCCGCACATTGTAATATCACCTGCAACTAACGCTTTATCTGTAGCAGCCTCTTTAGATATCTCTATAAGTGTCTTATTTAATGAGACTGCTTTATCTTCCAAACCATACTCTTTGAGCTTTATTGAATTTGCTCCAAAAGTAGGCGCATATATAATCTGACTTCCGGCATCAATATACTGTCTCTGTAATTTAATAAGAACATCCTTATTTTCTGTAATCCACTTTTCAGCGCAAACACCAAAAGGCATACCCAATTTCTGTAAATTAGATCCCGTTGCTCCGTCAAGAAAAATCGGACCATTCTCAATAAATGTCTTAAACTCCTTTTTTGTCATCTTAATTCACCTTTTTATCTAATACTTTACGAATTCTTTCTTTTACTACATCTCTGTCAATGGGTTTTGTAATATAATCAGAAATTCCAAGTTTAAATCCTGAAACTACGGCTGTCTGCTCTTTTATAGCAGTAAGCATTATCACTTTCAAATCCTTTAAATACTCCCTCTCCCTAATCTTTTGAAGCGTCTGCAATCCATTCATAATAGGCATCTCAATATCAAGCAGAACTAAATCTGCATCATGATCATCTAAAAAACGAAGTGCAGTTAATCCAGAGGTAACTGCCACAACTTCATAATCATCCATCAATGCATTCTCTATCGTCGCAAGATTAGAAGGACTATCATCTACAATTAAAATTTTTTCCATCTGCAAACTCCTTTTTATTTATCCATTATATCTTCAAGAATCTTTTGTGCATCTTCATCCTGGTATATCATCATTTTTTCATTTGCCTGACTTACAGCTAATGAAATCTGTTCAGGAAGTTTAAATCCTAACAATTCATTTAACAAATCTTTTGCACGTCTCTGTTCAAAATTTGATATTGCTTGAATTGTCTCCTTTAATTTCCTTTTCCACAAAAATGAATCCACTTCTTTTTTTTCTTGAACATATTTTGTTCTGTTTTTTTCCTTGTCAAGTACACCCTGTATCTGGGTTAGAAGCCTCTGATAACCGTTAATTAATTTCTGATATTCCTTATCAATTACATTATACTGTTTTTCTTTAACTGCAAACTCATGCTCCCTGGCAAGTTCCGACTGTTTGATTGCCCCGATACTTGCAGCAACACTTTTAAAAGCATGAGACTCTATTCCATACATCTCATAATTTTTTTCTTCAGCATAACGTTTAAGCTCCTTCACTTTAATCCTTCCACTTGCAAGCACAACCCCTAAAATATTCAAATAATCATCTATATTGTTCCCGCAGCATCTAAGCCCACTCTCCACATCAACCCCCTTCATTGCAATTCTAGATAATTCTTCCTCTGAAATATTTTTAACTATCTCTTTATTATCAAGTGTCTCCAACATTTGTTTCTTATCATCAGCAACAAGCTCATCCATAAGCTCATGAAGGTATTTTGATATAATAGGCTTAGCCAAGAATCCTTGAAATCCACTATCGCTGAACAGCTCTCTTGCTTCTGGCAGCACATTTGCCGTTAGTGCAACCGCTGGAACATTTTTACCATACATCCCCAAATTAGACCTGATATTCTTTAAAGTCTCAACACCATCCATATATGGCATCATATGATCAATAAAAAGTAAATCATAGTCACGATTTTCCTCCAAAAGTTCCAAAGCCTCATATCCGCTCAATGCAGTAGCTATTTTACATTTATAACTACTAATTAATCCTTGTGCAACTTTGAGATTAACAGGATTATCATCAACTATTAATATTTTCAAATCTCTGCTTATAAACTTTTGTAAATTTTCTACTTCTTTTCTCTCTGCATTGTTTAAAATATTTTCCAGATCATATATATTAAATGGCTTATATATAAATTTATAATTTTCACAATCCAAAATCTGCGGGTGCAGCGTATCTCTGCCAATCATTGCCGTATACACTATAGAAGAATTTTTCTCAATTGTAAACTTTAGATCATAAAATACTCTTCCATAATCAAAAAATACATGTGTATATTTACTATCTTTTGCAGCCTTAACAAAATCTTTTCTGTTTAACACAAACTGAGATTTTATATTAAGTTGTTTAAACAGCTCTTTCAATTCTTCTCTATAATATTTATCTCTCTCAAATAAAAGAAAAGAATATTTATCTGTATCAGGAACATTAATAATCTTCCCACGATCAATAACAGTCTGCTTTAAAACAAGTGAAAATTTAGATCCAATCCCTGCTTCGCTCTCTACTAAAATTGTGCCTCCCATATGTTCCGCAACCTGCTTTGCTATTGCAAGACCTAACCCCACACCGTCAGCTTTCCTGTTCTTTACGCTGTCAACCTGTGAAAAAATCGTAAATAACTTATTTTGATCTTTTTTATCAATACCAATACCGCTGTCCTTTAC
>CATJTQ010000155.1 GCA_949743325.1 uncultured Lachnospiraceae bacterium
GAAATTGTATAAAAAAGTACCATTATATGATATGAGAATGGATTTGGATTCTATGATTAAAAGTATAGAAAAAAAACATATTTTAACTATTAACCATGATGTATTTCCTGCCTTAAAGCAGTTACGTGAATTGCGAAATAGAGTTCATCTTCAATTAGGTGAAGGGGCATATGACCATGATTTTAATTGTATAGGCTTTGAAGAAATTCAAATGATGCGACGAATCTTATTTACAATTTTGACGGCACCAGAAATTTGCAATAATGCTAACTCTTTTCAATTTATATATACAAGCTATATTAAACACTTATAGTATGAGTTGATATAATTTTAAAATACAAGTTTATTTTTAATATGAAATTAAAATTAAATAATACTATTACATAGCCGAGAGGTTTTCATTTTGATATGCTTCCCTTATGGTAGACAGAAGAAATAATAAAATTGTCACTATAAGGTGGAGCATATTTTATGGTACAACATTCAAAATACTTTATATAAGTAACAGGTGGAAATGGTAAAATAATACATTGAGCATGAAATGGACTATGCACAGACAGACAAAATCTCAAATATGTTATAATCATATATATCAATGGATATGAAAATATCAATCCGATGAAAATGAAGATATAATACAAGAAATTTTAAGATATTTTGAGTATAATATTGAGTGTCAGGAGGTGCTATAATGCAAAAAGAAATACGGACAATATGCTATGATGAAGATTTACATCTTGAGGCATATCATTTTCAAGGAATTTTGCAGCCATTTCCTAATCATTTTCATGACTATTATGTTATTGGATTTATAGAGTCTGGTATGCGCTGCTTATCTTGTAAGAACAAAGAATATACTGTTGGTAGGGGGAATATTCTTTTATTTAATCCGAATGATAATCATAGTTGTGTGCAATGTGACGGAGGAACACTTGATTATAGGGGATTGAATATTTCTAAAAAAACAATGCTGTCATTAATGGAAGAAATAACAGGTAAAAGAAAATTACTTGGTTTTTCGGAGAATGTGAAAAAAAATAATGAGTTGAATCACTATATCTATTCTTTGCATAAGATAATTATGCACGGTTCAAAAGAATTTGAAAAAGAAGAAATACTATTGCTGCTAATTTCAATACTTATCGAAAAATATGGACAACCTTTTTCAAGCTGTATTCCAGAATGCAGCCATGAAATAGAAAATGCTTGCTTATTTATGAAAAAAAATTTTTCAGATCATATTACATTAGACGAGTTGTGTAAATGCAGTGGTCTTAGTAAATCAACGTTGCTTCGTGCATTTACAAAGTCAAAGGGAGTTACTCCGTACAGGTATCTTCAAACAATTCGTATAGGAAAAGCAAAGGAATTGTTGGAACAAGGCGTATCTTCAGTAGATGCCGCTATACAGACGGGTTTTTCAGACCAGAGTCATTTTTCAAATTTTTTTAATATGTATATAGGTATGACGCCAGCAGCATATAGACGCATGTTTAAAGAGGGAGATAAAAATAATGTATAAAAAAACTTCAATAGGACATATTATGTCTCTTATTACAATTATGATATGGGGGACTACATTTATATATACTAAAATACTGCTTGCTGATTTTACACCAATAGAAATACTTTTTTTAAGATTTTTACTAGGACTGTTTGTATTGATAGCTGTTTATCCTAAACGCTTAAAAATAAGTAATAAAAAACAGGAATTTATATTTGCGGCAGCAGGGCTATGTGGCATATGTTTATACTATTTGCTTGAAAACATAGCGTTAACTCTTACAATGGCTTCAAATGTCGGAGTTATTATTTCTGCCGCACCATTTTTTACTGCCGTTTTGTCTCATTTTTTTTTGAAAACAGAAGAAAAACTAAAAACTGGTTTTTTTGTAGGATTTATTGTTGCTATGATTGGAATATGTCTGATAAGTTTTAATAGTTCGACACTAGAATTAAATCCTTTGGGAGATATATTAGCTATCGCTGCAGCATTTGTTTGGGCAATTTATTCATTACTTACAAGAAAAATAAGCAGCTTCGGATATAATACAATTCAAACAACAAGAAGGATATTTACATACGGAATTATATTTATGCTCCCATTTTTTTTTGTGTTTGATTTTAGTTTAGATGCGCATAAGTTTGTAAAGCCTGAGTATGTCCTAAACTTTCTCTATTTAGGTTTTGGTGCTTCAGCTATATGTTTTGTTACTTGGAATTATGCTGTAAAAGTGCTTGGTGCAGTTAAAACAAGTGTGTATATTTATATGGTTCCTGTTATTACAGTTGTTACATCAATTATTGTGTTAAAAGAGGAAATCACATGGATAGCGGTGATAGGAATAAGTTTAACTTTAATAGGATTGTTTCTTTCAGAATGAACCTCATACAAAGTTATGGCGAATATAGGGTGAACAGGCAGAGGAGGTGAAGCAGTGCACGCAAGAGAAA
Organism: uncultured Lachnospiraceae bacterium; assembly: GCA_949743325.1. Classification (GTDB taxonomy): domain Bacteria; phylum Bacillota; class Clostridia; order Lachnospirales; family Lachnospiraceae; genus CAJJNI01. The sequence goes on from CATJTQ010000155.1 coordinate 2,455, forward strand.
TAGAAAAATGTATTGATGATTTTGGTACAGATATATATAGATTTTGCCTAAAACTCTGTGCGGACAAGGCGGATGCTGAGGATTTATATCAACAAACCTTCCTAAAAGCGTTGGAAACAGAATGGACGCTTGACTGGAAGAAAAACCCTAAAGCGTTGTTTTTCTCTTTAGTACATAATCTTTGGAAAAGCGATAGAAGAAAACAAGCACGCCGTAACATGATTGCTCCTTGTAGTAATATTGATGATGAAATGGAAATGGTGCTGCATTCTGAAGAAAGTATTGAAGAAGGTTATCTTCAAAAGGAATTAATTTCAGAAGTACGACAAATTATTCAAACTCTTCCAGAAAAATTTCAAGTACCGCTGACATTATTTTATCAATCCGAATGTTCCATAGAGCAGATAGCGGCTATTATAAAGAAACCGCCTGGTATCGTGAAAAGTCGATTGTTTAAGGGAAGAAACTTAATAAAAAAAAGATTGGAGTATGTTGGTTATGAGAGATAATCGTTATAACATGGAAATAGAAGAAGTTATTCGTGCTTCTATGAAAATTACTGATGTTCCAGCTACAGAATTGAATAATCAACTTAAAGCGGCTCTGTATCAACAAGAAGCCGCCTTGCGAAAACAACCTGCTACGCATAAATTATCACTTTGGTATTTGCCGATGGTTTTAAATTTGATAACTTTTACCTTGTTGGCTCTTTTGGCTTTGATATTGATTGAAAATATATATTTATCTTATTTTGCCGCAGGTATCTGTTTTTATGTTGGTGTGGCTGGTATATTGCTTACCATAGTTGGTGTTAATAGAGCAAATATAAAAGAGGACATCATAATTCGCATTGAGAAAAGAGGTGAATTGGCATGATAAATGAAAAAAAGAACATATTTCTGCTTTATATTATAATCCCAGTTATCTTATTGCTAATTTTTTTACGGTTTGGTCTGTATTTTTTGAAAAGTGATGGTTTCAGTGGTCTTTCCATATTCCTTCCAATTCTTCTTATTTGTTTTATCACCTTTACACTGTGTACTGCTTCTTTTTTTGCAGCATGGGTATATCAGGACTGTAGAAGGCGAGGCGATGATCCAGTACTATGGGCTATCGTAATTTTTGTAACCACACCATTTATCGGATTGCTTATTTACTTTCTACGCCGTTCAGAAATCAAGACAATATGTCCTGCTTGCGGGCAACATATTTCAATAAAGGCAAAATATTGCCACGAATGTGGAACACATATTGAAAAGGAGGATTATAGTTATATGGAAAAACAAGGAACACATCATTTAAAATTTATTATTGCAGGTATTGTGAGTATGGCGCTTATGCTTGTATGTTTGACAGGTTTTATCGCCAGTGCTGCCGCTGGAAATGGTATCAATACAAATGTAGCTTCTAATGATCGAGTATGGAACTTAGGTACAATCAGTATGAATTATAATACTTATATGAATGATGTTTGGAAGTTGGATTTTAGAAGTGCCAGTAAAGGATTTGTGAAAGAACAGAATATGACGATTGTAGACGCAGACGCTCAGCTGCTATATGCTGATATCTCTTGTGACAAAGTACCCAAAGGAGCAACGCTTATTTTGTGGCTGGGACAGTCGGATATATCAAAATCTATTGATGTTACAAATCTTTCCGAACCGTTGGAATATTCTTTGAATGAATTTGAAAATGGGAAAATACATGTCAGATTGCAAATAAATGGTGTGGAAAATACTGTTTCAGAAATTTACATAAAATAATTTTTAACGTCAGTCGTTGTTGTCATCTTTGTATATAGTCATATAAAATAATAATTGAAATTATATTTAGATTATTGATATATTTCTCATTAAACACTTGCAGTTCTTCCTTAGAAATTTTTATCAGAAATTTTTGATATGTCAGTAAGAAATATAATAAGAGGATTTGATAAAAAAGCATAAATAGTTAATATTTACTCTCAATCTTTTTATGATATAATAAATAAGTAATTTGTCTTGTTAATTAATTGTGATTATTATAATTAGATTGGGAAGGTAAGAGTATTAAAATATGATTAATTGTTTTATTGTAGGAGCGGGTGGTTTCATTGGTTCAGTATGCAGATATTTAATAGGGATGATTCCGTTAAAAGAACAATTTTCATTTCCGATTAAGACGTTGATTATAAATGTATTGGGTGCTTTTATAATTGGAATAATTGCTGCATCAGCGATAAAAATGAATTCACCTAATCCTAGATTTATACTATTTTTTAAAGTAGGAATTTGCGGCGGATTTACAACATTTTCTTCTTTTGCGTTGGAAACAGGTGATTTAATTAATGATGGAAAAGTTAATATCGCATTTATTTATGTTCTTTGTAGTGTAGTTATTGGATTAATTGCTGTATTTGCGGGTGAGGAAATTATTAGAAGGTTATGATTTGACATTGTAATTGTTTAGCGTTTTCGTAACTCGTCTCTCTTGTACGGATAACATTATTTACAGTGGCAGTTTACAGAACACCATTGCAGGCATCTTGCGGACTGCTATTTATCATGTATGGAGTTAAAGTAAAAGGAGAAGATTGACGATACAATATAAAACAGAATATATAAAATTTAAGGATAGCTTATTAATAATGTTATCCTTTTGTTCTGTTTTGAAAAAATAGTCTTCCGCTTGGACCTTTTAGGAAAGCGGCGCAGCTGAGAACGACAGATCGGCTGCAGAAAGGAGAAGTATGAATGGTATTGTTACTGCATTGACAAGAGATAAGCATTATGCAGATTGTGATTACAAAAGGAAACAGACACAGGCAGATAGTTTTGGAAAAGTGCTGACAGACGCTTCAAGAGTATCAGACGATCGTGATTCGTACATAAGCACGAACTTAACTGATATTTCAGAAAGTAATTATGAATATGCATGTTATGGAGCAAGTATTTCTGAACTTAGACTGCAGAAGGGAGAGATGTCTTTTTCCAGCGGCATAATCGGTTTGAGCTTTGTGCGCGATACTGAAGAGGCTATGACAGTTCGGATGGATAAAAGTTCCACAGCGGAAGACCCCGTTGTTTTAGTGCAGATAGGCAGTGGTGAAAAACGGAAAGATATTCTTGTCCATGTGAATGAAGTGGATCCTAAGAATGCCACAGAGCTTGAAATGTTTGCTCTCTTGAACTATATTGATGCACAGAATGGAAAAACTATGGCTCCAGACGGTGCATGGCAGACTTATAACAGCTTGAGAAATAGGCTGGAAGAAACTGGACGAGTGGACAATGTGACAAATGAGGGAAATTATGATACGCTTCATGTAAATTGGCTTGAGTGTATACAGCAGGCAATGGGGGATGAACAATTTAGACAGAAAGATTGGTTTGCGGAAAGCTTTTTTACTGAAGACCTAGACAAACTTTTTGGAGAGTTAAGTGTTTACTAGAAATCTTCAGAAGATATCTCTGTGGACAACGCCGCAGAGCATTTTTCCTGTGCAGCGGCATTCTTTCATACCTGTCTTACCCGCCGAAAAGAAAATCCTATGTCCCTGCACCTCCGTTCTGGATTCGTTTTCTCTTGACTTTTGGATAAATGAAAAAGCCGCTACACTGCACCACGAACGAC
>CATJTQ010000156.1 GCA_949743325.1 uncultured Lachnospiraceae bacterium
CGTACAAATAATGCAATTTTCAGATGGAATCAAATCGGTGCTATTGAATATATGACTGTTGCGGATTTGAATGAAATGAACAATTATAAGAGAGATTTCCTAAACAGACCATTGGTTATCCTTATGGATGAACGTGCAATTAAGAAATTTAGGCTTAGTTCAGTATATGAAAATGTGGCAAAAATCAATAACCTCAAACAAGTATTCGCATCTGATATGGGTACGATTGAAAGAACTATTGACACTGCCCTACAGGTTAATATGAGAGATATTCTTGTATCTAAGGTAAGTCAGATGATTAAAAATAAAACGCTTGTAGACATCAATGTTATTCGTCTATTAAGCAAGCGTTTATCATACGATTTCGAAGAGATTCTGGAGCAGTAAGAAAAGGCAGGTGATGGATATGACTAATACTACATATAAAGAACTTGCTGACTATAGGAAGTGATTAAAACTTGTTAAATAAAAAATTATTTGATCCTGAGTATTCTACCCAGTGGCATGATGAAGTTAATTTTTTAAAAGTAAAAGTATTAATTATATTTTTGTAAAACCAAATAACAATATTTCAATATATAAATATGAAAATACAAGTGAGTTGTCTTTTCATCTCGCTTATTTTTACGCTCAAAAGAAGAAATAGAAATATAGAGATTATAGGGAGGGATATCACACCTCGCATACAATAGTGCAAACAGTGAGGTCTTCGTACTGTAAAAAGGACTTGAAGCCACCCTAAACAGGAAGAAGCGTGAAACACCACCTATCTGGCAAAAGTGGCCGAAGAAGTTGAAGCGCATATCATTGCGCTTATTTGCGGAGATTCGCCGAAAGTGGACGCTCAGTCTTCTTGCAGAAAAGACGGTTAAATTGGGTTATGTCGAATCTATATCGCACACTGCTGTCTCAGCCTTATTAAAAAATAAATGTAATCAAAATCATTTCTGCCAGGTGCTGTTTTGACATATTTTATACCATTTTTAGAGTGTTTGAGGAAGGGGGACGAATCTAGTTTTGAGAATTATGGTTCCAATAATCTCAATGCTGGGTTTTTTGAATTGATAGCACTATAAAGCAAAAACATATTATAAAAGTTATACTGCAATGCAGTGCAAAATTATTAGAAATTTTATATTCTGTTGGAATATTAGGTTTTGATTTGTATTATACTGTGAATACAGACAACTTGCGCTAAAGCAAGGTTATACTTCGTGTTATGTCACTCGTTCACTTGAAATTTTTGAATTTTGTAATTAAAGATCAAAATTTATTAGGTGTTGCTTTGAAATATCATATTATAAAGGAGATTTTATATGGCTACAAAAATAGATGTTCTCGCAGATTTTTATTCTAACGGAATTATTGTTCCAATTAGTTTTAAATATAATGGAAATTTATTTTCCATTGAAGAAATAAAAACTCATTTCGTAAATGATTATTATGTTTATGAGGTGATTTGCAGAGAAGACAGTTATACAATTATCTTTAATGGTAAATACTGGTATATAGATGGCAATAACTGGATAGATTATATGGGACTTAGAAAAAAATCACTTTAACAGTTGATTTTTTCCAGAAGGTATGATATACTGTATGCAATATATCATACTTTTTGGAGGTATAGTTATGAGTTTAGTAATGGTGCATTTAACAGATTTACATCTTGACAGGCATTCTGCTGAAAATGTTAGAAATAAGTATGAAAGTATTGCTAATGCCTGCTATAGTGTTATACATGATGGAGATGATGTTTTAATACTATTTACAGGAGATATCACCAACCGTGGGCACGAGGATGAGTTTTTGTTATTTAACGATATCATTTCAAATATCATTAGTAAAATTGAAAATGAAAAAGCTGTTCAAGTACATTTTGCTTGCGTTCCTGGAAATCATGATTGCACCTTTTCAATAAATAATAATGAATGTGCTATAGAGATAGAACATAGAGATAATTTGATGAAAAAAATTAAAGAAAACAATTTTTCTTTATACGTGGATGATATTAATAAATATGTGCAACGGGTTCAAAAAAATTACCGAACTTTTGTGTCAAAATACGGATACAAAGTAGAGAATTGTTTGGTAGATAGCCTCTTATTAAATTTGAACTGTGGGAAAATTAAAATTTATATGATTAATACTGCGTGGTCTTCTAAACCTAAGGAAAAGCCCACTGAATTGAATTTTCCTTTGCAATATGTTCAAAATTTAAAAAATGATGCTGACCTTTCTTTAGTTCTTTGTCATCATCCATATTCTTGGTTTGACAGATATAACAGTGTTTTATTTGAAAAACAACTTCGTTTATTTGCTGATATACTATTTCTTGGCCATGAGCACAGATTTGATAAGGTTGAAGCAGGCAATTCAAAATGGAATTATTTAAAGCTTAATGGAGAAGAACTGCAAAACAGCAAAAATACTGAAATGAGTAAATTTGCCGTATATGTCTTGTCTGGGAAAAACTTGTGTCTTTCTTCTGATGAAATAAGGTTTCAACAGTTTGATTTTGTTTGGAGTGCAGATAGTCAAAAAGGAATATATATGCGAACTGAACATAGAGATGAGAGCTTCCACAAAAATAGATCACACATAAACTCGTTGTATTTACCAAATGATAAATTTCAAATATTTTTAAATGATTTGGGAATGTCAGTTAAGCATTACAGGATAGGAGATCTTAAATTATCAGATATCTATTGTTCACCAGAGCTACACTGCTTAGAGATAGAAAATACAGATTACTTTTTAAATAATACTATTATTAAAGATCCATTTTCAGAGATTAAAAACAATGATATGACGTTAATAGCAGGGGAAGCTATGTCTGGTAAAAGCACATTAGCCAAATCATTGTATACTGAGTTTAATAAATGTAAATTTTGTTGCTTGTTCTTAGATGCGAGTGAGATTACATCATGTAAAGAAAGCACTTTAGAGAAATTAATTGACAGTATCTTTAAGGAACAGTATGATGGTGAACTTATTAATAATTTTCAACAACTTGAAAAGGATAGTAAAGCGGTTATAATTGATAATATTCAAAATTTTAAATTAAGTGAGGATTCACGGAGTAAATTGTTTGTTTTTTTACATAAATACTTTTCAAAAATTGTTGCTTTCTCCAGTATTGATTTTGATAATTTGCTCATGATATCTGATTGTGTTGATTTGGGGATTGAAAGATATGCAATGTATAAAATAAAACCTTTATCAAAAGTTCTCCGTTTAAATTTGATAAAGAAATGGCATAACTTGGGAATTGATTCGACACACCATGAAGATGACATTCAATTTAGAGTTGAAACCAGCACAAAAATAATTGATAATGTGCTTAATTCTCGATCACAACTTGTCCCCTCATATCCAATGAACATTATTTTCCTGTTATATACTGAAGCCAGTGGATTGCCTGCTAATATACAAATTAGTCAATATGGTTTTCTTTATGAAACATTAGTTAATAAATCACTATCCTTTGTCCCAAATATTACATCAGATAAAGTTAATATATGTGTTGGTTTTCTTTCGGAAGTAGCATACTACATGTTGAACACAAGTATGGAAGGATATACCTATTCCGATATACAAAATCTTACACATCAATATAAATTGGAGAAGATGGTTGATTTCAATTCTATTAAGCTAATAAATGATATGTTGGAATGCAATATACTTGTAAAAAATGATGACAAAATACGGTTTAAATATCCATATATTTATTATTATTTTGTAAGCAGATATATTGTTAATAATATGAAGTCTTCAAACGTAAAGAAAAAAGTTGAGGAAATGTGTTCTTGCTTGTATAATGAGTCTTATGGAAATATTATGATTTTTGTGTGCCATTTTGCCAATAACGATGAGATTATAGATAATATCTTAATAAATGCTTTTGATATTCTTCCTGATGCGGAGCAGTTTGACTTTTCACAAAAACAAACAAAACTCTTAGCCGATGTGAATAAGAAAATTGATGTAATTTTGTCTAATATTGAGGTAGGGGAGGAAAAGGATGTTAAATTTCACCGCGAGGAGCGGTTAACTATAGAGGACGATATTGCTATATCTGATATCTCAAAGGACGAATCTTCTGCAGAAAATAAGGAAACAAGTTATGAAAGTACAGATTCGTTATATTCCTCCATGAAAATCATAATGGTATTAGGGCAAATTCTTAAGAATTATCCAGGAGATCTATCTGGTGAGCGCAAGGTTGAAATGATTGAAGCACTCCACAGTTTAGGAATGAGAGTAGTTGGAGATATGTTTAGCACTGTCGCTGGATATGTGGATCCACTAATAGATTATTTAATAAAATTGGTTAGGAATGAAAGTTGTGCTTCTACATTGTTTGAAATATCTCAAGGTGTTAAAAACCTTGTTGGGGGAATGCTATCAAATTTTGCTATGTTGATGATACATCTTATAGCAATATCATTCGGCAGTGAGTATGCTGTTTCGGCAGCGGAAAAGGCTATTGGAAACTCTGTCTCAGGAAAATTAGTTATGTATGATATAGAAATGAATTGCTTGTCAAAACCGAGATTTAGTGATTTGGAAAAATTATTTAACGATTTAAAAAAACAGGGATTAGATTTTGCGGCACTAACATTAAAATTTATTACACATGAATACCTAAAGTTTAATAAATGCGGTACAGCAAAGCGTGATCATCTTTGTAGTCTTATGGGTTTTAAAAAACAAAATTTATTAATTGATCCAAAGGAGTAATTATCAAATTACGTGGATGTAATACGAGATTATGATAATATTCCCTAAATCCGCAAAATTCAATCTTGTTTAAGCATCAAAATTTCCCTTTATAATGAGAAATTTCGCATTATTTTTATCCGGAATTTCTTCACCCACTGGGCGGAGAAAAAATATGCATATAATTTTCAAATTTACACATAGTAAAGCCTTTTGATTAAGCAAATTTAATTTGAACTATGCGAATTCAGGTTATATTAAAAATAATATTATATCCTCTGAGTTAAATAAACTTTTTTGATTTATCACATGTCAATTGGGAATTTTGTCATAGAAATTTTTTGTCTTCTAAGATAAAAGAAGCTTGTAATTGTTGGAATAATTTAAGGAATCCTTCCGTAGATAATGTTAAGAAATATTTTAAAGAATCACGTTCAACAATAAAAATTGGTTGAAAAAGGAAGCAATAATCGGTTAATGAAACTATACTTCAGTTGTAGAATATGATAAGAGTTCGCAAAAAGACAAGGAGGTGATATAACTGAACAATACACAATATTTACAGTTAGTCAACGCATTTTTTAATAAAATCAAAGATTATAACTTTGCTTCAATGGATGACAATATCGCTACTTCAATTGTACTCAATTATATCCCAAAAGCATGTACTATGTTTGAATCATGTAGTCAAGATTTATCGGATAGAGATGATGAATTACAACAGTTTAATTTTTCTCTTGATAAAAATAATTTTGAAATTCTATTGAATTTTATGCTGATTACTTATTTAGATACAGAGTTTATATGTGTCCCGCAAATATTACGCAGTCGTATCTCGACTTCGGATTTTCATAGTTTAAACTTACATAATCAACTATCTAAAGTTCTTGAGCTGCGCAATTCATTAAAATCAGAAAACGACCAGCTTGCAATCAACAAATCATACAAAAATTCCAAGCTGTTTGATTTGGTCACAAATAGAAAGAAGGTATGATTTGAGCCTTCAACTTATGAAAGAGCGTGTCAAACATAGCGGCTCTACAGCACGAGAAGAAATGATAATTGACGGACAAAATCTTTTAAAAGAGGAATTGGAACATGATTCCTCTTATTCACCCACTATATTTTTTTGGAATCCCGTTTCGGAATGCGATGAAAAACAGGCAAAGCTTCGTATTTACGGA
>CATJTQ010000157.1 GCA_949743325.1 uncultured Lachnospiraceae bacterium
ATAAAGAAAAACCACCGCAAAAGGTGGTTTTCTTTGGAGCTGTTAGCGGGACTTGAAGCCTTGCCCCAAAACGCAAACTCACGTTTTAAGCCCTTTATTGCCACCATAGCGCCTCGCGCCCATATTCCGTCCCAGAGCCCGTCCCAAACCCAAAGGTAACTTTTATTTCCGCCCCAAAGTGTTTTCGAGGTAACTTTTAGAAAATGCCAAAACAAAAGGCTTTACGCATCTTAACAACGCATAAAGCCCAAACCAAATTATTAAAAATTTAATATTATAAAATTTTACTCGGGAACTCAAATCACCCGTTTTGCGAATTGTTTTTGTTTAGAAGAATTAATCAAAGGCTATGTTTTCTACAAATAATATCATTATCTTTATTGGTCTTTTTAGGCCTTATATTTTTCAAAATCCTATTACATACTTCAGGCGACCAATATAATGTTAGTTTTTCTCTGGCACGGGTTATAGCCGTATAAAAAACATTATGTGTTATTCTATCTTCAGAGTCGTTGGATATAACAATTTTTACGGAATCATATTCTAGGCCTTGTGATTTGTGTATTGATACAGCATAGGCCACCTGAAAAGGCATTATATGCTCCTTTTCTTCAGATTCCATATCACTCGAATACGGTGGACGTCTAGACACATTAAAACTAACTATAGTGGATTTATCCGAGTTTGAAATAAATGCCAACCCCTCACAGCATTCCACCTCGTCCTTTGCTAAAACCATATCAACTTCAACTGTAAATTTCACAGCAAAATCGTTATCTTCTATTCGAATAATACGTCCTTTGAGATTATTGAATAGAACAGCAAATCTATCCGAATCATTAAATAATATGGGGTCTCCTTCTTTGAATTGCCATACACCTATTCCTACTGCCCTATTTCGATTTCTTAATTGCATAAGCCTATTTATATTGTTTAATCCATAAAGTCCATTATAGTTCAAACATAATATGATTTCATCATCTGCTTTTTGCGCAAAAATATTATCATCTACTATATGTGAATATTCGTTTCTAACAAGTTCTTCCAAAACAATATTATCTTCGGCCATATTGCGAACTTCTTTCCAAAGCGCCTTCAGCCCTTCATCAGTACTTCTGTATGGGGTAGTAAGTTCATGACAACAATATTTCGGCAAATAATTTCTAACTATTCCAAACCAGCTCCCATATCCAATCGACTCGATTTGATACACGTCACCCACCAGAACCAATACACCTCTGCCCAACTTTTCCATGATGCTCAACACTTCTGTATTTTTAACGGTACTACATTCATCAACGACTATCATATCAAAATCGTAATAATCGTATCTGCTGCTTTTCGTAAAGCTATCGATAGTTGCAAAAATGTCATTATCTCTTTTATGAATAACTTTCCGTTTGAGATTTTCTTTTGCCGGATTGGTCTTTGCAAGAAAAGCACACCTACCTTTTGTAAGTTTGGCTATATGATTAATTAGTGTTGATTTCCCCGTACCAGCAGCACCGTATACTAAATGCACCCTTGATTGAGAAAACATATTAGTCAATATGCTTTCTTTTAACGGATCATCTAATCGTTCTTTGACATTAGAAATTGTTTTAAGCGTCGAAACCTTTTCTGTCGTAAAATCATCAGCTCTTGCTGTTGCCTGACTGGATAAGATTTTTAATTCATTTATGATATGTACCAACCCGCTTTCATACTCTTTTATATATACATACTCTCCATAAATGGCCAACTCTGCTTCTGGTCGAAATTTGTAATACAAACTTTCATTATAATTATTTATCAACTCTTTAATTTCATTTATATTGCCTAAATATTGTAATTCCGATATCGGAGTAAATAAAACTCCGTTTTGTTCGGTATTGTTTTTAATATGCCTTGCCAATAATTCACTATCTCTGCCATCTGTATCAATACAATCCAACAAATCATAAAAATTTGACACATGGCCTTGTGGATTGAAAGAGTATGGTTTCATTTCAAAAGCCATACAACGACTAGACAAATAAAAATCAGAGAGGCATCTATTGGGATCTAACGGCCATTGTAACTTTATAATTCTATTATTCATTCTGTTCAACAAATATCGCAAAATATTGGCTCCGATATTTTTTCGTAGCGATATTTTTCGACATTCATCTAAGATATCACATATTACTGAGTGGTTATTCCTTGTACTTATCGTAATTATTTCTTTAACCTTATTATAATCTTGATTAGGTAAATCAATTATATCAACTAAGGAATATTGCTCGTCTTTTAATAACTGCATTAAAGACTTATATTCATTATAATTTCTCGCCATCTTAATATTTTGACGAAATATTCTGGCAAAATTTATTATTTCACAAGGCCTTATAGACACTTCCCAATCCACTATTATTTTAATGGGAAAATTTACTCCGAATACGTTTATTTGTTTTTCTATAAAACGAAGGGCTACTGAATAGTTTGTAGAAATATCATGGGCCGTGAATGCTGTTATTCGATTAAACTTATTTGGCTTTTCCTCTGCCGGTTCAAGGGTAACTTCATAAAATATATCGTGATTTATGTAAAATGGCTTAATTCGATTTATATAGTAATTATCAAATTCCGAACTATATTCGTTATTAGATAACGCTTTAATTTGCGCCGCTACTTTAGTATAATAATCTTTCGTTTGTTCATCAATATCTTCTAAGAAACAGTCTATATTTTCAATAATATCTACAGAGTAGCGATCATACATTATCTTCTTCAATTCCAAAAGATATCGATAGTACTTAATCAAAAGTCTTTCGGCCCCATCTTCCGAGGGAGTAAAATGTGAAACCGCCTTTTGCAAAAACTTGTTAAAACGCCCAATAAATTGATATGGTCGTATACTCACAAATTGACTTGCAACTTTATTTATTCCCATTGCTTGTCCCGGCCTTACTTCTTGCCAAATCTTGAATGCTATATTGTCATTAAGATTTCTAACAACAGTTACAATATTAACCGCGGTTTCTCCGCGGTTTTCTTTATTCATTCTTGCCAAGGCTTTATCTATTGCACGACTAGCATTTAATATTTCTTTGTCATATGTAGCTGTCATATTTAAATCCTCACAAAACGCAATTTTATTTTATATCTGCTATTTATTCTACCACTTGTACAATCAACTATTGGACTTAATTTGTATTAAGAAATCATAACATTCTTCGACGCGGCTCATTGCCAGATTCAATTTCTTATTTCGTTAAATAGAAATCACAAGTATGTTATACTAACTAATCATTTTTATAGCTAATAGGATAATTATGATTTAATACAATTTTGCCACTATTTACATTCCCAATAAAATTTTGATGTTTTTCATCACGAGCCCTATTCGCTTTTTTACGCTCTTCCAATACTTTATTAATTCGAGAATTAGCATAAAACTTCTTTTTTATATTGTCAGTATAATACATCCGGTCATATACAAACCACTGATAATACTCTTGGCGAAGATGCATATAATATGCATCCGGTGCAATAATCGCCGAATCGTAATGGTTTTCATAATTTACATTAAACTGATGCCAAAAATTACCATCCTCATCGCGCATATACATATCGATAGGAATATTTTCCATCCAGCTAAAGGACAAAGGAAAATGAATAATTAATTTAAACTTTTCATCTGGCTTCAACATAATATTACAGCATAGTTTATCCTGATAGTAATTTCCGAATCCCATTTGCTGCCACGCGTATAATTCGGTATTTGAATAAACGTTAGCCCTATTCTCATATTGTGATTGCAAAAACATTGTTTGTATCGTTCTTTTGCCGGTATTTTGCAAAATTATTTCATGTTTGCCCCAATAATTTTCATCATAAATTTCATTTGTATATTGAAATTCTATTGTTTCATCGTCTTTTAGTATAGGATTTATGTATGGCAACAAATATATTTCTAATTTATCTTTTATGTCAAAAGGATTTTCTATTATAGTCAACTCTGGTCTTTGCATTTTAATAACGCTGTTTATATATTGATTCCTCTCTGTCTTAGATGCTCCATTTTCGCTCCCATTCTTTCTCAAACTATGTTCTATCCCTAAATAGGTAAATAAACCACATACAAATCCGCCGATTATAGCCACTATAATAGGAACTATTACGTTATAAACAATTTCCAAATTAGTTCTCCTAACTTAATCTACTTTACGGTTGCTTCTATTCGTCTTACGAGTCTATTGAGCAAATCTTGTTCGTCTTTCCAAAGTATCATTGATTTTTGCGCTATATCAAAATGTGGCTTTGTATCCGGGTTATCAAATACTTCTTTTTTGCAACACACTATAACTTCCTTGCCTAGTGCCTGCGCATATCCAGCTTCATAATAAGCTCCATAGTTTTGCTTTGTTATATCCACTACCACAAATTTACTTTTCTCTATCTCGTAAAAAATTTCCGGCATTATGTAATTATTGTGCTCTTTATCCTTGATAATCTGAGGTTCATAGCCAGTTATGCGAATAGCTTGTTTAAAAATATCTTGTATGTACTCTACCTCTTTGTCAAAAGACATGGCTATAAACCCTTGCCTTTCAATATTCTTTTCTTGTTTTAGTTTGGCAATATGCTGCCAACCGTTAAATGTCAATCTATATATACTGTTATCATCTTGCTTGCTAATTACAACCTCTATATAGTCTTGCTTTTTTAAAATTGAAAATATAGAAATCAATTCGCCTCTTCTATCCTTACTCTCACAATATAACAATCTCGACTTTTCACAGGAAAAATCATTAATAGAAAATGTATCAGACAACGCCGGGCACATTTTTGATATATTTAATAAGCTCCTATCAATCCTATCTATTACTTGATAAGGATATTGTTTCATAAGATGAAATAAATTTACTTTATAATCATCTTCCGGAGATTTATCGGTTTCTTCATAAAAAAACTTCCAATAACAATTTCTCCCATTTTTAATTTTGTACGGATATAGATAAATATAGTTATATATTGCATTTAACCATCTCTCTTTCGTCAAGTCATCAACAATATCAAAAAGTCTATCATTAACATTAAAACTGCGACTACTGCAACAATATATTGTTTCCCAGTTGTCGCCATAAATCACCTTATGTTGTTTGCCACACATCGGACACATTTGCAATTCACTCATAGTAACACCTCCTTGGCCATTCACTTTTAAAAGCAATCTATTTCGAGCACTCTCCCTTGCTCCGTAGGAACCCTATTAAATATAAAAATGCATATGCCGGAATGCGATATAAGCTTGTTTTGCCACGTTCGGTCAGACCAAAGTCAGCTTCATTTTTCGTGATAACGTATCCCGGAGTATCTTCCATGCCATAAACAACGATTCCGTTATCATTCTTCATTGTAGAGTTGTTGCGCATTTTTGCCTCAATAAACTGAATCGGTCTACCGGCATATTGCACCGCAACATCTATTTCAGCGCCATTACTGTCTCGCACGTATCCGACTTCATAAAGAGAGTTCTGTGCGTAGTAATAGTCGTACACGTGCTTATAGACGGCCGTTTCTAATGCATACCCAAGTTCATCTTCCTTAGTATAAATATCCGCCCCAAGCACAACTGCTCCGCGTATTCCGCTATCCGCAACGTAAATCTTGTTTTTACTCTTTAAGACTTTTTTGCCCGCTATGTTAAGCTGCTTGCTTATGTTAATTAGATTTGCGTCGGCAAGATATCGAATATATTTTTCTATCGTAGGCTTTGACGCTCCATCAAATTCTTTGCACATAGCCTCTATGTTGATAATACTCGAACTATTATAA
>CATJTQ010000158.1 GCA_949743325.1 uncultured Lachnospiraceae bacterium
AAAAGAGACGTATTCAGGAAAGCTTAAAGCCTGAATGTCCCAAATGCGGTTCAAAAAGTATAACGGCAGGGCAGAAGGGATATTCGCTGTTAACAGGGTTTATTGGTTCTGATAAAACAGTTAACAGGTGCGCTTCCTGCGGTTATAAGTGGAAGCCTTAATTTTTCCAAGCTGATTTTTCTTTTTTTAAAAATATATACAATTTAAGTGCTGCAGATAGAACTTGCTATGTTTTATCTGTATTTTTTTCTGTATAAATAAACAGCCTATTTTGCATATTATTTCACTTTTATTAGTTTTACCCACTTTCGTGAGGGTTGGACTGTATATCACAGCCGCATACAATTACGCCTGTATGCAGCCAAACCTTGTCAGTCTCTGGGGGCGCGGCATATTGGCTGTGTCCAACTTAGCCGCTATCCCTGCTTTCAGCATAAGGATATCTGTCTGTTATTATCACTTATGCCTACCTATGGATTGCCCATTCCTTTTTATGCTTCATGGAAGTTATCTGTATTGATAAAGTCAGAAGCCATGTAAGTATAAAAGCATAAATTACACGTAGGCTCTCGCCATATGCATGCCGTATATGTTTTTTTCCGCCTTTCGGCACCACTGCCATTTACCGTTTCCGGTTCTGTTTTGGAGTATATACAGCCTTTAGGGTTTCCAGCATATTCGGTTTTTGTAATCTTTTTAATTACAGGTATCCATCTTATTTTTAGTGGCTGATGCTCCCGTCCGTTAACTGCATGGCATTATTATGCAGTCTTAGAGGGGTGGGCGCAGTACATTTCGCCACTGGAAACTGTACATTCACCAATACCTTTTTTATTCATTAAAAGCCCGCTTAACATGGCTATGCTTTTAAATGAACCTAATTTGCCTGTTATGTTGTCAATAACAGAAAGCAGGCTGTTAAGTGCATTTATTATTGAAGTTATGGCGTCAGAATCTGCAATATTACCTATTGTGTCAGTAAATGTATTGGAAAGTCTGTTAAGCGAGCCCTTCCATCCGTCTGCTGACAGCTGTGCCGCTTCTGTTAGAGTGCCTGTTCCTGACGCATAGTAATCTATCATCTTTTCATATGTGTCATAATTATCAAGCAGGGCGTCCATTGCCTCGGCTGCCGCTTCATTATCTATAAAATTTAAAAAGTTTTCCCTGCGTACGTCCCCATCATTTAGTTTTGAATATTCGACTGATAATTCCTTTAGTAACTGCATTGGGTCTTTTAGGGAAGTGACACCGTTCCTTGTATTAGTAAGCGATACATTAAGAGAGCTGCATGCCTCCTCAAACTTTGCTATGCCCTCAGCACTTATCCCGGCCTGTGAATCTTCTATCTGTCCCAAGCCAAGAAGTATGCTGTTAAAAGCTTGTGCAGTTTCAGGAGCTTCCATATGTGATGATGACATAATTACTGCAAGCGCTGCAGCTGCTTTATCTGCGCTGATGCCAAGTGAGGCAGCAGTGGAGCTGGCAGATGACATTCCTTCTGTAAGCTGTGCGATGTTTACCGAGCTGTTTTTGCTTATATTGTAAATACCGTCAAGATTTTCCTTTAGCTTTGCAGTTGAACCTCCAAGCTCATAAGCGTTGTCAGCGGCATTTATGTAACTGTTGGCAAGTTCTGATGTTATGCCTCCCACAGCCTGCATCGCAACTGAGAGTTCGGCAATTTCCTCCGGGTTTTCATATCCTGAAAGTGAAGCTTGATGTACCTGGGATAGGTATTCATTTGAAGTAACCCCATACTTGCCAGCTGTTTTTGCTGCATTATCCGCTATGTCTTCAAGCTTTGAGCCGCTTAAGTTTTTGTCTGACATACTTATCTGTGTAAGCAGTGTATCAGTTTTCATCAGTTCTGATACAATTTCTTTTAATTGCGAAACAACAATGCCTGAGGCAAATGTTTTGTAAACGCCTGAAAAAAACTTCTTTACAGATTCCCCAAGCTTTCCTGTCTCCTTTAGTGATTCATTTGTCTTGTCTACTGATTTTTTAAGAGTGTCAGTATCCATCCGATTAAGCTGTGAGTCTGTTTTGTGAAGGCTTTTTATGTATTCTTCGTTTTCTGTCCTTGCCTTCTTTAAAAATTTAATATGTTCAGTTGTCTCTATTTTAGGTGTCTTTGTGTCTAAGGTGATTGTCTTAAGCTGGCTTTCAAGCGCCTTTATCTGTGAGTTTATTTTTTTTACGGTTGTCTCTGTGTCAAGGGCGCCTGACGCCATCACTTTTTTTAAGTTGTTCTGCAGTTTTTTTATGTCTGCATTTATCTGTGCCGCGGATTTCTGCTGATCTATACTTAAGACTATTTTAGTGTTCTGTGTATCTGCCATACAAATCATTCCTCCATTTTGCTATTTGCATTATGTATTGTCTCAGCAAGAGATTTTATAAACTGCTGTCTCAGATTATCATTTGGTGTTTCTTTAATTAATTTGTAAAGTTTTCGTATTATATCTGCTGTGTCCTTACGGCTTTCAACAGTTTTTATTAACGCTCCATAAAACATGCACTTTAGTTTCCATTCATTTCGTTTCATTTTAATATATGTAATCATTTTAATTCCTCCTAGTTTAATAGCTTATTCTCAAATGCGTTAAGAACATAACGCATTTGCCGGGAGGGCATATGTCCGCCCGGCAAAACAATTGTGTGATAATAGTTTAATATTATAGATGCAGCAGAAGATATATTGGACTATATGTTTCCCACAGACAGCGAACCGGACAGATGTATTTGCGTCACTATCCGGTTCATGCTGCGCTTTCTGACTGCTGCATAAGAATGTGCTGATATTAGAATATGTTTTATTCTTCAATCAGTATTAAGTCAAGGATATTATCTTCATCATCTGCCAATAAGTCGCAGGTGATTGTAATTGCTCCTGGCTCTCCATTGTTAGTGTATGACAAGCTCATTGTAGTCTGTGGGGCGCATTTTGCGGCAACAATCCTGTATGGAAGGACTTCGTCATTTTCTGTCTTCATTATTGTGTCGCCGTAGACTGTGAAGTTCTTAGGGAAGCTTGTGGACTTAATATTGATTCTCTGTACATTGCCGCTAACCTCTTTCATATAGTAAACAATTACTTTGCTGTCTGCATCTAAAGCATCTGTAAGGGTAACTGTCTGATTAGATACTGTGCATTTAAGTTCACTGCCGCAGTCATCATCTGCCGCATAGACAAATACAGTACCTGATATAGGTGTTTCATCAAGTGTGATAGTTACACCATCAGCGTTAACAGCTTTTTCTTTTCTGGCAACGATTTCAGCAGAACTCTTAAGTTCTCCGCCTGTAATTAACTGCCAGAGTTTAACTGACTGTATCTGTGTTTCAATTGTGAGGGTTCCGCTTCTCTCACCTGAGAATTGGACGCGCTTTGGATGTCCTTTGCCGCCGAAGGCGAAAACTGATTCACCTGTAAGCTCTGTTGTAGTTACATTTGCGAAATCCAGGTTAAGAAAAGGTTTCTTTGTGGCATAGTCAACGAAAATAAGATCGCAGACCTCCCTGTTAGCCATGTTTTGATTTGTCATAATATTTTCCTCCTAATAATATATTTTCCCCGAAGGGTAGTTTAGGGACAAAAAGAATTAAATTTTCTTATGTTCCCTAGAAGACACAAAGATTCGTCCGTAATTTACGGACTATTTTGTAAAAGGCTGAAAAATTTCGTCCGTAATTTACGGACTATTTTATTGCCAGTAATAAAAGGGGACAATAGTTTTACAGTTGTCAATTTTCCTTAGGGACTTTAATTTGGAGCAATATATTAAATAGAAGGAATTAGGTTAATATGATGTAGTAGATAATTGATTATTCCTAATTGAATTTATAAAAAATACATAGTATAATATCAGAAAAAAAGGGGATAAAACAAATTTTCTCTCAAATGTAAAGCAACAAAATTATTCCTTTACATTTTCATTTGTTTATGCAGTAACAAAATGTGCAAATAAAATTGATGTTTTTCGCTGTCGTTTTATTGAGACTAAGCCTGTTATATATAAAACTATCAATACATCATTTACATATTTCATCATTTCCGTTGGTGTCATTCACTCATATTTCTTATACGGAATCAGGTAAGAAGGATAATGCCGTTTCGTTGTTTGACTGGGGTAAGTTTTATGAAATCAATGATAAGATATTGATGCCTTTTTCAGTACAAGTGCATCATTCATTTGTTGACGGTTTACATATAGGGGTTTTGGCTGAAAAGTTACAATATTATTTAGATAATTTTGAGTAGGTGTATGTATGGTTTATAAACAAGCTTTTTTACCTGAAAAATATGATAATAACATAATACAAACAATGCCTTATTATGAAGAATATTTTAGGCAAATAACAGATATTGTAAATTAGTTTTTTAACATACCGATAGCATGGTTAGATATAGGATGTGGAACTGGGAAAATGGCAGGCATAGCTGCTAAAAATTTTTATTTAAAGAATTTGACTTGTTGTGATATTTCGAGTCAAATGTTAAGAATAGCGAAAGAACGTCTTAATTCTGTAAATGTTGATTTTAATAAAACGTCAATCCAAAATTTAAAAAATAGTTCAAATTTTGATGTAGTAACAGCGATTTTGATAACTCATTACCTTAAATATGAAGAAAGAATGGTTGGTATTAGAAATTGTTATAAAGCCTTAAAAAAGAACGGTCTATTTTTTACAGTAGAAAATTTTGCGCCTGATAATGATATGATTAAATCGCTGTATATACAACGCTGGAAAAATTTTCAGCTAAGTAACAGAAAAGATGAGAATGAATGTCAAAAACATATACTTAGATATAATACTGAATATTTTCCAATAACTATTAATGAGCAGATACACTTACTAAAAAAATGCGGATTTGAGAATGTAGAAGTTTTCTGGTGTTCATATATGCAGGTAGGAATATTAGGGATAAAATAAATTAAAAAGGATTTCAGTGAACTTTTGTTTTTCATCGGGGGATAGTAGTTAATTCACTAACTCTAAAACATTGATAATATTCTTTTAGTAAAATTTTTTCTTCTTTAAATCTGTATAGTAATGTTGATTTATCAATATCTTTGCTTACTTCCATAATATCTCCTGGTTGGCAGTCAAGAAATGAACAGATGTCTTCAATTCCTATCGGATAAATACTATAAATGTTTATATAAAAGATTTGCTTAATTATATTTATATTTTTAAATATTTTTATAGTATATTTAACAAATTAAATATAATTATTAGGCATGTTAAGTTGTAAACAATTTTTTATTTACTTGCCGTATATAATATTTGGATAAATTAGCCTTTATTTTAACATGTTCTGGACAGTTTATATTTTGGAACATTCCTTTGGAATAATTTTTTGTTTCAATATATTTTCTTTCAAAATTTACTCCTGTAATAAATTTTACTATTATATCTTCAGATGGAGAAGTGGTGCTTAAATATTCAAAAATAATATTTTCAGCTCCTTTAAATAGTCTTCTTATTGTGGCTGTATTTATATTTTCTTTTTCTGACAGCTGTTTAATTATATTTTCTTGTGTAATTATCATATTAATTTTTGCCTCCTTCGCTGTTTTTTTATTCGTTCATATTCTCTTTTGTGAATTTTCTGACAATTATTGCATCTGCATGTTCGTTTATTCATAATATCAATTTCAATCCATTCATCACAGTCAATGCATTGAATATATTTAGTTTTATTCACGTTGATATTTTTTTCTAAATTATCAATTATATACTGTCCATAGCAGAACCACAACAGCTGTTTATATCTTTTGCCGCCGCCATATAGATATTCAACTAACATATCAGATACAACTCCATCAGTGTAGCCTAGTGCGGCAAATTCCTCTCGAAGTTTAGCGGCGGTGTATTTTAAATTGTCCTTTGATTCATCTTTTAAGCTAATCATATAACGATATTTAGTGTTTAGTTTATTATATAAATCTGCTGTTTCTTTACTGCAAATTATATTTTTGTCACACATCAATTTGTGATATTCAATTTCCCCTATATCCATATTACGCATATTTATTGTCTTATTGGGAATAATATCATAAATTTTATTAACAAAGCTCTCATTTTTATCTTCTATTTGAGACTTTTCTTTATCTTTTGCATACTCAAAAAAAGCCGGAAGTTTTGAATTTGTATATTTTGATATTTGTTTTTTTACATTGTCAGGAAATTCTGGTTTATATAGTGTTTTTGCATAATCTATTACAAAATTATTTTGACAGCAAAGTCTTTTTATACAGTCAATAGCTTCTTGCTTTTCGCTCTTGGAACCTGTGATAAATACATTATCATTCCAAATTTTTGATATTTCATTACTGTACATGCCGATATTTCCGCCTGTAAAGGCGGCAATTAATCCATTATAAATATTTTCGCTGTTTAAAAGTGCAGGTTCAGCTTTTTTCATATTATAGTAGAGAGGAACAATATCTTTCATATTGCGCTCCGCAATTTTTACAAAATCTCTGTCAGCTACAACAAGAGATTTATCTCCATCTACATCATACATTAGCAGTTTGCTTATTAGATCGTGGGAGCTTGCATATAATCCATTAGTAGTAAACCATGCCGCAATTTTTTCTGATCGTTCATTATAGTTATGAAATGCAGTATTATTTCTTACGGCATGTTCTTTATATAAATGAGGGCTTCTTAGACAGTCAAGTTTGTCATATTTTCTGTATAGACTGCAGAAAACTTCATTATTATTAAGAAGGCCTTGCGGGTTTTCTATATGTCCAAACCAGTATTCACATGCGGCATAGAAGTCAGGAAGAATAAAGGTATATTTACCTTTTATTTCAAGTTTTCCGCTTCGATATTTTTTTATAAGACTGTTTTTGAGGTCTCTGATTATATCTTTTGTATAAGTGTCGTTAATCAAAGACGGATATATTTTTACAGCCTTCTGGAAAGGAGTCATTTTCGTATTGTATGGTGTGACTCCAAGAATTTCCATAATTGTATCTTTGCAAGTACAAATATTATTGAGTCGTTCGCAAGAACTATGAGTAAGGAATTTTATTTCTTCATCTGTAATATCAGTTAGAGTTTGAAGCATCTGATAATTAATTTTAGCATTTTTAATGCGGTCTTCTTCAATATTACATTTTCCTGCGCTGCACTTATATTTTTTAAAAAAGTATTTATACTCGTCCCATGAATTATAATATTTATACATTTTAAACTGGCTTTTTGTGAAAATGATTTCAATATTTTCATCAATAATGTTGTGTTTTTTTCCATATATATCAGAGATAACGGGAGATAAAGCGTTTACTTCAATAAATTTTCTAAAATCAAATACGCCTAACAGGCCTTTAATCCAAGGAGCACGAAACATAAAATTTTTTTCTGACACTGAAGGGAGCATCATACCAGCACCGTCAGTGTGAGGGATAGGAATATAGTCAGATTTTCTTGTTATTGAATAGTCAGTTTCGTCTACAAAGTCAAATTTTCCGTATACATTGGTCTCAAAATCATCAATTACAATTGATTTATCGATATTAAATTCTGTCCAGTTATCAGTTGCAGAATTGGATAATGCCAAATATGCAAGATGTTTATTTACATTATTGCCGCCCTTGGAGTTTATCTTATCAATTGTCAATCCGCACATAATTGTATCTTTTATTTTTTTCCATATGCTTTCTTTTATAAATACTGCTTTTTTAGTTCTAATTTGTCCTGCAGATGAAGTAATAAAAATATATTTTTCATTTTTAAATTTGAAACCATAATAAAGAATGTCTTTAAAAATATCAAAATAATAAATTTGAACAATAATAAGAGCATCTGTAAGTACATTTTGAGAAATTCCAATTGTTCTGCTAAGAGCAGAATCAAATGCAGATATTATATCTGTACAGTTTAATTCTTCTTCTCTTAAAATGCGTGTATGATCTTTTCCTAAAGTTAAATTATTCTGAAAAAACTTATTGGCAAGTAAAGTGGTAAGTTTTTCTTTTGTCTCTTTTGCTTTTTTGTTTTTATATTTTAATAAATCTGTTAGTTTTGAATATTTGGATTTTGGGCACTCACTTTTTTTTAGCTCTTTAATTTTACTGCTTATATATTTGCATTCTTTGCGAAATGTACAGTACTTATCGTGTAAATATTTTTCCTTATTGCTGTAAAAATGGCTTGTGTCAGCCATATATAAATTATATTGTTTATCAAGCATTTTAAAATCCTCCCATGTCTAAAATTTTTGGTTTAATATATAGTTCTCTATTTTATTGTTAAATGTTTTCAAATTGACAAATTACGAACGTTAGTTCGGAAAAAGTGTTGACAAGAACAGATGTTTGGTATATACTATGCAATATGAGGAAAGCAAAGTAGTATTTTTTTAGCAGCCAAAAGGAATAATGGTCTAATTGACTATTAGGTAAATTTACTGATAACCAATTAAGAAGGGAGAGAGAAAACATGTGTAAAATGAGAAATAAAAAAATTATAATGGATAATGCTGTACAATTAAGCTGCAAGCAAGAGGTATTAAATAGTTATTATAAAAATAATGCCGCTAAGCTCCATAAGCTTGTTGACAGAATATTATCAAGGTTTGGAGGTATTGAGAATAAAGATGTGGATGATTTTTATTCGCTTGCCAATGAAGTTTTTACTGATGTTATTAAGCGTTATGACGCTTCACAGTCATTTGATGTTTTCCTTTATTCTTGTCTGTCTAATAGAATAATGACAGAGATAACAAGGAGGAATAGAGAGAAACGTATGACGGATAGAATGTCAGTTTCCATTGATTCACCGCTTAGTGATAAAGATGATACTACTTTACAGGACATTATTGCGGACAGCTTTGATATGGAGAGAGAAATTTTTGGGGATGAGAGCAGTATGAGTGCTAAGATAAGTAAATATCTAAACAATTTAACAAACAGGCAGAGAAAGATTGTGTGGCTTTTAGCTGATTCTTATGGGGCAGGCGAAGTATGTGAAATATTAGATATCAGTAAGAGAGAGTACACAGATGCAATGAAAGGTATTTATGCATATAGAAATATATCAATATTGTTTTAGGATATATAAAATTAATATTATTAAATTTAGAAATATACGAAAAAATTTATTAAATAATATTTTTGTCAAGAGGCAGCTAATTTGATATGTTGTCAGCTTGAAGAAGGTTCGTTGATTAATAATAGCAGTTTTAAACTTTAGTCAATTATTATAATATTAATTTAACTGGAAGGTGAATTTAGATGGATTTAGTTAGAGATAAGAGAGTAAAAGATGCTTATATGAACTCAACATTACAAAATATGTTTAATAGAGGTGAACTTAGGAAGGATCATCCGCTGCAGAGAAAACCGGACAGATGGAGCAAAAGTGATAAAGATGGATTAGTATCGTCAGTAATTAAAGATGAAGATATTGATTCTATTAAAGTGTGTGAGGAGCTTACTCCAAATGGCGTTATTTTATGGGTTATTGACGGGCTTCAGAGGCTTACTGTTTTGAGCAGTTTCAGGAACGGCGGATTTAAAATTGGACAGAATGTTGAATTTCCAATTATTACATATCAGTCTACGCAGATAGATAATAATGGAAATATTGTAAAAGATAAACATGGGAATTATATATATAAAGCTGTTGAATATGATCTTCGCGGAAAGAACTATAGTGATCTGCCGGTTGAGTTAAAGGAAAAATATGATAATTATAAAATAGATGTTGTAAAGCATCTGGATTGTACAGATGAAGAGATAGGATATCATATTAGGCGTTATAATAAGCAGAAGTCCATGAACGGTTCAGAAAATGCGGTCACATATATGGATAATATTGCCAAAGAAGTGAAAAATATTTCTTTAAATAACCGACTATTAAATAAATATGATATATATACTCAGACAGAGATAAATAACGGAACTGTAGACAGAATAGTTACTGAGACTGTTATGTGTATGTTTCATCTTGATAATTGGCAGAAGCAGAGTAAGAAAATGGGATTATTTTTAAATGATAATTCTTCACGAGAAGAGTTTGATAAATTGAATGATAATTTAAACAGGTTGGAAACAATATTTTTTGATGAATTAAGAGACTTGTTTACAAGTAAAGATTCATTTATTTGGTTTACATTATTTGACAGGTTTACTAATATGCATTTAGATGACAATGAGTTCGTAATTTTTCTAACAGCTTTTCGAAACAGATTAAAAGATAGAAAAATAAATGGAGAGACATTTTATGAAATTGACCGTAATAAATCTACTAAGGATAAATCAGTAATAATAAAGAAGCTGAATTTACTTGAAAAACTGATGAATGAATTTTTTAAAAAAGAAAGATCAATTGATATAAATCTAGTTGATGAAAAGACTTTTATAAGTGATAATGTAGGGATTGATGAAAAAATTTTACAGAATAATATAGAGCTTTATAATGAGACATTGGACGATTTGCAGAAGGCGGCAATAAAACAAGGTTCTAAATTATTGGACAAGCAAAACAGATTGTCGCTTCTGGCGATGATGGCTTACTCATATAAAGAGGATAAAGATTTAGATGCTTGGATGGTAGAGTATGCCAAGAAAAATGATACATATTTGTCCGATCAGAAAGAAAATTTTTTATATATGAAACAAGATTTTGAAAAATTTATTACTCGTTTATCTCAGAAATAAATGCTTGACTTTTAATTCTTACTATTGTAATATTTAACTTATTATTGTGAGTAATGTCAAATACTCTGCAGCAGAATTATGAGATATAAAACTATATACATATCAAAGCTGTGGGGTATTGGCCTATTGATGCAGATGTCAATTGTTTGCTCTAATTTGTGTACGTTGGTTAATACTTACGGAAATAAAAAATTTTTATCATTAAGTATTACGTGTGTAATATTTGTGGGTGATAAAAGATAATGGTAAGGAGGCAGCAGGAGTGATATTTAGAGAGAAAAAAAGCAGTTACAGTAAACTAAGAATTCTGATTATGCAAGTATTGTTTATAATTTTATTTGTTTTTGTTCTCCACAGATTATGGCAATTACAGATTGTAAATGGTAAGAAATACGCAGAAGATTTTGAGCTTAAAATAAGCCGGACTGTGACTGATAAAAGTACTAGAGGAACAATATATGATTGTAATGGCGAGGTATTGGCATATAATGATTTAGTATATACAGTGACAATGAGAGATGATGCAGTTTATTCAACAGAGCGGGAACATCAGTTGACACTAAACAGTGTGATATATAATGTTATTAACAAACTATATGAGAATAATGAGAAGATAAATAATGAATTGAAAATAAGAATAGGTGACAATGGAGAGTATGAGTATACAGTTTCAGGTACAGCGCTTTTAAGATTTAAAGCAGATATTTTTGGAAAGACAAATCCTGATGATATGACAGCTGAACAGAGGGACATAAACGCCTCTGATTTAATAAAATTATTATCAGGAAATGATAAATTTGGACTTTATGGAGAGGGTAAAACGTTATATTCAGAAAAAGAACTGAAAAAATATAATTTGGCTGCCCAATATACTAAAGAAGAAATATTATATATAGTTGGAATAAGATATATGCTCTCTCTAAATTCATATAAAAAATATGTGCCCGTTGTTTTATCAAGAGACGTATCAGATGAGACAGTGGCTTATATATTAGAAAATAATGAAATATTAAGCGGAGTTGACGTTGGGCAGGATTGGGATAGAGTTTATAATGGAGGGAAAGCGTTCTCACATATCCTTGGATATATTGGTAAAATATCATCAGATGAGCTTGAGGATTTGAATAAATCAGATAAAAAATATAGTTCAGAATCAGTTGTAGGCAAGGCGGGGATTGAGCAGTATTTAGATAAAGTTTTGCAGGGAACTGACGGCGAGAGACAAATTACAGTAAATAATGTCGGCAGAATTGTCGGAGAAGATAAAATAATTAAGGAGGCTGTCAGCGGAAAAGACGTATATCTTTCTATTGATAAAAACTTACAGACTGCAGTGTATGATATACTTGAGCAAAATTTAGCAGGGATAATATCAAGCAATTTAATAAATGAAAAGAAATTTGATAAGGAGAAAGCAGCAGATACATCTGATATTAAAATTCCTGTATATGATGTATATGCGGCGCTAATTGATAATAATTTGATTCAGTTGGAAAATCTGTATAATGTAAATGCTACTGAGTTAGAAAAACAGCTTGCTTATAAGCTTGATGAAAAGCGCACACAGGCTATAGAGGCTGTGAAAGCAAAATTATTATTTGGGGACGATTACTATAGCAATTTATCAGAGGAATTTAAAGAATATTCTGATTATATAGTAGATGAGCTGGGATTTGTAGATAAAAACTCTATCGATAAAGAACATTATATCTATAAAAAATGGAAAAGCAAAGAGAAAATAAGTTTAAGAGAATATTTATTAAATGCTATAGATAATGGATGGATAACAATAGAAACAATGTCTAATCATATGTCTGATAAATTAAATACTGAAAAGAGTGAAGATTCTGACAAAGAATATTTTACTGCAGATGAGATGTATTCTTTAATGTCAAATAATATAGAGAAAAAACTCTCATCAGACTGTGAATTTGATAAGATATTATTTAAGCGTATGTTGTATGAAGATATAATTACAGAAAGAGAATTTTGCAGACTTTTATATGATCAGAAAATTTTATCTGATACAGATGATGATTTAAGTAAATTAATAGCGGGAGAGATAGATGCGTTCCTATTTATAAAAAAGAAAATTGAACAATTAGAAATAACTCCAGCACAGTTAGCATTGGATCCTTGTTCTGCTTCAGCGGTTATTCTTCAGGCAGGCACTGGTAAAGTACTGGCGCTTGTGTCTTATCCTGGTTATGACAATAACCGTTTGGCAAATCAAATGGATTCTTTATATTATAATGAGCTGATAAATGATAAGTCCCTTCCATTATATAATCGTGCCACACAGCAGCTGACAGCGCCAGGCTCAACATTTAAGCCAATTACTATTATTGCAGGTCTTGAGGAACAAGTAATCTCTGCAGACTCTTCGATTTTTTGTGATGGTGTGTTCGACAAGGTGGAGCCAAACTTAAAATGTTGGAATCATTCTGGGCATGGAAATGTTATTAATTCATCAACAGCATTACAGTTTTCATGTAATGATTACCTCTGTGAAATAGCATACAAGCTTGGTTCGGAAAATAACTTGGAATATAGAGACAGTGCTGCTCTTAATAAACTGCAGAATTATTCAAAGCTTTTTTGTCTTGATAAGAAGACAGGAATTGAGATTGCAGAATCTAAACCTCATATAACAGATTCATATGGAATTCCATCTGCTATTGGGCAGGGTACACATAATTATGCTACAGTGCAGTTGGCGAGATATGCCAATGCTATAGCTTCTAATGGCGATGTGTATACTTTATCACTTGTAAACGGAATATCTGATAAAAACGGGGAAGTTATCAAGAAAGAAAGTAAATTAGAGAAAAAAGTGCAGCTTCCAAATTATGTGTGGAATACAGTAAGAACAGGAATGCTGCAGTTTGCACAAAATAATACAGTATTAAAAGATATGGAAATAAGTATTGCAGGAAAGACTGGAACAGCACAAGAATCCAAAATAAGACCGGATCATGCGCTGTTTATAGGATATGTGCCCGCAGATTCACCGAAAATTGCAGTAGCAGTAAGAATTGCCAACGGTTATGGCTCATCAAACGCTACTGCAGCAGCAAAAAATATTTTTGATTATTACTTTGGTTTAAAAAGTCCTGAAGAGATTATAACAGGCAGGGCTTCTCAAGTATTTAATACTAGGTCAGATTAATACATTTATAAATTATCATTCCAAATATTTAGTTTTGAAAGAACAGAAAATGTAAGTTGTGCTGCGGCAGGTCCTGATGCATTGTTTTCATTGTGAATATTTAAAGAGAAAAAGTAAGTGTGATTACCTTTTTCTATATAACCTATAAACCAGCCTGAAGTATTTTTTTTATCAATTTCCTGAGTACCTGTCTTACCATAAATAGTACCTTCTTCAGATGAATATAGTCGGATAGCTTGTTTGACGGCGGCAGTGTTTTCAGAAGAGAAGCCAAGCTTGTTATAATAAAAGTTTTTTAACAGCGTAACCTGTTCTATCGGAGAGATTCTTAAAGTAGAATCTGCCCAGTAAGACGATATATCTCTGCCGGGACGTCTGTTGCCATAGTTTATTTTATCAATATATTTTTTTATCGCTTCCATACCGTTTTGACGGTCAATATTTTGGAAATACCAAGTAACTGAATTCTGCATTGCAGACTCTAAAGACTGGTTATTGTTCCATAATTCATACATATATTGATGACCGTTCCAATTAACAGATGAATTTTCAGGTGAAATTATTTCAGATTCAAGAGCGAACAGCGCGCTGTAAATTTTGTAAGTAGATGCCGGTGATATACGTGTAACTGCCTCTTTTTTATTATAAATAAGCCAAGAATCTTCCGTTGTGTCGTATAAAACAAAGCTTCCGGTATTTTCTCCGAATAAATCTTTAAGGTTTATATCAGTAATATTTTTGCTTGTTTCATCAAAAAAATAAATATTATCATCAGCTGCTCGTATAGACATCATCGGAACAAAGCAAGTGAGAGTTGCAGTCACAATTAAAAAAGTGATGACACTGTAAAATTTTTGCTTAAATGAAATTGGTTTATAATTTGCAATGCTTATAATTCTTTTTTTAATCTGTACAAAGTTGCCGCTTATACCCGTTGCAAAAGGGAATGATGACAGTGATATTTTTTCAGCAAAATTTATTAGGGTTAATCCGTAGTCCTCATAATTATCATCATTAAGCAATTCTAAAACAGATGCGTCACACGCAATTTCTCTGTCATTTTTCATATTTTTTAAAGCGAACCATACAATTGGATTAAACCAGTATAGTACACTTATAATTGCTGAAAAGTAATTTCCAATATTATCTTTATGTTTATAATGGTTTAGTTCATGCAAAAGCATATATCTTATATCATTGTTGCTGCAGTCTGTTATTATATGAATTGGTATAAAAATGCATGGTTTAGAAAATCCTGAAATTATAGGTGATTTAAAAAAAGCTGTACTGTAGACAGGAATATTTTTTGTTATATTCATTTCATTTAGACATTGTCTGTACAGTTGCTGAATTTCTTTATTCTGCAATGGCAGAGCGGATTTTTTTAATCTTTTAAAATTAATTATAGATTTTGTATACAACAAAATCATTACTAAAATTCCTGCTGCCCAAAGCACAAATAATATTATGAAGATTGTTGAAGGTGTTTTACTGTTGACAGAAATACTAAAATCATTCATCCAGTTTGCAGAGACAGACTGGTTTATTGAATTAGTAATATTTAAAGTATTATCTATATTTGTTGTAGGCGAATTTTTGAAATAATCAAAAAATGAAAATAGGTGAAAAAATTTATTGAGTTGTATGGGAATAAAAGGAAACACAAGCAATCCCATAACAATATACCACAGATTGTAATGCACTCGCGCTGTAATATAATTAGAAAGAATTTTTTTGACAGCAAATAATATTGCGATTATTATACTTATTGTTATATTGCATATAAGAAATTTAATGAAAAAAACGTCCATATTATTTCCCGCCTTTTTTGTTTTTCTGTGACAAAAGGGAACGCAGAGTATCAATATCATTTTCACTTAATTTATCATTGTCAATATACGAGGATAACATGGCAGTTATATTTCCATTATAAAATTTTTTTAGGAAAGAATTACTCTCCTGTCCTATATATTCGTCTTCATTTACTAATGGAGTGTAGACAAATACTCGACTCTGCTTTTCATAAGTGAGAACACCTTTAGTAACTAAGCGTTTTATTAATGTCTGTATAGTTTTGGGACTCCAAGTTGTAGTTTTAACTAATTTGTCTGTTATTTCATTCGTGCTTATAGGGGCATATTTCCATACAATTTTCATTACTTCAAATTCAGATTCAGAAATTTGCGGCAAAGATTTCATAAAATAATCCTCCTAATTATTACAAGTGTAGTAAAAATATTATATTAGAAAAATATTATAGTGTCAATAAGGTTAGGAAAACATATTTTATTATTATCTATATTAGATAGCGCTTTTTTAAAATTTGCTATTGCGTTTATATGCAAAATGTGGTAGTATTGTTTAGATACATGGTAACGAATGCAAAGGAGTGGACGAAAAGGTCCACTCCTTTGTGTTTGAATATCGTTAAATAATGATATTTAGAGAGAAGGTGGAGCAGGTGTCAAGAAAAGAAGATTATGAACAGAAAACAGAAGAACTTTTGCAGCCTATAGTTGACAAATACGAATTTGAACTTGTAGATGTAGAATATGTTAAGGAAGGTTCCAATTGGTATTTGAGAGCTTATATTGATAAAGAAGGCGGAATTTTTGTAAATGACTGTGAGAAAGTCCATAGAGAGCTGAGCGATTTGTTGGATGAGAAAGATTTTGTAGAAGGTTCATATATACTGGAAGTAAGTTCTCCAGGGCTTTTAAGACCGCTTAAGAAAGAAAAAGATTTTAAGAGGAGCATATCAAAGGAAGTTGAAATAAGAACTTATAAGAAAATAGATAAGAAAAAAGAATTTCGTGGTGTGCTTACTGCATATGATAAAAATACTGTAACTGTTATGCAGGATAATGAAGAAGAACTTGTGTTAGATCGTGCTGATATAGCAGTAATTCATTTAGCTTTTGATTTTTAGATAGACAAGTCAAAAAGGAGGAAATACCCTGCGGGTATACCATTATGACTTTAGAGACAAGTCAAAAAGGAGGAAATTGGTAAGAAATGAACACAGAATTAAGGGAAGCATTGGATATTCTTGAAAAAGAAAAGGATATTAGCAAAGAGACATTGCTTGAGGCTATTGAGAATTCTTTGATTACTGCCTGCAAAAATCATTTTGGCAAGGCTGACAACATGAAGGTTTCAGTTGATAAGGATACATGTGAGTTTAAAGTTTTTGCTGAAAAGACAGTGGTCGAGGAAGTAACGGATGATGTTGAACAGATAAGTATAACAAAGGCAAAGCTTATAGATTCATCATACGAGGCTGGAGATATTGTTAATATTCCTATTAATTCAAAGGAGTTCGGACGAATAGCAACGCAGAATGCCAAGAATGTTATTTTGCAGAAGATTAGGGAAGAAGAGAGAAAAGTATTATTTAATCAATATTATGAGAAAGAAAAGGATGTTGTAACAGGTATTGTTCAGAGATATGCTGGTAAAAATGTAAGTATTAATCTTGGAAAAGTAGATGCCATTTTAACAGAGGGAGAACAAGTTAAAGGAGAAATTTTTAAACCTACTGAGAGGATTAAATTATATATACTGGAAGTAAAAGATACGCAGAAAGGTCCTAGGATAACCGTTTCCAGAACACACCCAGAACTTGTAAAGAGACTGTTTGAGGCAGAGGTGACGGAAGTTAAGGACGGAACAGTTGAGATAAAGAGTATTTCTAGAGAGGCTGGTTCAAGAACTAAGATTGCCGTATATTCAAATAATGAAAATGTTGACCCTGTCGGGGCTTGCGTAGGTCAGAACGGAGCCAGAGTAAATGCTATAGTTAATGAGTTGCGAGGAGAAAAGATTGATATTATAAATTGGAATGAAGATCCGGCAGTGTTGATTGAGAATGCATTAAGTCCTGCAGTCGTTGTTTCTGTTGTTGCGGATATGGAAAATAAGACTGCAAAGGTAGTTGTTCCTGATTATCAGTTATCGTTGGCAATTGGAAAGGAAGGACAAAACGCTCGTCTTGCAGCTCGTCTTACAGGTTACAAGATTGATATAAAGAGCGAATCACAGGCAAAAGAACTTGAGTTATCAGAAAATGATAAATTAATGTCAGAAAATAATGAGATAGTTATTGATGAAGAGTAGCTGAAAAATAATCAGAGATATAATGTAAAGATGAATGGGTGATAAAATGAGTACTGTTAAAAAAGTTCCAATGAGACAATGTATTGGATGCGGAGAAATGAAAAATAAGAGAGAAATGATACGAGTAATTAAGACTCCTGAAGATACAATAGAATTAGACAGCACTGGCAGAAAGAACGGAAGAGGTGCATATATGTGTTATTCAAAAGATTGTCTTCAGGCTGCAATAAAAAATAAAGGACTGGAACGGTCGCTGAAAATGAAAATACCGTCTGAAGTCTACGATAAGTTACTTAAAGGAGTTTGATAAATTTGATGTACAATAAAATTCTTTCTATGATAGGTATTGCGATGAAAGCTGGTAAAATTGCCAGCGGAGAATTTTCAACTGAAAAGGCAATTAAGAATAATAAGGCGTTTCTTGTTATTATTTCTGAAGATGCTTCAAAGAATACGAAAAAAAAATTTACAAATTCCTGTACTTTTTACAACGTGCCCATTTTATTTGTATCAACTAAAGAAGAACTTGGGTCTGCAATTGGAAAAGAACAACGCTCTTCCATGGCTCTTCTTGATGAAGGTTTTGCAAAAGCAATAATTAAAAATATGGAAGAAATAGGAGGTAATCTGAATGGCAAAAATTAGAATATATAATTTGGCAAAAGAACTTGAGTTGTCAAGCAAAGCGATAATTGAAATATTAGAGAAAAATAATATTAAAGATAAAACAGCATCTTCAGGTTTGGATGAAACTGAGGCTAATATGGTAAGGGGAATTGCTAAAAATAATACAACTGATAAACCGCTGAAAGCTCAGGAAAATAAAAATAATACTCAGCGTAATGATAGAAATAAAAGCAATCAGAATAAAAATGCTGATAAAAAACATCAGTCAGTCAGTAATTCAAAACGAGAGGAAAAAGAGCAGAAAACCGATGCTATAAGCAGTGTTTATCATCCGCAGAACAGTAAATTTACACAAAAGAATGATAAACGAGTTGATCAGAAGGACGATCATCGACTAAATAATAGCAATGCACCAAAGCAGAATAATAATCAAAATAATAGTAATGCACCAAAGCAGAATAATAATCAAAAAAATAATAATACAATGAAACAGAATAATAACAATAATCAAAATCAAAAGAGTGGTAATAAAAAAAATCAAAATAATAATAATCAAAATAATAGTAATCAGAAAAATAATAATCAGAAAAATAATCAAAAAGAATCTGCAAAACAAAATAACAGGCCTAATCAGAAAAATAATCAAAATAACAACAGACCTAACAGTGGAAATAAGCAGAATCAAAAGAAACAACAAAACCCTCCACAGCAGAATACAAAACAGCAAAAACCAAAAGAGGAAACTATCAAGACAATTACATTGCCAGATGAGCTTTCAATAAAAGAACTTGCTGATAAAATGAAAGTTCAGGCAGCGGCAATTGTAAAAATGCTTTTCTTAAAAGGAACAGTTGTAAATGTGAATTCAGATATTGACTTTGACACTGCTGAGGAGATTGCGTTAGAGTTTAACTGTATTTGTGAAAAAGAAGAAAAAGTTGATGTAATAGCAGAGCTTTTAAAGGAGACAGACGAAGATGAATCAAAATTAGTTCCAAGACCGCCTGTTGTTTGTGTAATGGGGCATGTTGATCATGGTAAAACTTCTCTTCTGGATGCAATACGTGATACTCATGTGATTGATAAAGAGGCCGGAGGTATTACGCAGCATATAGGTGCGTACGTGGTTTCAATAAATGGAGAAAAGATTACTTTCCTTGATACCCCTGGTCATGAGGCATTTACAGCTATGCGTATGCGTGGGGCAAATTCAACTGATATTGCAATATTAGTAGTTGCGGCTGATGACGGTGTTATGCCTCAGACAGTTGAAGCTATAAATCACGCCAAGGCAGCAGAGATAGAAATTATTGTTGCAATCAATAAGATTGATAAGCCAAGTGCAAATATTGAGAGAGTAAAACAGGAACTTGCAGAGTATGAACTTATACCTGAAGATTGGGGAGGAAGTACAATCTTTGTTCCAGTTTCAGCTCATACACATGATGGAATTGACGATCTGCTGGAGATGATTCTGCTTACTGCAGAAGTATGTGAGCTGAAAGCAAATCCTAAGAGAAAAGCGAGAGGTCTTGTAATTGAGGCAGAGCTTGATAAAGGAAAAGGTCCTGTTGCAACTGTGTTGGTGCAGAAGGGAACTTTAAAGGTTGGAGATGCAATTGCAGCTGGAGCATGTTATGGTAAAGTCCGCGCAATGATGGATGATAAGGGACGTCGTGTTAAGGAGGCGGGACCTTCTACTCCTGTAGAGATTCTTGGTTTAAATGATGTGCCAAATGCCGGAGAAATATTTATGGCAATGGATAATGATAAAGAAGCAAGAGGTTTTGCAGAGACATTTATTGCCCAGAGCAGAGAGAAAATGCTTGAAGATACAAAACAAAAAATGTCGCTTGATGATCTGTTCTCTCAGATTCAGGCGGGCAATGTTAAAGAATTGAATCTTATAGTAAAAGCTGATGTACAAGGATCTGTCGAGGCTGTAAAACAGAGTCTTGTAAAGCTGTCAAATGAGGAAGTTGTTGTAAAAGTTATCCATGGCGGTGTCGGCGCTATAAATGAATCAGATGTTATTTTAGCGTCTGCGTCCAATGCAATAATTATCGGTTTCAATGTTCGTCCTGATGCAACTGCAAAAAGCACAGCAGAGAGAGAGGGCGTTGATTTAAGACTTTATCGTGTAATTTATAATGCTATTGAAGATGTAGAAGCGGCAATGAAGGGTATGTTAGATCCTGTATTCGAGGAAAAAGTTCTAGGTCATGCAGAAGTTCGTCAGACATTTAAAGCGTCAGGAGTTGGAACAATTGCTGGTTCATATGTGCTTGATGGTATGTTTGAGAGAGGCTGTTCAATTCGACTAACTAGAGATAATATTGTGTTGTTTGATGGTCCTTTAGCATCACTAAAAAGATTTAAAGATGATGTCAAGGAAGTAAAGGCCGGATATGAATGCGGTATCGTTCTGGAAAAATATAATGATATTAAAGAAGGCGATATAGTTGAAGCATATGCAATGGTAGAAATTCCTCGATAATATAAATTGAAGAAGAGGTATATTTATGAGAAAAAACAGCGTAAAAAATACACGGATAAATACAGAAGTGATGAAAGAATTAAGTTTAATTATCCGTGAGGAAATAAAAGATCCGAGAATAAATGATATGTTGTCTGTTGTGTCTGTGGAGGTTGCTCCTGATTTAAAGACATGTAAGGCATATATAAGCGTATTGGGAGATGAGGAATCCCAAAAAGATACAATAGAAGGTCTTAACAGTGCAGCGGGATTTATAAGAAAAGAGTTGGCAAGAAGAGTCAACTTAAGAAATACACCTGAAATTAAGTTTTTCATGGACCAGTCAATTGAATATGGAGTTAAAATGTCAAAGTTAATTGACGAGGTAAACCAAAAATAATATGTAAAATTTAGATAGAAGGAGTACTCCAATGTTACAGTTAACTTTATTGTTGGAAAATATAAAAACTGTTGGAATTACAGGACATATTAGACCTGATGGTGATTGTGTAGGTTCAACGCTTGGATTGTATAACTATATAACCGAAAATTACCCTGATATTTCAGTTGATTTATATCTTGGAGATTTTTCAGAAAGTTTTGGCTTTCTGAAAAACTCCGGTAATATTATACATAATTATGCAGGTGTTGAAAATGAATATGATTTATTCTTTGTGATGGACTGCGGCGATGTAGATAGAATCGGCGATGCAGCGGGAATGTTTAATGCAGCAAAGAAGACGGTCTGTATAGATCATCATATTACTACAAGAAAATTTGCTGACGAAAATTATGTTGTATCTGATGCAAGTTCAACTTCAGAGCTTGTGTTTAATATTTTAGATAAAGATAAAATTTCTAGGGAGACGGCAGAGTGTATCTATCTGGGAATTGTGCATGATACAGGCGTGTTTCAGTATTCTTGCACATCATCGGCTACAATGCGGGCAGCTGGCGTGCTAATGGATAAAGGAATAAATTTTTCGAAGATTGTAGAAGAAACATTTTATCAGAAGACATCTCATCAAAATCAGATTTTAGGAAGAGCTTTACTTGAAAGTATTACTTTTCTTCACGGAAGAGCAATTGTATCTGTTATAAAGAAAGAAATAATGAAACTTTATGAAGTGACACCAAAAGATTTAGACGGAATAGTTAATCAGCTTAAGCTTACCAAAGGAATCGAATGTGCAATATTTATGTATGAGACGGCAACTCATCAGTATAAAGTAAGTCTGCGTTCAACAGATAAAGTAGATGTCAGCAAAATTGCTGCATATTTCAGCGGCGGTGGTCATGTACGTGCTGCAGGATGTACTATGAATGGAAACATGTATGATGTGATAAATAATTTGTCAGTAAAGATTGAAGAACAGTTAGAGGCGGCAAATGATTAGCGGATTATTAAATGTATATAAGGAAAAGGGCTTCACTTCTCATGATGTAGTTGCGAAACTGCGGGGAATATTACATCAGAAAAAAATCGGTCATACTGGTACACTGGATCCTGATGCGGTCGGCGTACTTCCCGTGTGTCTTGGCAAAGCCACAAAACTTTGTGATATGTTTACTGAAAAGGATAAGACATATATTGCGGTAATGAGGCTGGGGATTAAAACAGATACTCAAGATATAAGCGGCAGAGTTTTGTATGAGAGTGAAGTTACGGTGTCTTCTGATGATGTTGAAAAAGTTGTAATGTCATTTGAAGGAGAATATGAGCAGATTCCTCCAATGTATTCGGCGCTGAAGGTAAATGGAAGACGGCTCTATGAGATTGCAAGAGAAGGCAGAGAGGTAGAGAGGACTGCAAGAAAAGTAAATATTTACAAAATTAGAATTATAAATATTAATTTACCATTTGTTAAGTTTGAGGTTTCATGTTCAAAAGGAACATATATCAGAACACTGTGTGATGATATAGGAGAAAAATTGGGATGCTGTGCATGTATGCATGAACTTACAAGGACTAAGGTTTCAAAATTTAAAATAGAAGAAGCATTGAAATTATCTGAAATAGAGAGGATAGTTTCAGAAAATAAAATATCAGAACATATTATACCAATTGATACAATATTTATAGATTTAAAAAAGGTTATTGTGCAGCCGCAATTTGAGAAAAAACTTTATAACGGGAACCCGCTTTCAACAGAGGATTTTTTAGAAAATTTAAATGGCGGTAGAATAAGGGTGTATGATACAAAAGATACATTTATAGCTATTTACAAATATAATGAAGAAAAAAAATCTTATGTTCCTGAAAAAATGTTTATAGGTAGTGATTAGATGAGAAAAATAAACAGTACTGATAATTTAAAATATACTGAGAGAGCTGTTACATTCGGAAAATTTGATGCTGTTCATCTGGGACATCAAAAGTTGATAAAAAAGATTGCGGAAAAGAAGAAATATGGACTTGAGGCTGCAATATTTACTTTTGATAAACCACCATCAAGTCTTTTAAATAATGATGACAAACAGAATTTTAAGACTCTTCTGACAAAGCGTGAGCGGGAGAGTCTTCTTGAATGTTTAGGAATAGATTCTTTGTATGAGTATAATGTGACATATGAAAATCTTTCCATGACGGCCGAACAATTTGTAATTGATATAATAAGAGGAAGATTAAATGCCAAATATGTCGTTGTAGGTGATGATTTTCGTTTTGGATATAAACGTCTTGGAGATGTTAAATTGTTAAATAGTATGACAGATAACTGCGGATATGAATTAGAAGTTATCAGCAAAGAGAGAGCGTTTGATGATGTAATAAGCAGCAGCAGGATAAGAGATAGTCTTTTAAAAGGTGAGATAGAGACTGTAAATAAATTATTAGGATACGACTATTTTGTTACCGGATGTATCGTAGAAGGCAACCGTCTTGGAAGAACATGGAATATTCCTACTATAAATGTAACATGGCCTGACGAAAAACTTGAGGCCAAATATGGCGTATATTATTCTAAGGTTGTCATTGAAAATAAAGAATACTATGGTATGACAAATTTTGGAAGAAAACCGACGATAAAAGGAGATAATTTGCTTGGGACAGAAACTTATCTGTATAACTGCAGTGAAAACTTATACGGAAAAGAAGCCCGAATTTCTCTTCTCTATTTTAGAAGAGATGAACAGAAATTTGCCTCCATAGATTTATTGAAGAAAACGCTTTACAAAGATATAGAGGCAGGAAGAGAGTTTTTTAATATAGATTTGCTTTAATTGCATGGACCTTTTTAGACAGCATTAAGAAAATATTAATTAAAAATATAACTAATTTTATTGTCAGTAGTTGACAAATTTGAAAAAATGTTATACTATTTATTAAAAGTGTAACAATTATGTAACAAATAGAAAAATTATTTTAATACGCTATAGTGATAGATTGATGAACGATAATGGAGGTTTTTATGCAGTTAAAAGGGAAGTTTAATAAAGAAGAGGACAAGTTTAACAAGGCATATGATACAGATTATAAAAGAACATTAAAAAATATATCCATAAAAATGAGAAAAAGTGTGACTGTTAAAGTTATGGGTGTTGTATTATTTGGCAGTATGTTGATTATGGCTTCAAATCAGGTTCCAAGCAACGCACAGTCACAGCCGTCAGAAGTAAAGGCAAAAGATTGGGGAGTTACCGCAGGTGTTGCGACAGAAATAGCAAGAGCTGACGGCGTGCTGAACAGAAATCTGACAGAGCTTGTAGCATTGTCTAATAACAATGCAATTGCTACGGCAGTAGCTGAGATTCCAGAAGATACATCTAAGACTATTCAAGAGCTTTTGCCTAATTATAAAAATATAGGTGTTGCAAATGTCGACAATTATTTAAATATAAGAGATAAAGCTTCAGAGAATGGTTCACTGTGCGGCAAACTTCCTAAAAATGCCGGTTGTGAAGTGTTAGAAGAAACTGATGGCTGGTTTAAAATTAAATCAGGAAATGTGACAGGTTATGTTAAGCGAGAATATTTATTGACAGGGGACGTCGCATGGGAAAAGGCTGACGAGCTTAAGACAATGACAGCAACAGTAGGTACAGAGACTCTATATGTACGCGAGCAGATGAATACAGACTGTAAAATTGTCGCTCTAGTGTCAGCGGATGAGGAATTAGAAGTATTAGAACAGCATGATAATTGGGCTAAAGTTCAGGTTGACAGTGATCAGGGTTATATTTCACTGGATTATGCAACTTTAGGATATGAACTGCCAAAGGCTGAGTCAGTTACAGAATTGAAAGAATCAACTGGTGTGTCAAGCACAAGAGTATCAATAGTAGAGTATGCTAAACAATTTCTTGGTAATCCTTATGTATGGGGCGGCACAAGTCTTACAAAAGGCGCTGACTGTTCAGGATTTACAATGAGTATATATGCACACTATGGAGTATCACTTCCTCACTCATCAGCATCACAGGCTCAGATGGGAAAGAGAGTAAGCTCTAATGAAGTAAAACTAGGTGATTTATTATTTTATGGAAGCGGAAGTCATGTAAACCATGTTGCAATGTATATCGGCGGCGGAAAGGTAATTCATGCAAGTACCGCTAAGACAGGTATTAAAATATCAAATGCATTTTATCGTACACCAATCACTATAAGAAGATTTTTAGATTAATACTTTACAATCAGTGATATATGTGATAGAATACATCAGTGTTAGCAAAAAGCCAATATTCGGAAGATGGACTCTCCGACCTGTTTCTTAATATTTGGCGGTTAAATAATAAGGAGGATTTTGAAAATGATTTCAAAAGAAAAGAAAACAGCAATAATCAATGAGTATGCAACAAAACCAGGTGATACAGGTTCACCGGAAGTTCAGATTGCAATTTTGACAGCAAGAATTAATGAGCTTACTGAGCATTTGAAAATTCATAAGAAGGACCATCATTCAAGAAGAGGTCTATTTAAGATGGTAGGACAGAGACGTGGTTTATTAGAGTATTTGAAGAAAAATGATATTGAAAGATATCGTTCATTAATTGAGCGTCTT
Source organism: uncultured Lachnospiraceae bacterium (assembly GCA_949743325.1). GTDB lineage: Bacteria > Bacillota > Clostridia > Lachnospirales > Lachnospiraceae > CAJJNI01. The sequence goes on from CATJTQ010000158.1 coordinate 26,074, forward strand.
GGAATCAGAAAGTAATTAAAAAACAAGGGTGGATATCCGTAAATATCCACTCTTTTTTGCGTATTGTACATTAAATTTTTTAATGTCTTTCTGGAAAATAAGAAAGGAAGATAAGGTAATGGAAAAAAATTACAAAAGTTTTTCTATGGAACTTGCAGGCAGAACGTTGACTGTCGATGTGGGAAGAGTAGCAAAACAGGCGAATGGCGCGGCATTTATGCATTATGGTGATACAGTTGTACTTTCAACAGCAACTGCGTCAGACAAACCTAGGGAGGGAATAGATTTCTTTCCGTTAAGTGTTGAATATGAGGAGAAGATGTATTCAGTTGGTAAAATTCCTGGAGGATTTAACCGTCGTGAAGGTAAGGCATCAGAAAATGCAATTTTGACATCCAGAGTTATAGACAGGCCAATGCGTCCTCTCTTTCCAAAAGATTATAGAAATGATGTTACGCTCAATAATATGGTTATGTCAGTGGATCCTGATTGTTCGCCAGAACTTACGGCTATGTTGGGATCGGCAATTGCCACAGCAATATCAGATATTCCATTTGACGGACCATGTGCAACTACACAGATTGGTTTGATTGACGGAGAGTTAATTGTTAATCCAAATGCGGAACAAAATCTCATTTCAGATTTGAAACTTACTGTTGCTTCTACTGCACAGAAGGTTATAATGATTGAAGCGGGAGCTAATGAAGTTCCTGAAGATAAAATGATTGAAGCTATCTATAAGGCTCATGAAGTAAATGGACAGATTATACAGTTTATAAACAAAATTGTTGCAGAAGTAGGTAAGGAAAAGCATGATTATGAGAGTTGTGCAGTGCCTGAGGAGTTATTTGCGGCAATTATTGATATTGTGCCTCCGCAGGATATGGAAGAGGCTGTATTTACTGATGAAAAACAGGTACGCGAAGAGAATATACGCCAGATAAAAGAGAAGCTTGAGGAAGCTTTTGCTGAAAATGAAGAATGGCTTGCAGTGCTTGATGAGGCAGTATATCAATATCAAAAGAAGACTGTACGAAAGATGATTTTAAAGGATCAGAAGAGACCAGACGGCAGAGATATTACTCAGATTCGTCCGTTGGCAGCAGAGGTTGATATTGTACCAAGAGTTCATGGTTCTGCTATGTTTACACGTGGTCAGACTCAGATATGTAATGTTGTTACACTTGCACCGCTTTCTGATGCACAGAAAATTGATGGTCTTGATGTAAATGAAACATCAAAGAGATATATGCATCACTATAATTTTCCTTCTTATTCAGTAGGTGAAACAAAGCCGAGCCGCGGCCCGGGACGCCGTGAGATAGGACATGGTGCGTTGGCAGAGAGGGCATTAATTCCTGTACTTCCTACAGAAGAAGAGTTCCCTTATGCGATTCGCTCAGTGTCAGAGACATTTGAGTCTAATGGTTCTACTTCAATGGCCTCTACTTGTGCATCATGTATGTCTCTTATGGCAGCAGGTGTTCCAATTAAGAAGATGGTTGCAGGTATTTCATGCGGTCTTGTTACAGGCGATACAGATGATGATTATATACTTTTAACAGATATTCAAGGTTTAGAGGACTTTTTTGGAGATATGGATTTTAAGGTTACTGGTACAGATGCAGGTATTACTGCAATTCAGATGGATATTAAAATTCATGGTCTTACACGTACAATAGTTGAGGGTGCAATTGCACGCTGCCGCGAGGCAAGAATGTTTATTATGAATAATTGTATGAAGAACGCTATTTCAGTTCCTAGAGAAGAAGTTGGTGAGTATGCTCCAAAAATCAGTCAGATTACAATTGACCCAGCTAAGATAGGTGACGTTGTAGGCCAGAAGGGAAAAACAATCAATACAATTATTGAAAGAACTGGCGTTAAAATTGATATTACAGAAGATGGCGCTGTATCTGTTTGCGGTGTAGACAGAGATAAAATTGATGAAGCTGTCAAAATGATAGAGATAATAACAACAGACTTTGAAGAGGGACAAGTATTCACAGGTACGGTAATAAGTATTAAAGAGTTTGGAGCCTTTATTGAATTTGCTCCTGGAAAAGAAGGAATGGTGCACATTTCAAAAATTTCCAAAGAGAGAATTAATAGAGTCGAGGATGTGCTTACTCTTGGTGATGTTGTTAAAGTTGTATGTCTTGGCAAAGATAAAATGGGACGAATAAGTTTCAGTATTAAAGATGTAAAATAAATATTATAAGTATTATTAATAGAATAATATTATTGCAGCTCAAAAGCATTTGCTTTTGGGTTGTTTTTTTATGCATAATTTTTGCTTGTCTTCATATATTGAGATATGAAGTATAGGGAAATAACAAAATTATACTCATTATAGTAAAAATATACTTAATTATGGCATATGAAGGGGTGTGATAAAGTGAAAGATATTACAGAAATAACAAAATTATTTTCATTGGAAATTAAGGACAGGTTAGACAAACTGTCACTTGAGTTTAATAAAGTATATGAAATAAGGCTTAGGGTAGATCAGCCTCTAATTATTGTTAGAGAAAATGAGGAAATTTTTTTGGCTGATAAAGGTGGTATTACAAAAAATATTAATGATGCATACATAGTTACCAAAAAAGAATTGCGAGAGACAGTTGAGTATATATCTAATTTTTCGCTGTATGCATTTGAAGATGAGGTCAAGCAGGGTTTTCTTACAGTACAGGGCGGACATAGAGTTGGAATATGCGGCAAAGTATTTTTGGAAAGTGATAATATTAAAAGTATAAAATATATATCATTTATAAATATAAGAATATCTCATGAAATTAAGGGATGTGCAAATAAAATAATTCCTTATGTTGTTAAAGAGGGGGCATTTTTACATACTCTTATAATATCTCCTCCAAGATGCGGCAAGACTACAATGCTTCGTGATTTGATAAGACAGTTGTCAAATGGTTCATCTAATACAAGCGGATATAATATAGGCGTTGTAGATGAGAGATCAGAGTTGGCAGGCTGTTATTTTGGTGTACCTGGCAATGATTTAGGAATAAGGACGGATGTGCTTGACTGTTGTCCGAAAATAAAAGGTATTGAGCTTTTAATTCGCTCAATGTCCCCCGATATAATAGCAGTAGACGAGCTTGGAGCAGGAGATTATTGTGCATTGAACAATGCACTGTTCAGCGGCTGTAAAATATTGGCTACGATTCATGGAACTTCACTAAAAGAAATTGCTGAAAAGCCTGTGCTTGCAGATATTATAAAAAATAATATATTTGAGAGGTTTATAGTTTTAAAATCTGGTAAGAAAGCAGGGGTTGTTTCAAATATTTATGATGAAAATATGAATGATATATGGGAGGGATAATATGGTTAAGCTTGCAGCAGGGATTTTAATAATATTTTCCTGCAGTGCTTTCGGGTTTCTGAAGGCATCGGAAATATATGGAAGAATTAAGTTTTTAGAAAATGTAAAAAGAATGTTTACACATCTTAGAGGAGAGATAAACTATGCCAAAACTCCAATGATGGAAGCTTTTTATTCAATAGCTCAGAAGGAGGAAGGTATACTAAAAGATTTTTGCAGTGGACTTGCTGATGAGATTGGTAAGATGGAAGGTAAAAGTTTTAGAGATATATGGATAGAAATTACGGACATCAGTTTGACCAAAAGTCCTATGGATAAATCAGATTTAGAGGAGTTTCGAGCTATAGGAGACAAGTTAGGTTTTCAGGATTATGAGATGCAGCTTGCAGTTGTAGATATTGAGCTGGAATATCTTGAAGAGAAGATAAATAATCTTAAAGTAGAAGTTTTTCAAAAACAGAAAGTTTATCGTGCATTAGGAGTGTTCAGCGGACTTATGATTACGATTTTGCTTATATAAGGAGGATTGTATGAGTGTAAATTTAATTTTTAAAATTGCGGCTGTCGGAATATTAGTGTCGGTATTAAGTCAGATACTTAAACATAGCGGAAGAGAAGAACATGCATTTCTGACAAGCCTTGCTGGTCTGCTGTTAGTGTTGTTTTGGATAGTCCCATACATATATGATTTATTTATGACAATACAGCAGCTGTTTGCATTGACTTAATATAAAATACTATACAGCTGAAATTTATAAGGAGGGATTATGTGGAAATATTACAGATAGCGGCTATAGGGCTGAGTGTTGTATTTTTGGCAATTATGCTAAAAAACAGCGGAAGTGTATACAGTATGTATATTGTGCTTGCCGGATGTCTGCTTATTTTTTACTTTTCAGTAAATCGTTTGTTAGTTGTATTTTCTGCTATTGAGGAAATACAGAGTTATATTCAGATAAGCAGCACATATTTAAATACTTTGATAAAAATAATAGGAATTACATATATAGCAGAGTTTGTATCATCAATATGTAAAGATGCCGGATATGGTGCGATTGCTGCACAAGTGGAAATGTTTGGCAAACTTTCTATGCTTGCAGTAAGTATGCCTGTTATTCTTGCATTGCTTAAAACTATCGAAAACATATTGGACATGGCATGAATAATAACTATATCTATTAAGAGGAGGTGGTGAAATGCGGCATATAGTTCAAATATTATCAATAATAGGAATTATAATTTTTTTCAGTATATTGTATGATGTACAGGCTTTAGAGGCGTCGGTTAGTAATGGAGATTATAGCGGCACAGAGTACAGTAAAGATTTGCTTATGGATTCTGATAATAATACGGCAGAACTCGATGAAATATCTGTAGAGGACATGTTGAGCGGTATAGATGACAGCCAGATTAATGATATGTTAAATGAAATGTTTTCAGAAAAAGTAAGTTTTAATGTGCTTGTCAGGCAGCTGTTAAACGGAGAAGTGAAGTTTGATGCAGATTTAATAGTAAGTATGATTAAGTCAGTTTTTTTTCAGGAACTGAGAGACAACAAAAAGTCATTGACAGCAGTATTTATACTGTGTGTTATGGCTGCACTATTTTCAAATTTTACTAAAGTATTGGAAAAAGACGGTGTTTCGCAAATTGGTTTTTACATATTATATATGCTATTAATTGCCATACTTTTTCAATCTTTTAGTATAACTTATGAGATTGCTTCAACATTGCTTATTCAGATGACAAAGTTTATGAAAGTATTACTTCCGGCTTTTTTTGTTACAGTTGTGGCGGCAAAGGGAGCGACTACAGCACTTGTTTTTTATGAATTTATACTGACTGCTATTTATATAGTGGAGCTGTTATTGTTAAAATTTGCGCTTCCTCTGTGCAGCATTTTTGTAGTAATAAATTTAATTAATCAGATATCAAAAGAAGACTTGTTTTCAAAGATGGGAAGTTTAATCAAACAGTTTGTTTTGTGGTCTATAAAATGGCTGTTTGCAGTTGTAATGGGAATAAACGCCATACACAGTATTTTGGCTCCGGCTGTTGATGAGTTTAAAAATAGTATATTTCATAAAACTGTCTCTGCTATTCCAGGAATTGGAAATACGCTAAGCGGTGTTTCTGATGTTGTAGTGGGTTCGGGTGTTTTAATAAAAAATGGAGTTGGAGGGGCTATATTAATTTTGCTGGTTCTTCTTATTGTAACTCCGCTTATGAAATTATTTTTCTGTATGATAATGTACAAAGTAACAGCAGCTTTAATACAGCCGGTTAGCGATAAGAGAATGATAAATATGGTGGAAACAGTAGGAGATGCTTCATACCTGCTGTTAAAATGTGTCTCATCTGTGTCGGCGCTTTTCTTTCTTACGATGGCGATACTTACATTGGCGGCAGGCTGATAATTATTTTACAAAAATATTTGGTGAATGATTTGAGGATAAAGATCCGTCAGATGATATTTATGAAAATTCGATAATATATAAGCTTGCATAGTAGTCTTTAGTTATGAAGGGAGCAAAATATGAGTGAGGCAATTAAAGACTGGGTATATAACATAGTTTTGTTTTTACTCTTTTCATCGCTTCTGCAGCAGATCACAGCGGCAAAAAAATATGATAAGTATGTTAGATTTTTCTCTGGTCTTTTGCTTGTATTGTTAGTTATCTCTCCAATTTTAAGATGGATTGGTTCAGATAAAATATTTGAATTTAATTATTTGGAGGAAAGTTTTTCACAGGCGGCAGCTTACGCGGCGGAAGAGATGGACAACATAAAGCTTTTACAGGAGGGTGAAGTGTCAAAAAAATACAGCAGGCAGATACAGCTTTCGCTTGAAAGTATTTTACAAAGCAATGGATATGAACTTGTGGAAGCAGAAATTGATTTAGAGGATAATAATGATTCTGCATTATATTTTTATCCTAAAAAGATTTACGCTAAAATAACAAGTTTACATAATGAAGATGAGATTCATATAAAGCCTATTGAAATTGGTTTTTATGATGATGAGGGCTCCTCTGATAATGTCCTGCAGATTAAAAAGCAGATTGCAGAGTTTTTTTCAATGGGAGAGGAGGAAGTAACGATTGAAGTTCATTAAACAGTTTATGCAAAAAGATAAACTTCTTATTATCTTTCTGGCGGGAGTTTTAATATTTATTGTATGTATTCCTACAAGGAAAAAAGATGACTCATCGTCTGATGATTCAAGTATAAAAAGTAAACTTAGCGGTGCTTCGAAAAATGAAGATGGCAATAATTTGCAAAGTTACATAAATGAGGCAGAGTATAAGGCACAGCTGGAGAAAGAATTAAGCAGTGTTCTGTCGTCTGCATACGGTATAGGAAATGTTAAAGTTATGATTACTCTTGAGAGTGGAAGTGAGAGTGTTGTAAAGGAAGATACGAAAGTTACCAATTCAACTATTACAGAAGAGGATAAACAGGGAGGAGTGCGTAAGACGAAAGAGAGCAGTGAGGAAAATACTGCAATTTATGAGAATGAGAGCAGCGCTTCATCACCATATGTAGTAAAAGAGAAGATGCCTGCTGTTGCAGGGGTTTTAGTTGTTGCAGAAGGAGGAGATAAATCAGAAGTGGTACAAAATATTTCTGATGCAGTTAAAGCATTATTTGATGTTGATGCACATAAGATAAAAGTAATGAAGATGACGAAATAAATTTTATATTAAGAAGGAGGCAAAAACATATGAAAAATATTGCCAGAAAGAATCAGATTATTATTACTACTCTCGCTATTATGATAGCAGTTGCAGGTTTCTTAAATTACAGCAACATGGGAGACAAAAAATCTAAAACTTCATCGACTGATGCAAAAGAGGTGTCTGAGGATAGTGTAGATGTTGCGGATATTTCTGATGAAGATTTATATGCTCAGGCAAAGGGAGCAATATCATCAACAAATGTATCAAGCGGTGAGTCACTGTCAGATGAAACGCCAGATACAATAGAAAGTCTTGACAATGATCCTGATGAAAGTATAAGCGCAAATTCAGAAAATGTTTCAGCGGAAGCAGTTGATTCTTCTTCACAGGCGCCAGGAGAAGCGGTTCTTGCAAATGCGCCTGCAATTGCCAGTATTACGGACCTTAAGCTTACAAGAGAGCAGGCCCGCTCAAAAAATAAAGAGACGCTGTTAGCGATTGTGAACAATGAATCTATGTCAGATGAGCAGAAACAAAAGGCTGTAGATGAAATGGTAAATCTTACGGATATATCGGAAAAAGAGGCGGCGGCAGAAATACTGCTGGAGGCAAAAGGTTTTACAGATGTAGTTGTAAATATTGAGAATGATACGGTAGACGTTATTGTAAATACTTCAGAGTTAAGCGATGTAGACAGAGCTCAGATAGAAGATATAGTAAAAAGAAAGACAGGAATTTCAGGGGAAAATATCGTTATAACAACACTCAATGGAAGAAAATAATTAAAAAGAATCCCACATAAATTAAGATTAATAAAACTTGATTTATGGAGGGATTCTTTTATTTGATTGAAGATATTTTTTGAAAAGGGCATTGTCAATATTTCTTATTATCACTTTACCATTTATTTTTGTTGTATAGTTTATGGCAAATAAAATCATACATATTTGTGGTGTTTAGGGTTCTGGTACGATAGAACTGGCAAAGTAAATCAGTTTGAACGGGTCTGGAGAATAAAACATATTGACATTCTTCTATACGTTGCATATAATATAGATAGTTATCTATGGGAGGTGAGTGACTTAATGCTTGATGAAAAGAAAACAGCTATTATTTTCAAAGCATTTTGCGATGAAAACCGCATTCGGATATTGAAAATGCTTGCTACAGGTGAGAAATGTGGTTGTAAGTTGTTGGAAGAAATAAATGTTGCACAGCCTACCTTATCTCATCATATGAAAATACTTTGTGACTCTGGTGTCGTACTCGGGCGAAAAGAAGGAAAATGGACACATTATTCGATTTCTCCCGAAGGCGTAAGGATAGCTATTGAATGTTTGCAGAATCTAACGATTATTTCTAGCTAAAATGATAATAAGTCGTGTTTGAAAAGTAATCTTTTTCTTTTTTACGCACGGCTTATAAAATCTTTATCAAATAGATATATCTAAATTTAACTATGTAAAGGAGCTAGTTCTAATGGAAATTTTAAAATCAGCGTGGGATTTTTTTCAGGATGAAATTCTAGGTATGAGATGGCTTGACTTTTTAATAGGTAGTTTGCTTGAATTATGCGGTCTTAACGTTGAAAGCAGGATTGTACTAAGTGTGAGGTTTTTTATTTATGATACAATCAAAATAATGGTGCTGTTAGGTGTTTTGATTTTGGTTATCTCATATATTCAGAGTTTTTTTCCACCAGAGAAGACTAAAAAGATACTGGGACATTTTCATGGGATATGGGCAAATATTATATCAGCCCTGCTTGGAACTGTAACACCGTTTTGCTCTTGCTCATCAATTCCTCTGTTTATTGGATTTTCGAGTGCAGGATTGCCCCTTGGTGCAACTTTCTCATTCCTTATTTCTTCGCCAATGGTTGACCTTGGCAGCCTTGTTTTGCTGATGAGTATATTCGGCTGGAAAGTTGCTGTTCTCTATGTTCTTCTTGGATTAGTGATTGCCGTTGTAGGTGGTACTTTAATTGAAAAACTACACTTTGAAAATCAAGTAGAGGTATATATACGAAATGGTCATTCTATTGATATTTTGCAGGAAGAATTGCACTTCAAAGACCGTATGAAATATGCTTGGGAACAGGTTGTTTCAACAGCAAAAAAAGTTGTTTTGTATGTATTGATTGGTGTAGGTATTGGAGCTGTCATTCATAATTGGATACCTGAGGATTTTATTGTAAAAGCACTTGGAGATAATAATCCGTTTGGTGTTGTACTTTCTACTCTTGCAGGTGTGCCAATGTATGCGGATATTTTTGGTACAATTCCGATTGCTGAAGCGCTGCTTGCAAAAGGCGCATTGCTTGGCGTTGTCATTTCTTTTATGATGGGAGTAACGACACTTTCCATTCCTTCAATGATTATGCTTCGTAAAGCTGTTAAACCGAAACTATTGGGACTTTTTATTGGGATATGTACAATTGGTATTATCGTTGTAGGATATTTCTTCAACGCTATACAATATTTAATTATTTAATTTTAGGAGGTTAATATTATGACATTATTTAATATTGGCAAGAAAAAGGACGAGGAAAAGAAAATGCCTGCTTGCAGCTGTAACTGTTCAACAAGTAAGACAGAAGAAGTTACAAATGAATGTTGTTTTGAAGCAAAGGACGGAATTTACTGTATCAAAGTGTTAGGTGCGGGCTGCAAATCCTGTCACGAACAGTTTGAGAACACTAAACAGGCAGTAAAGGATATGAGCCTTTCTGTAGAGGTTGAATACATTACTGATATGCAGAAGATAATGGAATATGGCGTTATGAGTATGCCTGCCATTGTTGTCAATGAAAAGGTTTTAGTTATGGGTAAGGTTTTAAAAACTAATGATGTAATTACTTTGCTTCATAAATCAGGTTTTTAGCTATGGATAAGAAAAAAGTAGCCTTTATTTGTGTTCATAATTCATGCCGCAGTCAGATTGCAGAAGCACTTGGAAAGCATTTGGCAGGAGATAGATTTGATTTCTATTCCGCAGGGTCGGAAACAAAACCACAAATCAATCAAGATGCTGTACGTATTATGAAACAGCTTTATGGGATAGATATGGTACAAAGCCAATATAGCAAAACGATTGATAAAATCCCTACGCCAGATATTGTAATTTCAATGGGGTGCGATGTAGGATGTCCAGTTGTTGGCAGAACCTTTGATGAAGATTGGGGGCTTGCTGACCCTACAGGAAAAAGTGATGAATGCTTTGTGCAGATTATTGAGGAAATTGCCAGAAGAATTATGGAATTGTAATAGTTGGGCAGTAATGATAATTAAATTGGGGAAATAAATATGGAAACTACAAAAAGGATAATCTGCCTTTTTTGTGGTAGAGAAAACATATTAAAATCAGAAAAGATAAGGATAATTCCAATCAGATAATGGTTTGAAAGGGCATATAAAGTTCATCAGTTGGGATTGATTTTCTTAGCAAAATTGCTGACAATGAGAAAAAAAGATTTTTCAGAAGGGTACAAAAGTACCCTAATCTACAATGGCCTTGCATAAAATTGAGAACCTATTAAATTATGTAATAATTCATGGGCTTCAGTTAAACTGTAAATTTCTAAAATAAAATTTAATTTTTCTCCTGATTTTGTTCTTATTATTATATAGGGCAGCAATCCCCTGAGTCTCAGTGACACACCTCTTATATTGTCTATTGGTATATCCTTTCTTTTTTTTAATATTCCCAATCCTGTGTACCCTTCTATATGTGATTCGTAAATTTTAAGGAATACTCTTCTTCCAGAAAAGAATAAAGTAAAATTGAAAACACTTATAAATAAAAAAATGCAGCATATTTCAATATAAATTATTGTATTAAAATTATTATCATTAGAAAGAACTGTGCTATATAAAATACCTGAAATTGACAATAAAAAGAATATAGCTGCAAATGAAATAAAGATAATCTGTGTTCTGGATGGTATCCCTTTACTTACAAACAGAAGTTTTTCAGAGCTGTGAATAGTTGTTTTGTTATAAATTGACATTTGTTCTCTCTCCTCGTATAAAATAATAGTTAACGTTTTTTTAGAATACCCCAAAAGGTATACCGTAACCCATGCCCTTGCGGGGCGGGGAAACAGCTAAGCTGGTTCACAAGGTAGACTTTTTGAAACAGATATATTATAATGTTATTTATTCATAAGATTAGGCAGATATGATGATATATTTATAAGGATTGTATAGATATTAGAAAATAAAAAGATGTTTGTACAGTATTATAAAAACTGAATATTAACATATTACATTATCATTAAGAGCCTGATGAATTATAAAAAATAAGCATATTGATATGTAGGTGGATAACAGCAAAGTCATTGTTTCGTAAAGTCTACTATTTGTTACAATTTCTTAATTGTTCGCAGCATCTTCTGTAAAATGTTGAGTGGCTCATATTTAATATGTCAGCTGCTTTTCGCGTCGATATTTCTCCTTGCTGCCACATATTAAAATATTTTGTAAAGTTATCAGGAACTTCTAATTTTCGGCAGCCAAATTTAACACCATTTGCTTTTGCTGCAGCTATACCTTCTGCTTGGCGCTGTTTAATAAATGAGCGTTCTGTCTCTGCAACATATGCCAGTATTTGCAGTACCAGATCTGAGATGAAAATTCCAGTTAAGTCTTCATGCATAGTATCAGTATTTAGCAGCGGCATGTCAATTACTTTGATATCTGCTCCAAGCTTTCGTGTTATTATTTTCCACTGTTCCAGTATTTCGTTATAGTTTCTTCCAAGTCTGTCAATACTTTTAATAAAAAGAATGTCGCCATGCTTTAATTTTTTCATAAGTTTTTTATATTGTGGACGAACAAAGTTTTTTCCTGAGATTTTGTCAATATAGATATTTTCGTTGGCAATATCATAATCTTGTATTGCGGCCAATTGCCGTTCAGGGTTTTGCTCTTTTGTTGAAACGCGTATATAGGCATATTTGTTCATTTTAATTTGTCTCCTTATTATTTTATAATCATCAAGGGATTGTAAAACTTAAAAAATATAACTAATTATTAGTTTTGCAGTATTCCAATGTATTTATAATAAAAATAACATTAATTGTCTTGTATCTTTTTCAGTATTGTATTAGAATAAATAATTAGGGATATATAATAATTCATACCTATTGGGTGTGAAGATAACAGTTTATTTTTAGTGTTAATATAAAATATATCTGTTATATACATAGAATTTAATATATTTACTTATAGGAGGAATGATATATGAAAACAATTGCTGACGGCGTGTGGCCGGTAATGATTACACCTTATACAGAAGATAATAAAATTGACTATGATGCGGTGCTTGGTATTATTGAGTGGTATGATAAACAAGGGGTTGACGGTATTTTTGCAGTATGCCAGTCAAGTGAAATGTTTTTCCTTGATAAAAACGAAAGGCTTGAGCTTGCAAAATTTGTAGTTGAGAATACTCCTAAACATATTGGCGTTATTGCTTCAGGTCATGTTGCCAAAGAAAGGGAAGATCAGATTGAAGAAGCAAAAGCTATAATTGATGCAGGTGTGGATTCTTATGTGTTTATATCTAATCAATTTGCAAAACCTGATGAGAGTGAAGATACGGCAAAGAAAAATATAGAATATATGATTGACAATATACCATGTGACAGTTTTGGAATTTATGAATGTCCGTATCCATATAAAAGACTTGTCTCTCCTGATACATTAAAATGGTGTGCAGAAACAGGCAAATTTGCATTTCTAAAGGATACATGCTGTGATCTTGAAGGTCTGCAGGCAAAAGTTGATGCAGTAAAGGGAACGCAGCTTAAGATATTCAACGCAAACAGTGCCACGCTTCTTGAAAGTTTGAAGATGGGATGTTCAGGATTTAGTGGAGTTATGGCAAATTTCCATGCTGATATGTATGTATGGCTTTGCAAAAACTTTAAAGATCAGTCTCAAAAGGCAGAACTTATGCAGGCATTTTTAGGATTTGCTTCAGTTATTGAATGTCAGGTTTATCCTGTAAATGCAAAATATCATATGAATCTTGAAGGAGTTCCGATGACACTTAATTGCCGCAACAAGGATAAAAATGATTTGACAGGCAGCAGGAAGCTGGAAGTAGAGCAGTTACATAAATTATATCATTATTTAAGGAAAGAATTCTTTTAGCCGTGGAGGTTTTATGAAAAGAGTATTTTTAATTGTTCTTGACAGCGTTGGTATTGGAGAAATGCCGGATGCTGCTGATTTTGGAGACGAGGGAAGCAACACTCTATTAGCGGCATCAAAAAGTAAGTATTTCAGTATGCCGAATATGGCAGAATTAGGGTTATTTAATATTGACGGTAATGATTGGGGACCTTGTACATCTGATCCGAGAGGTGCAGTTGCTAGAATGACAGAAGTTTCAGCAGGAAAAGATACGACGATAGGTCATTGGGAAATTGCCGGAGTGATATCAAAACATCCATTACCTGTTTATCCGCAAGGTTTTCCAAAAGAAATTCTTGATAAATTCAGTGAGCTTACCGGCAGAGGAGTTTTATGCAACAAACCGTATTCAGGTACAAAAGTAATAGAAGATTATGGAGAAGAACATATTAAATCAGGAGATTTAATTGTGTATACATCTGCGGACAGTGTATTTCAGATCGCTGCACATGAGGATATTGTTCCTGTGGAAAAATTATATGAATACTGTCATAAAGCGCGCGTGATACTTACTGGAGATCATGGTGTAGGAAGAGTAATAGCAAGACCATTTACAGGCAGCAAAGGGAATTTTGTGAGAACATCAAACCGACACGATTTTTCACTTGAACCTCCTCGTAAAACAATGCTTAATTATTTACAAAATGCGGGGTTAGATGTTATTGCTGTTGGTAAAATAAATGATATATTTGCTTCAAGCGGTATTACTGAAATGGTACGCACAAAAAATAATGAGGATGGAATTGACCGTACTCTTGAATATATGAATAAAGATTTTCAAGGCCTCTGTTTTACAAACTTAGTTGACTATGATATGCTTTACGGACATAGAAATGATGTGGACGGATATGCTAAAGCTTTGACATATTTTGATAAAAGACTTCCGGAGTTGCTAAGCAAGCTTCGGAAAGACGATATATTGATGATAACGGCAGATCACGGATGTGACCCGTCAACACCGTCTACAGACCATTCAAGAGAGTATACACCGTTGATAATATATGGTAAGCCGGTTAAAAAATTAGGTTCTATGGGAACAAGAAAAAGTTTTTCAGATATAGCTGCCACAATATTAACTTATTTGGGCATAGACGGGAAAGTGGATGGGAATTTCTTAGATGTTTTATAAATTTGCATTGTGATACGTCAAACAATTGTATAATATAAACTTTGGGTATTTGAAATGTATATAAAAAGCTGCCGAACAATGATTTAATACTATAGATGGCTGTTATCAATAAAGTTACAGCTTATACTAAGGTAAATAGTCATTATTCGGCATACCTTGTGAAACAGCGAAGCTGTTTGCCCGCCCCGAAGGGGAATGAATTACGGAATGCCCTTGGGCATACCTTGTGAAACAGCGAAATTGTTTCTTGTTTTAGTTCGTCTAATGTCATTTTGATTGGTTTAAGTACAGATAAAAATTTATATTAATAGTTGAAAAAATAGTCAATATATGTTATCTTTTAATACATAATAGAAAATTTATAAAAAACCGCTTGGCTTTTAATATCAGGGCGGTTATTTTTATGTTTTTACTTCAGGTAGTCAATAACTCAGCTGCAAGCAACGGGGCATGTAATTTGATGCGCCCAAAGGGCGGAGTATTGACCCTCGCGGCATTCGTCAACTGTCCGTGCAAGCACGTTCGCTTGACTCATTGCTCGCGGGAATAAAACAGGAATATTAGGAGGAAATTATGTTATATAATGAGGAGATAGAAAAGAGAAGAACTTTTGCAATTATATCCCATCCCGATGCAGGCAAGACAACTCTTACAGAGAAATTTCTGCTGTACGGCGGTGCAATTAATCTTGCTGGTTCAGTAAAAGGTAAGGCGACAGCGCGTCACGCCGTATCAGACTGGATGGAAATTGAGAAAGAGAGAGGTATCTCCGTTACCAGTTCAGTTCTTCAATTTCATTATGGCGGATGCTGTATAAATATTCTTGATACACCTGGACATCAGGACTTTTCAGAGGACACATACCGTACTCTTATGGCTGCAGATTCAGCAGTTATGGTTATTGATGCTTCAAAAGGTGTAGAAGCGCAGACAAGAAAATTATTTAAAGTATGTGTTATGAGACATATTCCTATATTTACATTTATAAATAAAATGGACAGAGATGCCAATGATACATTTGATTTGCTCGATGATATAGAGAAAGAGCTTGGGATTGCCACATGTCCGATAAATTGGCCTATTGGTTCAGGTAAAAATTTTAAAGGCGTTTATAATCGTTCAAAAAAAGAAGTGTTGCTCTTTTCTGATACGGATAAGGGTACAAAAGAGGGAGAAATGAGGACTATTTCAATTGATGATGCACAACTGCCTGAAATAATCGGTGCAGATAATCTTGATCAGTTAAAAGATGAGATTGAACTTTTTGACGGAGCAGGCGCTGAGTTTGATATAGATTTAGTATCAAAGGGGGAATTATCACCTGTCTTTTTTGGTTCTGCACTTACAAATTTTGGAGTTGAACCGTTTTTAGAAGATTTTCTTGAGATGACAACACCTCCGCTTTCAAGAAAATCTGATATAGGAGAAATAGATCCGTTTTCACCTGATTTTTCTGCATTTGTCTTTAAAATACAGGCTAATATGAATAAGGCGCACCGCGACAGAGTTGCCTTTATGAGAATATGTTCAGGTAAGTTTGATGCTTCCAAAGAAGTATTTCATATGCAGGGAAATAAAAAGTTAAAATTATCACAGCCGCAGCAGCTTATGGCGCAGGAGAGAAAAGTTATTGATGAGGCTTACGCAGGAGATATAATAGGAGTATTTGATCCGGGGATTTTTTCTATTGGCGATACCGTTTGTTCTCCAAGTAAAAAATTTGCTTTTGAGGGAATACCTACATTTGCCCCAGAGCATTTTGCAAGAGTGCGTCAGGTTGATACGATGAAGAGAAAGCAGTTTATAAAAGGAATAGAACAGATTGCCCAAGAAGGCGCGATTCAGATATTTCAAGAGTACAATACTGGTATGGAGGAGATAATTGTTGGAGTAGTCGGTGTACTGCAGTTTGATGTGCTACAGTATCGTCTGAACAATGAGTACAATGTTGAAATTCATCTTGAGAGACTTCCATATGAACATATTAGGTGGATTGAAAATGAAGATGTTGATTTAGATAAACTGGTAGGTACTTCTGATATGAAAAAAATAAAAGATTTAAAAGATCGTCCATTGCTGCTTTTTGTAAATGCGTGGAGTGTTGGAATGACGCTGGATAGAAATGAAGGTCTTATTCTTTCAGAGTTTGGCAGGTCATAAGATGGATATGCAGATGAAAAAATGGATACTTCACACGAAGAAGGCGGATTTTAATAAAATAGCAGAAAAGTATTCAATAAGTCCAGTAATTGCCAGAATTATAAGGAATCGTGATATCGAAGGGGATAAGTCCATAAATAAATTTCTTAACGGAAATTTAGATGATTTGTACAGTCCATGGGCAATGAAAGATATGGACTGTGCGGTTAATATAATATTAGAGAAAACAGAGTCAGGCAAAAAAATCCGCATAATTGGAGATTACGACATTGACGGAGTATGTGCGACATATATTTTGTACAAAGGTTTAAAATCAGTCGGCGCCAATGTAGACTGGAATATTCCTGACCGCGTTAAGGATGGATATGGTCTGAATGAAAGACTTGTAATTGATGCCGAGAAAGACGGAGTTGATACAATAATAACTTGTGATAACGGAATAGCGGCAAAGTTAGAGATTGAGACGGCAAAAGATTATGGAATGACTGTTGTAGTGACCGACCATCATGATATACCCTATGAAGAAACTGAGTTTGAAAAAAAATACGTCCTTCCTTTAGCAGATGCAGTTATAAATCCAAAGCAAAATGATTGTGCTTATCCGTTTAAGGGTATATGCGGCGCAGTAGTTGCGTGGAAACTTATAACCGCCATTTATGAAAGGAAAAATATTAAATCTGAGGCATTGCAATTTCTGGAGTTTGCGGCTATTGCCACAGTAGGCGATGTAATGGATTTAAAAGATGAAAATAGGATTATAGTTAAGGAAGGTCTAAAAGCGCTAAAAGATACCAGACATTTAGGACTGCGTGCATTAATTTCAGAAAATGAACTAGACGGAATTGAATTGATGGCTCATCATATAGGATTTAGACTTGGACCTTGTCTTAATGCATCAGGAAGGCTTGATACTGCAAAGAGGGCAGTAGAATTATTTTTGGCTGAGACAAAAGAAGAGGCAGACAGGGCGGCGTGGGATTTAAAGGCATTTAATGAGAACCGTAAGGAGATGACCGCTAATTGGACAAAAACAGCGTTTGAGCAAATAGAGAATTCTGATTTAAAATATAATAAAGTTTTGTTAGTGCTGCTTGACGGATGCCATGAGAGTATAGCAGGTATAATTGCAGGCAGAATAAGAGAGCGGTATTACAAACCTGTGATTGTTTTTACAAATACAGAGGATGGGCTTAAGGCGTCTGGCAGATCAATAGAAAGTTATAATATGTTTGAAGAATTGTCAAAATGCAGGGATTTATTTACTAAATTCGGCGGGCATCCAATGGCGGCCGGCATATCTATGCCGAAAGATAATTTCAATATACTTGATAAAAAATTAAATGAGAACACTGTACTTACAGATGATGATTTAAGAGAAAAGATTTACATAGATGTTCCAATGCCGATAGATTTTGTAAGCGAACAGCTTATAGAGCAGTTAAGTTTAATTGAGCCGTTTGGAAAAGGCAATGAAAAGCCGGTGTTTGCTGAACAGCATTTAAGTATTCTTTCAATGAGGCGTATCGGTAAAAATAATAATATGCTTAAACTTAAAGTATCAAACGAAAGATGTGTTATAGATGCTTTAATGTTTAATGATGCTGACAGATTTCTTTTGTTTTTAGAAAATGAATATGGTAAAAAAGAGGTTGAAAATGCTTTTTTGGGGCATGAAAACTGTATAGATATTGCTTTTACATACTATCCGGGAATAAATGAGTATTATAATGAAAAGAATCTGCAGATTACAGTTTTGGATTACTGCATAATAAAAAAGTAAAATATAAGCATTTTTACTTTAAAAATATCCCTTAAATTAGCTGAAATGAATTGCATTTTTAATTAAATGTCATTATAATGTATTTTAACCTTATCAGGAAAGTTTTTCGCATATTAAGTGGAAGATGTTTTTACTTATTGAATGGAGGCAGGAAAAATGAATGAGTTTATGATGGAAACTATCACTGCTAAAAAGAAAAGAGATTTGACAATAAATGATGAAAATATGAAATCATTTGAAGATTTTACAGAACCAGTTGTCCTTTATGAGGAATTGATTAAATCAATTAAAAAATACCATCCGTCCGCTGATATTTCTCTTGTTGAGAAAGCTTACAATATTGCAGATAGTGCACATAAAGGGCAGGTTAGGAAGTCTGGTGAACCATATATTATTCATCCGCTGTCTGTAGCAATTATACTTGCTGATTTAGAGCTTGATAAGGAGTCAATTGTTGCTGGACTTCTGCATGATGTCGTTGAAGATACGGTTATGACAGATGAGGAGATCGCTGCTGAATTTGGGTCAGAGGTTGCCCTGCTTGTGGATGGAGTTACAAAGTTAGGAAAATTATCTTACTCAATGGATAAGATTGAAGTTCAGGCAGAAAATTTAAGAAAAATGTTTCTTGCTATGGCAAAGGATATACGTGTAATTTTGGTTAAGTTAGCTGACCGGCTTCACAATATGCGTACACTTAAATATATGCGTCCCGAAAAACAAAGGGAGATTGCAAGAGAGACGATGGATATCTATGCGCCTATTGCACATCGTCTTGGCATTTCAAAAATAAAGTTTGAGTTAGACGACTTATCACTTAGATATTTAGAACCGGAAGCTTACTATGATCTGGCGGATAAAATTGCACTGAGAAAGAGTGCAAGGGAAGATTTAATTAACGGAATAGTAAAAGAAGTATCTTCTTATATATCAGAAGCAAATATTTATGCAAAAATAGATGGAAGAGCAAAACATTTTTTTAGTATTTACAAGAAGATGCGTAACCAGAATAAGACTTTGGATCAGATATATGATTTATTTGCGGTGCGTATAATTGTTAATAATGACAAAGACTGTTATGCTGCTCTTGGTGTAATTCATGAGATGTATAAGCCAATACCAGGTCGTTTTAAAGATTATATCGCTATGCCGAAGGCAAATATGTATCAGTCGCTTCACACTACGGTTATCGGACCTAAGGGACAGCCTTTTGAGATTCAAATTCGTACATTTGAAATGCACCGCACTTCTGAGTATGGAATAGCGGCACATTGGAAATATAAGGAAGCCTCAAACGGCAAAAAAGTTGAGAAGCAGGAAGAGGAAAAATTAAGCTGGCTCAGGCAGATTTTAGAGTGGCAGATGGATATGTCTGATAATCATGAATTTATGAGTCTTCTTAAAAATGATTTAGATTTATTTTCTGATAACGTTTATTGTTTTACTCCAAGCGGAGATGTAAAAAATTTGCCTAATGGTTCAACACCTATTGATTTTGCATACAGTGTTCACAGCGCTATAGGTAATAAAATGATAGGTGCAAGGATAAACGGGAAATTAATGCCTATAGAAACTGTTATTCAAAATGGTGATAGAATAGAGATTATTATAAGCCAAAATTCTAAAGGTCCAAGTCGTGATTGGCTAAAAATCGTAAAGAGTACTCAAGCCAAAAGTAAAATTTCACAGTGGTTTAAGCATCAGTTAAAAGAAGAAAACATTCTTAAAGGAAAAGAATTAATTACAAATTATTGTAAAATGCATACTCTTGTTGTCAGTGAAATAACAAAGCCGGAATATCAAGGACGCGTGATGCGTAAATATGGTTTTAAAGACTGGGAATCTGTTCTTGCTGCAGTTGGTCACGGCGGACTGAAAGAGGGGCAGGTAGTTAATAAGCTAGTTGAGGAGTATAATAAAACAAATAAAAAAATTATTACCGATACAGATATACTTAATAAGGTGCCAGAAAGGTCCAAGCCAAGATTTACCAAAGCTTCAAGCGGTATTATTGTAAAAGGTGTGGATGATTTGGCAGTGAGATTTTCACGTTGCTGCAACCCTGTTCCTGGAGATGAGATCATAGGTTTTGTGACAAGAGGAAGGGGAGTTTCTATTCACCGTACAGATTGTATAAATATATTAAATCTTCCTGAGCTTGACAGAGTGAGGATCATTGATGCCGAGTGGCAGGCAGATACGAAAACTAAATTATCTGCATCATACAGTGCTGAGATAACTGTATACGGAAAGAACAGGAGCGGTCTTTTAGTAGATATATCCAAAATATTTACGGAAAGAAATATTGATATAACGTCAATGAATGTTAGAACAAGCAAGCAGGGTACTGCAACGCTTCAGTTTTCATTTGGTGTCAGCAGCAAAGAAGAATTGAATAAGCTCATTGATAAAATAAAAAATGTAGATAGCGTAATGGATATTGACCGCACAACAGGAGGTTGAAAATATGGCTTATAAAATTAAATTGTTAGTATTAGGTCCAGTGGCTACCAACTGTTATCTTTTGTACAATGAAGACACAAAAGAATCTTTAATAGTAGATCCCGCCGACAGAGCAGATGTTATAGAGCAGTTTATAAACGATAAACAGCTTCATTTAAAGGCAATTCTTCTTACGCATGGGCATTTTGACCATATAGGCGCGGCCAGTCAATTATGTGAAACTTATAATATTAAGATTTATGGACATAAATCTGAGGAGGATGTTATAAGTAATCCGCAAATAAATTTATCATCAGTTATGGGAAGAACTCAGTTGTCACTTCATTTAGATGAGAAATTGGAAGATAAGCAGAATCTTAATTTGATAGGATTAAATATACATGTAATTCACACTCCGGGTCATACTGCCGGTGGAGTATGTTATTATATAGCTTCAGAAGGAATTTTATTTAGCGGAGATACGCTGTTTGCCTGCTCAGTAGGAAGAACTGATTTTCCGGGAGGCAGCAGTTCTATGCTGACTGCGGCAATTCGGGATAAATTATTTGTTCTGCCTGATGACACGAAAGTATTTACTGGTCATGGGGAACAGACATCAATAAAGTATGAAAAGATGTACAATCCTTTTATAAATTAATTGTTATATTGGTAAATAGGAGCTTTGTGTCATGTTAATATATATGAACAGCGAGGAATTTGAACATGATGTTCAGATGCTTATTATGGCTTTTTTTCCTGGAGAGGAATTAAAAGTAATAGTAGATGCAGCTTATTATAATAGTAAGAAATTTCAATATTCAGAAGATTTAGAGGAATATGGTAAATGTTTGGTTTCATTTTATATAGATGATATAATATCTTTTGAGATATTTGAGAATGGGTATTTGGTTAATTGCATTTCAGAGAGGATTGAAGTTTCTGATAGAAAATTAAGAAAAGATCAGGTAAAAAGGCTTGTATATAGAGCACTTTCAAAGTTTCTTAATATGGAACTGCCATGGGGAACCCTTACTGGTATAAGGCCTGTAAAGATGGTTCGTCAGGCTTTGGAGAATGGCAGATCAGAATCTCATATTTTAAAAGATTTAAAAAAAGATTATTATATGTGTGATGAGAAGGCTCAGTTAAGCCTTTTAGTTGCTAAGACAGAACTCAATGCTTTGAAATTAGTTCCTTATACGGAAAGTTACAGCCTTTATATTGGCATACCATTTTGTCCAAGCCGCTGTGCGTACTGCTCGTTTACATCTTATTCACTGTCAATTTATGAGAGCAGAGTTAATGAGTATTTAGATAAATTGTGTGAGGAAATTGACTTTACAATAAATTTACTTGGCAAGAGCAGAATCAACACAGTGTATATAGGCGGAGGGACACCGACAACTCTTACGCCTGTTCAGCTAGAAAAGCTGTTAAAATTCGTCAGGGAAAAGACATGCTTATCCAATATAATAGAATTGACTGTTGAGGCGGGAAGACCAGACAGTATTACAGAGCAGAAATTAAAAGTTTTATTGGATTATAAAGTTAATAGAATTTCAATAAATCCACAGACAATGAATGATAATACATTAAAGACAATCGGCAGAAGGCATACTGTTTCGCAAACTGTAGAGGCCTATGAACTGGCCAGAGAAATGGGTTTTGATAATATTAATATGGATATTATTGTTGGTCTTCCAGGCGAGGAAGAGAAGGATGTTAAAAATACACTGGAATATATAAAAAAATTGTCTCCTGACAGTTTAACAGTACATTCGCTTGCTATAAAGCGGGCGGCCAGACTTAATACAAATAAAGGTCTTTTCTCAGACTATAAAAGTATAAATAGTACTCGTTTAATGGAGATGACCCGCGAATATGCATCAGATATGGGTATGCTGCCATATTATTTGTACAGGCAGAAAAATATGACAGGGAATTTTGAAAATGTAGGATATGCCCGTGAAAATAAAGCTGCGTTATATAATATTCTAATAATGGAGGAAATGCAGACAATTGCCGCCGTTGGTGCAGGTGCATCTACAAAAATATATATACCTTCTGAAAATAGAATAGAGCGTATAGAAAATGTTAAAGATGTAGGTTTATATATTGAACGGTTTGATGATATGCTTGAACGAAAGATAAAAGTTGTGCAAAAAGAGGAAGGAAGATTGTTTCATGTATAAGAATCTTTTTGATGAAGTGCTCAGTGATAGTGAAGAAATAAATAATGATGTTAGTTCAATTATTTTTCACAGCATTATTGTCAGCAACTTGGCGTATAAGGTTGGCAATGAACTGGGATTTGATGAACGAAAGTGTTATGAGCTGGCATGTGCGGGAATTGTACATGATATAGGAAAGATTCATTTAAATAATTCATTGAGAATAGTAAAGATGATTGACAGCAGTAACTTTAATGCTGAGAAGATACATTATGTCCGTAATCATTCAATAGACAGCTATAATGCGTTAAAAGAATGGGATTACCCTGAATATATTTTAGATGCAGTTCTATATCATCACGAGAATTATGATGGAACGGGATATCCTGATGGATTAAAAGGTACGGATATACCAGAAGGGGCAAGAGTATTAAGAGTTTGTGATGTATTTGCCGCACTTGTTGACCGAAGAGTATATCGTTCTGCACTTGATATAAATGCGGCAGTAGAGACAATGATAGATGAAGTCAAAAACTATGATATGAAGATTTTTCTTGTGTTTCAGAGGATAATACATGAAGAGGATATGGAAGAATTATTTTCATGGATAGTAGATCACAATAATGAGGAAGAGCGGATTGCTGAGGAGAAGAAGCAGGAAAACAGGAAAAAGAGAAAGAAGAGAAGCAGGAGGAAATAGATATGGCTTTGATTAAGAAACCAATTAATGGAATGAAAGATATTCTGCCTGATGAAATGCAGGTTAGAGATTATGTGATTCACGTTATAAAAGAAACATATAAAAGTTTTGGATTTACATCTATAGAGACTCCATGTATGGAAAATATATCTAATCTGTCAAGCAAGCAGGGCGGTGAGAATGAAAAACTTATATTTAAAGTGTTAAAGCGCGGTGAGAAATTAAATTTAGATACAGCACAGGCAGAGGCGGATGTAGTGGATTTTGGTATGAGGTATGATTTGACAGTGCCGCTTGTACGCTACTATTCTAATAATTCCAACAGTCTGCCGTCACCTTTTAAAGCATTGCAGATGGGAAATGTGTGGAGAGCTGACCGACCTCAGAGGGGGCGTTTCCGTCAGTTTATGCAGTGTGATATTGATATATTGGGCGAGCCTTCTAATTTGGCTGAGATAGAACTTATTTTGGCAACAACGACAACTTTGGGAAAACTTGGATTTAAGAATTTTCAGATAAGAATTAATGAGCGAAGAATTTTAAAAGCTATGGCTGCCTACAGCGGCTTTGATGAACAGTCATTTGATACAGTGTTTATTATACTTGATAAGATGGATAAAATCGGTATTAACGGCGTTGCTGATGAACTTGTGGAGAGTGGTTTTGACAAGAGTGGTGTAGACAAATATTTAGCTCTCTTTAAAGGAATTGAAGAAGCAGACAATGGGATAAAATATTTGTCAGATAAATTGGAAGGTTTTTTAGATAGTGAAATATCTGATAATTTACAGGAAATTATTAACAGTGTAGAGGCTACAAAGTCGGCACAGTTTGATTTAATATTTGATCCTACGCTTGTTCGCGGTATGTCTTACTATACCGGAACTATATTTGAGATAGCAATGCCTGAATTTGGCGGAAGCTGTGGAGGCGGCGGAAGATATGATATGATGGTAGGTAAATTTACTGGAAAAGATGTTCCGGCATGCGGTTTTTCAATCGGATTTGAGCGAATAATACTTCTGCTTATGGAACAAGGATTTAAGGTTCCTGAGAATTCTTGTAAGATTGCTTACTTAGTTGAGAAGGGATATCCAGGCGATAAACTTAAGGATATTATTTCAATGGCGCAGGAAGAGAGAAGTGCAGGAAGACAAGTGCTTGTTGTCAGAATGAATAAAAATAAAAAATTTCAAAAAGAACAATTGTCAAATGAAGGCTATAAAGAGTTTAAAGAATTTTTTAACAGAGATTAGGTATATTGTTGTATAAAATAGTTCGGGGATTGTGCCTGTTATTTTTATGAATTTATAAAGAAAACATTTAAGGAGGAGTTAGGAAATGGCGGAATCGATGTTGGGAATGAAACGTTCTCACAGATGTACTGAAGTGACAAAAGATATGGTTGACAGTGAAGTTACTGTTATGGGATGGGTTCAAAAAAGAAGAAACCTTGGCAGTTTGATTTTTGCAGATTTACGTGATCGCTCTGGATTGCTTCAGATAGTATTTGATACAGAAGATGTTGGAGAGGAAGGATTTGAGAAAGCTTCAAGACTTAGAAGTGAATTTGTTATAGCTGTAACTGGAAAAGTTACAATGCGTGAGGGTGCTGTTAATGATGCTTTAAAGACAGGAGAGATAGAGATTAGGGCAAATCAGCTGAGAATTTTATCAGAATCGCTCACACCGCCGTTTCCAATTGAGGAAAATAGTCAGACTAAGGATGAATTAAGACTAAAATATCGTTACCTTGATTTGAGACGTCCTGATATTCAGCGCAATCTTATTCTTAGAAGCAAACTTACAACAATGGTAAGAAAATTTATGGATAACGAGGGATTTCTTGAGATTGAGACTCCTGTACTGACAAAAAGTACGCCGGAGGGAGCAAGGGATTATCTTGTTCCAAGCCGCGTTCATCCGGGAAATTTCTATGCCTTGCCACAGTCGCCTCAGCTTTTTAAGCAGCTGCTTATGTGCTCTGGTTATGACAGATATTTTCAGATTGCAAGATGTTTTAGAGATGAGGATTTGAGGGCAGATCGACAGCCGGAATTTACACAGATAGATATGGAAATGTCATTTGTTGATGTTGATGATGTTATTGATGTGAATGAGAGACTGCTTGCAGAAGTTTTTAAAAATGCAATAGGTGTTGATGTAAGTCTGCCGATACAGAGAATGACATGGCAGGAGGCTATGGATAGATATGGCTCAGACAAACCGGATACAAGGTTTGGTATGGAGTTAAAGGATGTTTCAGATATTGTTAAAGGTTGTGGTTTTGGTGTGTTTACCGGAGCACTGGAAAATGGCGGAAGTGTGCGAGGAATTAATGCTAAGGGACAGGGAGCTACGCCGAGAAAGAAAATTGACGCCTATGTTAATTTTGCTAAAGATTTTGGCGCCAAGTGGCTGGCATATCTATCTGTCAATGAAGATGGAACATACAAATCAACTTTTGCCAAGTTTATGACAGAGGAAGAATTGGAAGATTTAGTTAAAGCTATGGACGGCGAGCCGGGAGATTTGCTTTTCTTTGCTGCAGATAAAAATAAAGTTGTATATGATGTGCTTGGTAATCTTCGCCTTGAAATTGCCAGAAATTTAAATCTATTGGATAAGAGCAAATTTAATTTTCTCTGGGTAACAGAATTTCCGCTTCTTGAGTGGTCAGAAGAACAGAATCGTTATGTTGCAATGCATCACCCATTTACTATGCCAATGGAGGAAGATTTGGATAAGCTTGATTCTAATCCAGGAGAAGTACGTGCAAAGGCATATGATATTGTATTAAATGGAACAGAGATTGGCGGAGGAAGTGTCCGTATTCATATGGATAATGTCCAGGAAAAGATGTTTGAAGTGCTTGGTTTTGAGAAAGAGAAAGCATATGAGCAGTTTGGTTTTCTTTTAAATGCATTTAAATATGGAGTTCCTCCTCATGCAGGTTTGGCGTATGGACTTGACCGGCTTGTTATGCTTATGGCAGGAGAGGACAGCATTCGCGAAGTCATTGCTTTTCCAAAAGTAAAAGATGCATCATGTCTTATGACAGATGCCCCTAATATTGTTGATAGTAAGCAATTAGACGAGCTGTCGATTTCTGTAGATGATAAATGATTTAATTGTAAAGGTAAATATTTACTTTAATTAATTAATTGTTATTTTATAATGATAAATATACAGAAATAATTACGTGTAATGCAGTGGGAATGCGCGACAGTATGCCCTTATGCTGTCGCGTTATAAACAGTAAAATGGTATTGACAAATAAATATAAAAGATTTATTATAATTATATATTTTTAGACAAAAGGTACAAGGGAGAAAGGCGTGCTTTTGTCTGAGGAGGAAGAAGTGTTTTGATTACTGATAATGAGTTTAGTCGAATAGTGTCATATATGATGAAAAATTATGGCATAGATTTGAGTCAGAAGAAAGTTCTGGTGAGTGGCAGACTTGAAAATTATCTTGTTAGAAACGGTTATGCTAATTATGATGAGTATATGGCAAAAGTTGAGAATAGTCCTGATGGAGCAGCAGCTACAGATCTTGTTAATGTTCTAACTACTAATCATACATATTTCATGAGAGAAAGTACACATTTTGATTTTTTGATGCGTGTGGCTTTGCCATGGGCTAAATCTTGTGCTGCCAGAGATAAGGATTTACGTGTTTGGTGTGCGGCTTCTTCAACAGGTGAAGAGCCATATACGTTGGCGATGGTGCTGCTTGATTACTTTGGAGTCGAGCATAATATGTGGGATACAAGAGTACTGGCAACAGATATTTCTACGAAAGTTCTTGAGCATGCGGTAAAGGGTGTATATTTGAAAGAAAATATAGACCCTTTGCCTGCGAAATGGAAACAGCGTTATTTTAAGAAACAGAATAATGATGAGTATTGTGTGAAAGATGTTTTGAAGAAAGAAGTTATATTCAGACAGTTTAATTTGATGAATAAGTTGCCATTTAAAAGAAGGTTTCATATCGTTTTTATAAGAAATGTGATGATTTATTTTAAAGATGATACCAAATATGATCTTATACAGAGAATTTATGACTATATGGAGCCGGGAGGTTATATATTTATAGGGACTACAGAAAGTCTTGACCGTAAAAAAACAAAGTTTCAGTATGTACAACCATCAATCTATAGAAAGCAGGGGAATTAATATGAGGCCGATTAAAGTCTTAGTTGTGGATGATTCCATGATGTTTCGAAATATGCTTGCTCAGGGACTTGATTCAGACCCCAATATTCAAGTGGTGGCAAGGGCGCAGGACGCTTACGAGGCGAGAGATGCAATTTTAAAATATAAGCCTGATGTGATGACTCTTGATGTTGAGCTACCAAGGATGAGTGGAATAGAATTCCTAAGAAGGTTAATGCCGCAGTATCCCCTTCCTGTTGTTATGATAAGTGCATTGAGTGATAAAGTGTTTGATGCATTAGAAGCAGGAGCTGTTGATTTTGTAAATAAACCGGATAATATGAATCCTTTACAGCTCAATGACTTTCTTACAAAAGAACTTGCGGCTAAAGTAAAGATTGCATCTACGGCTAAAGTTGGCAGATTAAAACGTGCGGATACAGGATCGATAACAGGTCATATAAATGTAAATAAAGATAGGATTGTTGCAATTGGCGCTTCTACTGGAGGTACTGAGGCGATTTTTGATGTTGTAAGCAGATTTAAGAGAGATATACCAGGAGTTGTTATTGTACAGCATATGCCGCCTGGTTTTACAAAAATGTATGCTGACCGTTTGAATAATCAATGTGAAGTAGCGGTTAAGGAAGCTGAGACTGGTGACAGAGTTTTGCCGGGGCGAGTGTTGATAGCGCCTGGTGACAGGCATATGCGTCTTATTAAGACTGGAAATATATATCAGGTCGAATGTAAGGGTGTGGAGAGGGTTAACGGACACTGCCCTTCAGTCGATGTTTTGTTTAATTCTGTTGCCAAAGCAGCAGGAAGAAATGCCGTCGGTGTAATTTTAACTGGTATGGGCGGTGATGGAGCCAAAGGTCTTTTAGAGATGCGTAACAGCGGAGCACAGACTATTGGTCAGGATGAGGCAAGTTCAATAGTATATGGAATGCCTAAAGTTGCATATGATATTGGAGCTGTACAATATCGTATGGCGTTATCGGCGATTGCAGGGAAAGTATATAGCCTGTTGAGCAAATAGTTAAATAATTGAGAAAGGAGTAGTGTGTTTAATGAAAATTTTATTGGCAGAAGATGATTTCGCCAGCCGTAAATTTATGGATAAACAGTTGTCACGCTATGGTGAATGTGATGTTATGGTTGATGGTGAAGAAGCAGTAGATGCTTTTATGATGGCTCTTGAGGATGATGAGCCATATGATTTGGCTTGTCTTGATGTTATGATGCCTGTTATGGATGGTTATCAAGTACTTAAAGCTATCCGTAATATTGAAGCGCAGAAGGGTATACCAAAAGAAAAATGTGTAAAAGTTATTATGACAACGGCTCTCAACGATGAACGCAATGTTAAGATGGCGTTTGAGCTTGGCTGTGAAGCCTATGCGGGAAAACCGTTGGATGTGGAAAAATTTGAAAAGGTTTTAAAAAGGCTAAAGCTAATTTAATAGGCATAGTGAAAGAAAATTCTTTAGATTGGAGGAAGTATGGCAGAAGAATTTAACACAGATAGTATGCTTTCTATGTTTTTATATGAGAGTGGTCAGCTCTTGGAACAGTTGGAAGGTATAATATTAGATAAACAGGATGAAGATTGCTTTGATGATGCCGATATAAATGAAATTTTCCGTGTTATGCATACTATAAAGGGCTCGTCGGCAGTTTTGATGTATGAGAATATAACAAAAGTTGCCCATAAGCTGGAAGATGTATTCTATTACTTAAGAGAATCCCATCCTGATGATGTTCCTCATCTGGAATTGGTAGATAAGGTACTTGCAGTTTCAGATTTTGTTACTGGAGAGATGGATAAAATTAAGGATGGAGATAATCCTGATGGTGATGAAACGCAGTTAGTGGAAGATCTTGATGAGTTTTTAAGTCGAATTAAAGGTGAAATTAAAAAACAGGGTATTAGACTTCCAAAAGAAAATAAACATGAGGAGCCTTCACAGTTTTATATTACGCCCGTGGCGGAAAATGACAGTCATTTCTACAGAATTGTAATCCATTACAGAGATGACACACAGATGAGTAATATACGTGCATATTCGGCTACATATGCATTGAAAGAGTTAGCAGAAGATCTTCTTTATTCTCCAGAAGATATTCTGACTAATGAGGATAGTTCTAATACTATCTTGATGGAAGGATTTCATATTCTGTTACAGACAAAGAGTTCCAAAGAAGAAATTTTGGATTTGATAGACAGTTCTGAGGCAGAGAAGATTGATATTGAGGAAATGACTGCTAACGAATATGGCAGAGGGCTAGTTGAATTTGGAATGGGAGACCCATCTGAATTTATTCATTTAGAAGAAGAGAAAAAAGAAGTAAAAGTTCAAAAATCCACACAGAAACCTGCGCCTGGTGATTATATTGTAAAAGCTAAAGAGACAGGTAAGGGAAAAACTCTTGCAAAGAATCAGCATAAGCAGCAGACTATTATTAGTGTAAATGTAGAAAAAATGGATGCGCTTATGGATTTGATTGGAGAACTTGTTATTGCTGAGGCGGTAGTTCTTCAAAATCCTGATCTGAAGGTTCCTGGTTTGGAACTTGGAAACTTCCAAAAGGCATCAGCACAGCTTTCTAAAATTACTACAGAGCTTCAGGAAGTTATTATGTCAATGCGTATGATGCCTCTTACAAATGTTTTTCAGAAGATGAAAAGAATTGTATTTGATGTATCTCGAAAGCTGGATAAGGATATTGAACTTGAGGTTATCGGTGAAAATACTGAAGTTGATAAAAATATTATTGAGCATATCTCTGATCCGTTAATGCATCTTGTAAGGAATTCAGTGGATCATGGTATTGAAGAGAATACTAATGACCGCATAAAGCTTGGTAAGCCGGAAAAAGGCAAGATTACTTTGGAGGCAAAGAATGAAGGCGGAAAAGTTTACATTAGCGTTAGAGATGACGGAAAAGGGTTAAATAAAGAAAAACTTTATAATAAAGCGTTGGCAAATGGTCTTATTGAAGACAGACCAATGAGTGATTTTCAGGATAGAGAAATATTTAGATTTATTACATTGCCAGGATTTTCAACTAAGGAAGAAGTTACAGAATATTCAGGCAGAGGCGTTGGTATGGACGTTGTTGTGAAGAATATTCAGTCTATTGGCGGAAGGCTTGATATTGACAGTGTGGAATATGAAGGTTCAGAAATGACATTAGTTATTCCTCTTACATTGGCAATTATCAATGGTATTGTCGTTCAGGTAGGAAATTCCTCATTTGTAATTGAGACAGCTTCAATAAAAGAGTTTGTAAGAATGGATAATGATGCTCTTGTACAGGAACCTGGAGGTGAGGAATATATAGTATTGAGGGATGAATGTTTTCCTTTTATACGATTAAATGAGAGATACAATCTGTCAGGTTCAGCAGATAATATCGAAGATGGTATTGTTGTTGTGTTAGAACATGAGGGCAATCAGGTATGTATTTTAATTGACAAATTGATTCAGGAACAGGAAATCGTTGTAAAACCAATTCCTTCTTATGTTAAGAAGGTAAATGGTATTTCAGGCTGTACACAGCTTGGAGATGGCAGCATTGCATTGATATTAGATATTGCCGGATTAATGTTGACTGAGGAAAGGAGATAGTTCATGGCAGAGGAATTAGTAGAAGAACTGCTTGAGGAAGATGATTCAGATTCCCAAAAAGGAAAGTTTATGACTTTTCAGACTGGAAAAGAATACTTCGGTATAAGTATAAGTTATGTGAATGAAATAATCGCCATGCAGCCTATAACGCCAATACCCGAAGTAGATAATTATATTAAAGGTTTAATAAATCTTCGTGGTAAGATTATTCCTGTTATTGATGTTCGGGTGCGCTTTAAGATGGAGCCAACAGAATATACGGATAGAACCTGTATCATCGTTATTGATGTGAAATCAACAGTAATTGGATTGATTGTTGAGAAAATAGAGGAGGTTGATACAATATTAGATGATGATATTGTGCCGCCGCCTTCATTGGGACATAAGGAGCATGAACATAGTAAATATGTTTATGGGTTGGCGAGGACGGGTAATAGAGTTAAGCTTCTGTTAGACCCAGAAAGGCTGATAAAGCAAGAAATTTTTAATGTGCTTGAGGATATTCAAGAGGAAGAACAATCATAAAAAGGAGAGTTTACCATGAAGAAAAGATTTTCAATTAATGATTTGACAGTTAAGACTAAAATAACAGTATTCAGTGTAATGATGTTGTTTCTGATGCTTCTTATTGGAAGTGTTGGTTTGTGGTCTGCAATGAGTACTAATAAGGCTCAAAATGCTCGTTATAATAACTATGCAATGTCTTCATATTATTTAAGTGAAGCATATAGTGACTTTGCTGATATTAAAGTGACTCTGCGTAATATCTTATATATTTACCATGATGATATGAATCAGCTTCATACACAAGTAAGCAAGATGAATGAATATCAGAAAAAGACACAGAACTTTTTGCAGTTATTTTCAGAAAGGCTTGATCATCTTAACTCTGATGTTTTGAATGATGGATATGATATAGTTGTAGAGAAAATGAATACATATATATCTGCTGCTGATAACAGTGTGCAATTAGTTCAGAATGGTCAGGTTGAACAAGGAAGAGAAGAACTTCTCGCTACAGGCATTGATATTGCTAATGATGTTGAGAGTGAGCTGCAGCAGCTGATGAAAGATTTACAGGAAGCATCAGTTGAAAATAACAATACAGTTGAATTTCAAATGCGTGCAGTGCAGATTATTTTAGTAGTTATTGCATTGCTTGCAGTATGTATTACAATTGGCTTCTGTTTGTTCCTGATTAAGTCAATTACTCTTCCAATTAAGAAATTATCTATTGCAGCTAAGAAACTTGCGCTTGGCTCAATAGAAGTAGATTGTGAGAAAATTTATAATGATGATTTAGGTGAACTGATGGATAATTTTGCAGTTATGGTTGATGGAATAAAATCTCAAGCTCAAATTGCAGAATTTCTTTCCAGAGGAGATTTTACTGTTGATGTGAAGCCTAGAAGTGAGGGAGATGTTCTTGGAAATGCACTTCATAAGGTTGTTGCTGATGAGAATGTTATGCTTAACAATATTAAGGAAGCAGGAGTTCAGATTACAGTTGGTTCTGAACAGGTTGCAAATGCCAGTCAGGCATTAGCACAAGGTTCAACAGAACAGGCAAGTTCATTAGAGCAGGTAACTGCATCAATGGATGAAGTTACACAGCGTACTAAAGAAAATGCTACTGAAGCAGGTCAGGCAAATACATTAGTTCACAATATTAAGAAGATGGCAACTGAAGGAAATGATCAGATGAAAGCTATGATGAACGCTATGGATTCAATTAATGAATCTTCTGAGACAATTTCCAAGATTATTAAGAATATTGATGATATAGCATTCCAAACAAATATTCTTGCATTGAACGCAGCTGTTGAAGCTGCAAGAGCAGGTATCCATGGTAAAGGATTTGCAGTTGTTGCAGAGGAAGTAAGAAACTTGGCTGCTAAAAGTGCAGCGGCAGCAAGTGAAACAGCTGAGATGATCGAGGATTCAATCCATAAAATTGGAAATGGTACCAGACTTGCAGAAGAAACTGCAAAATCACTTGATGAGATTGTAGGTTCAATTGATGATATTGTAAATTTAATAAGCAATATTACTGCATCTTCAAATGAACAGGCAACAGCAATTTCTCAGATTGATCAGGCAATTACACAAGTCTCAACAGTTGTTCAGACTAATGCTGCTACAAGTGAGCAGTGTGCAGCAGCTAGTGAAGAGTTATCTAATCAGGCTGTTACACTTAAGAATCTTATCGGACAATACAAATTACTCTCGTCAGGCCATGGTGCTTCTTTTGCTGAGTCTGTTGACTCTTCCTTTGGAGGCAGTCAGGAAATAATTTCTC
This sequence comes from uncultured Lachnospiraceae bacterium, assembly GCA_949743325.1. GTDB lineage: Bacteria > Bacillota > Clostridia > Lachnospirales > Lachnospiraceae > CAJJNI01. The sequence goes on from CATJTQ010000158.1 coordinate 59,775, forward strand.
TTGACGGCGATTTTAGTAAATATTGATAGTTTGACAAGTATCATTATGAAAATAGGCCTCGCATTTATACTGATGCGGGGCTAAGATTGCAAAATATAAATTTTATAATTGATTGCAGTAGTTGATATAAAATAATTTCAAAGGAGTGATTTGATTGGCAGGACAAATTTATAATATGATCCAAAAAATAATCACGGAGAAATCCAGAGGAAATAAGGTTATAGCAAACAGTGTTAAGACTAAGATTATTTTGAAAGGTGTGGCGATTGATAAGTATACGCCTACATCGCCTGATGATATGGCTGTAATTCAAAAGCTTAGGGATATCGCAAAAGAGTTTGGCTTGATAATTTAATACATAAAAAATGAATTAAAGGTGGGATAACATTGGCAATCAGAACAATTTCCATAAAAGGAGCAGACAGTCAGGATGTGGCGAAAAAGGCAGAAGAGGCATTAAAAGATTTTGATGTAAAGTTTTTATTGTTTTTTGCGTCAAGCTGTTATGATAACTCTAATCCTGCAGAGGAATTAAAAAAAGTATTTCCGGATAGCGAAATCATAGGTTCCACTTCGCATAGTGAATATTGTGATTCTGATTATACAGATCATTCTGTAAGTATTATGGCTATGGATAAAGATAGCATAGAAGATGTATGTGTCAGAGCAGTAGAAAATATAGATAAGGAAATAGAGCTGAGGGATGTTGTTGAAGATATGGAAGCTCATTTTGGCGGAAATGAAGAGGTTTTCAGTAATTTTGACAAATACGTTGGCTTAATTCTTTTCGAATCAGGAGCTAAGGCAGAAGAAGTGTTTATGGATCGTTTAGGAACAGCAACTGATATTTTGTTTGTCGGAGGCTCTTCTTCAGCAGCAGAAAATAATATTTCCAGGGTATATGCAGGTGATAAAGTTTATACAGGAGCTGCAGTTTTAGCAGTATTAAAAACAGTTAATGGATATGATGTTCTTAAAACTCAGAGTGCATGTGTAATGTCAGAACGTAAATTATTAGTTACCAAGTCAGATTTACATAGTAGAGTACTATATGAGTTTGATAATAGACCATGCGGAGAGGTTTATGCAGAAGTTTTGGGAGTATCAGTGGATAAGATACAGGATTATTTTGTCTCAAATCCTTTGGGTATAGTGGCAGATGGTGAGATTTTTGTTCGTACATTTAATGAGATTGTGGAAGATGGAATTACTCTCCATTGTGGTATTCCAGAAGGATCAGAGATCAATGTATTAAAGATTGGAAATATAGTTGAAGATACAAAACAAGCGCTTGATAGTGTAGTTACATATAAGCCGGCTGGTGTAATTAATTTCAACTGTCTCTATCGTACTTTTGAGATGTTGAATAAGCAGCTTACAAAGCCTTACTGTGAGTTGTTTGGAAGATATCCTAGTATAGGGTTCTCCACAGGAGGAGAGGCTTATTTGGGACATATCAATGAGACATCTACAGTATTGATTATTAAGTAAAGTTATTATTGAAATAATGGTTTGAATTTATTGAGAGTCATAATTATGGCTCTCTTTTTTCTGTATTTTGCTGCTAATGTTTGTAATATGTGGAAGTCTATCATTTGTGAAATTACTAATGAAAAGCAAAATGTTAAGATTAGCCAATTCAAGGTATTAACTAATGATTAGACGTTAATTCTATTTAATGTAAATAATGTTAATAAAAACCTTGTTTTAATATCGAAACAATGGTACTATTTTATTATATACTAATGTAGGATAAACATAAATTAAAGGTGTAATTATGATAAAATACTATGTGATTTTACTTTCTGCTGTAATTTTAGTTTTGCTTTACAGTATGTGGAGAGCAAGGAAAATAGAGACTAATTTAAGAATATCTATGGAATGGCTTTTTTTTGTTGCAGTTATAACAGCTTTTTCTAATATGGCTTTTGTTGTTGCTAGAACAGAATTCTTTTCGAGTTTAGGTTTCTCTGTTTTTTCAGCTATGATAGATTGGCTGTTGCTGCTTTTGGCTGATTTTATTCAAATATATACTGACACCAAAGAAAGCAGCCATAAATTAAAAATATTTATGATTATATTTGCAGCAAGTGATTCTGTTTGCTTATTGATGAATGTTTTTTGGAATCATGTATTTAGCGTTGAGAACGTTGAATACTTGGGAAAATATGATATATACATAGCAGGAGATTTTACAGGATTGTATTACATTCATCTTTTATTTTGTTATGTTATTTCTGTGTGGATTATTAGTCTGCTTGTTTATAGAATGTTTAAATCCCCGCATTTTTATCGTAAAAAGTATACAGGTGTATTAGTTATGTTTTTGGCTTTAATTATTATTGATATGATCTGTGTTATTAAGCATATACCATTTAATGCATCAATTGTATTATATATAGGACTTTCAGTTGCCTTGTATTATTATGGTCTTATTTATATTCCAAGTGATCTTGTTGTTAAAATGCAGTCGCTTATGCTTGAGCAGATAGATAGTGCGATAATTTGCTACGATGAGAGAGGAAAATGTATTTATTCAAATAATAAATTGGGGGATATGCTTGGAGAAGAATTGGATTTAGATGCAGCTGAAATGCGTTATGCAGAATATGCGAGAGATAGGGATAAAAATGATATAAACCGGCAGTCATGGAACAGAGAGCGTGAAGTAAATGGTGAGAAACGATATTTTTACGTTGTGAGTCAAAATATTTTTGATACAAGACATAATTATTTGGGATGTTGTTTTTCTATTATAGATAGAAGTGAAGAGCAGAAATTTCATGAAAAGGAAATTAAATTGATCAATGATGCCAATGAAGCAAAATCGGTTTTTCTATCGAGAGTTTCTCATGAAATTAGAACTCCTGTTAATTCAATTTTCGGAATGAATGAAATGATTATGAGGGAGAGTAAAGATACAGAAATACGTCAATATGCACTTCAAGTAAAACACGCTACAGAAACACTTTTAAATATGATAAATGATGTTTTGGATTTTTCTAAAATAGAATCTGGTAAAATGGAAATTGTTTGTTTGAATTATAATCCTGTTGTGATGTTCCAGAATATTGTTGAAATGATAAGTGTAAATGCTCAGTCAAAAGGGCTTGTATTTAAATCAGATGTATCATCAAATATACCATGTTTAGTTTATGGGGATAATGTTCGTATTCAGCAGATAATAATGAATCTTTTATCAAATGCAGTTAAATATACTAAAGAGGGGACTGTGAGTTTTAAAGTTAATTGTCGTTTTGAAAATGAAGATGTATTTCTTAAAATTGAAGTGACTGATACAGGTATTGGTATAAAAGAGAAAGATATTGCCAGAATTCTTAAGCCGTATGAAAGGGTTGAGGATGATAGTAATCATACTACACAAGGTACTGGTCTTGGATTGGATATAACTGTTAGTTTGTTGAAATTGATGGGAAGTATGCTAAATATTCAGAGCGAATATGGTAAAGGAAGTACATTTTCATGTGAGATTAGACAAAGAGTTATAGATAAAACACCAGTAAATTTAAGTACATGTAAATTAACAACAGATAATATTGAATATAAGCCTCAGTTTGTTGCTCCGGATGCACATATTCTTATTGTAGATGATAATCGTATGAATCGGTTTGTTTTTAGAAAACTTTTAAAACAGACAAAGGTACAAGTTACAGAAGCAGCGAGCGGATATGAATTTTTAAAATTAATAAAAGAAAATTATTATGATTTAATATTTATGGATCATATGATGCCTCAGATGGATGGTGTTGAAAGTTTTCAGCAAATGAAAAAAATACCTAATAAGTGCGATGGAGTTCCTGTAATAATGCTTACTGCTAATACTGTTGCTGGAATGGATGAATATTACAGTAATATAGGTTTTGCAAATTTTCTTTCTAAACCTATAGTGGCTGAAGATTTGGAGAATATGATAAAGAATTATCTTACATAACAATTATAATTAGTATTCAAGATTATATTTTTTTAATATTGGTTAAGAATGGGATAGTTATATTGCTGCAAAATACATAAATATATTGTTATTATTATTGAATGCTCCCTTGCAGGTATACATGTGAAGTAATTAAATAATGTATAATTGCAAAGGAGCGCTGTTTTACTTTAACAAGAATGTTATTTATAAGATATTTGTCTGTTGGTAGATGAATATTACTAATGATTTATAGTTGTAAACATGTGAATTAACGTTCCCCCACCCAGGCAACAGCTATAGCACCAGGACCAGCATGAGTACCTATTGTACCGCCTACACTTCCAATTGGAAGTTTTTCAGTCTTACCTTTCCAAAGAACAGAATTATCTTCTATATATTTTTCAATAAGCGCAGTGCTTAGACCCGTATATCCAAGAAAATATGGCTTTGTGAAATCTATACCGCCTGACGATTTTATCTCTTCTGCAATCAGATTATTAGCTTGTTTTGAGCCTCTTGCTTTTCCTAGTATTGAAACTTCACCATCTGTAATTGCAATTACTGGTTTAATTGATAGGATATTTCCTGCAAGTGCAGCTGTTTTAGAAATACGACCGCCTTTTTTCAAATATTCAAGTGTATCCAGTAAGGCAACAAGGTGAATTTTTTTCTTAATGAAGTTTAACTCTTCAACAATATTTGCAGCTTCCATTCCTTTATCAATCAGTCTAAATGCATAATCAACTAAAATATGTTCTCCGACGGTAATATTTTCGCTGTCAACAACATATACGGAATCTGGAAAATTCTTTGCAGCAATAGAAGCGCTTTGCCATGTGCCGGATAATTTTGATGACAGTGTAATAATAATTACAGTATCACCATTCGATACTATCTCTTTAATTGCTTCTTCAAAATCAAAAGGAGGTATTTGACTTGTAACAGGTAATACGTCGCTTTCAATAAGTTTTTCGTAAAATTGCTTGTGGTCTAATGTAACACCATCTTTGTATTGATTATCTCCAAATGTAATAGTCATAGGTAACACTGTTAGATTTTTGTATTCTGAATTTTTAATGTCTGATGATGAATCGGTTATAATGTGAATGCTCATTTTGTTTTCCTTTCTTAAGCTAACTGAGGAAATAATATTTTTCAATATTAATTTCCGCAGAAACAATCTTGTCTATAGTATAAGAATATATCATATACACTGTGGGTA
>CATJTQ010000159.1 GCA_949743325.1 uncultured Lachnospiraceae bacterium
AATATCTTTTTTTCCAAAAGGATTGCGCAGGTTTGCCAGTGCAGTTGCAGTGTTGGTGCTGTTTATGTTTGTTGGTACGGTTACGGCATACGCTTTGGGGTATAATCCAATTCGTTATATAGGCAGATGGACTGACGAACAGTTTTGGCTTGAAAGGGATATTCCAACAAAGGAACTGATTGAGGTGGTTGCTGTTTATAGCGATAATAAATTGGTTCCCCAGTGGCTGCCTGATGGTTATGTATCAGAAGAACCAACTGTATCAGGGTTGGATTCTTATATGCGTATTGAAGCTGATTTTTATAGTGAGAATACAGACAACGTTAATAAAATATATATAGATTATAGATTTTTATCTGATGATGATAATAAACCGCTTTATGAAAAAGATATCAAAGAGGTTAGGGAATATACAGTTCATAATATCAGCCATTATATTATGACTAATTTAGATAATAGAGTTATTGTTTGGCGAAATGGCAATGTTGAGGGTTCTATTAAAGGCGATTTTTCTTTGGCCGAGGCTAAACAAATAATAAATTCAATTTATGGAGAGTGAGGATTATGCGAAAGAAACTTTTTGTTGGATTGTTGTTAATGGCATTTTTTTGTATAACTGCTGTTGCCAATGCAGCTGTAAAATCAAGCGAATACATTTTTGATTGCTATGCTAAGATTGCAACATATTCTGGTGGCAGAGTGACGGTATCATTTGATATACAAGCAACTGGTACAATGGATGTATTGGGAGCACAAACTATCATTATTCAGGAAAAAGCTCCTGGTTCAAGCCGCTGGAGTTCTGTTGCAACGCTTAGCAGCGATGATTATTCCAATATGTTAGCATATAATCGTAGGAGTCATAATTCTGACGTATCTTATTATGGAGGTCAATCTGGATATTCTTACCGAGCCAAAGTATATTTTTATGCTGAAAAAGGTGGCTATGATACCGCAGAATATATTGCTGATTAAATTATAGTTCAAGATTTTACAATACAAATAAAATGAAAATTGCACTTTGCAGATTTTGGTCTGTAAAGTGCAATTTTTTTGCTTAAACACTGTAATAAAACTAAAAATTAGTAATGTGAAATTTTTTTAAATTTTGCGTTACATTTTGGCCTTCTCGTGGGACTTATATATAAAGAGGTAAAAGTTACCAACGATTTGCTGAAAACAGCGAGCTGACTGCTGAACGAGCAAGAATTTTAGCAAGCAAGGAGGATAGAGGTCGTTTAATCGTTATGATTGGTAAATTGATTGGAATTTTGCTCTTGTAATTAAAAAATTATTTTCAAAAAGAAAGGTAGTGTTGATTATAATGCGTAAACGTAATATAATGAGTTTGTTGCTGGCGTTCTGCCTTTGTTTTGCAATGGCAATGCCTGCATTTGCAACAGAAACAGACACACTGTCACTCACGCCATTAGACGAAGTTGAAAACCTTGAAGTACTGGTTGAGGCTGATGAATCCGCAGAAACATTTGTGGAAAACGATACTTTAGCTGATGCTTCTGAAGACGGAATTGAGCCTTATGCTATCTCTCGCGATGAAGTTATCATTAAAGAAGTGCGGGTTTATCCTATTGTATATTGTGTGGAAGACCAAGCAGCCTATATTCTGAATAATGTTAGCAGAGTTAGACGTTGGGGTAGCAATTTGGTTGTTGCCGATGGCAGTATCCATTTGTTTCCGGCTGATGTGACAGCATTTGTGAACGAGGCTTTTAATGTGCTGAATAATAATAGCGAAACTGCTGGCAAACAGTGGGGCGTTATTGGTTGGCGAATTGAAACTGAGCACGATTTAATTGCTGCAAAGCCTTTGCGCCTTACTTGGACGCCAACTGCTACTTGTATGGATGGCACCGAAACAAGAACCCAGAGTATTAACCAAACAAATACCCATATAACTATTAGAGGTAATTATGGTTTGCCAGCCGACCCAAATAGCTATTATTATGCAGGTATCAATGGTGTGTTCTATTGTCGCTATACAACTGGCAATAATGCTGGTCAGCAATACGGTATTCCGATGGGCGGCGGCGTAATGATGAACGCCAAAGTTTGATTTTTATTTTGAAAGGGGCTTAAACTATGGTTTCCATACGTGGCAATAGTTTTTTAAATCCAGACTGGTTTGTTCGCAAAGGTTCTTATGCCATTGTTAAAGAGGAATATAAGGAACAGGTGCGTGAGAGCCTTGCCCAAGCCAAAGCGCAAGCACAAAATAATTTGCAAACCTTTTTTAATAAACCTAACACTTCAAAAGTGGATTGTGGGCTTACTGAACAGCAAAAAACGGAACTTGCAGGTAGATATAACCCTACTGATATGAGCCGAGATGAATATAACAATTTTGTTGATGATTTATGCTCGTATGGTGTTATACCAGCAGAAGCTAAAGGCTATATTGCAAGCTCAATGCTTACGCCATTGGAATGTTCAGAAACCGGTTTGCAAATTTCCAATTATGCACCCAGTGGTATGTCCTATTCATTGCAAAATGGACAAAATAATGTGCTGGATTGGGTACGCTACCGCGCTTCCTTTGAGCAGTTTGACCCGCTTAGCCAGTCGTTTCAAAAAAGTCCTACTGCTTTGTTGTTTGGTAAAATTGAGCAAGTGTTAAATCAACTTTTAGATTAGGAGGATAAGATTATGAAAAAATCGTTTTTGACTTTATTACTGACGGCATTTATGCTGATGTTTACGGCAAGTGTAGCCTTGGCTTTTGAGCCGGCCACTGCTCCTATTGATGTAAATGGTGAAATCATTGCTGAGGAGGGTACTCGTCAGTTTATTGCAATTAATCCTGAACTGCTTGAAGATCAGGCAGTGGAAGTTGAGGAAGCCGATATGACTGAGGCAGATGAAGAATATGGAATTGAGCCTATGGCTTTTGGTACAAGTAGAATTGATCCGGTAATTGTTGCAGTATTTCCCCTTGTAATCTATAATGGACAGGAAACCGTTATAAATGACGTTGGATTTACAATGATTTCTGAGCCCGTTGATGGATTGAATTATATTGCTGATACCTTTACTCGTGAACAGCAGGCTTATGTGATGAATAATGTAGCTAATGCAGGCGTTGAACAGATTGGTTGGTACTATATGGGCATCTATAAACTTGATGTTTATAAGCCTATATCTTGGTCCTATTATGAATATACTGGTGCGGGAAAGAGTGTCAGAAAAGGAAAAACTGCTCGCAATGGAGAAAATCAGTGGGAATTTGCTTCAAAATTTGATCAAACAGTTTTAACAGATTATAAATTAGGCATTGATGGAAAAGTTTCCTATCAATCTAACGCCACTGGCACATCGGGAAGCCAGTCTATTGGTTTGTATGTTTATGTAGAATAGAGGTAAAATCAATGGCAATTTCTATGGATTTAAAGGTTTCATCTTTTGGTGCGGCTTACAACAGAAATCAGAAAAATTTACAAAATGATGTAAACGCTGCGCAATCGTTCTTTGGTGTGATGCAAAGTACGGCAAGTGACTATTCTGTGGCTAAGGCTGACAAGGATAAGCTGTTGGAAACATTCAATAAGCTATCTGACGTTTCAAAAGATGTGCTGAGAAAAATGAAAAATCAGGATTACATCAGCAAAGAGGACTGGGGAGCTTTGGGTAAGGATTTGCTGGCAGTGGGCGCTATCAGTCAGCAGGATTATGATTTGACGCGGGTTAGCCCACAGATGATACCAATGCCACAAGGTCCTAACTCTCACGGAAGTTCCATTTTGGCTGAAAGGTTGAAAGGCTACCTGAAAGGTGAGGATATAACTGGCTGGACTGGCAATGTGCAGGAATATTTAGATCAGTGGCGGGCTATGTTGCGCCAAATGGGTATGCAAAAAGATGATAATGGCGATTGGCTTTATAGCCATAACACCATTAATACGTATGTTTCTGCAACAAAATCTGTGGGCAAAGTGCTGAACGATTTGCTGGCAGTGATTTAGATAGTGTTGTTAATTTAAGGCAGAGGATAGTTTTATTTTGAAACTATCCTCTGCCTTAAATATAATCAGGAGGCTAACCAATGTTGGTAAAAGTATTTTTGCAAAGAGAGAGCTTTTTTTGGCAAATTTGGATTTGGGAAAGTTGACAAACCTTGAACCAACTCCAGATGAATACAGAAGAGCAACTCAACAGGAAAAAGAACATTTGCTGGCAACCGGCAGCAGCCCAATCACATCTGCTGATTCAACAGTGACGAAGCTGGCCTTGCAGGAGTTGCAGGAGATGTTACCGACAGGCACGCCAAGCCCTTACGGGTTTGATGTTGGGGCCTAACTAATTCAGCAGGTAAAAATTTAAGATAATGTTAAAAGAAGTTTCTTATTTTGTAGGTAACGCCCTTTGGCGTAATAATAATCGTTGCTATCTTGTGCAAGAAAGCAACGATTATTTATATGTCGAAATTGTTCTTAAAAAAAATTGGCATAAATAAAGCCCCTTATGTAATATATATTATTGTATAGAGCGACTTGAAAAATAATGCAAAAAATTAAAAAAATGTAAACAGAAAGGTTGCAAAAGATGTAAAAGTTGTCAATAAACTATTTAGTTATTTTCGAAAGGGAGGTTAAAAAATGCAAATTCCAATACCGAAAATTCCAATTAATTTGCTGCCTGATACTCCGTCAACCGTAAATCCCGAGGATTTGCGCAAGGAACTGAATAATGTCGGCTTGACCTGCGTGGAAACCACCGTGGAAAAACTCATTGTCAGCAAGGAGGAAGTGCTGAATCAGATGAATGCAGGCAGTTTTCAGGGGTATCAGTTTTATCATATGGCTAATGCGCAGCAGATTGCTCAAAATTTGAAGAACGGGCAAATGTTGACATCCTTGGAGCAGGTAGTCAGCGTAGACAACGGCCTGCACGCAGAATGGAAACCTGATGGTACAACGCCATATTCCAAATTTTTATATGTTGTGGGCCAGAGCGATCATTTTGATTATTTGACTAGAAATTACAATAATTTCGGCGGGCAGCAGCAGCGGGTGGCGATTGCCAGAGCCTTGGCTGGAGAGCCGGCGGTTATTTTGGCGGATGAACCAACCGGCGCTTTGGACAGCCAGACCGGCCGGGAGGTGCTGGATATTTTACGGCAGCTTAATCAGGAGGGGCGCACGGTGGTGCTGATTACCCACGATAACTCCATTGCCCGGCAGGCGCAGCGGATTGTACGGCTGGAAGACGGCAAAATTATCTATGACGGCTCGGCTGACGGTGAGGCCGCCGTTGTGTCGGCAGTTCAATAATGGCTATTCGTCAAGCCTTTGTAATGGCTTTGAAAAGCCTGCTGGCCCGCAAGGTGCGCTCTCTGCTGACTATGTTGGGCATTATTATCGGCGTGGCGGCGGTTATTGC
>CATJTQ010000160.1 GCA_949743325.1 uncultured Lachnospiraceae bacterium
CAGTTCTTTGGCCGGAATATGGCGCATTATACTACCTATCTGTTTTGCGGCAATCTGATTTTTAGTTATTTTAATGAGGCAACCTCGCAGGGCATGTCGTCATTAATGGGAAACGCTGGGATATTTTCTAAGGTTAACGTACCTAAATATTTGTTTCTGTTTTCCAAAAACGTTCAGACTTTGATCAATTTTGGTTTAACGCTAATAGTTTTCTTTATTTTTTGTATTTTTGACCATATAACATTTACTTGGAAAATTATTTTGCTTATTTATCCGATTTCTATGCTGGTTTTGTTCAATATTGGTGTTGGTCTGGTGCTTTCCGCCCTGTTTGTGTTCTTCAGGGATATTCAATATTTGTGGAGTGTTTTTACACAGCTTTTGATGTATATGTCGGCTATCTTTTATACGATTGACGGATATAGCCAGACTGTGCAGAATATTTTTCTGCTGAATCCAGTTTATCTGTTTATCAGATATTTCAGAAAGATAGTAATTGAAGCAACCATACCTACGCCTGAATTTCATTTGCTGATGCTGGCTGATGTGGCTATTGTGCTGTGTTTAGGTTGCTTTATGTATAAGAAATATAATCACCGGTTTTTATATTATGTTTAGCGGAGGAATTGATTTTGAGTATTTTAGAGCTGAAAGATGTATCAATCCGCTATATGACCGGTGATTTTAAGGATATAGGTTTGAAAGAGTATGTTATGCGCAGAATTAAGCGTAACTATCAGGTTAAAGAGTTTTGGGCGGACAGAGATATAAGTTTTGCTTTGGAAAAAGGCGATATGCTTGGTATTATTGGAACCAACGGAGCTGGTAAGTCGACGTTGCTTAAAGCCATTTCCGGCATTATGGAACCGACAAAGGGTTGGGTGCATAGAGAGGGTACGATTGCTGCCTTGCTGGAGTTGGGCAGCGGCTTTGATGGTGATTTAACGGTTAGGGAAAACACCTATCTGCGCGGAGCCATGTTAGGCTATACCCGCAGGTTTATGGATGAAACCTATGGTCAGATAATAGAGTTTGCGGAGTTGCAGGAGTTTGAGGACAGGCCTTTTAAGCAGTTATCCTCTGGGATGAAAAGCAGGCTGGCCTTTTCCATAGCCAGTTTGGTGGAGCCGGATATATTGATATTGGACGAGGTGTTGTCGGTTGGCGACGGCGCGTTTCGTAAGAAAAGCGAGGCTAAGATGAAAGAGATTATTAATGGCGGAGCGACGACGATATTGGTATCTCATTCATTAGGTCAGATAAGGCAGATGTGCAGTAAGATCCTGTGGTTGGATAAGGGTCGGCAGGTGGAGTTTGGCTCTGATGTGCAGGGCATTTGTGATAGGTATCAAGAGTTTTTAGAGAAAAGATAAAAGTGTTTATTGGGTGGTTAATTTATGTATTATATAATTCATATATTTTATGGTTTGATTTTAGCGGCTGCAATATTAGGTTATGCTTTGTTATGGAAAGCTAAAACCAAGCTACCAATATGTTTTTTCCCTATTACGGCGATTTCTGGCATGACAGTTTGTGTCTATATATTTGGTTTGTTAGGATTTTTGAAAATCGGTTGTGTAGTTGTTACACTGGGCGGTTTTTTGTGTTTATGGCGTTATCGTAGTTGGCACAATATTAAATCAATATTTTGTGATTGGAGTATATGGTTTTATATTTTTGCAACAATATGGCTATTTTTTATTACAAGACATTCTGGTTTATCACACATAGATGATTACAATCATTGGTATCGAATTTGTAAGGCAATGAATTATGACAATACATATCCGATAACGCCTGATATAAGGTTTTATACATATGTACCGGGAACGGCAACTTGGATATATTTGCTTACACGTTTTATTGGTTTTAATGTTTCAAATTGTTTTTTTGCTCAAGGGATATTAAATATATCGTGTTTGCTTAGTTTCTTTTCAGTTTTTAATAATAAGAATAATGAAAAATATAAATACTTGGTTTTGTTTAATATTTGTTTAGCTAGTATTTTGCTTTGTGCTATAGATATTAGTACATATGCTTTGTTGGTAGATACAGTAGTTGCATTTGTTCCATTAGCTGCATTGGTAATTGTTTTAAGTGAACCAAATATAAAAGAACTTACTATACCTTTGTGTTTGCTTCTTTCTTTTGCTGCTATTATAAAAAATTCTTGTTTATTTTTTGTTTTTGTAACAATTATTATTGTTGGTTTTAAATATAATTTAAAAAAACATTGGTTTAAATATATTGTTTTATGCTTATGTGTTCCAATTTTAATTTATGAAGCTTATTTTGTACGTTCTTCATTCTATTATGCTGGGATGACAGAAGCCAGCCAGAATATTTCAATTTCTCGCTTTGTTTCATTGATGCACGAAAAAGGATATGATACGATTTTATCTATTTGTAAAAAATTTTTTTTGCAAATAACAGATATTGGAAACGATACAGGTGTTACAATATGTTTTTTTTGGTTTATAGTTTTTCTAATAATATATTTTTGTGCCAAAAGTTTGCAAACATTTGATTCTTCTAAACAACGCAAGGAATATAGTAAATTAAATAACTTTTCAAGGACAATTGGATATAGTATGGTATTTGGTGTTGCAATATTATTAACATATAGCATTCTCTTGCTTTGCACTTATGTTTTTTCTATGACGACATCAGAGGCTAATAAACTGGCCTGTTTTTACCGTTATTTTGGCACAATTGTAATATATTTGCTTGGTGGTGGAATATATACATTATTAAAGGAGTTTACGATTTTTCAAAAAAATAAATATAATTTGTTAATACTTTGTTTTACTTTATGTTATTCTATATTGTTTTATAATTTTGGATATATTTTTGGTTATAAACATTATAAACCAGTGGAGTCCTATAATGACTATGGTTATAAACTATTATATGAAAATATTGAAGAAAATACTCACTACACAGATAATAGTTATCTTGTATTATGGAATGTAAATGATTTTAATGCTGCTCCACCTAGAAATAATGGTCAGCTACGTAATATGGCTATAACATGGCTGAGGTCTACAAACATAAGAGTAATTTCTAATGAAGATATTGCTAAAGGGTTAGATGAAAAGGTGTTGCAGGACTTGATCAATTATGATTATCTGGTTACTTTATCGGATATGTCAGAACAAGTGGAAGCGCTTAAAGACTATCTGCCTGTACAAGATTATAAAGTTGGTATATGTCCAATAAGTGGTGGTGTATAAATATGTATAAAATAACAGAAGTCCCTATTGTTATCCCATCTTTGGAGCCAGATGAAAGATTGCTTGATTTTTTGAGTAAGTTAAAGCAGGCTGGTTTTGAAGATATAGTTCTGGTAAATGATGGAAGTGCATCAAAATTTGATAAATATTTTGTAGAAGCAGAACAAAAATATGGTTGCAAGGTTTTGCAGCATGCGGTTAATTTAGGTAAAGGCAGAGCCTTAAAAACAGCTTTTAACTATATATTAAACCGTAACAAAGAAAGCAATATTAAACTGCTTGGCTGCGTTACGGCAGATTCTGATGGACAACATACGCCTGAAGCTGTTCAGAAGAGTATTGCAGCTTTATATAAAGAGCCGAATAATTTGGTTTTAGGCTGCCGAAATTTTGATGATGAAACTGTGCCTTGGAAATCACAGTTTGGCAATAAGTTGACACGTTTGATGTTTAGGTTGTTTGTTGGATTAAAAATTACTGATACGCAAACCGGTCTTAGGGCAATCCCCAAAGCTTTTATGCAGGAGCAATTAAAAACAGATGGCGAGCGTTTTGAGTATGAAACTAATATGTTAATTGAAGCAAAAAAAATGAACATAAGTATAACCGAGGTACCGATTGAAACGATATATGATTCTAAAGATAACCATGCCACCCATTTTGATCCAGTTAGGGATTCGTTGAAAATATATAAAATTTTTGGTAAATTCATATTTTCTTCTTTATCATCTTGTGTGATTGATTTAGCATTATTTGCTTTGTTTGTTTGGCTGTTAAAACCTTGGGTTGCCTATCATATTATTGTTGCCACTTGTCTGGCACGTGTTATTTCAGCTATATATAATTATCTGATAAACCACAGTCTGGTTTTTGATAGTAATGCCAGTCATAAGAAAGCAGCAACCAAGTATTTTATTTTGGCTGTAATTCAAATGGGTTGCAGTGCGCTTTTGGTAAATGGTTTATTTGATCTTTTACAGATAAATGAAACACTTATAAAGGTGTTTGTTGATGGCTGTCTGTTTTTTATCAGCTTTTTCATTCAACGAGAAATTGTTTATAAGAATAACTCTTAAAACTTTTAGGAAATTTGATAAATATAATATTATTAGAAAGGTTTTTTTGTGTATATAGTATCATCTAATATAGGGGATTTGTTTAAGGTTTTTGTATTGTCCATGTTGCCTGTTATTGAACTTAGAGGTGCTATTCCTGTAGGCATTGCTACGGGATTGGCTCCTTGGCAGGCCTTTATATTTTCAGTGTTGGGTAATATGGTGCCTGTGCCATTAATTATATTATTTACAAGACAAATATTTGCCTGGTGTAAAACGCATTGTAAAATTATTGGTCGTGTGGTAATTAAGTTAGAAAATAAGGCTTATAGTAAAAGCGAGGTTGTGCTGAAATACCGAAAAATCGGCTTATGTTTATTAGTGGCTATACCTTTGCCAGGCACTGGAGCTTGGACGGGAGCTATCATATCTGCATTATTAAATATGCCTTTGCGCTCAGCAATTCCAGCTATCTTACTGGGAGTCATTATTGCTGGTTTTATTGTCACTAGTATTACTTGTGGAGTTGTTTTCATATTTTAATATTAAAGATACATAAAAAATGTTTTAATGTGTCGAAAGCCCAAAATAGGGGTACCCCTATTTATACTTATACTACGTATAAGTATAAATAGTCCTGTTAACCAAAAATTTAGATGGAGATAAATAAAAGTATGTTAGATGCAATTAAATTAGCATTAAAAAATTGCCTGGATGATTTACATAAAGATAAAACGGGCTATGTCTTTGCGGCTTTGTTTGCTTTTCTGTTTAGCTATATTCTTTATAATAACTGGGTTTATATGTTGCAGTACGCTACCTCTGATTTTGGAGGCGAATATTTATATTTTAAAAAGGTTTTGGAAACAGGCAATCCTTTTACTGTTCAATATGCCAATTCAGATGAGTCGTTTGCGGTACGTTCTTGGTTTATTATGGCACCGTTTTATTTTTTAACAAAAAATTTAATATTATCGGCAAATTTGACTTTATTAACAACAACTATTTTGTTGGCGTTTTCTATATATTATTTCTTTAGAAAACTTGATTTGAGTTTTACAGAAATCTTTCTGGGATTATTAATGATATTTGGTTTTTTTGCAGGTAAGAGTGCAATAGATACCATGAACTACTTGCCAGAAACCGTAATGTTCAGGCATTATAATGGATATGTTACTTTAGTTATTGGCTTGCTAATTACTTTAGCATTTTTTGCAGAAATTTATAAAGAACATAAATTGAGCTTGCTAAAAAGAATAGTTGGTGTTGTTATTGCTTTTTTTCTTGGTTTATCTGGAATAAAAATGTTTTGCATTCTTTATGCTCCGATTTTATTGGTTGAACTTATTGGATTGATTAATGCTAAACTGCAGGAACTAAAATTTAATAAACTGTCTTTAATATATGCTTGTGAATTAGTTGCAAGTAATTTAATGGCGTTTCTGTTTTATGCCGCTGTTATCGCCCCTTATCGTCATGCCAGTTCTTTTGTTTCTAAGTTAGGTATAATTCAGCAAGATAAATTTTTTGATAATTTTCTTACAGACTTTTTTCGTTTTTTAAGGGCAATAGGTATAAGTTTTAATGGAATGTCTTTATTATCACTCTCTGCCTGTTTAACAATTTGTGCCATTGCATTATATTGTGTTTTGATTTTCGGTCTGCGTTATGTTAAGAAGTTTGATATACTTACAAAATCACAGAATAAGGTTTTGAGTTATCTGTTGGCTTCAGTTGTTTTGCTGGCTGTATATTTTCTATTAACTGGCTATGCCGGTTGGTACCACTATTGGTTTGCTGCATTGTTCGGGATCGTTTTGTTAACTATATTTTGTTATCGCTTAGCAGTAATGCAAAAAGTTAATATTTTGAAATATGTTATCGTCCTTTTAATTTTAGCAGGTGTAACAGTTAACGGTTTTTATGTTTATGGTAATAAAATTGAAGAAAAAACTCCAATAATGAATGTGACCGAATATTTAATGGAGAGTAAGTGCGAGCGTGTTATTGGAACCTTTTGGAATACGCATATTATATCGTTTTTAAGCAATGCTAACATAAGTTCTTTGTGTATTCGAGATAATGATAGTTTAAGTATGTATGATTGGATAACTGATCGTACATTTTATACAAATGACGACGAACCTATAACTCTGATTTTGACAAGTAGGGAAAATAAAAATTGGCAGGAAAATCCATCAAAAAGTTTTTTGTTATCTTTAGCGCAAAGCAGTGAAGAAAAGTTTGGTTATTGGTTATATGTTTTTGATAAAAATCCGTTTGTGTTTAATATGCTGGAATTTGGATTTAATGCACGATTTAATTTTTTGAATTTATCCTATACGGATAATGCTTTTTTAGCTAATGGAGGAATAACGCTTGTTAATGGAGCCGCACAGTATGGGCCTTATTGTAGTGCTGATGCTGGTAGCTATGAGGTTATAATTCGCGGTATTAATTTAGATAAAGCAGATGTTGACTTAGTAAATGCAAATGGGTTGATTGACAATGAAATAAATTATATCATTCGTTCTTCAGAAGAAATAAAATATACATTTACTTTGACGGAGGCTGTTTCTGATTTGGAAATGCGGACATTTAATAATCAAGATGATATAGTTATCATTTATGATATTACATTGGAAAAACAAAATGCAGAAAAATGTTGGTGAGTATTTATAAGTATGGAGATTTGCTTGCTTTATGAATAAAGAGATATGTTTATTTGAAAGTGTGTTTCTAATAAGTATGATGTTTTTTGTCTTACTTATTACAAGCATAATGTTCTTATTTGGTCTTAAAATAAGTTATTGGATTTTTTTATTGGCAATCCTGTGCAGTTTTGGCGCTATATATTGTTTTATTAAATCAATAAAACAGGCAACAATCATAACAATAACTGGATTATTTGTTATATTTGCTTGTGTTGCTTTATCTGGTCATTTTTATGATTGGACTTGGGATGGTAATACCTATCACAAGGGTATGGTTGCAATGCTAAAAGATGGCTGGAATCCTCTCACAGAAACATTTTATACATACTCTCAAAATAATTTTTCTTTTATGAGTAAGGCAACTTATACTTGGTATGATGCTTACCCTAAAGGTTGTGAAATCTGGGGGGGGGTACTGTATAATTTAACAAATAACATAGAAAATGGCAAAAGTTTTAATGTTATGATGTTGTTTGCTTTGTTTTGGATTTGTTATGTGTTTTTAGATGAAACGAAATTGTTGCATAGATGGCAAAGCGTTTGCTGCTCAATATTTTTAGTTATAAATCCTAGCGTTTTAGCGCAGCTTTTTACATATTATACTGATGGCATATTATATCAGATGTTATTGTTGTGTTTTGTGTCTTTGTTATATTTAACTTTTTATAATAGAGGTAAATATGTTAATCTATGTTGGTTTTTGGTATTTGTAAGTATAAATATTGGGTTTAATATTAAATTTTCAGCAATTATATTTTTTGCAATTTTATGTTTAAGTTTTGCTGGTTATTGGTTGGTTTTGAAAATAAAAAACGATGGGTTTAATAAAAAAACTTTTTTATATTTTAAGAATGCTTTTTTAATAATGACAGGCTCAGTGTTGTTGGGCACATTGATTACCGGTTCAACTTCATATGTAATAAATACTATACGATATGCTAATCCTCTTTATACAATGATAGGCGCTGACTCCACAGAGATGATAACAAGTCAGCTACCGATTGTTTTTAGTGATATGTCTAATATTGAACGCTTTGTGGCTTCGTTGTTTTCTTTCACCTCAAATAGTAAAAAGTTAGAAGCCCTTCAATGGAAGATGCCTCTTTTTTTCAGCAATGGAGAGTTTGGACCTGCTCAGGGAAATGATACCCGAACAGCTGGTTGGGGAATGTTTTTTAGTGGTATATTGCTAATTAGTTTGGTTGTCCTTGCCATTTATTTATTAAAAAAAGAAAACAAATTTATAAAAGCTAAACCAATAACCGTAATTTTATTTGTAATTTATGCTTTGGCAATATGCTCTGTTCCTGGTTTGTCCTGGGCAAGATATAATTTGGTATTATTTTGGATAGTAATAGCAGCGCTTATTTATATTTTTATTAATTATAATCAGCAAAAGAATGAAAACTCGGTTATGCTTTTCTGTTCAGGTATTTTAGTTGCTTTGCTGTTTATAAATATGGTGCCTTGTTTTTCGTTAAATTATTACAAATTTAAGGAATATGATAATATTCAAGCTCAATTAGCAAGGTTTAAAATAATTACAGAATATAATGATGTGGTAGTAAGCGTTGGCAATTATGATATGTATGGTAGGATTTTTAATCTTTATGATAATGGTATAAATACGTTTTTAGTTGATGATATTGACATTACTAATTGTAACGGACAATTATTTAACGCACAACCTGTATATTATGATATTAATAACGGAATAATGTCAACTGATGATTTGACAGATTTTTTAAGCTATTATGATGAAAATAAAATATTATTAATAGCTGTTAAAGATGAAGCAAGTGAGGCATTAACGTCTGATATAGTGCAAAAAATGCAATCGTTGGGGTTGAAATTTGAGCTACCCAATCATTATCGTTGGTCTTATTTGGCTGTTTTAGATGGCAACAAAGTTATATATGAAAATTTAGCTGATGAGCAAATGAGCTATAATGATAAAATTGGCAATATAACTGTATCTATGCTTAGTGCTGGGTATGAAACAGGTAATGCAGCTTCTATTATAATTGATGATGAAGAATTCGCTTTTAATGAAAGAGGCTTAAATATTGTTATGTATGATAAGGTAAACGATAATGTCATAGACAGCATATGCGCTGATACATATGCGGATAACAAATTGACAAGAATGTTGCCATGAAGTGAGATTTGGAGTATGAATAAAATTAGAAGTTTAATTAAACTAATGCGCCCTAAGCACTACATAAAAAATTTGTTAATCTTTGTATCAATATTTTTTGATAGAAATATATTTGCAGGGTCGATTTTAGCTAAGGTTATATGTGGCTTTGTCGCATTTTGCGTCATATCTTCAGCAATATATATTTTTAACGATATACATGATGTGGAGCAGGACAGGCGGCATGAAGTCAAAAAAAATCGTCCCATTGCTTCTGGAGCAATCAGCGTTAAGTTGGCATACATAATTGCTTTTGGTTTATTTATCTTGGCTGTAGCTATAAATTGGTTTTGTGGTTTTGGCTGGCAGGCTATGACTATTATGCTGGTTTACTTTGTTTGCAATCTTGGGTATAGCTTGGGGTTAAAGAATATTCCGTTTCTGGATATTGTACTGTTGGTAATGGGTTTTATGCTCAGAGTGCTTTACGGTGCGGCAATTATTGGCTCAGGAGTTTCAGCCTGGGTTTATTTGACGGTTATTTCATTATCATTTTATTTAGGGTTGGGTAAACGCAGAAATGAATTGAAAAAAAGCAAGGGTGAAACAAGCACGCGCAAGGTTTTAAGCTTTTATTCATTTGAGTTTCTGGATAAGTTTATGTATCTTTGTTTGACGCTGGCTGTGGCTTTTTATGCTTTGTGGAGTGCTGATGCGGAAATAGAAGTCAAATATGGTACAGACAAGCTTATCTGGACGGTGCCTTTGGTCATTGTACTGCTGATGAAATATAGTGCGGATATTGAATCAAACTCTTATGGCGACCCAGTTGATGTTATTACGCACGATAAAGTTCTGGTGTTGTTAAGCTTTATATTTGCCTTGGTATTGTTCGGCTTGATTTATATTCCAGGTCTTAGGTAGGTGATAAATTGAATGTATATGATTTTGACGGCACAATTTATGCCGGAGATTGCACTTTGGATTTTTGGAAGTTTTGCGTTAAAAACAATCCCAAGATATTAGTTGCGTTGCCTGGCGCCTTGATTGCCTGTTTGCAGTTTAAGCTTGGCTTGGTTAGTCGTGAATATTTTAAGGAAAAGTTTTATCAGTTCTTAAAATATATTCCTAACATTGAACAAGAAATAGTTGCTTTTTGGAATAAAAATATTAAAAAAATTAAGCAATGGTATTATGAGCAGCAGAAATCAGATGATTTGGTGATTTCTGCTTCACCGGAATTTTTAATTGCCGAAATTTGTGGGCGTTTAAAAATAAAATATATCGCCTCAAAAGTGGAATGTCAAAGTGGCAAGCTGCTAGGGCCGAATTGCAGAGGCGAAGAAAAGGTAATGCAGTTTCGGTTGGTATATCCAACTGCAAAGATTGAAGAATTGTATTCTGATTCTAAAGCGGATGAGCCTTTAGCAGAAATTGCGGAAAAGGCTTATCTGGTAAAAGGTAATTTGGTTGAAAGTTGGAGGTTTTGATATGGGCATAATCGCTTTGATTTTAGTTAGCGTGCTGCTGAATTGTGCGGCTCAGCTTTGTATGAAAAACGGTATGATAGCAGTTGGCGAAATAACTGGCGGTCTTGCTGGTGCTCTTACAGCATTGCCAAGTATGGTTACAAACATATCTTTATGGATAAGCGCGTTTTGTTATATTGTAAGTATTGGTCTTTGGTTGGTGGTTCTTTCTAAGGTTGACGTCAGTTTTGCTTATCCCTTTTTAAGTATTGGCTATGTAATTTCAGCAGTTGTAGGTTATTTTGCTTTTCATGAAGCTGTAACGCCGGTGCGTATTGCTGGTATTGCCGTAATTTGTATTGGTGTAATATTAATTTCCAGGAGTTGAAGCAAATGAAAGTTATTATATTTGGTGCTAATGGTTTTGTTGGACAGTGGTTTGTTAAAGAGTTGCAGAAAGAACAGCAGCAGTTTTTGGCCAGTGATTTAGCTGCTGAACCTTTTGAAAAGGGGATTCCTTATATACAGATAGATATTAGAGATAAAGCACAGTTAGCCAGGGTGCCAATAGAGAAAGATGATATTGTGGTGAATTTGGCTGCTAATCAATATCATACTAAGGTGCCGCGTAAAAATCGTAAAGAGTATTTTTTTAATACCAATACTGTTGGTGCGGAGAATATTCTGGCAGTGGCTTTTGAGAAAGGCTGCCGAAATGCTATTCAGTTTACAACAGATATGACTTATGGAAAGCCGCAGTATCTGCCGGTCGATACAGGACATCCTCAAAATCCTTTTGGGCCATATGGTCAAAGTAAAAAAGCAGTTGAAGATATTTGCCGCAGGTACAGGGAAAAGGGAATGAATATTACAATCTTTCGGCCGCGAATGATAAATGGGCCGGGACGTTTGGGTATTTTGAAAAAACTGTTTTGGCTGATTAAACATAATCTGCCAGTTCCTACTATTGGTTCAGGTAGGAATTGCTATCAGATGATTTCAGTATTTGATTGTGTTTCGGCGACGCAATGTGCGATAAAAGCAGGCATACCTAACGCAGAGTATAATCTTGGCTCGAAAAATCCACCTTCAACCAGGGAATTGCTGCAAAATCTGGTAAGGGAGGTTGGGTCAAAGTCTGTGGTTATTCCAACTCCTGGTAAGTTGGTTAAATTGGTTTTGGCAGCTTTAGGCGCGATTGGTTTGGAGATTATGTATAAAGAGCAGTATATGATTGCTGACGAGAATTATATTTTAGATATTTCTAAAACAGAACAGGAGTTGGGTTGGCAGCCGGAATATAATGATTCTGATATGATTATTGAAGCGTATAGGGACTATATGAAAGAATAGAATATTTTTCAATCAGGATAGATAGTTAGCAATGATTATTTATCCTGATTTTGTATCTTTAATTTGTAAAATAAATACAGCAAAAAATATGAATAATTTAATTGAAATTACATACCAGATTCTTTGTTAGTAAACATTGTGTCTGGTATTTTGTTGCAACAATTTTGGGAGGTGAATAATTATCGAAAAGATAAAGAAGAAAAAGGAAGTTAAACGAGATATTAAAGCCGGAGGCTTTAATAAACCAAAAGAGCTGCTACAACGCGGTTTGGAAAGCGGCATTGAACGGGTTGGTCAAAACATTCGTGAAGCCGGAATGTTGGATAAGCAAGAGGAAAAATCGGAAAATCAGTCTGACTATGGAATGAACCAAACAGAGGCTGCTGCCGGAACAGCTGCTCACGCGGTTGAGCCTTTCCCCCAAAAACGTACAGAAAAGCAGATGAAAAAACGGAATAAAAATAAAATAAAGAAGTCAAAAGTAGATTAAGCAATGTAAGAATTTTGGAGTTTTTTA
>CATJTQ010000161.1 GCA_949743325.1 uncultured Lachnospiraceae bacterium
AATGATATTTCCATACTTTGAAAGCGCCGCAAGTAAAAAAAGTGATTCCTTCCAATCTCCATTTTGGGAATCATTGAGCATTTTCGGTACTATCTCAATTTCAATTTCTTTTGAAAGCCTTATAGCCCCAGCGATGCCCAATGCACGAAGTTTTCCATCTGAAATCTCCAATACCCTCTTATTTGTTTTTAATGACCGCTGAATGACAATATTAGCCCTATCTAATAGAACTTTTAAATTCTGAATTGTAACGTTTCCCGCGAATAAATTATCTAATATAATTCCGCTACCGTACTCAACAAGTGATATTTTCATCAATCGTCCTCCAATAACGAACGATACAATGCATATATATTATTGCGATCAATTGTTGCATGTGTAAGAACAAACTTTGTATCCCCAGCAAATGTTATTTCTTCTAAGGAATATGGTGACTCATCCTTTTCAGCATTCAAAATATAGGACAACGCATTAGGCTCTCCAAAAAATAATTCATCGATATGCGCATATATCATAGACCAGCAGTCCAGAATAAAATCCAACGCATCCGCCGTAGTTGTACCATGCGGTTCGGTAGACATAAACACCCCTTGCCCAAGTTGGTATCCTGCACCTCTTCCAGCAATAATTTTCTTGTTAATAGATTCCAACCCCTTAATTGCAACATGGTATACATCTTGAACTGTAGGATTCATATCTGGTATCGCGTTTCCGCTTGTGACTCCAAATTTATCATAAAGTGGCTGATAGTCGGGATATAACATGATGCTCATCCATCTTCTCATAAATGCAACATCCAAAGGAGCCACAGAGACATCCGCTTGATTCATCGCTGCCAATATATATAAATGCGGTGAAAAAGCGTATTCCTCATTATTATTAGTATTGGGACTTAGGATTTCAAAGTATTGAGTATTGGTAGCAGGAGAGTTATCATCTGCTAATCTCTTATCGGCTTCTATTGATACAATACTTCCTCCAAAAACCTCAATAGCCGGACCACGATTCAACTCATCAATAATCAAAAGAGCTGCACTGTCATCTTGTTTTGCATACTCATTTGCTCGATACAAAATCCCCTCACAAATCTGATATCCCTTATTTCCGTCAAGTCTTGGTGTTATTCCCGTGAGAAAATCCCTATATTTTGAATTCTGATGTAGTGTTGTCCTAAACACTTTTCGGTTGGTTCTTTGCATCATAGGTAAATTCCCAATTGTATTAGCTGCCGGAACAGCAGGAATCGGAATGGCTGCTCCAGGTTGATGAGCCGGAATCGCCGTAGCACTTGCTGCAGCTTCAAATGTCCTGGCAACATCATTCATTAACTTAGACTTCCCAGTTCCAGGAGCGCCCATTAATAAAACATTCTTTTTGGCCTGGAGACTTGCGAGAATACTAAACGCGTCCATTTGTATAGCTCCTTCCATTTTCTATATCCACATAACCCATGGCAGTCGAATTTACACTTCTTTGAGCATTTAGTCCACTCAAAATAGGGCCCCTTATGGCAGGATGCCAGGCTTCATGCTGCAAAGAGGCCTGACTTGTAAAATAAGGGCTTACCCTTCCAGTGCTATCCAATATAATAAGAAGGACGCAATCAGATGAATCATTGGGAATAACATCCTGCGGGAAACACTCATGGATTCTCCCAATACGAACCTCATTTGGACGAGCATTTGTTGGAGGATGTATCTCAACTCTCGTATCAGCGTGATTAATCCACGAAAAGTAACCACTCAAAATAGGGCCATTCTGAGTAAACATCCGCTGAAATACTGGAAAAAATTCGGTAGCAGGGCTAAAGCGCAAATCTCTTGCTCCACCACCGCTCGGTGTGATATTTGAAGTAGCAGTAAATTTGCTCAAATCCCCCTCTACAATTTTCTTGTAAATTACAAGTTTCACGTCTAAATTATTCGAAGATGTATCCATTGTCCCCTCCTATCTACATAAATCAGCCATTTCTGTAGGAATATAGGCTTTTGCCTTCAGCTTCTTTTCCTCTTTATACCGATTTGTGTACGTTTTTTCATCTTTGTTATATTCTTTTTCAGCACAAGATAGCATTAAATCTCTTGTAACTGATGATCGCTTTTCTTTATTCAAAGCCGTTTGAGCTCGATCCAATAGCGGGAAGTCCATCATAAGTAATTCAAGGTCAGAAAAGTCCAAGCCATACGCCTTTGAAACAAGGACATCTATCTCCGCTCGCAGTATTTCCATTCTATCCCCAGTATAATAATCTGCGCGCATATCAGATACTTTTCTTGATTTTTCAATAATAGCTTTCGCTAATCTACTTTCTATATCAATATCCGGCATAGGCATGCTAAACAGCAAGAAATAGTTTACCGTTGTCGAAATAACCCTCCTTAATAACCAATCAAACACAAAACTATTTGTCACCCCTAGCCAAAAATACATATAATCATCACTATTATTTCCTTCGAAGCATATTGTTGGAACTTTGTTTCCACATACAACCATTGGTGGAATGATAGCACTCATCATAGCTCTTTCGTTTGTTTGGCCCGCTATATCACAATAGCCCACACGACATTGTTCTATTCTATTCTGAAGCTGGCTACTTAACTTATTTTTAGCCATATAAAACTGCGGCTGCAATTCATCACCTGCTGTCGGTATCCATTTTGCACTTCTTCCACTCCCGGATTTATATGCTTTTGCACCGAAACGGAATTGCTGTACCATTCTTCCTTCAATTACAGGAATATCGCCTTCCGACTTTTCACTACAAAAATCTGAACGATTGTTTGTCATATCGACTTCTCTCGAAATATTAGCAAACCAATCATCTTTCCAAGAACGTCCATTTTTGCAAATTTTGAAAAATAGATTTTTTTCTTGTATAGTGCGACATTCAGGAATAGTTAGGTCAGGTCGAAACTGTTCTAGGTCATTCACATTAAAATCAATTTCATTTCCATATGTAATTTGAGTTCCATTAGTAGAGCATATTGAGAGTATTATCTCAGGACACTCTTTCTTTTTCACATCCACTTTATCATGAGATATAATTAAAAACTTAAACCTTGAATCGATTTCAAAAAAGCGGGCTTTATTATCTAGTAAGATATACTTTAATTTATTGCTATCTTTAATGAGGTATCTTCTTAGTGTTTCCGTTCCTTGTGAACGAATCAATCCGGCAGGAACAATATACGCCATATGGCCACCGGGTTTGATTGAAGCCATAGCTCTTTGTAAAAAAGCCATATACATGTCTGGTTCCGAATCTCCCAACAAGGTGTATTTTTCTTTTAGGCGTTTGCTATATCCGATCTGGTTTATCCTGTGCGTCTCAAATTCAGTTTCATCAAATTTTCCATATTCTGAACCATAAACATGATTTGCACCATTACTATTTACAAACGAATGAAGCGATAATTTGGTTTTTCCCCAGGGAGGATTGCCAACTACAATATCGAATGTTAAATCATCCAATTTATCAGAAATTAAGCTGTCGCATATTTCCCAATTTTCATTCATCTTGATTAATGTCTGAACTGATGATGTATGAACTGCCAATGCAGCCCTTGCGCCACGCAAAGCATAGGAAGATAAATCAAAAGCATAAACATGTTCAGACAGCCAGTTATCATAATTCTTAGGATATTTTGCGTAGTATCGTTCTGCAACACCAACTAATAATATTCCTGTTCCTGCCGCAATATCAGCCAAATCACAATTTTTCTTTATATATTTTTCACAGTCATCTGCTACAAATTCTGCGAGCCTAAAATCTGTATAAAATGCTCCCTGCTTTTTCTTCTCGCTTATAGAAATAGGTTCCCTTGAAAGGCTTGAAATTACCATGGCGGGAGGAATGCCAGTAGCATTTATTTCTGTATACAAATCTTGTCCTGCTTTTATAACTTCTTCAAATTTATAAGTAATAATGCCAAAAGCTGACCAATAATCTTTTATGTCAAAATTGCCGTACATAGATGCACAAGCCTCAAGTACCAGTAATTTCTCCTCATAATCTGAGGAAAAATGTGATAGCACTTGCTCTGCTTTATTTAAAAGCGTTTGCTCATATGTCTGAGGTCTGCTCATTATTAATCCCCCATGAACTTTCTGTACTCAATCAGATACTCATTAACATCTGATCCGCTTGAACTCGCGATTTGATTGGGGCGATATTTACCTATTGTCCCAATTTCGGTTATTTCCACATATCCTGTTTTTTCTAATTCCTTTTTTAATTCATCCAACTGAATATGTCCATCGTTACTATACGAAATCAATACTCTATCTGCCTTTTGAGAAATAACCAATTTTACAAGTGCCTTAAGAGCCTTTGTCTTATAACAGAACACAGATGCATTATCTTTCCAAGGTCGCAATCCAGCTACTCCTTCAACTATCGGCTCATCGCCTCTCACAATGGTTTCAAGAATGTGATAGTATGATGCGTATTGTCTTTTTGTATAAGGCGGATCAAAATATACTACATCACACGCCCTACTATTCACTTGAAACACATCAAGATTGCTGACAGAATAGTTTACTGCATTTCTTCTCAATTCCAATGGTACAATATTAAGTTGATTCATCGATTGTTGTGTCCATTTCGACAAAAAGCAACCGTATGTTCCAGCAATATTGGCAACATCATTTACCGCAAAAATGAGAGTAGCCAATAACAACGAAAACTCCTTATCCGAAATAACGCCCTCTCGCTTCCATGCATGAATCAGATTCGTTGCACCGTCTATTCTTTGTGCATTATCCTCATTGAAGTATCTTCTTTCTATCCCAACCTGCAACGCTGACGCAGGCGAATATTCTCGCCATATGAATCCCTCTTTCCTTACTACACTTAATTTTTTTACTGCTTCGACATAACCATCAAGAGCGGAAAAATTAACATCTTCCTCCGACAAAAGATGAGCTTCTGATACAACGGTAGCATTCATCATCATATCATTTATTCTAATGTTCCAACCCA